>PDTK01000031.1 GCA_002747175.1 Deltaproteobacteria bacterium | reverse complement strand
AACGATGGCTGCTCAGGGAGTCAACCCGCTTGTTGCCATTCAGATTGCGCTGGCCCAACAAAACAGGACTCCTGATTATAATGGGGGTGAGTAGTTACCCTGTTTGAATCTTTTGGTCATGATTCCGTTTGGGATTTATGGCCCCCATCATGCTAACCTTTTCGAAAAAGTTTAACCCGCATATGAAAAGGTATAAATGGCGCTTTCAGTTTCTGACTTTGAACTTATTCACTCGTAAAATCCTCAGTCACTAGCTTCTCCCGAAAAGCTATGGGAAACGCACAAAATCATTGTGGCAACTTCGCTATGGCGTCAAACATCATTTGTCAATGTCTTCTTATTCCCAGTTAAGACCATACAATTTTTGGTATGGGCACCTTTTTGGCGTACAAGAATGTATTGAGGAGATAGAAAAATGATTTCACGTTTGCGTGTTGAAAATTTGATTGAGACTACGTTTCAATGGCTGACCGTCAACCGGAATTCTATTGTTAATGTTTTCACAATCTGCACATTTCTACACGTTTGTGCTACTGACGTTTTTTGTGACGCTCTATATCAGCCTAAACGAGTGATTATCGCAAGTGACAACAGAATACAAAACTTACCACAATCGGAGCCTCAGTGGTCTTTTGATGAATTTGTTTTAAAGGCTGGTGGATCGATTCGATACATTGATTTTGAAGGTGGTGATGACAATAACAGCGGTCTAACCAAAGAGGAGCCGTGGAAACATCACCCGTGGGACTTGTCGGCCAAATCTAAGGCTAAACAGGAATACGGAATCCATACCTACATTTTTAAGGGAGGGGTGATTTATCGCGGAAATTTGATTGCAGACGAAAGTGGTTTGCCAGATCAACCGATACGATTGTCTTGCCTGCAAGATTGGGGGCGTAGCCAACCGATTGTTATGTCCACCAAAAAAATTACCGGAACCTGGGAAAAATGCTCACGTGGGCAATTTGTCGAGCTTGATTCTGACGTTGCCGATCAAATTTGGCATGTAGATTGGCCCCATAACACAGTCCCCCGAACGCTGTACGAGATAACCAACCAAGGGATATTTCGGTTGGCCTTGGCTAGAGAACCGGACTGGTTGTCGTTGTCGGAAACAAAAGGAGACGACGTTAAAAGTGATTGGTGGGAGTGTGATGAGGCATCAATTGAACTGAAAATTTACATTGATAAGCCATCCATTTTCGAAAAAGGAAGCGCGGCACAATTTGTAGACAATAACTCACGTACGGTAATAGAAAACGCAACAATCAAAGCCGTCAATGATGACTATTTAGTCGTGGAGATCCCCAAAAACGGAAAAGTCGATATTTCCCGTGCACAACAAATCGTTATCGGTAGTAAAAACGTGACAATCTATGACGTATCAGGTACCCATGATATAATGACCTATCTGCACGACTCAGATAAAATTTCTCAATATCGTACGATTCCTAATCAGTATCGCCAGGGGGGGGTGGTATGGGCCGAAGATTTTACCGGAAGTCGCGTGCTGCCGTCACAAATTCTTGGCTTGAATACGACTGAGGGTACCATCTACGCTAATTTCCATTACAATGTAAATGGGCCGGTTCGATTCAGCCGATATTTCATCGAAAACCTGCCCTTCCTGCTGGATAGTCCGGGTGAATTTTACTTCAGTAAGGATAGAAAAAAGCTGTTCGTTAGGTTGTCGGGCGATCAGGACCCCAATACAGCCCATCTTGAAGCCGGAGACGAGAATGTCATTCTTTCCATCCACGGTCAATCGCATATCAGCATCGAAAATTTGCATTTTGCGGGTGCCAATGAGATTCCGATTGCGGAAAACAGTGCGGAATACTGGCGGGGCGGTCTTCATAACAGTGCTATTCAGATCAGTGGAAACGCTTCTCATATAAGTGTTAATTTTTGCAACTTTACCAATCTCCCATTTGGTGTCATTTCCTTTTGCTCAGACCAACCGGAAAGTGAAGTCATTGAGCACATCGCTGTCGAGAATAATAGATTCGAGGATATTGGCGGAAGTGCAGTTACCCTGAGTGCTATTTCCAGACTCCGGTCAGGAGTCCGCAACAATGGCAAGGTTGGACGGTTGCGCCATGCTGTATTGAAAAACAACGTCGTCAATATGTCTGGATTACGGCGGCTTTCCTTATGGGGCTTTGATCATGCCCTATGTATAGTGGATGCCGAGTTGAGCGAGGTGGCTTACAATATTACGAAACGCACGGCCGGTGCCGGTGTGATCGTGTTTGGACCACCTTATTTTAATCAATATGGAGATGGGCCTCGGCTCAATGTGCCCGTCCAGCGCAACCTGATTCACCATAATTGGGTCGAGGATTCGTTGCTGTCATTACAGGATTATGGCGGAATTTCCTATTGGCATGGTGGTCCTGCTTATATCTACAATAACGTTTCGGTTAATCCAGTGGGATACAAACATACCCATCATCGAAAAAAAAATGGTAAATCATCCGATTGTTATCGATCCAGCTGTTTTGGCGTCGGATTATATGCAGACCATGGATACAAAGTATATGCGTTTGACAACTTCATGTCTGGAAAAACAAGTGACTGCAGTTTGCAATTTTATAATTCATGCGGATGGAACGAGGCGGCTGGCTTTTTAAATACGGTTTTCAACAACGAGATCGTTAATTTTACCATTGCCATCCGTAAAGGGATGGCTGAATCCAACAGGTCCATATATGTAGGGAACAACCTTTACAAAGCACATGATGCCTATTTCCGATTAGATGCCGAGCATGTAGAATTCGATACGTTAGCATTCGAAAACAATTCTCTGAAAGGTGAGCCCGCATCAATCGCTACGGGATTTTCTTTGGGGACGGAAAATGGTGAGATCACAAGTCTCGCAGCGTGGAAAGATTATCTTAAACAAAAACAGGCAATTTCCAACAATACAGGCACACTTGTGACATCAGAGCCCCCAATAGCCAGTGATGATATAGAAAACATTACCCGCGTCTTTGTGCCTTGGGGGTTGGCCTATCAAGCTGGTGAATATCACTTCATTCCTTATCCGAAAGAAATTACCCGCATAAACGATGAACATCTGTATTGGAACAGTGACTGGAAGTCTCGTGAGACGGTCAGAACCGATACCTCGCGAAACGACTTAATTGGTGTGGGCATTGAGGATGAAGATTTTGTGGACGGTGTCCTTGAAAATTGGAATCGGGGAGCTTTACGCCTAAATGGCAGGAACCAGTATATAAAAGCGGACTCTACAAACCTTTTTGTCCCAAAACGCAATAAATGCATCCTTGAATTTGTCGTCAAGCTCCAAGCTGCTGGGCCAATTTGTTATAAACTGAATAAATCGGATCTGGGATATCGGTTGGATGTGTTAGTGGATGGTAGTCTCCAGGTTAGCCATAAATTTGGAGTCGCACCCGGTAGTACCCTGCGGGCCTCTCAGACCTCATTGCTAGATGGTGAGTATCATCATCTTTTAATAGAAATTGATGAAGACCGGGCTGACTCCAGCCGTCTTTTTGTGGATGGGCAAGAGCAATCTGTGATATCTGAACCTTTTTCTTTCGGGGCTAAGAGTGATCTTTTCGTTTTCATGATTGGTTACGACGGAAAATCTTACCTGCCGTGTGAAATTGACTTCTTTAGGTTTGCCCAAGGCACCCTTGCCGAGGCGGAAACAAAAATCGAAGAACTTTATGACTGGCAGTTTGCAAGAGCTGGGCTACCGATTGGTGAATAGAAAATTTATCAATTCTGTTCGTAGTAATCCATTAATCAGACAGATTGGTACGGTTTTTTCCGGTGGTGCGATCGGCCAGGTGGTGGCCATTTTGACCGCGCCAATCATTACACGCATTTTCACTCCCGAGGATTTCGGGGTGTTTGCCTTATTTCTCTCGATTGCCTCAATGGTCGGGAATAATAGCCAGCTGGCATACCAGCAGGCCCTGGTCATTCCCCGTGAAGAAGAAAACGCCCAGGATCTCTTTCTCTTGTGTATGGTTTTTACTTTGGTGATTTCGGTCCTTTCTGGAGGCATTTTTTGGGGACTGAATCGATTCGGATGGCAATTTGGATGGGTACAAAAGCTGGATACCTGGATATACTGGCTCCCGTTTGCGATCTTTTTTATCGGAACCAATTTAACTCTTAGCAATTATAATAATCGCCACCAGAAATATGTGGTTCTTGCAGCATCCAATGTAGTGGTCAGTTCGGTGTCGCCTTGTTTGCGGATAGGTTTGGGCCTTTTGTACGGATCATCCATTGCAATTTTGGTAATTGCTCAGATCGTTGCTTTTTTTGCCCAGATGGCTACATTGCTGAAGTCAATAATTACACATGCAAAATTAGCATTAAAAAGATTTCCTAAAATTGATTATGTAAGAACAATTTTTGAATTCAGGGATTTCCCACTTTACAGTATGCCAAACAATCTGTTTACCAGTTTCGCTGTTCATATGCCTGTTGTTATTCTATCGACATCATTTTCCTCTGATATTGTCGGTTTTTATGCCATAGCCAACCGGTTGATATTAAGACCCTTGCTACCTATTCAGGATGCGGTGCGCCAGGTCTACCAACGCAAAGTGGCAGAAAATCTGAACTGTGGAGATCCGGTAAAAAGCGAATTTGTTAAAATAACTCTTGCATTGATTCTCATTGGGGTTATTTTATTTGGCATTTTAATTTGTTGGGGAAAAGCATTGTTCGGTTTTTTGCTCGGAGCGCAATGGGCGAAAACTGGAAAGATTGCTGTGTTGTTGGTGCCATGGCTCTACACCAGTTTCATTCTTCCACCGACAAACGCTGTTCTAATTGTTGGTCGTTTCAATAAATTTCGATTAAACTTTCAGGTGGTTGCAACGATAATTCGCCTGGCAAGCCTATACTATGGGTTGAAGAATTTTGCCGATCCGATAATGGGGTTACTTCTTTTTTCTATTGTGAGCGCTCTTGCTAACATTTCTTTGATTGTACTAACATATATGATCTCGGGGACATTGGACAATCGAAAGCTGATAGATGCATAGTAATAGGCAACATGGCATTTTGTTTCTTTTACCTCGCCTCTATCCCTGCGCAACAGGCGGGATAGAAATTTTCCATCACTACTTTGTACAGGCCATCGGCCGATTTTACAATGTCTATGTCTGTAGCCTTTGTGATCGGGTACCAGGGAAGTATATTAACTTAATTCATTATCAAAATAGTTCCGTTCCAAGGTTTTCAACAGTTTTGCATTGGAAAACAAGTATCGCAACTATCCATAGGTTGAAGGAATCGATTGATCTCATCCATTTGCCATACAGCAGCAAGCAATTTGTTCAGGAGTATTACCTTCCACTGATATCCAGACTTTACAAAATCCCGTATATCATTCGAATCCACGGAGGCGGAATGCATCCCAGCAGGCCGTTAGCCTTGCATCAGATGTTGTTCGATAGGGCTACGGGGATAATGGCTGTCTCGGATCCGATTCGAAAAGAATATGAAGAACGCCACGGAAAGCCAATACGCCATATTCCGTCTATGCTGCCTTTTCTTGATTCCAAAACACCTGTTACAGAGCTGAAAGTGAACTATGGTCTTGGTACCGATGACAACATAATTTTGTTTGTGGGGAGTATTAAAAAAATCAAAGGGCTGGACATCCTTTTAAGTGCTTTTCATCTACTAGGAAAAGAATACATTAAAAAACAGAGGCTTAAACTAGTTTGCGCTGGTGATGGTGATATGTGGGAAAAAGTTACCAAACAGGTCAATGAATTGGGTATTCAGGATTGTGTTCTTATGTTGGGATTCATTCCCCATGAGAAAATTTGTGAATTGTATAATATGGCGGATATCTTTGTCATCCCTTCCTTGATGGAGGCGAGACCGTTGGCATTGTCCGAGGCTTTGCACAATGGGGTGCCATCCATTGCCAGCCGAATTCCCACATTGGAAAGCATCATTGATGAAGAACACAATGGCTTGCTTTTTGAGACAGGCAATGCGGAAGATCTATGCAAGAAGATTAGGCTGATGATCGAAGATTCTGAAATGCGACACCAATTGGGAAAAACCGCCCGCGAAAGATATCGAAAGGAATATCAATTCGATCAGATGGTACAGGAGTATCGTGACTTTTATGACGAAATTATTGTTAATGGCGAAGCGCTGGGAAAGGGGTAAGACGATAAATGGCCATTGATGCTTCTATCGTCCCGGTCGTGATGTTTCATAGTGTTGGACTAAACCAAACCAAATGGATCTATAACCATCTTTCGGAGCCTTTAGAACAGTTCGAACAAAAATTATCCATATTGAAAGCAGCTGGCTACCGATTCATTTTCTGGGAAGACCTGTACCGGCACATGGCCGGGACAAAGATTCTGCGACATCCATCCGTTATGCTCACTTTCGATGACGGTTACTTGGACAATTGGGTGTATGCCTTTCCGTTACTAAAAAAATATGGAATCAAGGCAACCATTTTTGTCAATCCCGAATTCGTCGATCCTATTGGTGAACCGAGGCCGCAACACGCAGATGAAAAGCCAGTTTTGCCCGAAGATGCCATGGGATTCCTATCCTGGGGAGAGATGCGCTTGATGGAAGCCTCGGGCTTGGTGGATATTCAATCTCATGCGATGACCCACACCTGGTATTTCAGTGGTAGCGAGATTGTCGATTTTTACAAACCTGGCATGCGATATCCTTGGCTGGGATGGAATTTGAGACCAGAGATGAAGTATCGGTACATGAACTTCACCTCATCGGAATGGGTGCCCAGAGGCTACCCGGTTTTTGTCCACAGCAAGTCGCTGGAAGCCCCTCGTTTTTTTCCAGACGAAATGCTTGTGGATCGTATTGTTGAGTTTAGTTCCGGACAAGATGAGTCGTTTTGGAAGAGAGATGACTGGCGTGATGTACTCAAGAGCGAGAGCCACAAAATACTTGCGCAGTTTTCGTCTACCGGTAAGTACGAAAGCGATGATGACTATCGTAATCGAATAACCTGGGAGTTATCGGAAAGTAGGCGGCTTATCTCCGAACATATAGACAAACAGGTGGACTATATCTGTTGGCCAGGCGGAGGCTATAATGATCTTGTGATTGGCATGGCCGAAAGGGTCGGATACAAATCTTGGACGCTTTCATCCAAGGACCAGTCGGGCTATAGGAATATTCCCGGCAGCAATCCATCTAAAATCAAGCGCATGGGATCCTATACGCACCGATATGCGAAAGGTAAATATCTTGGGCCGGGGAGTGCGGAATATTTTTTTCAAAGGCTGTGTTCTCACCAGAATGATAAACTTAGTGAAATCAAATTGAAGCTGAAACAGGTTTGTCTTTGGATTGGTAAGAATTAAAATGAGCTACTCCAAGTTTTATAGTAAGATCATTTATCCGGTCTACCATTACCTCATGAGAGATGGGGTTCTTGAGGCTCGGAAAGAGATCGAAAAATTTTTAAGCCTTTCCCCTGCCGAAAGAGAGGTGGCTCAGAAGGCCAAACTTGATAAGCTTTTAAAGTATGCTTATGAAAACTGCCCATTTTACAAACAGCGTTTCGATCAGGCCGGCATCGCTTCCGGGAAGTTGCTGGAAGGCTTAGAAAACATTCCACCGTTGACCAAAGGGGACATCCAAAACCACGCCAACTCCATAAAATCAAATCAGGGTGTTGAAAGCGACCAATTAATCTGTAGCAGTACCGGCGGATCAACCGGTGAAAAGGTCGTCTTCTATTTCGATCGCTATTGCCAGGCGATGCGTAAGGCCACTGTTCTGTATGACCTGAAGATGATGGGCTTAAACAATGGTGCCAAGGTCGCCAAACTTTGGGGGGCACCCATGGATATCAACCTCTCAAATTCATTCAGAGGAAAAGTGCATTCTTGGCTTACCCGCACCCTAATGATGTCCACCTATCAGCTTTCAGATGAAGATATGCGTGTGTATGTTGATAAAATTGCTACATTCCAACCCCAAGTGCTTGTATCCTACCCTAGCCCTTTGGCTGCGTTTTGCGACTATTTGATGAAGACCAATCGTAGATTTCCTACTATTCGATATGTGGTAACCAGCGCGGAACAGCTTTTTGGCTGGCAGAGGGAAAAAATTGAACGTACTTTCAATTGCAAGGTCATGAACCGCTACGGATCAAGAGAATTCGGGGACATTGCCCATGAATTTCCACATGAAAGAGGATTCCACGTCCATAGTTTTAGGCTATTTATGGAGGTATTGGACGAGAATAATCATCCCGTAAATGCAGGTGATAGAGGTCGCATCCATATAACAGATTTAGATAATTACGGCATGCCATTTATTCGTTACCGTATCGAAGACGATGGAATATGGCAAAACCAGAAACATGAAGGAACTCCATACGGTCAGCCGGTATTGGAAAGGGTAGAAGGACGGTCATTCGATATAGTGGAAGCACCCAATGGGAATCGATTGGGTGGAACATACTGGACGATCTTATTCCGTTCTCAACCGGGTATTAAAAAATTTCAGGTAAGGCAAAATCAGAAAAATATGATAGTAGTAGATTATATTCCAGATATAGGAATTGGTCATCAATTGCCAGAATCCAGTCGATCCTTTTTTGCAGAACAAATACAATTAAAGTGTGGTCCAAGTATGTTTGTGAGTTTTAACCAAGTTGATCAAATCAGACAGACAAAATCGGGCAAATCCCGCCTTGTGATTTCAGAACTCTCAGCATGACCCGGGAGGAGGCCGTAAACCAGCTTGTCAAAGATTAGATTCATACTTTTTCTCGCTATATCCATCACGATCATATCTGCTATTATTTGGGGAGTAGGTGGAAGTGACATACGTGGCTTGAGCCTTAAAAATACAGTGTTTTATCTGTCGGTTCTAATTCTGATTGTTGTGAACTTATCAGAACGAGATCTTTTAATTAAAAAGATCCCCTCTTTTTTTCCTTTGTCGCTGTTTTTTCTTATTGGGGCAAGCTCACTTTTGTACGCTGGATTGTTTTCAGATGGTGTCAAGCTTGATCGGCTCGAATCGTTGGTGGAATTCAAAGCAAAGCTCTTAGACCCAATTTTTTTATATATTGCAGGAGCCATCATATTTAGGTCTGCGAGGCAGAGTTCATCTGCTCTAAGATTGCTTGTCGCTATATTCTCACTATTAAATATAGTGGCGTTACTCAGTTTTTTCTCAGGTATAAATTTTTTGGGAAGGGATGTGTTATCCCATAGTGGACAACGGTTTTCGAGTTTCGGTCCTATCGCGAACCAAGGGGCATATGCGCTTGCTTTTCTTGCACCAATTATATATTATTTTCTTAATAGAACAAATTCTATTGTGATTAAAGCTTTTTATCTGACAATGGTATTGAGTTGCCTCAGTGGGATTATGCTAACGGGATCTAGGGGTGCTTACCTGTTAGTCCCTCTCCAAGTTATTGGGATAAGTATGTTAACTAAAAATGTTCGCTTGCTTATTTTTTCAATACTTGGTGGCTTTGTAGTCTTCGGCTTTATTTTGGCGAGCAATTCTAGTTTTTTAATTAATGTCTTAAATCGCATGTCTATTTTTCAAGCAGCAAATCTTCGGGAGGTATCATCTGGAAGGACGATGATTTGGGGTGGCATTCTTGAATACATGTATAATGAACCTCTGGCAATCGTAACGGGCGTTGGCTGGGGAACATACAGAGCACATATCCGTGGTGTTTTAGGGTCATCTCCAGCCGCGCACAACTACTATCTTAAAATCTGGTTGGAATTGGGTACGGTTGGGTTGGGAATATTAATAACTGGAATATACGTTTACATATATAAATTCGCTAAATTAGTTCGAAAACCAAATCCGCTTTTTTTTCAATGCGCAGCTTGTGCATATTTTGCTTTGTTTTGGAATACGATGCTAGCTTCTTTGGAAAGTTTTCTGCTTTATTATGCCTGGTTTTCCGGCCTTATTACTAACTATGCAATAAATCTTTCAGACAAAGAAACAATTTGATAAAAATCCTTCATATCATTGATGATTTAGGATCTGGCGGGCGGGAGCGCCAGCTTGTCGAGTTGCTTAAAGCCCTTGATGGGGACGGTCGCTTCCTTTCCAATGTTCTCGTGATGTCTAAGAAAATGCACTACAAGCAGATGGTCCCTTCGGATACGAGTGTTTTTGTATTGGAGCGAAAACGGAAAAAGGATTTGGGGTTCTTCATACGGTTGTATCGGTTTATCCAGAAGCAAGGACCTGATGTTGTCCATACATGGAGTTCCATGGCTGCAGTCTATGCGGCTCCATTAACCAGGTTGCTAAAGGTTATATTTATCAATGGCATGGTTCGTAGTGCCCACGAGAATATGTCGATCACGGATGAAAGAAGAGTCCGTGGGCTATTGACAATACCTCTGTCTGATCTGGTGGTATCCAACACCAGGGCCGGATTGAAGGCCTATAGGGTTCCTCCCAAAAAGGGTATCTGCATACCCAATGGTTTCGATCCGAATCGATTGGGTTCATTGGAAAGAAAAAATTCCATACGATCAAAGTTAGGCATTTGGACCAATCATGTCGTGGGTATGGTGGCTTCTTTTTCAGACAATAAAGATTACGATGCATTTATCAACGCAGCAATTCATGTTCTGGAGAACAGGCGCGATGTTACATTTCTGGCCATAGGTGAAGGGAAGAACCGAAAAAAAATAATGAAGAAGGTAAAAGGAAAGCATGCCGATCGAATACTGTTCACCGGCCGCATCAGGGATGTCGAATCTGTTGTCAACACGTTTGATATCGGTGTACTGCTAACCAACTTTCATAATCATGGTGAGGGCATCTCAAATTCAATCATGGAATACATGGCAAATGGAAAACCGGTTATAGCAACTGATTACGGTGGAAATAGGGAAATTGTCAGCCATGGACAAAACGGCTATTTAGTCAAAAATAATGCTCTGGGAAGCACCGCATTTTACATTCAAAAAATAATAGAAAATCAAGAATTGGCAAAACAAATGGGTAAAAATGGCAGGCGGACAATCGAAACAAAGTTTACTATGAAAAAAATGTTGGGTAACTACAAAGCACTCTATATGGGTATTAGACACAAAGAAAATTATCCAAAATTTTAGATTGAAACGCAAGAATCCAGATCTATTAAGGACAGATGCCATATTATTGGTGCTTTTTACCCATTCGTCATAGAAAAATGTAACGGAAACATGGGCTACAACACAACGATCGCACCTTTGTTGGTACTCAATGCGACCAATTTCAAGGATTACCCGCTCGGCGGCGCCCTTGGAACTGTTCGTCTTTTTTTGAAAAACACCCGATTTAAGCCTATTTTAGTGGGTATTACCAACGACTTGAATCAAAAACTTGGCAAGTGGACAGAAATCGACGTCCATGGGCGCAAACTGCCATTTTTGCCTGTCGCCAACACACAGATCAACGGGATTCCCCACAAGATTCTTTTAATGATGGGCATCCTTATCCATCATAGGAAGATCAAGTCCAGAATTCAGGGATCGACTGTCAACATCATGCTTTTTGTGAATCGAGAGGCATACGTTTCCGCCAAAGCCATTTTTGGCGGGGCCAAACAGCTGAATATTTTTTTTAAAATGACCGAAGCTGGTAATCCCCTTGAGATCTCAGAGCGTAAAATTGGGAACAATCGTATACTCCAATATATTTACCTTCACTTCTTTATAAAGCCAATGCTCAAAGCCGCTAAGGTTATTTTTAGCATCAACGAAGAGTGCCGTCAGTTCTGCGAGCAGTATCTGCATTCTTCTGTAGAAAGAAGAAAGATCAAGGACGTTCATCATTACATAGAGTATGAAAAAATTCGCTCCTGTTACGAAACTGCTATCGTTGAAAAAAAATACCATATAAAACGAATGATTTTTTGGGGTCGTATCGCTGATGTGAAAGGCATAGATCTCATTATCCAAGCAATTGATATCCTAAAGGAAGAAAATCTTGATGTCCACTTTATTGTTATCGGTGACGGTTCAGAAAGGCCGGCCTTAGAAAAGCTGGTAGTTGAACTAGACCTTCAGAAAGAAATTGTTTTTACAGGCAGGTGCTCTATAGAGCAAATTGCAGTTTACGCAAAAAATTCGGATGTTTTTGTTATGGGATCACACACAGAGGGAATTCCGACATCCATGCTGGAAGCAATGACTTTCGGCCTGCCTACGGTTTCTACAGCTGTCGGTGGAATACCAACGTTGATTAAAGACGGCGTCAATGGATTTCTCGTCCATGAAAGAGACCCTGAAAAATTTTCTGAATCTATCAAACGAGCCCTAAAAATGGATCTCGGCGAAGTAAAAGGCTACAACGCGAAATTTATAAAGGATGGCTATTCCGTTGAATCCGTTGTCGAACAGATGGATGGGTTCATGGCATCTCAAATGTAAATCACGATTACCAACAACAGACCTACCCTATTTTTCGGAGACTGTTTCAATGAAGGAAGGCATTCTAATTACCGGCGGAGCCGGCATGATCGGTTCCAACTTGGTAAAGCGATTCGTTAGAAGTGGATATCGTGTAAGCGTTGTAGACAATCTATGGCGTGGAAAGAAAGAATATTTGCTTGCCGATGACGGTATGCCTGTAATCGACATGGAAAAGAATTTCCATCAGATTGATTTGTCCAAACCGGACAGTTTCGACCATATTTTAAAAGATATCGACTACGTTTACCATCTTGCCGATGTCGTTGCCGGAATCAGTTACGTCTTCAACAACCAGGGCAACTTGTTTCGGCACAATCTTCTGATCAATTCCAATGTCGTTGATGCCGTAAAACGAAATCCGGTCAAAGGATATATATATGTCGGCACCGCCTGTAGTTTCCCAGCTAAGCTACAATCCGGAGTTGATGCAGACCCATTAAAAGAAGAAGACCAGTATCCGGCCAATCCTGAATCTGCTTATGGCTGGAGCAAGTTGATGGGAGAGTACGAAGCTTTTCTTATGGCGGAAGAAACTGGAATACCCGTATCGGTGCTGACACTGCACAATGTTTATGGGGCACCATGTGATTTCGACGTCGAAAGAAGCCAGGTGATTCCGGCGCTTGTCAGAAAGGCAATACGCTATCCGGATGAGGACTTCATCGTCTGGGGCAGTGGCGCCCAGGGGCGTGCCTTCGTACACGTGGATGACGTCGTGGATGCCCTGGTCCTTGCCAAGGAAAAAGGCCTGGGAGAGGGATTGATTCAGATCGGGCCGGATCACTGCACTTCCATTCGTGAAATTGCTGAATTGGTCGTGAAAATTTCTGGTAAATCTATCGAAATCATTTATGACACCACGAAACCGGAGGGCGACAAAGGGCGTTGTGCAGATTACAATAAAGCACGGCATGTGCTGGGGTGGGAGCCACATGTTGGTCTCCAGAAGGGGGTAGAGCATCTGTATTCATGGGTTGAACAGCGCATCCACACTATAGAGACAAGGGGCGCTTGACATGCGATATGGAATGAACATTGGAAAGCATTACAATTTTCTTGGAACCGAAGTCGAGGCCCTGACCTATCCCGAATTTTTCACGCATGTAGACCGATGGGTAGCAAATAAAAATGGGCGATCCCGCCATATCGCCATTATCAATGCCTTTTGCGCAACAGAAGCTTTTCACAATTCGCGTGTGGCAGAGATATACAACAAGGCCGACCTGATCGGGCCAGACGGGATGCCGTTTGTTTATTGGCTTCGCTGGGTGTTGAAGCGACCCTGTGAACAATTCGACGCTTCCAGTATTGTGACAAACCTTGCAGAAAATGCCAGGGAGGCCGGATATACCTTTTACCTCTACGGTGGGCATCCGGACGTGGTGGTCCAAATGAAAGAAAAACTGGAGGCATTGTATCCGCATATCAATATCGTTGGCTACTTTTCTCCTCCCTTTCGCCCCATGACGGATGCAGAAGATAAACGCATCTGTGATGAGATCAATAAATTGAAGCCGGATATCATTTGTGTGGGGTTGGGAACGCCCAAGCAGGATTATTGGATAGATGAACACATTTATAAAATAAAAGGAGCGGTTTTCATCCCTTGCGGCGCTATTTTTGATTTTTTTGGTGGCCGGGTCCAGCGAGCACCAAAAGTCATAAGGAAACTTGGGATTGAATGGCTGTATCGACTATTTAGTAAAGATATTAAACGATTGTGGTACCGTTATACGGTGCTGAACTTGATTTTCTTGTGGAATTTCTTTTTACAGGAAATCGGTCGTCGTAAATATGAACCGATGCGATCCATCAGGGATGATCGTTAGTGTCCGTCCAGAAATAGGCAAATTGGGTCGAGATCAAGGCTTTCGCCCTAATTTTATCTCGGGTTTTACCGCAGGCATATGGTTGATATTCCGAGGATAAAAATTGTCGTATTTGGTCATACTTCAAGTGCCCGGTAACAAAGCAGATGTGGTGCCCTGTGAACGCTTACGATTAGTTAATATCTCCCAGTCCTCAAGCCGGAGACCGATGATGCGACTGAATTCCCTGATAAGCGGCGCTTCGCGCCCCATTAGACGGAGGACCCGCCGCTCACCTCGCGGCCCGTTGTCTGTCCCTTCCGAGTGATAATTGACTGAAACATGATGAGAATCCTTTCGTTTTGGTATTATAAATGCATTGTAGCTAGTGCCTTACTTTGTGTCAATTGTGTGTATGTTTACAAAAGTGCTGTCTGCGACACCTAAACGCTTACCGGCTGTGCTTTACAGTTATTGGCTGATTCTACCCCGTAAACAGGTAAAAGAAACAGCCAGATAGACCGACAAAGCCAATCAAACCGCAGTTACCAAAGACGATAACGTTCCAACCGATCCGAACGGAAATTCCATGAAAAATCAGAACCTATCGAAATACACACTTCCCGCATTAATATTGACTGTGTTCCTGTTGGGCTTTTTCCCGATACTGCAGAAACTGTCCATTCGCTGGGGCACTGGTGACAACAGCTATTGCTACCTGATTGTTCCCTTGTTTTTGTACTTGTGCTGGGAAAAGAAAGACCATTTTCACTTTACAGACTTTGGCTGGAATGTGTGGGGTTTCATTCCCATTGTCCTGTCCGCATTGTTGATGGTCATCGGCGAACTCGGCTCGGTCGAGACGTTCCTTTATATAGGTATCTGGGGTTGTCTGGTCGGTATTTTATTGATTTTATACGGTAAGTGTTTGGTCAGTCTGATTTTTCCCATCATCATGCTGGCCTTCATTGTTCCCCTGCCACCATTTATCAACCGCATGCTGACCTTCAAACTCAAGCTGGCCGCCAGCAAGTTTTCAGTAGGCCTTTTACGCCTGTTCGACGTGTCCGTGGTGCGAGACGGCAACATCATCGATCTGGGGATCACCCAGCTGCAGGTGGTGGATGCCTGCAGCGGGTTGCGCTATTTTGTCCCCCTGGTCCTGATGGCCCTTTTGTTCGGATTTTTTTACTGCAGGAAATTGTGGCCCAAGATCCTGCTGGTCGTGACGGTTTTGCCCTTGTCTATTTTCGTGAACGGTTTGCGCATTTTCGCCACCGGCATGCTGCATGTGCACGGGTATTCGGAACTGGCCGAGGATTTTTTTCACGATTTTTCCGGATGGATGGTATTCATGCTGGCCGGCACCATTCTATTGGGTATTTCGTTGCTGCTCAGACGATTCACCGGCGGGCCGGCCGACCCAATTGAACCGGATTCCGCTAACCGGCCGGTCAAATCGTGGGTGCCGGTCGCAGTCACCGTGATCCTGTGCCTATTTTTCGCTGGCAGCGGATATGCCCTGAAGGTGCTGCCAACCACGACCATCCAGCCGGCGCGTCAGTCCTTCGATGTGTTTCCCGGTCATGTAGGAGACTGGCAGGCAAAAAGGGGCTATTTGTCAGATGAAATTCTAAACAGCCTTTGGGCCGACGACTATGTCAGCGCCGTTTTTTCCAATAACAACATACCCAACCGCATCCAACTTCTGATTCCCTACTACCATTACCAGGGTACCCGCCATACGGCCCATGCACCCCAATCGTGCATGCTGGGAGCCGGGTGGGCCATGACAAAAGCCGCCGAACGCACTGTGCCCACCGGCGATGGTAAGACCCTGACCCTCATGACCAATGTTTGGGAAAAGGGCAGTATGCGTATCTTGGGAAGCTACTTTTTTTTGCAGCGTGGCCGGGTCATTACCAGCCCATGGGAAAACAAGTTCTGGCTGGTCGCCGATGCCTTTACCAAACGGCGCACCGACGGCGCTCTCGTACGGGCGGAAATGGCCATAGCTCCCGGACAGTCAGTTGACGCGGCCTGGACCGTGCTTTCCGGCTTTCTTGATGTTCTGTGGCCGGTTTTGCCGGATTTTATACCGGAATAGCGGTTTGATCGTTAAGAGCATTTGGATCGTTATGACTTGGGGGGATTTGACTATTCAATGTTTTGAAGATCTGGAGTATTGGTAACAAGCCAGAAAACTGATCAACATGGTTTATCGATTTGTGAATACAAATCCTCAATTTCAAAAGGATTATCGCCTGAAAGGCCAAATTACAGGCGCTTCAATTTCGATTATGAATTACGCTATGAGGAATGCGCTCCCAACGATTTAAATACTATAGACGATCATAACGATAATAACGCTCCCATCATTGACAACAAGAACATGCTCCAACAAGAAGTGTACATAATAACAACCCTGCTAATGGTCCTGGATGGCATCTGCGTGATCGCCGCCGGGTATGCCGCGTACTATCTCAAACGGGCACAAAGCGGATGGCTGTGGTCCATGGACATATACGTATTCGCCCTGTCGGTGTTGATCGTGATGGTGGTCAACAACTACACCATGGGTAAAACCAAATTATACAGCGACCGGCGTTTGACCAGCTACCTAAACCTGTATGCATCCGTTTTCAAGGCCCTGGTACCGCCATTCGGCGTTTTGATCGCAGCCATTTTCATCTTCCAGCAGAAACTCTATTCACGGTTATTCCTCCTTTATTTCGCCTTGACCAGTTTTTTTCTCATCGCCCTGGTGCGGACCCTGAGCCAGCTCTATTTCCAGAATGTTGCCGGCGTGCAATCCAGCCGTCATCAGATCCTGGTGGTCGGGGATACGGAGATGGCAGAAACGGTCACCAACCTGCTGCGTTCCCAATTGAGCTGGGGGCACGATATTGTCGGACGCCTGTCCATTCGCCGGGACGAACCGGGCGCTTCCGAGGCCATCGGCAGCATTGAGGACCTGGCCGATATCATCAAGAGGCACACCATTGACGAGGTGGTTTTCGCCATGAACGGTTATCACGGTGTCAACCTGTCTCCATACATTGCAATCTGTAAAAAAATGGGGGTATATATCCGCCTCTTGCCCTCGCTGTGGAGTTCGGACAGTAGCCGTTTCGGCATCGACGTTTGCCAGAACGTCCCTTTTTTGACCATCGGGGCCACCAATTTCAATGCCACGGGCATGCTCTACAAACGATTGCTGGACCTTGTCGGCGGTCTTATCGGCACCGTTTTGTTTGTGTTGATGATGCCCATTGTCGGCGCAGCCATCAAGCTGGACTCGCCCGGTCCAGTTCTGTTCCGCCAGCGGCGCGTGGGGCAGCACGGACGGAAGTTTGAACTGCTCAAGTTCCGAACCATGTTTGTCGATGCCGAACAGCGGCTCCAGGAACTCAAAGGGCACAACGAAATGGGCGGGGCCATGTTTAAAATGAAGGAGGACCCCCGCATTACCCGGGTGGGGCGTATTTTGCGCAAGACCTCCATGGACGAATTCCCTCAATTCGTCAACGTGCTGCGCAACGATATGAGCCTGGTGGGCACGCGACCACCCACCTGCGAGGAAGTCGCCTGTTACCGTGACGAACATCTCAAACGGCTTTCCTTCAAACCCGGGATCACCGGCCTGTGGCAGGTTTCCGGCCGCAACAAGATCTCCGATTTCGATAAAGTCGTCGACCTGGATTGCGCCTACATGGAAAACTGGCGCTTCTTGGACGATTTGAAGATCCTGGTTCGAACGGTGCTGGTGGTACTGCAGCGCAAGGGGGCGGTGTGAGGCGGTGAGGCGTGAGGGGATTCGATAAGCTGTGACGGATGGCAAAACATAGAGGCGCGCCCATCTATAAATGGCCAATTTGCCTATTTCTGGACAGACATTAGAGGAACGACGTTGAGAAGTTTAGTGCTTTACACCCCAGTTTCTGTCAAAAAAAACAAGAAAATGGGGGTATATGGTTTACGGGTTTCCTGCCTCAACACTCAGTCCTCAGTCCTCAGCACTCAGCACTCAGCACTAAGTCTTCTATTGGGTTGCGGGTTTCCAGCCTTAGAAGGGTGAAGTCGTATAGACATGAACCGATGGCCTTGAAGCAGCTCAACAAACCAATGTAACCAATCAAACCGCTGTACCCAAGGTTTCTATCGCTCCAAACGATATTAACGATCCCAACCCAAAACCCAGGTGACCCTATGAATCAAACAATATGTCGAACCATCACAGTCCTGTTCGTCGTTTCCGTCATGTTATTGAATGGATGCCGTGGCCCGGAGGAAAAACGCGAGAAGTATTTCTCCAAAGGGCAGGGGCTGTATGAACAGGGCGAGTATATCCGCGCCCGGCTGGAGTTCACCAATTCGATCAAGGCCGATCCCGAATTTGCTCGCGGTTACTATATGCTGGGCATGGCCGAATTCAAACTCAAGCATTATCGTCAGGCTTATGGAGCGTTGCTCAAGGCCGTCGAACTGGAACCGGAATTGATGGAAGCCCAATTGCAGTTGGGGCAAATTCTCCGGGCTGCCCGTGAGTTGGACAAAGCCATGGAGAAGGCCGATTTGGTGCTGGCCAAAACACCTGACAACAGCGATGCCCTGATCCTGAAAGCTTCATTGTTGATGGCCAAAAAGGATCTGTCCGGAGCCGTCACATTACTGGAAGGCATGCTGGGGCACAGTCAGAATCCGCCCGCGGCCTATCTGTTGCTGGCATCCGGCCATGCCCGCCGCAAGGATCGCGAAAAAGCCGAGGCCGTTTTGAAACAGGGTATTGCAGCCCATCCCGATGATATCCCGCTGCACATGGGCGTGGCCCAGTTTCTGGTCGACAGCCGGCGTCTCGACGAAGCTGAGCAGATGCTGATCAAGATTACGACCATGGCCCCGGATAAACCGGCCCACAAATTCAATCTGGCCCGCTTTTACCAGGTAAACGGGCGGTTCAAGGAAGCGGAAAAGATCGTTGACAAGATTATCCGTGCCGATCCGGTCGATGAGGCCACCAGGCTGGCGGCAGCCAGGTTTTACGCTGCTGCCAAGGATGCCGATCGGACTGCGGCGGTACTTCAAGACGGCATCGCGCACCTGCCGGAAAGTGTTGCCCTGCGTCTCAAACTGGCCGAGGTATATGCCGCCGATAAAAAGACTGAGAAAGCCGTTGCCATCCTTAAGGCGTGTCTGGCAAAGGATGACGATCCAGAAAGCCCGGACATCCTCAAGGTCAAAAATGCCCTGGCCGAGCTGTACCTGGCCATGCGACGGACCGACGAAGCAATTGCTTATGTGGATCAGGTGCTGGAAAAGAAGCCGGGAAACATCGACGCTCGCTTTACCAAAGGAAAAATCAGCCTGGCCAACGGGGACGGAGAGACTGCTGTGTCCGAGTTCAGAACCGTGGCCAGCGAACGCAAGGAATTCATTCCCGCCCATCTCGGCCTGGCCAACGCACACCTGATCCGGAAGGAATATGCGTTGGCACTGGATACGCTCAAGTCGGCACTGGCCATCAGCCCGGATAACCCGGTCCTGCAGCGAGCCCTGGCGCGAGTATACGCCAACAAGAAGGATTATAAACAGGTGGAGACCCAATTGCGAAAAATTGTCGCCTCCCACCCCAAAGATGTGCGTGCCCGAGTAGAGCTTGGCGATTTTCTTTTTGTTCGTAACGAACCGGAGAAGGCTGAAACCGTATACGAGGAAACGGTGCGTGAGCATCCCGACAATCCGTTGGGGTACCTTCGATTGAGCCGTCTGCGGCAAAAACAGGCTGATGAATCCGGGGCGCTGGAAGCCTTGGAGCGTGGAACGGCAGCCAATCCGACGTCCAAACCCCTGGTGACAGCCCTGGTCAAGGTCTGCGTCGCCCAGAAGCGCTATGACAGGGGCCTGGCCGCTTGTCAGGGCTATATCGACTCCGCCGGCAAGGATGTGCTGGCCTACAACCTGCTGGGGTATCTGGACATCGCCCGCAAACGATATGCCAGCGCCGAGAAGATGCTCAACCATGCCGTTGAACTGCAACCATTGAATCCGGCTGTGCATAACAACCTGGCGCGATTGTACATGATGCAGGGGAAAAAGGCCGAGGCCGTCGCCAACCTGGAAGCAACCATTGCAAAAATACCCGGCTCGGGAGCAGCCTATCTGACCCTGGGACTGATTTACCAGCAGGACAAAGCGTATGAAAAAGCCATTGCGGTGTATCAACAGGCCCTGGCAAATAATCCTGACTTCTGGTTCGCCGCCAATAACCTGGCCTTTTTGATGGGTGAAACCTCAACTGAAACGGCCGACTTGGAAGATGCCCTGGAACTGGCCAACCAGGCGCTGTTGAAACGGCCTGATGATCCGTCGGCCCTGGATACCGTGGGGTGGCTCTATTACCGTTTGGGAAAATACAACAAAGCCCTGCTGCTCATTGAACAGGCGGCGGCGCGTGCTCCGGATACCGTTATTATCCACAGCCATCTGGGGATGGTTTTGTATAAAATGGGGCGTATCGGCGAGGCTCGTGAGAATCTGAAAAAGGCGTTGGCCGATGATGAGGACTTTATAGGGCGTGGGGATGCTGAGCAGGTGTTGCGGAATTTGCGTTAGGACCGTTGAGGGAAAGTGTGAACGCGGGAAAGTGGGAGATGAATAAATTAGGCATCTTAGTGCCTTCCACAGTTTCTGTCAAAAAAAACAAGAGAATGGGGTGGCATGGGTTGCTGGTTTCCCGCCTTAGAGGTCTGACAGTCTATCAAAGATCAATGGCGTTCAATGCCTATAAGTTCTGTTTCTACTCTCCTTATATTCTTCTGTTCTTCTTTTTAAGGCCGTGTAACTATCATGAATCACCAAAATCGAAGGAAATTGATATGAAATCGAAAATGCTGCCACTGCTATGGGTTATCACCACACTCGTCATCACCACTGTCCCGGCAGCCCATGCTGACGGCGCCGAAGCCGGCTACCGGATCGGACCGGGTGACGTGCTGGATATATCGGTATGGAAAAATCCCGATCTGACCCGCAAGGTGACTGTTTTGCCGGACGGCACCATATCGTTTCCGCTGATCGAGCAGATGCGGGCGGCAGACAAGACCGTGAACCAGTTGAGCAAAGAGATGGGAACCCGCCTGAGCCGGTTCGTTCCGGATGTAGACCTGAGTATTATTATCGCCCAGGTCAACAGCCAGGTGATATACGTCATCGGCCGGGTCAACCACCCGGGACGTTTCGCCATGAGTGCGCCCCTGAACGTGATGCAGGCCCTGGCAACTGCCGGCGGCCTGACCCCTTTTGCCAAGGCGGATAAAATCAAGATTTTCAGAGAGGCGGGCGACGAAGAGAGCTACCTGCCGTTTGATTATGAAAAGGTCTCCAAGGGCGAACGCCGGGAACAGAACGTCCGTCTCCAACGCGGAGATGTGATTGTGGTGCCCTAATTGCAATTAATTAAACCTCGGGCTATACCCGAGCGACCCGAAAAGGTTCGGACCATTTCGGCGAGACATATAACCTGCAGAAATCCTGAGAACGTCCAACGTCGAATGTGGTAAAAGGGCTGAGTATTGAGTGCTGAGGACTAAGGCGGGAAACCCGCAACCCATGTACCTCATCCTATTTTCCTGTTTTTTTGACAGAAAAATAGGGTGTAAGGCACCAAAACAAGCCGTTAGCCATTAGCGCCTGGTCCCTTTGTTTCATAGATTTGTTGCTACCTGTAAAGCAGTGTTTCAAAGGATTAAAATCGACAAAATTCGAAGTTGGACGTTCGACGTTCACTGGTTGGCTTCTAGCCCCCTTCGAAGGGGCTTCATCAAACCACCCGATTTATGGGGGCGATAATACCCTGCGATCTAACATCGATGGTTTCGTAAAAAGGCGTTTTTAGCGGTTTTGACATTCGTGATTTATTGAAATTAATAAGAAAAATTTTTGACTTTTTACGAGACTATCAACATTCAAACGCTCCAAACGACCAAGGTGACAACATGACAATCTCCAGGTTGCAGGTGACCCGATGGCTGATCATTGTCGCGATGATGTGGATGCCTCCTGCACCGGCATGCAGTGATGAGTTCAACGTGACACCGTCAATCGCGGTACGCGGTGAGTACAACGACAACGTCTTTTTCAGTGTGAACGATGCCGAGGACGATACTATCACCACGGTAACCGCCGGCCTGAAGATGAGCGACCGGACCGAAATTTTGGATTGGATGCTCAAGGCTGAAGCCTCGCCGTTTTTTTACGCCGATCATGATGATTTGGGCGACGTGGATCAAGATTACCAAGGAAGGATCGGCTACCAGGCCACCCAACGGCTGAGCCTCAATGCAGACGCTGGATTTAGGGTGGACAACCGGCCAGATCGGGATATCGAGGAAACAGGACTGGTGGCCGACAGTGAAAAGCGCTTCAGCATAAACGGCAACGTTGGTATGGGCTACGCCCTGTCCGAGATTCACCGGGTGTCGGTATCATACGCATACGGTGAGAATGATTGGCACGATGACGATTCAGGCCATATCGACTATCAGGGCCACAGTGTAACGCTGGGCACTACATACGCCATTGATCGATGGCTGCGGGAAAGCAGCCTGGGCATATCAGTTGGCTACAACCAGTACGATTACGATGCCGCCGACATCAAAAGCGGGTATGGGTCGGTGGGATTGACAAGTATGCTCAACGAAATTTTTCAAATACAGGTGGTCGGTGGCGTCCGTTATACCGAAACCCAGTATGAGGCGCTGACACCGGTTCTGGTCCCACCCGGCGTGTTGGTCTTACAGCAAAAGGAGGAAAAGACGGACGGTTGGGGGGGCGTGGGCAGCCTTGGCCTGGACTATTTGGGCGAACGCACCCGCTGCAGACTCAGCCTGTCCCACGACCTGCGGCCGGCCAGCGGCACCCGTGGGCCATCGAACCTGACCCGGGCTGTTTTCAATATGAACCATAAGCTGCACCGGCGTCTGACCGTCGGGTTGTACAGCAGTTATTTCATCAATTCCGCCGATGCCGATGAGTTCTATGCGCAGTCCATTGACGAGGAAAACTTTAACATACGGCCACGTGTCCGTTGGGAATTTTTGGACCATTTCACCCTGGAAGCGGCCTATACCTACCGTCACCTGACCGATAATAAGGGCGATACCCGGACCGAACGGCAAGTGGTGTCCCTGCAATTGGCGTTTGGGTATCCGCTGTGGGATTGAATCCATCCAAACGATCAAAAACAATGTAACCGAACCCGATAAGCCCAATAAACCATTTGTCTGAGCAATGAGTACGCTTCACCATTTTCCGCCCAACAGGGCCTGAGGAGATTCTATGCAGCAAGAGATGATGACCCCGGGAGACTATCTTCGAATCGTCAAGCGACGCAAATGGGGCCTGCTGTTGCCGATGATCGGCATCGTATTGATCGCCGTGGTCGTGGCTTTTGCCCTGCCGGCAGTGTATCGATCCCAAGCCACTATTCTGATTGAGGCGCAGGAGGTCCCAGCCGATTTCGTAACATCCACGGTGACCAGCTATGTCGAACAACGTATCCAGACCATTCAGCAGCAGATCATGAGCTTCACCCCGCTGCTCAAGATCATCCAGGATTATGATTTGTATCCTGAACTCAAGGATAAGATGACGACTGAGGAGATTGTGGAGAAGATGCGCAAGGACACGGAGTTGGCGCCGGTCAGCACGGAGGTCGTCGACCGCCGCACCGGACGTCCTACCACGGCCACCATCGCCTTTACCCTGAGCTACGAGGGCAAGGATCCCTACAAGGTCCAGCGGGTGGCCAATGTGCTCACCTCGCTTTATCTGGAAAAGAATCTCGAAGAGCGCGTCCAGCAGGTTGAAGAGACATCCGAATTCCTCGAGGCTGAAATTGATCGCATCAAAAAGGATCTATCCAACACCGAGGCCGAGATTGCCACTTTCAAGAAAGCGCATATGAAGCAGCTTCCCGAAATGCTGCAAGTGAATATGCAAAGTTACAACAACATCGAGCGTAACATCGAGACGGCACGACAGCAGCTCCGCAGCCTCAAGGAGCGCGAAAGCTATCTGGATACGCAATTGATCAGTGTAGAGCCGTATATCGAAGATGAAGAGGAGATGGTCAGCCGGCGGCGTCTGGAGGAACTCAGGGTCCAACTCGTGGCGCTGACCAAACGCTTCACGGCCGAATATCCCGATGTCCGCAAAACCAAGGCCGAGATTGCCGAGCTGGAATCGCGTCTGTCCGAACTGAAAAAGAACAAGCAGGGAGAGCCTGACAACCCGGCTTATATCTCACTCAAAGCGCAATTGGCCAGTGTTCGTGCGGATATTGCCTCCATTGATCAGCAGATCGGGATTCTGGAAACCGATGCCGACGAGTACCAGCGTAGCATTGCGGCTACGCCCGGCGTTGAAGAGGCATACAACCGATTGCTCATCTCACGCCAGAGTACCCAGGCCAAATACAACGACATGGTGAACAAGCTCATGGAGGCTCAGGTGGCCCATGGCCTGGAGACCGAGCAAAAAGGTGAGCGGTTTACGCTGATCGAAGCACCGCGTTTGCCCGAAGAGCCTTATAAACCGAATCGGTTGGCGATTATCCTGATCGGTATTGTACTGGGCGTGGGGGTTGGCGTGGCCACGGCCGCCTTGGTGGAGTTTTCCGACGACCGGGTCTACAGCCCTGACGAACTCAGCCGATCCACCAAATTTCCGGTGCTGGTGGGCGTGCCCCTGATTCTGACGAACGCCGACCGGTCCCGGATACGCAAGAAGCGGCTGCTGGGGGCCGGATTGGCCCTGGTGTTGATCGTGTGTTGCATTGTCGTGGTTCACTTTGCTGTCATGGATCTCGAACTGGCCTGGTTGAAATTGCTGCGGCACTTTAATATGGGTTAAACAAACAAAACCAATGGAACCGGTAAATGAAACTACAAAAAGCATTGGATAAAGCCAAACAAAACCGTAAACAGGATGATGTGCGGGTTGGTCCGGCACCTCAACCAGTGACCAAAGAGAGACCATCGGAGGCCCGTTGGGCGGCGCCGGTATACAGCACGTCCACCCAGGTGCCCATTGATACGCAGGTGCTGAAAGCGAATCGCTGCATCTGTATCGAAAGCGGCGGACCGGAGATGGAAAGCTATAAGGTACTGCGTGCAAAAATTCAGCACCGGGCGCTGGAGAACAACTGGCGGACCGTAATGGTGACCAGCCCGTCACCCGGCGACGGCAAAACCCTGACCGCCGTGAATTTGGCTCTGACCATGGCCAGGGCATACGATCAAACGGTGTTGCTGGCGGATTGCGATCTCAAGCGCCAAAGTCTCCACAAGATACTCGGTATTGACAGCCATATGGGGTTGCAGGATTATCTGGTAAACGGTACCCCCTTGGAGAAAATAATTATCTGGCCGGGTGTGGAAAAAATGAGCCTGATTTCGGGCGGCGAGCCGGCGATCAATTCAGCGGAAATCCTGGCTTCACCACAGATGAATGATCTGGTGGAGGAGCTGAAAATCCGTTATGATGACCGCATCGTTTTGTTTGACACGCCGCCGGTATTGAGCGGTGCGGATACATTGGCCCTGGCGCCGCTGGTGGACTGCATTGTTATGGTGGTGTCCGAAGGAAAAACATCGATGAAGGATGTCAAGAAAGCTATCGATGTGATACCGCCTGACAAATTGTTGGGCTTCGTGATCAACCGGCAGCGGTTCGATGCGGCCAAGGTTTATTATGGGTAACATAACCGGAATCACTTTGTTAATTGCTAAAATCGAACTGCTAATGGCTTAGCTCAAGATGTACGAAAACTTCTATAAATTTCGGCAAAAGCCGTTCCAGTTGGCACCCAACCCCAGTTTTCTTTACAAGAGTGCCAAGCACCAGAAGGCCTTGGCCTATCTGGAGTATGGTCTGGCCGAGAATGTGGGCATTGTCGTGCTGACCGGTGAGGTGGGGTCCGGAAAGACCACCTGCGCCCAGTATGTTCTGAAACAATTAGGCAATGGTTTCGACATTGCCATGATCGCCAATACCAATGTATCGTCCGGTGATATGCTGAAAATGGTGCAGAGCGAATTCGATATCGATTCCGGCCAGGCGGATAAGGCGGCGATTATCGAATCCTTGAACTACCATTTCATCGCCCAGTACGAAACCGGTACCCGTACCCTTCTGGTGATTGACGAAGCGCAGAACCTCTCTGCCGCGGCACTCGAAGAGGTGCGCATGCTTTCCAACCTGCAGGCCGACCAGTATGCATTGCTGCAAATCCTGCTGATCGGCCAGCCCGAGCTGTTGGAAACCCTCAAACAACCGTCCATGTGGCAATTCGCCCAGCGCGTGGCGGTGAGCTTCCATCTGACTGCCTTGGACCAGAACGAAACCGCGGCTTACATCGCCCATCGCATCAAAACCGCCGGCGGACCGGAAGGCCTGTTCACTCCCGCAGCCGTTCAGGCAATTTATGACCTGTCCGGTGGTATTCCCCGTTCAATCAATTTGATTTGCCAGGCCGCGTTGGTTTATGGCTTTGCTGATGAAGCGGAGACCATCAGCCAGGATATCATCCACCAGATTCATGAGGACCGCATCGGTGTAGGGATCGAGAGCGAACCGGAAAAAACACAAGCCAATCCGGAATCCGACGGCGAAATAGACGTGGCCTCTGCCGAAGGTGTGAATTCACGGCTTCTGGAGGAGACCATCGACAATATCCGCATGGAGGTCAAAGGCCGTATCCGGCAGATGGAAGACGACCTCAATGAACAGAACAACAACCTGATCAGACAGGTCGAGAGCCTTCTGATCGAAAAGCGGCGGATCAGCAGGGGCTATGAACATCGAATCACAGGTTTGGAGCAACGGATGGAAGATATGAATCAGCTGTTGCAGCGTATGGAGCGGCGTTTACACGCGTACTCATGCCAAAAATAATACTTTGGTGCTAAGTTTAATCTAAAGAATCATACTAAAATCATACTCCTCACTGATTGACATCGCCAGTTTTCATTGATAGACAATTAATGTTAATACTCGACGCGGAACCACGCTTGTCCATTGATTCCGATGGAAAACCTTAAAGTTGAGTTATAATTGATGGTTTCGTAAAAAGGTCTTTTTTAGCGATTTTAGCCTGCGTAACTTGCTGAAATTATTAAGGTCGATTTTTCAATTTTTGACTTTTACGGGACTGTCATAATCGCGCCCAGAAACCGGCTGCGGGTATCGTCCGGACCACTGGCACAGTACCCAAGGGGTTTGAATACTAACCTTTCAAAGAATATGGAGGGTCTTATGGTTTACCAAATAAACCGGTTCACGGCAAAATTGGCTTTTGTGGTGTTGTTAGCCATAGGTATGGCTTTTGTGCCCATGGCCGCTTATAGCGCTGATGTGGATGTTTACGCTGAAGGGGCATATACGGATACGGATTTGGTGATTTACCTGTATGCAGACATTAATGCCGAGCCGATTCTTAGTTTTGGCGTCAAAGTCGATTATCCTGCTGGATTGACCCTCACAGGTGCAACTAAAAACGAAGCCGTATGGTATTTTGGCGATGGAACCACCAACGAACCGTATATGGATCCAGAGGATGACGGTTCTGGTGTTGTGATCATCGGGGGAAAGTTGGACACTGCTGACCCTGTTGCCGGTGTGACTGGTACACGCGTCCTGCTAGGGACCGTCGAGTTTTCCCATTCCAATGTGACCGATTTCTCCGGTGTGACCATCTCTTACGGCAGGGGTGATGGCACTGGTGACTACAAAAATTTCGTTGGTACGGATGGAGCGGTAAAGGATGGTGCCGGTGTTGGCTTCGCGATTGAGATACGCAAGAATGGCGATGCAACTGGAGACGGTTATGTGACCAGTGCAGATATGTTTAAAATAAGAAGCGACTTGGGAGGGGCATACACCATTTGGTCAGATTGTAATATGGATGGTTATGTGACCAGCGCAGATATGTTTTGTGTGCGGGGAAAACTATAGTATCAAGGTTATATCAGTAATTATTGTCTAAGCAAGGAGTGAGAGAATGAAACTATTACGTCTTATCTTGTCCATGGCTCTTGTTTTTTTTGTCAGTTCAACAGCTTATTCTGCGACGTACACAATAACCTTGGACCTGCCGTCCGATCCAACAGAAATCGAATCGATTTTTTTCGTTTTTGATGTCGAAGCAGATTTTAATTACATAAATGACTCGTTGGCGCTTGGGGATGCTGCTCCGCAAAACGACAGGACAGGGGACTCTCAATATCAGTGGGAACTTAGCAACTCAAATCCTGCTCCTATCGAAGGGATGTTTTTGCTGGATGCCTTTAATAGTGATGTCCTGGATACCAGCGTAACTATTATCAACGTGCCCGGATTGGGTAATATTCAAACTTCAGATGGATTGTACAACGAGAACAATCTAGTGAACGGGACACTTTTTACTTTTGAATATGAAGGGACGCTTAAACTGGAGAAATTCTCAGCGTTTAATTCTCTGGCTGGTCCAGTATCCTATGATTCACTGTTGAGGGCGATAAAAACGGAGGAAGGACTGACGGTGACCACCACCCCCATCCCCCCAGCCCTCCTGCTCCTGGGCAGCGGTCTGGCAGGGGGCATCGGTCTGCGTCGCCGGATGATCAGATAAAAAAGGGGTTGTTTCATCTCCTTTCTTTTATTACTTGAGTCTATTCATTAGCAGCTAACTTTTATCAAGCGGATATCGCATCCGTTTTAATTGTTGAGATTCCCATGAATAGAAACAAAAAAGGGCTCACAAATTTTGTGAGCCCTTGGTATTTCTGGCGCGCCCGGCAGGGATCGAACCTGCGACACCTAGCTCCGGAGGCTAGTGCTCTATCCACTGAGCTACGGGCGCTGATGATTTGTTGTGGCTAATTAGAGGATTGGGGCGGACAAGTCAAGACCCATCTTTAGGGACCGGTGTAATACATGCCTGTAAACGCTGAGCTCCCGAACGCATTTGCCCAGCCGTTCCGAATGTCAAGGGGTTTACGGGAGCATCAATTATAACTGAAACAAAGCACTGCCTGCATCCTCCAGCATGGCCTTGGCCTCACCCACCACATACAGCGATCCGGCCACACAGACCGCGTCCTCGGGTGCGGACGTGGCGATGGCGTGACGTGTGGCCTCGGCCACATCGGGAACGATCTCGATTTTCGAGATCAGGGGCCGGGCCGCGGCCTCGATGGTCTCCGTGGGCAGCGAGCGGTCGATCTTGGCCTGGGTGACGATCAGCCGCGTGCAGGGCAGTAGCAGGTCCTTGAGGATGGTCTCGAAGGGCTTGTCGTCTAAAATACCGGCGACCATGGTAATGCGCCGGCCGGCCAATGTTTCTTCCAGATAGTTGCGCAGCCGGCGGGCGGCCATGATGTTGTGAGCACCGTCCAGGACGACGAAAGGATTCTCGGAGACCACATCGATGCGTCCCGGCCAGTGGTTCAGGATCAGGCCGGCCTGGATGTTTTCCCGGGAGAGGTCAATACCATTTTGCTTGAGAAGTTCGCAGGCGGCCAGGGTCAGGGCCGCGTTATCGACCTGGTGGTGGCCGATCAAGCCAGTGTGCATCCCGGTCCATTTGTGATCGATGCCCCAATAGGAAAATCGGCCATTGGTGCGTCTCCGCACACGGAAATCACGGCCGCGCATGTAAACC
Organism: Deltaproteobacteria bacterium; assembly: GCA_002747175.1. Taxonomy (GTDB): domain Bacteria; phylum Desulfobacterota; class Desulfobacteria; order Desulfobacterales; family Desulfosarcinaceae; genus Desulfosarcina. Next base: position 85,488 of record PDTK01000031.1, on the reverse strand, counting down.
GGGGCTGACCGTTCGGCGGCGGTCTGTTCGATGACGGCCTTGGCATTTTTCTGGTTGACGCCGGAGACAACGGGAATACTCGGCTTGATGATGCCGGCCTTTTCTCCGGCGATCTGGGCAATGGTATCCCCCAGATAGTTTTTGTGTTCCAATGAGATATTGGTGATGACGGTCACCACGGGCGAGACCACGTTGGTGGCATCCATGCGTCCCCCCATACCGGTTTCGATGACGGCGTAGTCCACGCCCTGGCGGCCGAACTCGTGGAAGGCCATGGCTGTGGCGTATTCGAAAAAGGTGGGCTCACGATCGCCTGGGTGGACGGATTTGACCGCTTCCCAGGAGGCCACCACGTCTTCGTCCAATATGGGCGTACCGTTGATGCGGATACGTTCGTTAAAGCGGATCAGATGCGGCGAGGTGTACAGGCCCACACGGTAGCCGGCCTGCTGCAAAATGGTGGACAGCGTGGATGCAATCGATCCCTTGCCGTTGGTACCGGCAATGTGAATGGCCGAAAAGGTGTCCTGGGGATTGCCGAGGCCCTCGAGAATGGTGCCAATGGTCTCAAGGCCGAGGATAATACCGAATCGCCGCATGCCGTACATGGCATCCAGGCATTCGGTGTAGGCTTGGCTGGGCATTGCGTCGACTCCTGAAACGACGAGACCCGGCAAGGAACCACTCCCGGCCGGGTCAGGTGATCAAACGGAATGTGTGTCGCTACCGGTATCTTCGGCTTCGTGCGGCAGCAATACGCTGCCTGCGCAGGGCTTCACGTTCTTTGCGACGACGATATTCGCTAGGCTTTTCGTAGCTCTTTTTGAGCTTCAAGCGCTTGAACAGCCCGTCGTTCTGAATTTTTTTCTTCAGAATGCGCATGGCTTTTTCAAGATCGTTGTCGAAGACTCTGACTTCAATTGCTTTCAAACTGCATCAACCCCCTTTTTTCCCATCGCCTCGATATGCGGCACGGCTATTAAGACCTTGATGGTTATTTTTTAACTGAAACTCAATAATGCTATCAGATCGAAAAAGTGATTTCAACCAAAAAGGATTAAACCATTACGGGTTTCGCCGTTTTGCGAATCCGTCGATGATCAGTCCAGTTTGGAGATCAGTTCGGCGGTGACCTCTTTAACGCTGGGGGCACCGTCCAGGGTGATGTATTTCAGGCCCGATCCGGCTAGGTCTTTAAAATAATAGGCCGATGCCAGCGTGCCGGTGTCCGTGTCGTAGTAGATGTCGTGACGTTTGTTGATGGCCGCTTCGTCCTGGTCGTCATCACGGGTTTTCAAATCGCCGCCGCACACCCGGCATTTGTCTCCGTCGGGTTTGATGGCGTCGATGTAGATATTGTTGGGATGGTTGTTGTCATGCACGCACAGGCGGCGGCCCATGATGCGGTTTTTGGCGATTTCGCGGTCCAGGAGGATCTCGACGACGATGTCCAGTGCCATTCCGGCTTCTTTGAGGGCCTCGTCCAGTTTGATGGCCTGGTTCTTGTTGCGCGGAAAGCCGTCCAGCAGCCAGCCGTTCTTGCAGTCGTCCTGTTTCAGGCGGTCGAGAATCATCGGAATCGTGATCTCATCAGGTACCAGGTCACCTTTGTCGATATAGGCTTTGGCCTGGGCGCCCAGTTCGGTGCCTTTGCCGATGTTGTCCCGGAAGATCGCCCCGGATTCGATGTGGGGGGTGTTGTATTTGTTTTTCAGGATGGCTCCCTGGGTTCCTTTACCACTGCCGTTGGGGCCAAAAAACAAGATGTTCATGCAGGTTCTCCTTTCTGTATCCCGGGCCTCAGGCCGCAGAATCGTTGAAAATGCCTATGGCACCGCGTTGACGGAGGGTGTACATTCACCCGGGTGGATGGGAAGCCGTCCGGCCACGGTGGTGCCGCTCGTATTCCTTTGTGCTGCGATCGGCAGCCTCTTGTGACGTTGACTGGGGTCAGGCGGGCTGACGCCGAATTTCGCGTCTTCCATCTGCCGTGGGTTAGTACCCAAATGCGTTTGGCTTGTCAAGAAGCCGAGATTGGTGAATCGTGAACAATGCGTTGAACGAAACAGAATCCTTTTCACCGATCAAAACACCAATGACCTTTGAACCAACCCAACAAACGCTACAAATCCGTTACCCCTCAACCATCCTCCGTCTTCGCGATATACGCTTCCACCCATGCCAACGCCTGCGCCCGCGAGGTAAGCTCGCCGGCAAGCTGGCGTTCGTTGACCAGTTCGAGAATAGTGGCAAACCGGGGACAGGGGGACAGGCCGAAAACACCGATCAGGTCGTGGCCATTGATCAGCGGTGGGCGGGCGGCCTTTCTGGAGTGATAGTCGGCATAGATGGAGAGCAGTTCATCGCAAAATGCCATAAAGGCCTTTTCCTTGGTTCCAATCGTCGATTTTTTGGCCATGGTGTCGGCGCGGGAATGCATGATGATGGGTCGGGTCAGGCCGCCGCATTGGTTGAAGAACCGCACGGCTGCCCGGCGGCCAAAGGTGCCCTTTTGTGAAGCCTGGAACAGAAGCAGGGGCCACAGGTGATGGTGGATGATGCCGGTGGCGTCTTGGCGCTGCCTGGCGGACAGCCGCAGCCGCCGACTGATTGCGTCGGTGATCTCGGCACCTTTGATCGCGTGGCCGTGGAAGTTGGGCCGGCCGTCGGCATTGGTTCGACGGGCAATCGGTTTGCCCACGTCGTGAAGCAGGGCACTGTACTTCAAAATGGGTGTAGATGCGCCCATTTCGGCCTGGTCGGAATCCGCTTCATGCTTGCTTTCCGATGCGCCTTCCCGCAACAGGGTCTCCAGGTGTCCGTAGGTTCGCAGGCTGTGCTCGAAGACGTCCCATTGGTGGTATTGGTTTTGGATGCACCCCCGGGTAGGCTCCAGTTCGGGAAAAATGGCGGTGAGCAATCCGCTGTCGGCCATGGCGGCCATGAGCGTGGTTGTATGGCCAACGGCGAAGAATTTGACCAGGTCGGCCCAGATGCGTTCACCGGCGACCGAGCCGATGCGGTGGGCGTTGCGGGATACCGCCTGCAATGTTTTTGCGTCGATGCTGAATTCCAGGGATGCGGCCATGCGAAAGGCACGCAGCAGCCTGGCCGGGTCGGCCTCGAAGACGGCCGGAGAAACCATGCGGATGCAGCCGCTGCGCAGGTCGGCCAGACCGCCGGTGATATCCACCAACTGCCGTGTATGCAGGTCGACGGCCATGGCGTTGATCGTGAAATCCCGTTTGAGCAGATCGGAGGCGATGCCTCCATGGTCCAGGGGGGTAATGTCCACCACTATAGGGGTGCCGGCGATACGCAAAACCGGAAACCCCTTTTTGCCCAGGTCGACGATGCGACCGCCGGTTTTGTGGGCGATGGTTCGAGCGATATCGCGGATGTCACCGGTGACCGCCAGATCGACATCCGCCGCGGATGAGCCGGCCAGCAGATCACGCACGGTTCCGCCCACCAGGTAGACGCCTTTGGGATTGTCGGGCAGGTATTCCAGTCGAAAGCCGGTGAGATCAGCCATTTCCCTTGACACCATCGTTTTCATGGTATAACAATTTTGAATAATCTTGAGACGAATCCGTCATACGCGGTTCATTCGAATAAATTCTATCATAAAAACACGCATAATCCTCCTTAAAAAACCAACAGTCCAACCCAATTCACCCGAAAGGTACCGCTGCTACGTGAAATCCGACATACTGGTTTAAGGTGCTTCAGCGTGCCGCCAGGGAAGACCGTCATAAGATTCGGGGCACTGTTGTTTTCATACGCTATGTGGACGATTCTACCGAGTAGACTTCGCAGGTTGTGGGGACCAATCAATCCTAAAGATGGGGTGCGTTAATGAACATCGTGGAACTGAAAAACAAAAAAATCAATGAACTGACCAAAATGGCCAAGCAGCTCAACATTGAGGGGGCTGCCGGCATGCGCAAGCAGGAGCTGATTTTCGCCCTGCTGCAGACGCAGATCGAAAAAAACGGTTTGATCTTCGGGGAGGGTACCCTGGAGATCCTGCCCGACGGCTTTGGTTTTTTGCGTGCACCCAATTACAATTACCTGCCGGGGCCCGACGATATTTACGTTTCGCCGTCTCAGATCCGCCGGTTCAACCTGCGTACCGGGGACACCGTTTCGGGACAGATCCGACAACCCAAAGAGTCCGAACGTTATTTCGCACTTCTTAAAGTGGAGGCGGTCAATTACGAAGATCCCGAGGTGGCCCGGGAAAAGATCCTTTTCGACAACCTGACCCCCCTGTATCCGGAAAACAAGGTCAATCTGGAGGTGGATGCGGAAAATTATTCGGCCCGCATCATGGATCTGCTGACCCCCATCGGGTTCGGCCAGCGCGGACTGATCGTGTCGCCGCCCCGTTCGGGTAAGACCATGTTGCTCCAGTGCATCGCCAACTGCATCGTCAAGAACCACAAGGATATCGTGCTGTTCGTGCTGCTCATCGATGAACGGCCGGAAGAGGTCACCGACATGCAGCGCTCGGTGAAAGGCGAGGTGATCAGTTCCACTTTCGACGAACCGGCCGAACGCCACGTCCAGGTGGCTGAGATGGTCATTGAGAAGGCCAAGCGCCTGGTGGAACACAAAAAAAATGTGGTCATTTTGCTGGACAGTATCACCCGTTTGGCCCGGGCCTACAACTCGGTGATGCCTCCCTCCGGCAAGATTCTCTCCGGAGGTGTCGATTCCAACGCCTTGCAGCGGCCCAAGCGTTTTTTCGGTGCGGCCCGCAACATTGAGGAAGGTGGCAGCCTGACCATCATCGCCACGGCCCTGGTGGACACTGGATCACGTATGGATGAGGTTATTTTCGAGGAGTTCAAGGGGACCGGTAACATGGAGATCCAGTTGGATCGCCGCTTGGCGGACAAACGCATCTTCCCGGCCATCGACATCAAGAAGTCCGGTACCCGAAAGGAAGAACTGCTGCTTGATGAACTCACCTTGAACCGGGTGTGGATCCTCAGAAAATTGTTCGCGTCCTTGAATCCGTCGGACAGCCTCGAATTTTTACTTGAAAAAATGAACGGAACATTGGATAATGCCGATTTTCTAGATTCCATGAATGCATAAAATGCTTAGGGGGTTGAAATTACAATGAAAACCGATATTCATCCGGAATATTCGCAAACCACCATCCAGTGTGCCTGCGGCAGCAGCATTGAGGCTGGATCGACGAAAAAAGACATTCGCGTGGAAATTTGTTCCAAATGCCACCCGTTTTTTACCGGCAAACAGAAGCTGGTGGATACTGCCGGCCGTATCGAGCGGTTCCGTAAAAAATACGAGAAATTTCAGAAGAATCAATAGCGCTCCCACCCCGTCTTCCCTCAGGCTGGTTCCGGTGTCCGGTTCACGATCCGGCACCGGGGCGGTCTGCCCCGATTGCTTTCCGAACCCGACAGATTCGTACACATGCGCCGCCGCTATGGGATACGGCGGTTTTTGATGATACCCCGATGGTGCCATATGTTCGATAAATTAAAAGGTGTCGAAGATCGTTTCCAGGAACTGGAACGGCTGCTCTCCGATCCTCAAGTGGTCCAGGATCGGGAAGCCTATCAGAAATATATTCGCGAACATGCCGATATTTCACCCGTTGTGACTGTCTTCAGGGAATACAAACAGGTGAACCGGGAACTGGATGACAGCCTCGACCTGCTCAACGATGACGATCCGGAAATGAAACAGATGGCCGCCGAGGAGGTGGCGCGTCTGGAACAGGATAAGGAACGGCTCCAGGGAGAACTGAAAATCCTTTTGATCCCCAGGGATCCGCTGGATGACAAAAATGTTATCCTGGAAATCCGGGCCGGGACCGGCGGAGACGAAGCTGGCCTGTTTGCCGGAGACCTGTTCAAGATGTATCAGCGCTATGCCGATTCCCGGGGGTGGAAGGTGGAGGTCATGGACCACCACACCACGGGCGTGGGCGGGCTCAAGGAAATCATTGCCAACGTCAACGGTAAAGGGGCATACAGCCGCCTGAAGTTCGAAAGCGGTACCCACCGGGTGCAGCGGGTGCCCACCACCGAGACCCAGGGCCGTATTCACACATCTGCTGTGACCGTAGCCGTACTGCCCGAAGCCGAGGAGATCGAAGTCAATATTGATGCCAACGAGCTCAAGGTGGATGTGTACCGTTCCTCGGGCCCCGGCGGCCAATCGGTCAATACCACCGATTCGGCGGTACGCCTCACCCATCTGCCCACCGGCCTGGTGGTCACTTGCCAGGATGAAAAATCCCAGCATAAGAACAAGGCCAAGGCCATGAAGGTGCTGCGTTCAAGACTGCTCGACCAAATGGTCCGCGAACAAAACGAAGAACGCTCCCAGAATCGCAAAAGCCAAGTGGGCAGCGGTGACCGAAGCGAGCGCATCCGTACCTACAACTTTCCCCAGGGCCGGGTGACCGACCACCGCATCGGCTTGACCCTGTACAAGCTGGAAGCCATCCTCCAGGGCGATGTGGATGAGGTCGTCGAGCCGCTGATCACCCATCATCAGAGCCAGGCCCTCCAGAATGCCGAAGACGCCGGCGCATAATGCCCCACCGTGGACCCCCATGGCGTTGATCCGGTGGACCACCGGCTATTTCAACGATCATGGCATCGACAATGCCCGCACCGATGCGGAAATCCTGCTGGCCCATGCCCTGGGCCAGCGGCGTATCGACCTGTATCTGAATCATGACCAGCCCCTGTGCGAAGACGAACTGAAGCGTTTCAAGACCATGATCCGGCGGCGCGTGGACCGCGAGCCGGTGGCCTATATCACTGGCACGCGTGAATTCTGGTCCCTGGAGCTGTCGGTGACCCCGGCGGTGCTGATTCCCCGGCCGGAGACCGAATGCCTGGTGGAAGCCGTGCTGCCCCTGCTGGACAATCCCTGTGATGCCCCCGTACGTGTGCTGGATCTGGGCACCGGATCCGGTGCCATCGTGATCGCCCTGGCCCATGAACACGACTGCCATCGATACCTGGCCATGGATCGTTCTCCGGAGGCCCTGCGCCTGGCCCGGCACAATGCGCGCCGACATGGGGTCGATGGCTGCATCGACTGGTTTTCCGGCGACTGGGACGCGCCCCTGGCGCCCGGTCGAAAAAGGTTTGACCTGATCGTTTCCAATCCGCCTTATATTCGTAGTCCGGATATGCAGACCCTGCAACCGGAAATTCGGCGATTTGAGCCCCAGGCCGCCCTGGACGGCAGCTCCGACGGACTGGCCTGCCTGATGCGCATCCTGGAATTCGCCCACCGCTACCTGGCCGACGGCGGCACCCTGGCCCTGGAGATGGGGTATGATCAGGCCGCGGATGTACAGGCGGCGGCAAAGCGGATCGGCCATTATACGCCGGTGCGGATTGTCAGGGATTATGCTGGGCTTGACCGGGTGGCGATCATGAAAAAGAGCTGATGGTTGAAAGTTGAAAACTCAAAAATCGAAGTTGGACGTTCGACGTTTATTGCCTGGCTTACAGGCCCCCTTCAAGGGGGCTTCATCAAACCACCCGCTCGACGGGTGGTCGGTGATTCCTAAATCTTTCAGCGTTGAGCATTCAGCTAAAAAATCCTTGCGGCCAGAAAAAAAAATTGTTACTTAAACTCGTTTTTTAAACCGCACGTCCGTGGACCTGATCCCGGTGCTTTCCACGAAAGTCGGATTCAGGGCAGAAGCGGACGAAGGAAAAACCAAAGGGTAAGGAGAAAAAAATGGCTTACGTTACAATGAAGGAACTGCTGGAAGCCGGTGTCCATTTCGGTCACCAGACCAAACGCTGGAACCCCAAGATGAAACCATATATCTTCGGGGCCAGAAACGGCATCTACATCATTGACCTGCAGAAAACCGTGCGCATGTTCCGCGACGCATACGATTTCATCGCGGATACGGCCGCCGCCGGAAAAAAAGTCCTTTTCGTGGGAACCAAGAAACAGGCCCGCGAATCGATTTACGAAGAGGCCAACCGCGCCGAGATGTTTTATGTGCATAACCGCTGGCTGGGCGGCATGCTGACCAACTTTCAGACGGTCAAAAAGAGTGTCGATCGGCTCAACCACCTGAATACCATCGAAAATGACGGCTCCATCGAACTTTTTCCCAAAAAAGAGCGCCTGAAGCTGGGCAAGGAGCGGGCCAAACTGGACAGCACCTTGGGCGGTATCCGCACCATGACCAAGCTGCCCGGTGCGATGGTGGTCATTGATCCCCGCAACGAAGCCATCGCCGTCCGTGAAGGGCGCCGTCTGGGAATTCCCATCGTTGCCGTTGTGGACACCAACTGCAACCCCGATGAGATTGATCATGTCATCCCCGGCAACGATGATGCCATCCGCGCCATCCGTTTGATCGTCTCCAAGATGGCCGATGCCTGTATCGAGGGCCGGGACCGCTTCAAGGCTCGCCAGCAGGCCGAAGTCGATAAGGGAGAAGAACCTTCTGAACTGGAAACCGCTGCGGCTGATCTGAAGCCTGGTGAACGCAAAGTGATTTCCGACGGTACCGACGGACCGGTGGTGGAGATCATCCGCAAAGGCGCTTCTGTAGAAGGCGAAGCACAAGCAGACGCAACAGCCTCTGAAGAAAAAACTGCAGACGCAGAACCGACGGGAGAATAATTCATATGGCAACAATCAGTGCAGCAATGGTAAAAGAACTTCGGGAGAAATCCGGAGCCGGTATGATGGATTGCAAAGCCGCCCTTGCGGAATGCGACGGCGATTTGGAAAAAGCCGTCGATTTTCTGAGGAAAAAGGGGATTGCCACGGCCGCCAAGCGTGCAGGGCGGGCCACCTCCGAGGGCACCGTTCAGTCTTACATTCACATGGGCGGTAAGATCGGCGTACTGGTGGAAATCAACTGCGAGACTGACTTCGTCGCCAAGACCGATGATTTCAAGGATTTCGCCAGGAATATCGCCATGCACGTCGCCGCCACCAACCCGGTGGGGATCGTACCCGAAGATGTGCCGGCCGAAGTGGTCGACCGTGAGCGCGAGATTTACAAAGCCCAGGTCTTGGAGATGGGCAAACCCGAAAATATGGTCGAAAAAATCGCCGAAGGCAAGCTGAACAAATTTTTCAAGGAAAGCTGCCTGATGAACCAGCAGTATGTCAAAGAGCCGGACAAAACCGTGGCGGACTACCTCAACGAGGTCATCGCCAAGACCGGTGAGAAGATCACCATCAAGCGGTTTGCCCGATTCCAGATTGGGGCGGAATAACCGTGGCGAACCGATTCAAACGCATTTTGCTCAAGTTGAGTGGTGAAGCCCTGATGGGAGATCAGGGCTTCGGCATCTGCCCCAACATGCTGGCCTTTGTCGCCGAAGAGGTGCGGGACATCGTGGAAATGGACGTGCAACTGGCCATCGTGGTCGGTGGCGGCAATATCTTCCGCGGTGTGGCCGCCAGTTCCTTCGGGATGGAACGCACATCGGCCGATCACATGGGGATGCTGGCCACGGTACTCAACAGCCTGGCCCTCCAGGATGCCCTGGAAAAGAAAGGCATCCAGACCCGCGTACAAACGGCCATCTCCATGCACGAGGTGGCCGAGCCGTATATTCTGCGCCGGGCCTTGCGCCATCTGGAAAAGGGGCGGGTGGTCATTTTTGCCGCGGGATCGGGGAATCCCTATTTTACCACCGATACGGCGGCCGTTTTGCGAGCCAAGGAAATTCACGCCGAAATTCTGCTCAAAGCCACCAAGGTCAACGGCTTGTACGATTCCGATCCGGAACGCAATGCCGATGCCCGATTCATCAAGACCATCAGCTATATGGAGGTGCTCGAACGGCAGCTTAAGGTCATGGACATGACCGCCATTTCTCTGGCCATGGACAACCAGTTGCCACTGATGGTATTCAATCTCAAAGAAAAGGGCAATATCAAGAAGGTGGTCAGCGGCGAAGACGTGGGCACGACCATTGCCGGCTGACCCTCCTTTTATGGATGGGCACGAACGAATCCCGTTTTACGAGGTACTATCATCATGATCGACGAAACACTCGAGGAAACCAGGGACCGGATGGGCAAGACCATCGTCGCTCTGGAAAACGAACTCAAGCGGGTTCGCACCGGCCGGGCATCTTTGTCCCTGCTGGACGGGATCCGTGTGGATTACTATGGTACGCAGACGCCGCTGAATCAAATGGCATCGCTGTCGGTTCCCGAAAGCCGGTTGATCGTCATCCAGCCCTGGGACGTGTCCGGCATCAAAGAGATCGAAAAGGCCATTTTGAAATCCGATCTCGGGTTGACCCCGTCCAGCGACGGCAAGCTCATCCGCATTTCCATCCCGCCGCTGACCGAGGAGCGGCGCAAGGAACTGGTCAAGGTGGTCAGCAAGATGTGCGAAGAGCACAAGATCGCCGCCCGCAATATCCGGAGGGATTCCAACGAACTGCTCAAGGGCTTCAAGAAGGAGGGCGAGATCTCCGAAGACGATGCGTTCAAGGCCCAGGACAGCGTCCAGAAAATTACGGACGAATTCATTGCCCAGATCGACGAGATCTATAAAGACAAAGAGAAAGAGATCCTTGAATTCTAGTTCATCCCCGTCGGCACGGATTGAACTCGACCTGAGCCGGATGCCCAGACATGTTGCCATCATCATGGACGGCAATGGCCGGTGGGCCAAAAAACGCCTGCTCAATCGCATCAACGGGCACGAAAAAGGGGCCGAGGCGGTGCGTAAGATCGTTCGCACCGCCCGTAAACTGGAACTGCCCGTTTTGACCCTCTACGCCTTTTCCACCGAAAACTGGAAGCGCCCCAAACCTGAAATCTCGGGTCTCATGCGGCTTCTGGGCCGTTTTCTTACCTCGGAACACCGGACCCTTGTGGACAATCAGATCCGTCTCAACGTAATCGGCCAGATTCATCGTTTGCCCGATGCGGTTCGGGAACAATTGGATGCCATCATGGCGGATACCGCCGGCAACACCAAGATGGTTCTCAACCTGGCCCTGAGTTATGGTGCCCGTACGGAGATCGTGGATATGGTCCGGCAGGTTGCCGTGGCCGTTCAAAAAGGGCAGCTCGACCCGGCTGCGGTAACCCCCGAGGTCGTGGACCAGCACCTGTATACCCATGACCTGCCGGATCCGGATCTGTTGATTCGCACCAGCGGCGAGCAGCGTATCAGTAATTTCCTGCTCTGGCAGATCGCTTACGCCGAGCTGGTTTTCACCCCGACGCTCTGGCCCGATTTCGACGAGGACGAATTCATCCGCATTCTCAAGGAATATCAGGGCCGGGAACGGCGGTTTGGAGCCATTCCCTAAAGGAATCCCATGCATCGAAAACGCTGGATCACCGGTCTCATCGCCTTTCCCATTCTTGTTGTTGTGGCCGCCGCCGGCGGCCCGCCCTTTTATCTGCTGGTGGCCGCCGCGGCCGTGCTCACCTTGTACGAATATAACCAGGCGGTTTTCACCACCGGCGGCAATCTGGCGGCCCGACTCATTCCCCTGGTGGGCGTCGGTCTGGCACCGCTGATCGTCTGGCTGGCTTTCACCGGCAATCTGGCCGCGGTCCCGTTAATCATCGCGGTGGACCTGATCCTCGTATCCGCTCTGACCCTGCCCCTGTTCAAAGATGACACCCAGGCCCCTTATCTGGTCGCCAAACAGGTACTGGGGCTGGCTTATATCACCGTTCCGCTGGCTTTTCTGGTCACCATTCGCGCCGATCCCAAAGGCCTTCAGTGGATCATGTGGATTTTGTGTACTGTCTTCGCCGGTGATATCGGGGCCTTTTATACGGGCACCTATCTGGGGCGTCACAAATTGTGCCCCTGGGTGAGTCCCCAAAAAACCATTGAAGGCAGTCTTGGCGGATTGGCCGCCAATACCCTGGTGGCCCTGGTGCTCAAAATGCTGTTGCTGCCCACGCTGAATGCAGGCCCGTGTATTATTTTCGCTCTGGTGGTCGGCGTCGGCGGCCAGCTCGGTGATCTGTTTGCCTCCGAGTTCAAGCGTTCGGCGGGCATCAAGGACTCAGGAATCCTGCTTCCCGGACACGGTGGTTTGCTCGACCGGCTGGATGCGCTGCTGTTTGCCGCCCCGCTTGCCTATCTGTTTAAAATCACTATATTCTAAGCGTGCCCATTCACATTTCTGGACGGGCACGGATCATGATTGCCATTTATGCGATTGAGGCCGAACGAGCATGAAAACCGTATCCATACTGGGCGCTACCGGTTCCATTGGCGCCAACGCACTGGAGATCGTTGGCCGTTTTCCGGATCGGTTTGCGGTCTGTGCGCTGTGTGCCCATACCAATATCGACCTTTTGGCCCGACAGATCGTGCAGTTCGGACCACGTGTGGCCGCTGTGGCCGATGACGATCATGCCCGTCGTTTGAAGGATCTGCTGCCGCCCGCCATCAAAGTAAAGATCGTTTTCGGCGTGGATGGTTATGTCGAAGCCGCTGCCCGTTCAGGGGCCGACATGGTGCTCAGCGCCATGGTGGGGGCCGCCGGACTGGTTCCGACCCTGGCGGCCATCGACGCTGGTAAGGATATTGCCCTGGCCAACAAGGAGACCCTGGTCATGGCCGGTGACCTGGTGATGGACCGGGTTGCCAAACGCGGTGTCAACCTGATGCCGGTGGACAGCGAACACAGTGCCATTTTTCAGAGTCTGGCCGGCCATCGGGGCAACGGCGTGCGGGAAATTTTGTTGACCGCTTCGGGAGGGCCTTTTCGCAAACGGCCGGCAGGGACCTTTGATGCCATTACCCCGGAAGATGCCCTGAACCATCCCAACTGGTCCATGGGAAACAAGATCAGCATTGATTCGGCGACCCTGATGAACAAGGGTCTGGAAGTCATTGAGGCCCGCTGGTTGTTTGCCGTGGAATATGACCGCATCAAGGTGGTGGTCCATCCCCAGAGCATTGTCCATTCCATGGTCGTATACGAAGACGGCGCCGTCATGGCCCAGATGGGTGTGCCGGATATGAAAGGAGCCATTGCCTACGGCCTCTCCCACCCCCAGCGGCTGCCCCTGGATCTGCCGGCACCCGATTTTGCCGCCCTGGGCCAATTGACATTCGAAGACCCGGACCTCAAGCGGTTTCCCTGCCTGGCCCTGGCGTATGCGGCCGGCCGAGCCGGTGGGTGTCAGCCGGCCGTGCTCAATGCGGCCAACGAGATCGCCGTGGAGAAATTTTTACAGCGGCGACTGCCGTTTTCCGGCATTCATGCGGTCATCGAACAAACCCTGAGCGAATATCCCGGTCATCCGGGTATCGACCTCGAAAACATCGTCGCTGCGGACCACTGGGCCAGACAGCGGGCCCGGGAACTGATCCGTCGGCAGGAGCAATAACAAAGCGCTTATGACCACCATTATCATTGCATTCATCGTCGTTTTGGGTGTTCTCATCTTTTTTCACGAACTGGGCCATTTCCTGGTTGCCCGGCTTTGCGGCGTGGGCGTCGAAAAGTTCTCTTTGGGCTTTGGCCCGCGCCTGATCGGCAAAACCGTGGGAATCACCGACTACCGTATCTCTGCCATTCCCTTGGGCGGATACGTCAAAATGGTGGGCGACGAGCCCGACGCCGAGCTGGACCCGGAGCTGCTTCCCCTATCCTTTACCCACAAGCATGTTTTCAAACGAATTTTGATTGTGGCCGCCGGCCCTTTTTTCAATCTGTTGCTGGCCGTGATGATATACACCGGATTTTTTGTTTTCGTCGGTACAGAGGATATTCGACCGGTGGTGCGTCATGTGGAGACGGGCGGCCCGGCCGCCATTGCAGGCCTCCAGACCGGGGACCGGATTACCGCCATCGACGGCCGGCCGGTAACCGCCTGGGGTGACATCGACAAGCTGGTGGCCGAGGCGAAGGGCAGCCGCTTACATTTCTCCGTGGTACGCGATGGGGAGGTGATCGATTTCACCATCGAACCCCAGGCCAAAGTGACCAAGGATATTTTGGGCGATGACCTGCCCTATTACGATGTGGGCTGTTCCGGTCTGGCACCACTGGCGGCCATCGTGGGCGAGGTCGCCGACGGGTATCCCGCCAAAGCGATGGGGGTGCGCAAAGGCGACCGCATCGTTGCCATCAATGACCAGCCCGTGGACTCCTGGCGCACGATGACGACCCTTATCTCCGGCAGCAAAGGAGCACCGTTGCACGTTCGTCTCGACCGCGCCGGCAGCGTGATCAATGTGGAAATCGTTCCGATTCGGTTCAGTGAGGAAAATCTGCTTGGCGAGCAAGTCGAGAGTTATCGCATCGGTATTTCCACGCCCGGCGTCACCATCCCCGATGCCGATCGCATCACCATCAAGCGCGGTTTTTTTCAGGCGGTGGCCGAGAGCATTGCCCAGACCTATCAAATTTCGCGTCTGATGGTTCTGAGTATCGGTAAGCTGATCAAGGGTACGGTGTCCACCAAGACATTGGGCGGACCGATCATGATCGCCGAAATGGCCGGGCAGCAGGCCGAGGAGGGGTTGACCCACCTGATCTTTTTCATCGCCTGGTTGAGCATCAATCTGGCGGTCATCAATTTTCTGCCCATCCCCGTGCTCGACGGCGGCCATCTGCTGTTTTTTTTCATCGAAGCGATCATGCGCCGGCCGCTGAACACGCGCATGCGCGAGATGGCCCAGCAGGCCGGCATCTTTATCTTGATCATGTTGATGGTTTTTGTGTTTTACAATGATATATCGCGCATTTTTTCGAGTTGAAAAATGCGATTATGAATGATGAATTTTTAATTTTGAATGAAGGTATGTTTTTGATTATAAAAACGAAAACATAAAATAATTCAAAACTCAACACTCAAAATTCAAAATTGATCAGGGAACCCATGGCGCATCGAATCGAAATCACATTGAAGGATCAGCTTTTGGATGCCGAGGGCGAGGGCCTGCGGCGCAAAGCCCGGGATTACTTCGGCATCGACCTGGATCGGGTGCGATCGGTTCACATCGTGACCATCGACGCCGAGCTGAGCGAGGATCAGCTGGAGACGGCCCGCACGCAGATCTTCACCAATCCGGTGACCCAGGTCTCCTCCCTTACCCCCCTGGCGGTGGATTTCGACTGGATTATCTGGGTGGGATTCAGGCCCGGGGTGCGGGACAATCCCGGCGCCACGGCCGTGGAAGCCATTCAGGACGTTCTGGGTATGGAACTCAAAGAAAGCGAGGCTATCTATACATCCAGGCGTTATTGCCTGAAGGGGAGCGGTATCGGCAGACAGGATGCCGAAGCCATCGCCGCCGAACTGCTGGCCAATGACATCATCCAGCAATGGGCCGTGTACGACCGGGACGGGTGGGATCCGGCCGTGGGCATCGGCAACGTCATTCCCAGGGTGATCCTCGACCACCGGCCCGAGGTGGCCACACTGGCCATTGACAGCGACGAAACCCTGGCGCGGCTCAGCGATGCACGCAACCTCTCCCTCAATCCGGCCGACATCCCGGTCATCCGTTCCTATTTTTTGAGACCGGAGGTTCAAGCGCAGCGCAGTCAAGTGGGGTTATCCGATCCCACGGATCTGGAACTGGAGTATATTTCCCAGGCACGCAGCGACCATTGCAATCACAACACCTTTGGTGGACGTTTTCACTATCGGGACCTGGGCAGCGGCCAGTCGGAAACCATCGACAGCCTGTTCAAGACCTATATCCAAAATCCCACGCTGGCGCTGAAGGACAAGAAACCCTGGGTGGTGTCCGTGTTGTGGGACAATGCCGGCGTGGGCCGTTTCGACGAAGACAACAACTACGTGATCACCGGCGAGACCCACAACTCACCATCCAACATGGAGGCTTACGGCGGGGCCATCACCGGCATCGTCGGCATCTACCGTGACCCCATGGGCACGGGCAAGGGCTCCCGGTTGATCATGGGCAGCTATGGCTACTGCGTGGGACCGCGGGATTACGACGGTGATCTGAAGCCCAGGCTGCATCCCCGGCGTCTGCTGGACGGGGTGATTGAGGGCGTGCGTGACGGCGGTAACAAAAGCGGTATCCCCACGCCCTTTGGTCAGGTAATGTTCCATCCGGGCTACCTGGGCAAGTGCTTGGTGTTCGTCACGGCCCTGGGCATCATGCCCTCCCAAATCGGCGGCGAGCCGTCCGACCAGAAGACCATTTTGCCCGGCGACCTGGCCGTGATGTGCGGCGGCCGCGTGGGCAAGGACGGCATTCATGGCGTGACGGCTTCCTCGGCCACGTTTTCGGCCAACACTCCGGCCGGTCACGTCCAGATTGGCGACCCCTACACCCAGAAGAAAATGCAGGATTTTCTGCTGGAGGCCCGCGACGCGGGGTTGATCCGTTTCATCACCGACAACGGCGGTGGGGGCCTCTCCTCGTCCATCGGTGAGAGTGCCCGGTTTTCCAACGGCTGCGACATCCAGCTGGAAAAGGTCCCCTTGAAATACGACGGCCTGGACCAGTGGGAAATCTGGATATCCGAATCCCAGGAGCGCATGACCGTGGTCATCGATCCGATTCATCTGGAACGGTTTATGGCCCTGAGCCGCCTGCACGCGGTGGAGAGCACCGTGATCGGCACATACACGGACACGGGCAAGCTCCACATCACCTACGACGGAGCGACCTGCGCGTACGTGGATCTGGATCTGCTCACATCGGCCTTTCCCCAATGGGAATTCGATGCGGTATGGCAGCCACCGGCCCTGCGCGGTTTGAGCGAACCGGTGCTGGGACCGCCGCAAAATATGTCCGCACTCATCGTGGACATGCTCGGCCGCCCCAATATCAGTTCCAAGGAATGGATCTGCCGCCAGTACGACCATGAGGTCCAGGGCACCAGCGTGATCAAACCCCTGGTAGGCGCCGGCAGGGACCTGCCCTCCGATGCCGCTGTGATCCGCCCGGTACTCACTTCCAACAAGGGGCTGGTCTTCTCCCAGGCGCTGATTCCCATGTATTCGGCCATCGACGCCTACCACATGACCACTTGTACCATCGACGAAGCGGTCCGCCGGGCCATTGCCGTGGGCGGCAATCCGGATCATCTGGGGGGGGTGGACAATTTTTGCTGGCCCAATATCCAGCACGATCCCATCAAAAATCCCGACGGCGAGCACAAGGCCGCCCAACTGGTGCGGTCCTGCCAGGCCCTCAAAGCCATGTGCAACGCTTACGGCATCCCCTTGCTGTCCGGTAAGGACAGCATGTATGTAGACGGCCATTTGCCCGGACGCTATGGTGAAACCCACAAGATCAGCGCCCTGGAGACCCTGCAATTTTCGACCTGCGGCGTGGTCGACGACGTGACCCGCTGCTTGACCATGGATGCCAAGGCGTCCGATGACCGGCTCTATGTGATCGGTGCCACGCGCAACGAATTGGGGGCATCGGAGTACTACGAACACCTGGGGCACGTGGGGATGCACGTCCCCGTGGTCGATCCCAACGGTTTTTTCGCCTGCTACCGACGGCTCGCCAGGGTCATCGGAATGGGTCTGCCGGCTTCCTGTCACGGTGTCTATCGTGGCGGCTTGGCCGTTCATCTGGCGCTGGTGGCCATGGGCGGCGATTTGGGACTGACCGTTGACCTTTCCAAGGTGCCCACCAACGGTACTGAGCGGGACGACGTGCTGCTTTTTTCGGAAAGTGCCGGTCGCTTCATCGTTACCGTGGCGCCAGACCGTGCGGCGGCCTTTGAACAGGAGATGGCCGGATTTCCTGTGGCCTGTGTGGGGCAGGTGGCGGCATCGCGGCAACTGGTGATTGACGGGACCGGCGGCCGGCGTCTGGTTGACCTTTCCCTGGACACCCTCATGTCGGCCTGGAAAGGGCCGTTTGGAGATCTGATATGAGTATCAAACCGAATGTATTGGTCTTGACCGGTTTCGGACTCAACTGCGATCATGAGACCGCCTATGCCTTCGAACTGGCCGGTGCCAAGGCCCGGCGGGCGCATATCAATACCTTGATCGACGGTGACGTGGACCTGAAAGATTTTCAGATCCTGGCCTTCGGCGGCGGATTCAGTTGGGGGGACGATCACGGCGCGGGGGTCATCCAGGCCCTGCGGCTCAAAACCCATCTGGGGGAGGCCCTGCTCGATTTCGTGGACGCCGGCAAACTGGTCATCGGTATCTGCAACGGCTTTCAGACCCTGGTCAATCTAGGCCTTTTACCGGGCATCGACGGGGATTACACCCAACGGACCGTGGCCCTGACCTATAACGATTGCGGCAATTTTCGTGACCAGTGGGTTCGCCTCATCGTCGATCCGGACAGTCCCTGCGTTTTCACCAAGGGCATGGACGGCATCGAGCTGCCCGTGCGCCACGGCGAGGGCAAGTTCTACACCCAGCCGGCGATTTTGAACCAATTGGCCGACAATCACCAGATCGCCATGCAATACGCCACCGCAGGCGGTCGGCCGGCCGGTGGCGCTTTCCCGGACAATCCCAACGGTTCGCTGATGGATATCGCCGGTATATGCGACCCCAGCGGACGGGTGTTCGGCCTGATGCCCCACCCGGAGGCTTACAACCATGTCACCAATCATCCGGACTGGACGCGCTGGGTCCATGAACGTCCCCAGACGGAGCAGGGAGCGTCGGAAACCGTGGGTGCCGGTATAGGCATTTTTAGTAACGCCGTGGCCTATCTGGCCGCTTGAAACTGAGGGTGAATCCGGATTGATTGCCTGCCTGGAACACAGGATCGTTTGTTTACCGACAGGCATGGGGCGTTACCGGCCTCTTTTTCGGTGGGCGCCTGATTCATTCGCCCAAATGAGATCATGAAAAAACAGCAACCGCCCACACGAATGGATATGGCCCTGAGCCGGTTGATTTTTCGTATGATGCAAGGCCTCGGCCGTCTTCCCAGGCCGCTGACCCGGCGACTGGGCAATCTGCTGGGGGACGCCGGATTCCGGATGAATCGAAGACGTCGGAAGATCGCCCTGGACAATCTGGCATTTGCCCTCGGCGCTGAACTGGACGCCGGCAAGCGCCGGTTCCTGGCCAGAGACGCCTACCGCAACATGGCGCAGATTCTGTTCGAAATCGGCCGGTCGATTGCCGTTCCGGTCGACGAGATCGCCCGATGTATCCGCATCGATGGACTGGAACACTACCGGACGGCCCTGGCCAAGGGGCGTGGGGTCGTATTCATCACCGGCCATCTGGGAAACTGGGAAATCCTGCCGTTTGTGTCTAAAATAGCCGGCATTCAGACCAATATCGTTTATCGGCCGCTGGATTTCAAACCATTGGATCTGTTCTTCGGCGGCCTTCGCAGCCGATTCGGTGCCCGCCTTATAAAATCGAGCCATGCCATGCTGCCGGTAATGCGGGCACTCAAACGCAAGGAGGCCGTGGTCATCCTGATCGACCAGAGTGTTGACTGGTATGACGGCATTTGGGTGGATTTTTTCGGCCGGCGGACCTGCACCAGCAATGGGGTGGCCCTGATTGCAGGTAAGGTCCGGTGTCCGGTATTGCCTGCCTTTCTTTACCGTGAAGGCGACGGTTTCCGCGCTGTCATGGGACCGGAAATCCCGCTGGCCGCCAGCGGTGACAAGACGAAAGACCTTCAGGTCAATACGCTTAGTTATAGTAAGGCCATTGAGCATGGCATCCGGCGGCATCCGGAACAATGGTTCTGGGTCCATCGGCGCTGGAAAAACAGACCTTACTGCCCCTGGCCGGGCGGGGGTTGATGAAAATTGACGAGGAGTCGACGTGTTCGTTGAACCGATCGTGCGTGCGGACGTGAAACGCATCTTGATACGCGTCACCAACTGGATCGGCGACGCCGTGATGACCCTGCCGGCCGTACGCGCCATCCGCAGCAATTTTCCCAAGGCCCATATCGGACTGCTTGCCAAGCCATGGGTAGCACCGGTTTTCACCCATAATCCCTACGTGGACGAGATCATCACATACGACGCCCGGGGCCGGCACCGGGGCACGATCGGTCGCATCCGTCTGGCCAGGGACCTGCGGCGATATAATTTCGATACGGCCTTTTTGTTGCAAAACGCCAGTGAGGCGGCATTGCTGGCCTTCATGGCCGGTATCCCGCGACGCATCGGGTTCGATACCGACGGGCGGCGGATGCTGCTGACCCATGCGGTGCGCTGCACCCCAGCCATCAAGTCCATCCACCAGACCGGTTACTACCTGGAAATGCTCAAAGGGGCCGGCCTGCATGGAGGGGGGCGGTGCCTGGAATTGCATCTTGGCTCCCACCAGCGTCACCGGGCTCGAAATATTTTGGCGGCCCACGACCCGGGCGGCGGATCGCTGCGCATCGGACTGAATCCCAGCGCCACTTTCGGACCGGCCAAACAGTGGTTCCCCGACCGCTACGCACAGCTGGGGGATCGGCTCTACCGGGAGCTGGGGGCAACGGTGGTGATATTCGGTGGTCCGGCGGACCGGGAACTGGGCCGCACTGTCAGGCGACACATGCAGGCGCCGGCCATCGATGTGAGCGGGCGTACCAGCCTGGGCGAGGCCATGGCCCTGATTGACCGCTGCCAGGCTTTCGTGACCAATGATTCAGGCCTGATGCATGTGGCCGCCGCATTGGACACCCCGGTGGTGGCGATTTTCGGATCGACCAATTCCACGACCACCAGCCCCTGGAGCCGGCGCAGCCGCATCGTGCGTGAGCCCGTTGACTGCAGCCCCTGCATGCAGCCGGTGTGCCCCCTGGGCCACATGGATTGCATGCGTCGGGTTGGTGTAGACATGGTTTTCGATGCCGTCAGGGGATTCGTATGAATATCCTCATCGTCAAACTAAGCGCCATTGGTGACGTGATTCATACCCTTCCGGCGCTCAACGCATTGCGTGAGCACTTTCCGGACAGCCGCATCACCTGGGTTGTCGAGGAGGCGTCCGCCGATCTGGTTATTGGCCACCGGGCACTGGACCGGGTGATTGTATCCAGGCGCAAACACTGGATCAGGGAACTTAAGGGGCCCGGACGACGGCAGGCCTGGGGAGAGATCAAGCACTTCTGGCGGCAGTTACGCGACATCCGCTATGACCTGGTCATTGATTTCCAGGCCCTTTTGAAAAGCGGTCTGCTGGTGGCTCTGGCCCGGGGCCGGCGCAAGGTCGGTTTCGATAGGGGCATGCAGCACCAGGAGTACAGCTATCTGCTGCTCAACGAGCGTATACCGCCGGTGGATATGGAGGTGCATGCGCTGACCCGGGGACTGATGCTGCTCAAGGCCATCGGTATCAATCATTCATCCGTGGTTTACGATGTTCCCATATCCGAAACGGATCACCGCCGGGTCAATGGCCTTTTGAACGCCCTGGGCGCTGTTCGTTCGCGCCCGCTGGTGGCGATCAACCCCGTTGCCCTGTGGAAGACCAAACTTTGGATCAACGATCGTTTTGCGCAATTGGCGGATCGGCTGGTGAGCGAACTCGGGGTGGATGTGGTGTTTACCGGCGGACCCGCGGATGGCGAAACCATCGCCGCGATTCGCCAGATGATGCGCACCCGGGCGGTCGATCTTTCAGGGCGCACCACCTTGACCATGCTGGCGGAGCTTTACCGGCGAACGTCGTTGCTGGTGACCACCGACACTGGCCCCATGCATCTGGCCGCAGCCATGGACACGCCGGTGGTGGCCCTGTTCGGCCCCACTGCACCCTGGCGTACCGGGCCCTATGGCATGGGGCATACGGTGGTGCGCACGGCACCGTCGTGCAGCCCCTGCTTCAAACGCCGGTGCGATACACATCAGTGCCGCTGTATGCGCGATATCACGGTGGATCAGGTGCTGGCCGCCTTGAAACCAGTATTGGAAAGCCGGGTGTAGCCTCGTGAACCGTGTTTCTGTCATTGTCACCACCTACAACCGGCCACATGCGCTGGAGCAGGTGCTCAAGGGGCTGGCATGGCAGACGCGTATGGCCGATGAGGTGATTGCGGCCGATGACGGATCGGGCGAAGCAACGACGAGACTCATCACGGATCTGGTCGACCGTTTGCCTTATCCGTTGTTACATGTCCGGCACGCGGACCGGGGCTTTAGGGCAGCCCGGATCAGAAACGCTGCCATTCGGCGTGCCACCGGTGCATACGTGATATTTCTTGACGGCGACTGTGTTCCCGGCCGTCATTTTGTTGCCGACCACCTGCGGCTGGCAAAGAGCGGTTGCCTTTTTCAGGGCAAACGGATTCTGGTGACCGAGGCGCTGGCCGATGTCTTCGGCTGGGAGCAGGCCAACGACTCATGGCGGCTGCTTAAATATCTGATGACCGGCCGGCTGGGCAACGCCCACCACCTGATGCGTCTGCCCTGGCTGCCGGCACATGTCTCACCCGGCCTGTCCGGAACCCGTAGCTGCAATCTGGGGGTATTTCGGGAGGATCTGGTGGCCGTGAACGGATTCAACGAAGCCTTCGAGGGCTGGGGAAGGGAGGATTCGGAGCTGGTGGTGCGGCTGTACAAACTGGGATTGAAACGGCGCACACATTCGTTCATGGGGGTCTGTTTCCACCTCTGGCATGCGGACAACAGCCGTAAACGATTGGCTGAAAACGACAATCGGTTAAACAAGGCGATCCATTCCGATGATTATTTTACGCCTCAAGGACTGGTTCAGCGATCTGACGACCAGGGCCAGTGAAAAAAAACTGTATGTGGCGTTGGTGCTGACCTTTTTCTGTTTGTCCCCGAAGATCGTCGCCCGATGGCCATTGCCGGGGGGAGGGACCGGCGGTCGGGCAAGGTTCCTTTCGACTTCTGGCGGTGACCCCGATGCACCGTCCATTGCCCAGGTAACTGGTTCCCAGCCAGTTTTCGAATCGGGGGGAATCCATGGCTCCTGAGCGAATCGTCCCCCTTTCCGTTGCCATCGTGGCCAGAGACGAGGCGGATCGTATCGGTGTCTGCCTGGATGGACTCGATTTTGCCGATGAGGTGGTGGTGGTCGTCGACAGCCGCAGCCGGGACCGCACCCTTGAGATTGCCGCTTCCCGCGGTTGCCATGCGGTTTCGCGTCCCTGGCAGGGGTTTTCACAACAAAAACAGATGGCGGTGGATCTGGCCCGGCATGACTGGGTATTGATTCTGGATGCCGACGAGCGAGTCCCCGCCGCGACGGCCGGTCACATCGCCAGGTTGGTGACTGAATCGCCGACCGATGCGGCGGCTTACAGCCTGCTACGCAAAAACTTCTTTCACGGTCGCTGGATCCGCCGCTGTGGATGGTGGCCCGACCGGGTGACGCGACTGGTCAACCGAACCCGAGGCCGTTTCAGCGAGCACCTGGTCCACGAACACTGGGCTGCGGACGGGCCGGTCATGGATCTGGATGCCATCCTCACCCATCACAGCTTCCGCAATTACGCCGACCTGGTTGAAAAAATGCAGCGCTACTCCAACCTGTCCGCCATGCAGATTTATGCCGATGGCAGGCGGGTAGGGTGGTGGGCACCGCCGTTACACGGATCGTGGACCTTCATCCGCAACTATTTGCTGGAACTCGGAATTGTGGAGGGACTTGATGGTCTGGTGATCGCCCTGCTCAATGCCGGCGGGTCGTTCTTCAAGTACGCCAAGGCCAGGGAATTGCGACGCTATTGAATCCCGGGCTCTTATGCTTGTTCATTGCTTTCGGGCTCCATTCGGGCCGTACGAACCGAACTGTCTCCGATAAAGTTTGAAATATTCGCCCTGACGGGCTAACAGTGAGGTATGGATGCCGTCTTCGACCACCGTCCCTTTGGTGATGACGGCGATGCGATCAGCGCCGGCAATGGTGGAGAGCCGGTGAGCGATGACCAGGGTTGTGCGGCCGCGCATGAGATTCTCCAGGGCTTTCTGGACCACGGCTTCGGCTTCTGAGTCCAGTGACGAGGTGGCTTCGTCCAGAATGAGGATCGGTGCATCCTTGATCAGGGCCCGGGCAATGCACAGGCGCTGTTTCTCCCCGCCTGACAGCCGGCCGCCCAACTCACCGATAACCGTATCGTACCCGTTGGGAAAGCGCAGGATGAAATCGTGGGCGAAGGCCGCTTTGGCAGCGGCGACAATCTGGTCGTCCGTGGCACCGGTGCGGCCGTAGGTGATGTTGTCTCGCACGGTTTCATTGAACAGGATCGGTTCCTGGGTCACCATGGCGATCTGGCGGCGCAGATCGGCCACGCGATAGTCGCGGATATCGGTGCCGTCGATGAGGATGCGGCCTTCGGTGACATCGAAAAAACGCGGCACCAGATTGGCCAGGGTGCTTTTGCCCCCGCCGCTCATGCCTACCAGTGCCAGGACCTGGCCGCGTTCGACGGTCAAATTGATGCCCTTGAGAATATCTTCTTCTCCGTAACTGAAGCGTACCCCTTCAAAACGCAGGTCATGGGAGGTCATGGCAATGGGTTGGCTGACCACGGGATCGTGGATATCGGTCCGTGTTTCGATGATGTCGAAGATCCGGTCTACGGCGGCCATGCCTTGCTGGATGGTGTTGTTCAGGTGACTCAGCTTCCTGACCGGATCGTATAGCAAGAGCACGCAGGCCAGAAAACTCATGAAGGTTCCCGGGGTGGTCTTGCCGGCAATCACCTCTGAGCCGCCGTACCAGATGACGAAGGCGATGCCCAGGCCGCCGAAGAATTCCATGATCGGCGAGGACAGGGCCCGGACCTTGACGCCTTTTATTTCAAGGTCGAAAAGCTGTTGGGTGCGGGCGAAGAACCGTTCTTTTTCGTGTTCCTCCATACCGAAGGCCTTGACGATTTTGTTACCGGCAAAGGTTTCATGTAAAAAAGCATTCATGTCGGCCATGGCCTCCTGACAGCCGGTGCTCACCCGGCGGACTTTACGGCCCAGTATAAAAATGGGCCAGAAGGCCACCGGCAGGATGAAGAAGGCGATGATGGCCATGCGCCAGTTCTGGTAAAAGATCACCGCCGTCAGGCCCACGATGGTGGCGATGTCTCGCAAGGAGCTGGTCACGGCTGTGGACACCATGGATTTTAGAATGTTGACGTCGTTGGTGATGCGCGACATGAGCGTTCCGGTGCGTTCCCGCTGGAAAAAGGCCAGGGATAGATCCTGGATGCGGTCGTACAGACGGTTGCGCAGGCGACGGATGATATCTTCGCCCACGTAGTTCATGAAATACTCCTGTCCGTAGCGGCCCAGACCGTTTATGAGAAAAACGCAGATAACCACCAGGGGCATGATGATCAGACCGGCGGCATCGCGGTTGACGAAGATTTCGTCGATCACCGGTTTGATCAGGTAGCCCATGGCTGTGGTGGCCGTTGATATCATCAGACTGGAGAGTGCGGCCAGGATTAGGCGCCCGCTGTTTTTGCGGATTAAAGAGAGGACCTGCCGGTGGCGCTCCTCCAGGGTAAATTTAAAAAGGAATTCCATATTGACAAAAGAACCATATGTCTCTCTTTTTCTCAAGACAATTATAAATCCAATATCCATAATCCGGACGATTTCAGAGGTTGCATCGACAAGCGGATTGAATTGTCTCTGGAATTTTTCCCTCCTGAAATGGCCATTTTCCGGTCCATGTAAGCGGTTTTGTAAAGGTTACCGTCCAGGCAATCCCCGGAGGTGCAATGTCCGGGTAAATGCCCGGGGCCGGGGCGATGTGCCGATTCCAAATCCGTCTGCCTGGATAGGCATTGCCAATTGACAGCCGGAAGTATATGTTGGCCCAAAACCCAATCCCCAAAGATAGAAGGTGTACGGCAAAAGCCCATAGTGTAAAACGCAACCAACTGTAATCTCTATAGGATGGAAACCATGCCCCATCAAGAGATCGATATTTCCTCAGTCAAGACATACCACGCCGCAAAACGGCCGTCCAAAGTGACGACAACCCTGGAAGCCAGGCCCGTGAAAAAGGGGCTGGCCTTCTCTGAGTTTCTCGACCGGCTGCCGGCCGTGCTCAAGGCTGCGGACTTGAAGGCCGTTGCCCGTGACGTTGTCAGGGCAAAGCAGGTTGGCAAACCGATCGTCGCCATGTTCGGCGGCCACGTCATCAAGACCGGCTGCGCCCCGGTGCTGGCCGGGCTGGCCGAGGACGGCTATATCACCCACCTGGCATCCAACGGCGCGGCAGCCATTCACGACACGGAACTGGCGCGTTTCGGCCACACTTCCGAGGATGTGGCCGAACAACTGGCGGATGGCTCCTTCGGAATGGCCGCGGACACGGCGGCCTTGGTCAATGCCGCCGCCCAGCGTGCCGCCGACGGCCGTGAAGGGTTTGGCGAGGCCGTGGGGGCCATGCTGATCGAGGAAGACGCGCCTCATCTGGGGCGGGCCCTGATTGCGCGTGCCCACCAGTTGACCATCCCCTATACCCTGCATGTGGCCATGGGGACCGATATTGTTCATCAGCATCCCTCGGCCAGCGGTGCCGCCATCGGCAGTGCTTCCCTGAGGGATTTCAGGATTTTCGCCGCCACGGTGGCCCGGTTGGGGGGCGGTGGGGTGGTTCTCAACCTCGGCAGTGCCGTAATCATGCCCGAGGTGTTTCTCAAATCCCTGGCTGTGGCACGCAATCTGGGTTTTCCGGTAAAGGATTTCACCACCGCCAATTTCGACATGATCCAGCACTATCGGCCCGGCGTCAATGTGGTCCGAAGACCGGTATTGTGCGGCGGCAACGGCTATGCCATCACCGGCCATCATGAAATCATGATTCCGTTGCTGGCCGCAGCCATTTACGAAGCGTCACCGGTTGGCGAATGACAAACGTGGACATATCAAGTGCCAAATAAATCCTGATGATCAATGCGCCCAATACCAAAACAATTTGGTTTCAGGGCTTTGAGGTTTGTCAAATATTGCTGTAAATCCGTCCCGGCTATGCTACGTTGGTTGGCCATTGATCTGATTTGGAGGTCTGGAGGGTCGGCAAATCATGCTGAACACCATGTTAGATGACCATATTCGTTGCCTGGAAAGCATCAGGGAACAGGCGCCATTGTTGCGTCAGGCAGGAGAGGCGCTGTTGAGCTGCCTTGCGGAGGGGGGCAAAATACTGGTCTGCGGAAATGGCGGCAGCGCGGGTGATGCCCAGCATTTCGCTGCGGAGATCGTCGGCCGTTTCGAAATCGAACGCGGTGCCTTCCCGGCGATTGCCCTGTCCACGGATACCTCTATTTTGACCGCCGTGGGAAACGATTACGGCTACGATGCGGTCTTCGCCCGTCAGGTGGAGGCCCTGGGGCGTCCGGGAGACATGCTGGTGGGCATTTCAACCTCCGGCAATTCCCAAAACGTGATCCGGGCCGCGATTCGGGCTGCATCCTTGAAGCTTTCCACGATGGGACTGCTGGGCAACGACGGCGGCGCCCTGGCCGGTCAGGTGGAGCGGGCCATTGTGGTGAAAAGTCGCAGCACGGCGCGAATTCAGGAGGCGCATATTTTTATCCTGCATTACTGGGCCAAGCTGCTTGACCGTGGCCTGTTGCCCAAGGAGGCCGAATGATCATGACGCTGCCGACCGTCAACGGCCGCTTTCAGGAACGATGGCAACAGGCCCGATTGCTGGTGTTCGGTGACCTGATGCTGGACTGCTACTGTTGGGGCGATGTGCGCCGGATTTCTCCAGAGGCGCCGGTGCCGGTGGTCAAGGTCAAGGAAAAAACCTATCAGTTGGGCGGGGCCGGCAATGTGGCCGCCAACCTGGCCGGGTTGGGATGCCGCACAACGATCATCGGCCTGATCGGCCGTGATGCCGCCGCCGACCGAATCCGCGCGATGCTGGAAGCCATGGGAATTGAAAACGATTGCCTGGAGGATGCCGGGCGTCCCACCATCACCAAAACCCGCATCATGGCCAGTAAACAGCAGGTGGTGCGCCTTGACGAGGAAGACGGTAGTGCCATCAATGGCCCCACGGCCGGGCGCCTGCTGACATCCGCCGGACAGATTTTGCCTCGGGTGGATGCCGTGATCCTGTCCGATTACGGCAAGGGCATGTTCGCATCCGACAAGTTTACACAGGCATTGATTGCAGCCTGCCGCAAACGGTCCCTGCCTGTCTTCATCGACCCCAAGGGTATGGACTGGCAGCGATACACCGGGGCTAGCTGCATCACTCCCAACACCGCGGAACTGGAACTGGCTGCCGGGACCCCGATCAGGACTGCGGAAGATCTGATCCCCGCGGCCGAGACGCTTCGGGCCAGACTGGACCTGGAATGGCTGCTGGTTACCCGGGGGCCCCGGGGTATGGCCCTGTTCGGTGAAGCGATGGAACCGGTAATGATCGCCGCCCGGGCCCGGGAGGTTTTCGATGTTTCCGGCGCCGGCGATACGGTGATCGCCAGCCTGGCGGCGTGCGTGGCTGTCGGGATGAATTACGGCGATGCGGCCGTCGTCGCCAATGCCGCCGCCGGGATCGTGGTCGCCAAACTGGGGACCCAGCCGGTGCGCTGGGCCGAGCTGGAACCGGTACTGATGGATAGTGCCGAGAATCAATCGGCCTTTGCTTTATGGAAGGTCGCCGATACCCGGGAGGCCATATCCCGTTTGGCTCACTGGCGGCAAACCGGGCAACGCATCGTTTTCACCAACGGCTGTTTCGATCTGCTGCATCCCGGCCACGTCAGCTTGTTGCACCAGGCCCGCCAACTGGGAGATCGACTGATCGTGGGGTTGAATACGGACGATTCCATCCGGCGTCTCAAAGGGGACCAGCGCCCCATTTTGCCCGGCCGGGATCGGGCCGCCATTCTCAGTGCCCTGGAGGATGTAGACATGGTGGTTTTTTTCGGGGACGATACCCCCCTTGAGCTGATCACCCATCTGAAACCCGACATACTGGTAAAAGGTGCGGATTACCGTATCGAAGCGGTGGTGGGCAAGGATGTCGTCGAATCATACGGCGGCAAGGTCCGACTGGTGGATATCTTGCCGGGGCACAGTACCACGGCCATCGCACGCAAAATGACCGCTGACACCCAATCCGATACAGGAGGTCGAGATGAGCATCAACCCGGAACTGCTTGAAATCCTCGCCTGCCCCCAGTGCAAGGGGGATATACGGCTTAACGCCGGTCAGGACGGACTGATTTGTGAAGCCTGCCGGCTTGTGTATGAAATCAGGGACGATATTCCGATTATGTTGATTGAGGAAGCCAAACCGCTATGAAAATCGGATAGAACATTCAATCCTGAACCATATTTGTATTGGCTCGCATTTCAATCCTCGACATACACCAGGTATACCAGCGGTCGAAATGATCGCCCGCCTTGATCTGGGCCGAACGAAGACGCTGGAATCCGGTCTTCGCAACAGTGACGATCGGAAGCCGTTTCTGCCGGCGACCGAAAAAACAAAATGACAGAAACCATTGCTCTATGAGCCAGCCCAAGCCCCCGACACCCGCCAAGCTGATAACCGGTTTTTTCGTCAAGGATCGCTCTTTGGCAGCAGACATCGTCGCGCAGCTACAGAAGCGGCTGGGACCGTTGGAGTTGGCAAGCGCCTGGATGGATTTCGATTTTACGAGCTATTACGAAAAGGAGATGGGGGCTCCGCTCAGCAGACGGATGCTGGTTTTTAAACCATTGGTCGAGCAGACCGAGCTGGCCGGAATCAAGCACCTGACCAACGAGGTAGAGGATCACTATCGGCAGTCAGGCAGCCGCCGGGTGAATATCGATCCAGGCTATCTGCTGCCCGAACGATTGGTTCTGGCCAGCGGCAAGAACTTCTCCCACCGCATCTACATGGACAAAGGCATTTATGCGGATCTGACCCTGATATACCGGAAAGGGGCCTTCCGTGTGTTGCCCTGGACCTATCCGGATTATGCCGACGGCCGCATGACCGATTTTTTAATGTTGGTGCGCAAACGGTATATGCTGGAATTGAAGCGCGGCCCGTCCAGTTTCAAGGGGTCGGTAGAGGATA
The DNA here is from genome assembly GCA_002747175.1 of Deltaproteobacteria bacterium. GTDB lineage: Bacteria > Desulfobacterota > Desulfobacteria > Desulfobacterales > Desulfosarcinaceae > Desulfosarcina. The sequence goes on along the minus strand of PDTK01000031.1, from coordinate 55,557 downwards.
CCTGTTCTCGCGCCGGTATCGCTGACAGCCAATTTTCACCCTGACGGGAAGTACCTGTTCAACGGGGTAGAATCAGCCAATACCTGTAAACGCTTACGAAGGGAAAGCCGGAGGCAAGCTACATAAACCTGAGTTGAGCCATTCGTCGTTAGCTTTTAGCAATTCGCAAAAGGAAAACCATGATCAAAAGCATGACCGCCTATGCCCGGTCCGAGATCCGGACGGCAACTTACACCATCTGTGTAGAGGTGCGCACATACAACAACCGGCACCTGGACGTGGCTTTGAAATTGACCCATGGTTATGAGCCTTTGGAGGAGCGTATCAAGGCCGTCATCGGGGACAGCGTCGTCCGGGGAAGGGTCGAGATCCGGGTCCGAATCGAGGATGACGCGGAAAAAGAGCACGCGTTTGAAGTCAAGCTGCCGCGTGCCCATGCCTACCACCAGGCCCTGAGCCAACTGACCGAAGCGCTGGGAATCGAGGCGCCCATCGGGGTGGAGACGATTCTCGGGGCCGGCGGTATGATCCAGGCGGTGGATATTCCCACGGATACGGATGCCGTCTGGCCCCATGTCCGGGACTGTCTGCAAAAAGCCCTGGCTGGTCTGGACGCCATGCGCCGGGTGGAAGGCGACAACATGGCCCGTGATTTCAGTCAGCGTCTGGAGACCATCGAAACCATGATGGGCCGGATCGAATCGGAGGCAGCCCAACTGCCGGATATGTACCGCCAACGACTGATGGAGCGTATCGGTTCCCTGACCAACGGCATTGTCGACATCGATCAGTCTCGCATCGTCCAGGAAGCGGCCCTGTTGGCAGACCGCAGCGATATCTCCGAGGAAGTGGTGCGGGCCAAAAGCCACATCCAGCAGTTCCGTATGTTGATGGACGATCCCGCGCCGGCCGGAAGGCCGCTGAATTTTCTGCTTCAGGAATTCAACCGGGAATTCAACACCATGGGGTCCAAGGCGGGCAAGGCTAGCATGTCCCATGTGATCGTGGCCGTCAAATCGGAACTGGAGAAGCTCAGGGAGCAGGTCCAGAACGTAGAGTAGATCCCATCATGGTTGCATAAAAAAATGCGAAAGTTATCGTTCGTGTCTGTCTAACATTTTCGACTTTTATGGAAAAAAAACTGCTCAATGTCGGCTTCGGTAACAAGGTCGTCGCGGATCGGGTGGTGGCCATTGTCTCGCCTGGTTCGTCGCCCATGAAGCGGCTCAAGGACGAGGCCCGCAAAGAAAATAAATTGGTGGATGCCACCCAGGGGCGCCGCACGCGTGCCATCGTGATTATGGACAGCAACCATGTGATCCTGTCGGCGATTCAGTTCGAAACGGTATCACAGCGATTCCAGGATCTCAAAGGCAAAGGTGACGCCGCCGATTAACGCGGATTCGTCATCCGAAACGGTAGCCACACAGACCGGGAGTTTTATGCGATCCACGTCAAACATTGATCCGGAGGTTGCAGACGGACGTCTGTTCGTCGTATCCGCACCGTCAGGAGCCGGCAAAACCACGCTTTGTCATGCAGCCCGGCGGCAATTGCCCCAATTGGTTTACTCCACCAGTTCGACCACGCGCCCGCCTAGAGACGGCGAACGGGATGGCCTCGACTATTTTTTCGTTTCCGAATCCCGTTTCAAGCAGGGCATCGACAACGGCGAATGGGCGGAATGGGCCCGGGTGCATGACAATTATTACGGCACCTCGGCCGACTTTATTCAGCGACATCTGGATGCCGGCCGGGACGTGCTGCTGGACATTGATGTTCAGGGTGCCGCCCAACTGCTGGAGCGCTATCCGGATGCGGTGACGATCTTCATCATGGCCCCTTCGCTGGATGACCTGCATCGGCGGTTGATCGCACGGGGGCAGGACAGTGATGCCGTGATCGAAACCCGCATGCGCAATGCCGAAGCCGAGATTGCCGGACGGCACATGTACCGCCACGTAGTGGTCAATGATGTATTGGAAACGGCCATTGCGCAGTTCGTGGCCATTCTAAAAGGCAGAGGGCGTGTTTGAGGTGGGCCGCCAGCCAAAGATACCGTCGGGCCGCGAAGTCTTATACGGGATTCACCCGGTGAGAGAGGCGCTTGTGGCCGGTCGGCGCCGGATCAATGGCCTGATGGTGGACCGCCCCGCACCCTCCGGCCGCCAGGCGGATATCGTTGAACTGGCATCCCGCCGGCAAATTGCATGGCAGACCCGGACGCCCGAGCAGATGCGCCAGTTGACCGGCAGTGACCAGCATCAGGGTATTGCGGCCACGGTTTCCCCTTTGCCCATTGATTCCGTGGAAGCCATCGTCGACGCACGCATGGCTGTCGGCGGCGACTGCCTGCTGGTATTATTGGACCGTATTGTTGACCCGCACAATCTGGGGGCCGTGGTTCGATCGGCTCATTGTGCCGGGGCGGATGCGCTGGTGATTACCAAGGACCGGGCCGCCGGTGCAACCCCCACCGTTTCCAAGGCCTCTGCCGGTGCGTTGGAACACACCCGGCTGTGCCGGGTTACCAATCTGGCCAAGACCATTGGCTGGCTTAAGAAAAAGGGTGTCTGGGCAGCGGGACTGGCCATGGAGGCGGATCGGACCATTTACCAGGCTGATTTCAAAGGCGCCCTGGCACTTGTGATTGGCGGTGAGGAAAAGGGCCTGCGCCCCCTGGTCCGGCAGTCATGTGACTATCTGGTATCCATACCGTTGCGGGGCCGTGTGGACTCGTTGAACGCTTCCACCGCCACGGCCGTGGCCCTGTATGAAGCCCTGCGACAGCGGCAGGTGGAACCATCGGCCTGATACAGTTTTAGGGTATCGGCAAGCCCATCTGAAGAAGGGGACAAAAAAATCGAAAACGACAGGATTCCTTATTCAAAATGCGAAGTTGGACGTTCGATGTTCAGCGTTCACTGATATTTGGTTGCCCCCCTCAAGGGGGAACCATCAAGCCACGATCTCAGTGAGTGGTTGGTGACTGTGACCCAATTTCATATAGAAGGAGCGAGCCATGGCAAACGGAGAACAAATCGTCAAACAACCCGACGGCAATCTCAATGTGCCGGATCATCCCATCATCCCTTTCATCGAAGGCGACGGTATTGGTCCCGATATCTGGTGGGCCACCCAGCGGGTCCTGGATGCAGCAGTGGATGCGGCCTATGACGGCGCCCGTAAAATTGACTGGCTGGAACTGCCCGTGGGAGAGAAGGGGTACCACCAGACCGGCAATTATCTGCCCCAGGAAGCGCTGGATACCATCGAAGAAAAAGTCGTGGCCATCAAAGGTCCGTTGACCACCCCCATCGGTAAAGGCTTCCGCAGCCTCAACGTGGCCATCCGGCAGAAGCTGGATCTTTACGCCTGTGTGCGCCCGGTGCGCTACATCGAGACCGTGCCCAGCCCCATGAAACATCCCGAGGCCATCGACATGGTCGTTTTCCGTGAAAACACCGAAGATCTGTACGCCGGAATCGAATGGTCCTCAGGTTCGACGGAGGCTGAAGCGCTGGCCGCCTATCTGAAATCCGATATGGGAGTGGATGTGCCGCCGGCTGCCGGCATCGGCATCAAGCCCATCAGCCCCGGCAACACCAAACGCCTGGTGGCCAGCGCCATTGCCTATGCCATCGAAAACGGCTGTCCCAGCGTGACGCTCATGCACAAAGGCAACATCATGAAATTTACCGAAGGCGCCTTTGCCCAATGGGGATACGAGGTGGCCCGGGAACAGTTTGGCGATCAGACCATCAGTGAGGCCGAGGTTTACGACCGGTACGGTGGCAAGGCGCCTGCGGGTAAGGTGGTGATCAAAGACCGCATCGCCGATATGCTCTTCCAGCAGGTGCTCCTCAGACCCGCCGAATATGGTGTGATCGCCACCCCCAACCTCAACGGCGACTATATCTCCGATGCATTGGCGGCCCAGGTCGGTGGATTGGGCATGGCACCGGGCGCCAACATCGGTGACAATTGCGCCGTGTTCGAGGCCACCCACGGCACGGCACCCAAATACACCGGGATGGACAAGGTCAACCCCGGGTCGCTGATCCTCTCCGGCGCCATGATGCTCGACTACATGGGTTGGAAGGAAGCGGGAACAATTGTCCGCGACGCCGTGCAGGCGGCCATCAAGGCCCGGAAGGTGACCTACGATCTGGCCCGTCAGATCGACGGCGCCGAGGAGGTCAAGTGCTCCCAGTTCGCCGAAGCCATCGTCGCCCGGATGATATAGGTGTCCTGCTGAATCTCAAAAGGAGGGCGCTACAGGTCGGTACACATCTGCTGGCCTGCGCCCGGGATGCCCTCTTCCCGGCCAGGTGTCTCTCCTGCGACAGATTGTTTTTGCGTGGAGATCGGCAGTCGGGATTGGGGACCGGCGCAATGGGGAGGGAATCCGGGCTGACCGATGCCATGGTCGATCACTTGTGTGCCGACTGCAGTCACCGATGGACCCCCGTGGCCTCTCCGATGTGTTCCCGTTGCGGGCTTGTGTTTACCGGCCGCAGCGGTGCGGACCATCTTTGCGGTACTTGTTTGGCTCGGCCGGGTGCCTATACCCGTGCCCGGGCTGCGGGCATTTACGAGGGGGCGTTACGAACCGCCATTCAGGCCCTTAAATTCAAGGCCCGGATCGAATTGGCGGCACCCCTGGCGCTGTTGCTCGAGGCGGCCTACCGCCGGTATTGGGCGTCGGGGACGATGGATGCGATCGTGCCGGTACCCATGCACCGCACACGGTTTCGACAACGCGGATTCAATCAGGCCTGGTTGTTGATTGCCGCCGGGCAGTTCGGGGAAGATGTGGCCATCGAGCCCAGGGCGCTGGTGCGTACGCGGGCCACCCCGCCCCAGACCGGTTTGAACCGGTCCCGGCGCCGGCGCAATCTCGAAAAAGCATTTGCTGTCAGACAGGCTGACCGGATCGAAGACCGGCGTATACTGATCGTGGACGATGTGTTGACCACCGGCGCCACGGCAGATGCCTGCGCCGCGGCCTTGATTGCTGCCGGGGCCCGGCGGGTGGATGTACTGACGCTGGCACGGGCACTTTCGTCGTAAGCGTTCACAGGGCACCGTATCTGTTTTGTTACCGGGCCGTTGAACCTAAGGCGGGAAACCCGCAACCCATAGAGGACGAAGTGCTGAGTACTGAATGCTGAGACGGGAAACCGGCAACCTATGTACCCCCAGCCCATTTTCTTGTTTTTTTTGACAGAAACCGAGGTGTAAGGCACTAAAATAGGCGATTCGCTTTTAGCTGAATTGAGGGCAAGCGTTGTATCTGATAAAAAAACATGACAAATATTTTTTCCGGTTCGCCGCCTTGGACCGGCTGCCGGGGGTGGTGCATGCATTCAGCTCCCGTTTGGGCGGAACCAGCCGGACGCCATACGAAAGCCTCAACCTGAGCAGTGGCGCAGGGGACATGGCCACGGCGGTACACGCCAATCGTGATCGGTTCTATGGACTCACCGGCGGACGACATGTGTATGCCCGGCAGTGCCATGGCACGGCCGTCGGTGTGGTCGACCGCCAGGTCCTGGACGATGAAAGCCCCATCCGGACCCATGAACCTGCTGTGGATGCGCTGATTACCAATGTCCCCGGCGTCTTTCTGGTGATCCAGACGGCGGATTGCCAGGCGGTAATGGTGGTTGACCCCTGGCGTAAGGTGGTGGCCAATATCCACTGCGGATGGCGGGGCAGCGTGGCCGGTATCATCGGAGCCACGATTGCCCGCATGGTCGATGACTTCGGTTGCCGTCCGTCCGGCATGACGGCGGTCATCGGCCCCTCCCTGGGGCCCTGTTGCGCCGAGTTCGTCAATTACCATCAGGAGATTCCGCGCAAGTGGTGGCCTTTTCGCATCGGGCGGCATCATTTCGATTTTTGGGCAATCAACCGTCAACAACTGGTTTCGGCGGGCTTGACAAGCGGCCGGATTTTTTTCGGCAACCTTTGTACACGCTGCAATACGCATCTGCTCTATTCCTACCGGTCGGAGCGGGTCACCGGGCGTATGGGTGCGCTGATCGGCATACAGCGCAGCAACCACATGGGCTAACAATCCGGGCCTGCACGATAGGTGTCAACCAGGAGGGGCAAAATGATATCACAAGCGGCCATGGTGGCCTGGAACAGGCAGGCATTACCCGGCTATTTTCGAATGGGGCTGACCTGCCGCACGGGCTTCGATACGGCCAAACCGGGGCAGTTTGTCATGGTGCGTGTGGGGCAAGACAGCCGGGCGTTGCTGCGCAGACCGTTTTCCATACTGGGGCGGATCGATGACGGCGGCCGGGTGATCGGCTTTGAAATCCTGTACAAAGTCGTGGGAGAGGGAACCCGGTGCCTGTCCGATTGCGGTGAAGGTGATCGTCTGGACGTCATTGGCCCATTGGGCAATGCCTTTGAGATGCCCGATTTCTGCAGGTATCCGGCATTCGTCGCCGGCGGTGTCGGTGTGCCGCCGATCCGATTCCTGGCCCATTGTCTGCCGGGCAAAAAGGGCGTCCCGGAACACTGCGTGGTTTTCATTGGGGCCCGGACCCGTGAGGAACTGGTCTGTCTCGAAGAATTCGATCTGCCGGGCGTTGTGCTGGATATTTCCACGGACGACGGCAGCATGGGGAGCCAGGGGGTGGTGACCCGCCGTCTGGAACAGGCCGCGGCCGACGGAAGGCTGGATCTGATCTGTGCCTGCGGTCCGCCGCCAATGCTCAAAGCGGTGGCCCGGATTGCCGCAAGCTACGATATTCCCTGCCAGGTGTCCATCGAGGCCATGATGGCCTGTGGCATGGGTGCCTGTCTGGGATGTGCGGTTCAGGTGAAAGACGACAACGACCATTATCGGCATGTTTGCATAGACGGTCCGGTTTTCGATGCCGGTCGCTTGACCTGGTAATTTGAGATTGACTTGGAACCCCCACTGTGGTAAAGGCATGCATTCCGATCAAGGCCTTATCTGACATACTTCGCGGTCGGAGAAGGGTCGATTCCGATGAAAAAAGAGACACGTAACTGGTTATGGACACTGGCATTTCATTCGAGCCTGGGGTTCTCTGTATCTCTTTCGGTTTTTATCGGACTCGGGATCGGCGTCTATTTGGACAAGCGTTTTTCCACGTCACCGTGGCTGACGCTCATTTTTCTGGGTTTCGGCATCGCTGCCGGATACCGGAACATCGGCCTGGCAATTGAAAAAAGCCGTAAACTGTGAATCGTAGCAGGACGATATCGGCCACCGTGAATATTCAGCAGCGCATTCTCACATTCGTTACCCGGTCCAACTGGATTCTTCTGACGTCGATCACGCTGATCGGGTTGCTGGCCTCACCGCTGAAATTTACCCTCGGATTGGTTTTCGGCGGATTGATCGTCACCGTCAATTTTCATCTTCTGGCCAAGACGCTGAAAAAAGCCCTGCATCCGCGGCAGTTGGCTTCCCCCAATATTATTCTGGTTAAATATTACATTCGATTCATCATCAGCGGTGTGATCATTTTTCTGTTGATCCGCCAGCAGGTGGTGAATCCGATCGGTCTGTTCATTGGGCTTTCCGTCGTGGTCGCCAGCATTACCCTGGCCGCCATGTTTGAGGTTAAAAAATTATTTTTCAAGGAGGCGGTTTAAGGATGGAGCATCCCTATCTATTTTTCGTGAAGATCTTTGAAGCGATTGGGTTGGGGCATTTCGCCCACACATATCCGCATGTGCTTTACTCCTGGGTTCTCATGGGGATCCTTGTCGGTTTCGGTGCATTGGCCACCAAGACCATTTCCATGGTTCCCGGCAAGGGACAGAATCTGATTGAGGTGATCATTTCGGGAATCGAATCGTTCATGGTCGAAACCGTCGGCGAAGAAGGTCGCTGGCTCTTCCCGCTGGCCGCCACCATTTTTCTGTATATCTTCGTCGGCAACCTGATCGGCATCATTCCCGGTTTTTTTCCGCCTACCGCCGATCTGAATACAACCCTGTCGTGTGCCATCGTCGTGGTGGTGTTCACTCATGTGATCGGCATCAAATACCACGGCGCGGCCTATATCAAGCATTTCATGGGGCCGGTGTGGTGGATGGCGCCTTTAATTTTTATCATTGAACTCATCGGCCATGCCGCCAGAATCCTCTCCCTCTCTTTCCGTTTGTTCGGAAACATGATGGGACACGAGATTGTCCTCGGTATTCTTTTCGGCCTGGCCGGTGCCTTTTTCGCACCGTTGCCGATCATGGCCCTGGGTATCTTCGTGGCCTTTGTGCAGGGATTTGTTTTCTTCTTGCTGTCGATCATCTATTTTTCCGGGGCCATGGAACACGCCCACTGATGGTTTTGTGAAACAGGATTTTTGTTGCGGCGACTGGAAGCGCCGTGGCTATTTGGGGCTAACTGGAAGAAGCCCTAATTCTCATCAATCTTTTAAAGGAGGTAGTCTAAGATATGGAAGCTCAAGCATTGCAGTTTTTCATCGCGTGTGTGACAGCAGCTGGTTTTGGTATTGCAATCGCCGCCTTCGGTTGCGGCATCGCACAGGGCCTCGGTCTCAAGTCAGCCGTTGAAGGTATTGCCCGCAATCCCGAATCTTCCGGTAAGGTCACCGTGACCATGTTGATCGGTCTGGCCATGATCGAGTCTTTGTGTATTTATGCACTCGTCGTGTCCCTGATCCTGATTTACGCCCACCCGCAGGCGGGCGCCATCGCCGGGCTGTTCGCACACTGATTGGCTTAAAAAACAAAAAAGGGGTGCTGCTGTGGCAGCACCCCTTTTTGTTTTGCCCGGCATGGTCGGCAAATTCATCCGGTCCTGGGAACGCAGGCGTCACCCCGACCAGGGGAAAACAATATTTTTATTGGGCTTTATCCAACACCTTCTTCAAATACCGCCCGGTATGCGATTCAGCCACCTTGCAGATTTCTTCCGGTGTCCCCGTGGCCACGATACGTCCGCCGGCTTCCCCTCCTTCGGGACCCATGTCGATAACGTGATCGGCGGTTTTGATCACGTCCAGGTTGTGCTCGATGATCACCACCGTGTTGCCTGCATCCACCAGACGGTCCAACACGGACAACAGTTTGCGGATGTCGTCTGGATGCAGTCCCGTTGTGGGTTCATCGAGAATGTACAGGGTGCGCCCCGTGCTGCGCTTGCTCAATTCGCGGGCCAGTTTGACGCGCTGGGCTTCTCCGCCGGAAAGCGTGGTGGCGGACTGGCCCATGGACACATAACCCAGGCCCACATCTGCCAGGGTCTGGAGTTTGGAACGGATCACTTCGATGTTCCGGAACATCTCCAGTCCATGATTCACGGTCATTTCCAGGACATCGGCAATGTTTTTTCCTTTGTATCGTATTTCAAGGGTTTCGCGATTGTAGCGTTTGCCCCGGCAGATATCGCAGGGAACGAAGATATCGGGCAAAAAGTGCATTTCGATGCGGATGATGCCGTCTCCCTCACAGGCTTCACATCGTCCCCCGCGGATGTTGAAACTGAAACGGCCGGGTTTGTATCCGCGCGCGCGGGCCTCGGGCGTGCGGCTGAACAGATCCCGAACAGGGGTCCAAAAGCCCGTATAGGTTCCGGGATTGGAGCGCGGCGTCTTGCCGATGGGCGACTGGTCGATATCGATGACCTTGTCGATATTCTCCAGGCCGCTGATGTGGTCATAGGCACCCGCCTCGATGTTGAGGCGTTGCAGGTGGCGACGTGCGGCCTTATACAACGTCTCGATGACCAGGGTCGATTTTCCCGAGCCTGATACGCCGGTCACACAGACGAGGCCTCCCAGCGGAAAGACCGCGTCGATATGCTTGAGATTGTTGTGGCAGGCCCCGGTGATACGAATCTGATCGGTGGATAACGGCCGTCGTTTCGATGGCAGCGCAATTTCCATGCGGCCGGAAAGATATTTGCCTGTCAGCGAGCGGTCGTCGGTGAGCATGGCCGCAGGCGTCCCTTGAAATACCACCTGGCCACCTTGAATACCGGCGCCGGGTCCCATATCCACCACCTGGTCTGCCGCCAGAATGGTCTCTTCGTCGTGTTCAACCACGACCAGCGAGTTTCCCATGTCGCGCATGTGCATGAGCGTGTCCAACAGGCGTTGATTATCTCGCTGATGCAAACCGATACTGGGTTCATCCAGAACATAGAGGACACCGGTCAGTTTTGAGCCGATTTGCGTGGCCAATCGGATGCGCTGGCTTTCGCCTCCGGAAAGGGTATGGGCTGGTCGGTTCAGGGTCAGATAGGAGAGGCCCACATCCATGAGAAAGGTCAAACGGGCCATAATCTCGCTGACGATCTTGTCGGATATGAGCGCATGCTGGCCGTCTGTTCGCAGATCGCGGAAGAATGCACATGCGTCTATGATGGGCAGTGCCGTCAGGTCACCGATGGATGCGCCTCCCACATGGATGTATCGGCTTTCACGGCGCAGGCGTTCGCCCTGACAAAGGTGGCAGGTCGATTCGGTAAGGTACGCTTTCAGATCGTTTTTTTCGGCAGCGGTGCGTGCTTGGGCATATCGCCGGTCCAGTTGGGGAACGATGCCTTCAAAGGACCGCAGTTCTTTGGTTTTGTCCTTTTGCCGGCTGCTTGAAAAGGGTATTTTTTGTTCTCCCGAACCGAACATGAGAACCTGCCGAAAGGATTCGGGGAGTTGTTCGTATGGCGTATAGATATCCACACCGTAAAAGCGGGTCAGCTCGTCGAGAAATTCGCCGAATGTCACGGAGTGCCGGTGTGCCCAGACAGCCACCGCACCCTCGCGCAGGGATAACTTTGGATTCGGGACGATGCGCCGGGGGGCAAAGCCCTGGATGGTGCCGATGCCGTCGCATTGCGGGCAGGCACCGTGGGGTGAATTGAAAGAAAAGCTTGCCGGAGAACACTCCGGATAGCTGATCCTGCAATGGGTGCAGATCGCTTTTTCGCTGAATTTCAGCGGGTCACCGGCAGGGTGCATCTGCCTGTCCACAACGGCAATGTGCACCTGGCCTTCGGCTTTGGCCATGGCCAGCTCCATGGAATCGGCCAGCCGGTTACGGCTGGATGCTTTGAGGATCAGGCGATCCACCACGACTTCCAAGCGGTTGACGGTCTTGGGGTTATGGTTGATGGCCTCGTCCAGTTCGACAATTTTTCCGTCCAGCCGCACCCGGGCGAAGCCGTCCTTGCGCAGGCGATCCAACAACGGTTGGTATCGGTCCGAAATGAGGTCTGACAGCGGCGCCAGTATCAGCAGCCGGGAACCTTCGGGCAGCTGCATCACCGCGGATACCATCTCATCAATGGTCTGGGAGACAATCACCCGGCCGCATTGGTAGCAATGGGCCGTTCCGGTGCGGGCATATAAAAGACGCAGGAAATCGTAGATCTCGGTAACGGTCCCAACGGTGGACCGCGGATTGTGGGTGGCGGTTTTCTGTTCGATGGCGATGGCCGGAGAGAGACCTTCGATCAGGTCCACATCGGGTTTTTCCAGGCGCTCCAGAAATTGCCTGGCATAGGTGGACAGTGATTCCACATAGCGGCGCTGGCCCTCTGCATACAGGGTGTCGAAGGCCAGTGTGGACTTTCCCGATCCGGACAGACCGGTGATAACCACCAATTGGTTGCGCGGCAGGGTCAAACTGATATTCTTCAGGTTGTGATGGCGGGCTCCCTGGATATTGATGGCATTGATTTGGGACACGGGGCGGTCCGGTGCAGTCTGCCGGCTCATGGAGCGGCCATCCGGGAAGGTCCGGTCATCTGGCCGGCCGTCATCGGATGGCAGCGCTGCCGCATGGATGGATTGGCCGGCACGTGGGAAGTGATTCCCGGGCGGGTGGCTGGGGCTTTCCCCACGGTAATGGCCGCAACGGGCAGGGTTGTTTTCATTTTACGATAGCCCTTATGCAACGGGTAGAAGTCGAACCATCATACTGGGCTCGTCCCGATTTGTAAATTTATTTCCATGGCCCGGCCGAACATATTCAGAAGCGGTTGTCAGAGAACTGGTAAAAATAGAAAATAGAAGAAAATCTTCGTAAAACGAAAAAAAACGGAGATTGGAAATATGTCCGGAGGGTGTTGATAACTCCCGATCTGCTTAAAATATTTATGGATAAAGTCTGGGACCAAAAAACCTTGTATTTCGAAGCAGTTGTTCGTTATATGATTTATAACATTTTGAAATAATTATTAAAAAAAAGGTTTATGAGGTCCGTTTCAATGATATGGTAAACCGGCCTTTTTCCAGATTGACGCGTAAACGGAAAATCTGTAATTATCTTTCCCAGTCATCAAATTGGATGACAACCATTCTGAACAATATCGGATTAATTGCCAAAAACGACATATTTTTTCAGTTTCGATCAAAGATTTACAGAGATCCGACGATATTAACCTATCTCCGTTGAAGGGCGTTTTTTTAATGGATCAGCTTTGGACTTCCGTGAAATCGTTTTTAAGGGAAAAGATTCCCGGGCATAGTTACCGGATGTGGATCGACCCTATCGGACTGTATAAGCAGGAAAACGATACCGTCATTCTGGCCTGTCCCAACCTGTTCAGCAAAAAGCGGATCAGCGATCATTACAGTGGACTGATTGGTGAAGCGTTTTTTAACGTGGCCGGTAAGCCCATTGATGTCCGCCTCGTCATTGATGACAAGCACGCTGCATCGACGGCCCCCAAAGCGGTGCCGGATCGTCAGATGAAAATACCGGCCATGGATGCTCCGGTAAATGGCGGCCGGTTGTTGCGCAAGGATTTCACCTTTGATCAATTCGTTGTCGGTAAAAACAGCGATTTTGCCTATTCCGCCGCCCTCTCCCTGGCCGCGCGTCAGCAGGGCGGGCAGAATTCATTGTACCTGCTTTCCAAGACCGGTCTGGGCAAGAGCCATCTCTCCCAGGCCGTGGGCCACCATATTCTGCAGACGTTCCCCAAGGAGCGGGTGTATTATATCACCGCCGAAGATTTCATGAACGAAATGACCGATTCATATCGGCACAGCAACATTCACCATTTCAAAAAGAAGTATCGCCAGAACTGCGATGTGTTGCTTCTGGAGGACGTCCATTATCTGAGCGGCAAGAACGGCACCCAGGAGGAACTGGCCAACACGCTGGAGTCGTTGATGAATGCCAACAAGAAGATCATCTATTCCAGTTCATACCTGCCATCGGAAATACCCAAACTGAACGACAAACTCAAATCGCGCCTGTGTTGCGGGCTGATATCGAAAATCGATGCCCCGGATTACAAAACCCGCCTGCGAATCCTGAAAAAGGCGGCGGTGGCCAATGGCTGCACAGACATTCCGGAAGAAGTCTACCAATATTTGGCTTCGGAACTGATTGAGGATGTGCGGCAGCTAAAAAGCGGATTCGTGGGGATCGCCGCCCAGGCATCGTTGTTGGGGACCCCGGTAGATCTGGAACTGGCCCGCCGTGTGGTCAAGAATATCGTTTCTTTGCGGCAGGGGATCACGCTGGATTCCATCAAGCGTCTGGTTTGCAAATATTACGGCATCAGCCTGGCCGATTTGACGTCCCGATCCCGCCGCCAGGCTGTGGTACGACCCAGGCAGGTGGCCATGTACCTGTCTCGCCGATATACGGACCATTCTCTTGAAATAATTGGAAAAAGCTTCAACCGATATCATGCCACGACGCTGCATGCATTGAAGGTCGTGGCGCAAGGGGTCAAGGAAAACGGTCCCTTTCAGAAACAAATCGAATATTTAACGGAACGGTTGGAAAAGGGAATGGACTGATGCCCTGCAAGCGTTTACGGAAAACCGCATCTGCTTTGTCGCCGGGCACTTGAAGTATGACCCATACGTTTTAGTTGACTTTTATGACCATGCCTCCTGTCGACACCAACTCTTCAAACACTTCAAAACGTTCGTTTTGTTCCTGTTCGATGGCACAGCGCAGATTCAGAGCGCAATGCCGTTTACAGATGGCATCTTCTTTGCAATACTCACCGAAACATCCCATGTATTGATCCAAGACGACATTCATTTCTGTCTGTGTTGTCATCGGCAATTCCTATTGTTCAAGTATCTTGAGCAGGTCATCGTGGATGATGCCGTTGGTGCTCACGATTTCGTCATTGTAAATGGTGTAGGGCGCTCCCGAAAAGCGCGTGATACGGGCCCCGGCTTCGGTGGCCACCAGGTATCCGGCCGCCGTATCCCACGGTTTGAGCCGCTGTTCCCAGAATCCATCGAACCGGCCGCAGGCTACATAGCACAGGTCCAATGCCGCCGATCCCAGCCGCCGTACGCCCTGGGTTGCCGCCAGGCAGTTGCTGAAGCGTTTCATCAGCGGTTTTATGATGGTTTGATGATCATAGGGAAATCCGGTGACCAGCAGGCTGTTTTTCAGATCCGGGGTGTTGGAAACAGAGATGGGAGACCCGTTACGTTCGGCACCCTGGCCTTCAATTGCCACGAACCATTCGCCCATCAGGGGTGCCAGTACGAATCCGGCACGAATACGGTCCCCCAAGGCAAAAGCAATGGAAACACAAAACTGCGGCAGATTGTGAGCGAAGTTGGTGGTACCGTCCAGCGGATCGATGATCCAGGTCCCGTTTGCCCCATCTTTGCTGCCGCTTTCTTCGGCGATAATGGCGTGGTCTGGAAAAGTACCCGTAATCGTGTCGATAATCGCCGCTTCGGATTTCAGATCCGCTTCCGTAACCAGGTCGATGACGCCTTTTTTATTAATGGCCGTCAACTTTCCGAAATGGTCCCGAAGAATCTTGCCGCCCCGGTGGGCGGCTGCGGTGCCCACTTGTTTGATCCGCTGCATATCCATAAGAAAAATTTTTTACAAATATTTCTCCCTGTCTGTCAACCGAATTGTCGAATCTAAAATAGGCGATTGGCTTTTGGCCGTTATCGGTTAAAACGCAGATTCAGATGCTCGACGGCCGCCTGCATGGCCCGGGACAAGGGTTTCAGCGACGGTCGTTCCAGTGCGCTGACAGCGATGCCGTCCAATCGCCGGGTCAACTGGCGGCACTGCTCCGAATCTATACGATCCATCTTGTTGAGGACTCGGATGACGGGGATGGCGCTCAGGTTCAAATCGTTGAGAATGGTTTCCACCGACCGGATCTGGGCCGCATGGCGTGGGTTGCTGATATCGATGACGTGCAACAGGACATCGGCGTTTTCCAATTCTTCCAGGGTGGCTTTGAAAGCGGCCATCAATTCTTTGGGCAGATCGCGGATGAAGCCGACGGTGTCGGTAATGATCACTTCGATATCCTGGGGAAACCGCAGGCGGCGGCTGGAAGGATCCAGTGTTGCGAAAAGTTTGTCTTCGGCCAGTACCCGGCTTTGGGTCAATTGGTTGAGCAGAGTGGATTTGCCTGCATTGGTGTAACCGATGATGGAGATCACGGGCAGACCGCGCTTGTTGCGCCGGCTGCGCTGCATGTGACGGTTTTTTTGTACCGTGGCCACGGATTTTTCCAGCCGGCGAATACGATCCCGAGCCCGCCGACGGTTGATTTCCAGCCGGGTTTCACCCGGTCCGCGGCCGCCGATCCCGCCGGTCAGGCGGGACATGGCGGTGTCTTTGGTCGCCAGCCGGGGCAGGATGTATTTGAGTTGGGCCAGCTCAACTTGCAGCTTGCCTTCCCGGCTTTTGGCACGCTGGGCGAAAATGTCCAGGATCAGTTGGGTCCGGTCAATGACTTTGATCTCCGTGCGATCGGCAATGGAGCGTGCCTGGGATGGGTTGAGTTCCTGGTCGAAGATCAGCATGGTGGCCCCGCGATGCAGCGCGGTAATGGACAGCTCATCCAGTTTACCGCTGCCCATCAGAAAGCGTGGGTCGGCCTTTTTGCGTTGTTGTAAGACTGTATCCAGGACGATGATTTGTGCCGTGCGGGTCAACTCCATGAGTTCTTCCAGCGAATCGAGGGCCTTTTTGCGTGGGCCGGAAAAGACGCTTACCAGCAGGGCGCGTTCGGCTCCCGGTCTGTGGGAGACCCGTTTTTTTCTGCGGGCCAGTTCGTTTTCCAGGGCCTGGATCAGGTCGGCGCAGCCCACTTCAGGCTTGAAGGGCGCCACCGGCTCCATGATTCGGTAGGGTGCCGTTTCGCTGGCTCCGGGCAGGATATGCGCCCAGTGGATTCGGTCTGCGGCACCGTCCTGGGTCATGGTGACGGCAGCCATGAGATCTAATCGCAAAAGGGCCAGGTCCGTCAGGTCGTCCTGGGTCAGTTCCCGGGCGGTCAGGGTTGTGTGCACGCATCGGATGCCGCGCAGCCGATCAGAGGCCAGCCGGTATTCTCTCAGATCGGGTATAAGAATGCGGTCCACATCGCCCAGCAGTACCAGTACAATTTTTCCGCTGCGGTCGATGAGCAGGCCGATCTGGCGACCGATCTCATGGGAGAGCAGGCACAGGTCCCGGCACACCTCGTAGGAGACAATTGTCTGGGGCGGAACCCGCCGGTGACCCAGGTTCTCCAGTCGCTTGATCTGGCTGGCTTTGAGCCCCAGCCTGCTGCCGTAGACCGATCTCATTCCGTGGCCAGATTCTCGAAGCGGGTGTAGGATTTAAGGAATGCCAGGGACGCGATACCGGTGGGCCCGTTGCGTTGCTTGGCCAGGATGATTTCGGCGGTACCCTTGTTGGGATTGTTCTCATCCCGATTGTAGACTTCGTCGCGGTAGATGAAGGCCACCAGGTCGGCGTCCTGCTCCAATGCCCCGGATTCTCTCAGGTCAGATAGCTGGGGCCGTTTGTCGCTGCGCTCTTCCAGCTTGCGGTTTAACTGGGACAGGGCGATCACCGGAAGGTTCAGCTCTTTGGCCAGCAGCTTCAATGAACGTGAGATATCCGAAATCTCCAGATCCCGCCGTTCGGTGTTGGTGTTGCCTCGCATGAGTTGGAGATAGTCGATGATGATCAGCCCCAGCCCTTTGTCCATCTTCATGCGCATGGATTTGGTGCGGATGGAGGTGGAGGAAATATCCGTTGAATCATCAATGAAAATCGGCGCTTCGGAGAGACGGCCGGCGGCATCGGTGATCCGGCTCCAGTCCTCTTGGTTGAGGAAACCGCCGCGGATGCGGGATAAATCCACGCGGGCTTCGGCGCAGAGCATGCGCATGGAAAGTTGTTCTTTGGACATTTCCAGTGAGAATAAGGCCACCGGTACGTCCCCCTCGATGGCGGCGTTGCGGGCTATGTTGAGGGCAAAGGCGGTTTTGCCCATGGCCGGTCTGGCGGCCAGAATAATCAGGTCGGAGTTCTGAAAACCCGAGGTCAGGGCGTCCAGCCTGGTAAACCCCGTGGTGACACCGGAGACCAGAGACCGGTTTCCCTGACGTTCCTCCAGCGCGTCGATGTTGGATTCGATGATTTTGCTGATTGGAAAAAAGGCCTGTTTGGTTTTGCCTTCGGAAAGCTCGAAGATGGCGCTTTGGGCATACTCGATGACCGACTCGACCTCTCCCCGGTCTTCGAAGCAGCGATTGGTGATGGTGTTGGCCCGTTCGATCAGGCGCCGCAAGGTGGCTTTGTCATGGATGATGCGGGCATAATGGTGGGCGTTTACCGCCATGGGCACGGTATCCACCAGGCGTGCCAGGTAGGCGGCGCCCCCGACGGTTTCCAGGGCATTCTGCTCCCTGAGCAAATTGCTCAAGGTGACCAGGTCTACCGGTTCGCTTTTGGCATAGAGGGTTTCGACAGCCCCGAAAATGGTCTGGTGGGCGGTTTTGTAAAAATCTTCGGCCGATAGAATTTCAAGGATGTCAATAAGCGTGCTGTTATCGATCAAAATGGCGCTGAGAATCGATTCCTCGGCCTCGATGCTTTGCGGCGGAAGTTTGGTGAATGCCGGGTTTGGAGGGGGCACTGTCGGGGATTCGGGCATAGAGATACGATATTGGAAAAACAGCCGAAAGCGTTTGTACGGTTCGTACAAACGCTTTCGGCCAGTGGTTCGAGATCATGCCTCTTCAGGAACGACTTCCACGGTAATTTCCGGTTTGACGCCCTCATAGACCCGGATGGGAACCTTGAAGGTACCGACGTTCTTGATCGGTTCGGTAAGCAGGACCATCCGTTTTTCCACTTCGACATCCTGTTTGAACAGGGCATCAATGATGTCCCGAACGGAAACGGAGCCGTACAATTTGTCCTGTTCGTGGACCTTGGAGGCGATCGTTACCGTTACGGCTTCGAGACGGTTGGCCATCTCCTGGGCAAACTCTTTTTCTTTGGCGATCTGGAGTTCAAACTTGGCTTTTTCCTGTTCGAGGATCTTGCGCTGCTGAGGGGTCGCCGGTACGGCTTTGCCCTGTGGCAGAAGATAGTTGCGGGCATACCCGTTGGCTACATTGACTTCACTTCCGATGATGCCTAAGGAACTGATGGTTTCTTTTAAAATGACTTTCATTCTTATCCTCCACAAAAGACCCGCAGGCGGTCAGGCCGGCAGGTCCGGTTCTTGCTTTTTGGTGTCGATTTTCCGAAAATCGATCCACATATCGAACAGGCCGATACAAACGACCAGCAGCAGAAAAAACTGCTGAATAGCGATCATGGTGTACAAGACGATGCGGATCGTCCGTGGGAGCTTCTTTTTTTCGAAAAAGAAGGAAACAATGGCGATGCCCTGGATGAAGTAAACGGTCAACAGGACCACCAATCCATTGATACCCAACAAACGGATGTCCGTATCGGGGACAAGCATGACCAGGCCGCAGGCGATGACACCCCAAATCAACATATCGGGCGCCCGCCAGTGGTTGAGGCGACCGAAATCCGGGTAGGCCAGCCCGCTGCGCTGCATGATGGGCCGGGCTGCGATCAGATTGGTCCAGGCTGCGAACAGGGTTGCGGCGGCGGCCAACGAAGGCAGAATACGCACCATGACATATTGAATCTGGTCCAGCGATCCGGTTATGGCGTCAATGGTTTCCTGAGGCATGCCGATGCCTCTATATAACTCCACGGATAAGGCCAGGTTCGTGGCCACATAGGCCGTTACCATGGCCACAACTCCCGTATCGGCGGCCATGCTGTAAAAAACGATGGTGATCAGCACGGCACCCAAAACGACGGCGCAGGTGGCCAGGATGGTCATCTCCACGGAAATCGCTTTTTCGAACATCTCGCTCATGGTGAATCCCAGCACCATGAGACCGCAAAAAAAGAGCATGTCCATGGTGATTCTGCCGAAAATCAGGCCCATCAAGGCGATGGCGACCGCCGGGACCAGCAGGCCGTTGCGCCGCCCCAGTTTGGTTCGATAAAACAGGACCGGCAGGGGAATGAAAATGGAAAAAAGGAAGCCCACGATGGGCATGAACACCGACATGGCAAAAATGGCAAGGGTCGCCATTACGCCAGTGGCGATGTCTTTCGAAATTCCTTCTTGATATGGCAGTGGTGCCATCCATTTCTCCTGGAACGGATCGTCGCCATTCCCCCGGGCCGGGCATTATCTGCTACAGATCGAATGTACCCACATAAGGCAACAGGGCGATGGTGCGGGCACGTTTGATGGCGTGGGTCAACGCCCGCTGGTGCTTGGCACAGGCCCCGGAGATCCTGCGGGGAATGATCTTTCCGCGTTCGGTGGTGAAATATTTCAAGGCCTTGGGGTCTTTGTAATCGATCACCAGGCTTTGGTCGGCACAGAAGCGGCAGACCTTGCGGCGATGGTAGATGCGACGTTTTCTTCTGCGGGGACGGGGTTTTGAGACAGCCATGGATTACTCCTCTTTCTTATCATCGGCGGTTGGGGTGTCTTCGGCGGCTGCGGCATCAGCAATCGCTGAGGTTTCGACAGCGGGTGTTTCGGATTCGGCAGGGGCGTCGGCATCGGTGGGTGTCTCCACCGTTTCGGATGCTGCCGCTGCCTGTGTGGCTGCCTCTTTTTCAGCCAGTTCGGTCTTGATAGCTTCCAGATCGGCATCGCCATCCAAAAGAACGGTCATGAATTTCATGACCCTGTCGTTGATTCGGAAAAACCGTTCCATCTCCTGGATCAATGCCCCGTCACCACAAAAATCGAACCTTACATAGTGGCCGCGATTTTTCTTTTTGATTTCATAGGCCAGTTTCTTGGTGCCCCAGTCATCTGTTTCGATGAGGAACCCGTCGTACTGGGGGATCAGCTCGTCGACCCGTTCGAAAATGGGCGCCTCAATATCCTTCGATGCGTCCGGGTCGATGATGATAATGGTTTCGTACCGCTTCATACAACCTCCTTGTGGCTTGCAGCCCCGGTCAATTACCGGAGCAAGGAATTAGATTCTGCACCGGGATCAACAAAAATTAATCTAAATATCACCAAAGAAGAAATGGTGTCAAGAGCGTATTTGCCTTCACTTGTGTACGATCCTTTTGAAAAGGGATTTTATGCCTCGTCAATCGCGATTCGCTGCCTGTGGGTGTAACCATCGATTTTGCTCCGCCGGCGGTGGCACTGGCCCCGGATCAGACGGCCGCCCTTACCTCTGGGACATCTATACGGAGACGGTGGACGATCAGGGTCACACGGTTCTCGGTGTGGAAGGGGTCCGGATCAGGCTGCAGAACGCCCAGGTTCCTACACAAATTTATGATTTCCAGGGCATCTGTCAAAAAAAGGCCCGGGCAAAAGCCCGGGCCATGAATGTGAAACGATGGTCTGTGGCGTTAGAACAGACCGGTAACCTTGCCGTCCACCGGGTCAACGTCAATGCGGCGGTAGGCCGGGTTGGATCCGGTTCCCGGCATCAGGCTGATGGGACCGGCACAGGGGCACAGGAACTTGGCGCCGGAATAGATCAGCACGTCGCGAATGGGCAGGGTCCAGCCCTTGGGTGCGCCCTTGATGGTTTTATCATGGCTAAGGCTCTCATGGGTTTTGACCATCATGGTAGCGAAGTCGGCGTACTTGGGATCATTTTCCAGCATCTTGGCCTTGGACTCGGCTGCGGCATCCCAGGCAACGCCGTCGGCGCCGTAGACTTCCTTGGCGATGAGGTCGACGCGATCACGCAGCTTCATTTCCAGCGGGTAGAGGAATTTGAAGTCGTTCTCTTCTTCACAGGCGTCGATGACGGCATCGGCGAATTCCAGAGCACCCTCGCCACCCAGCTCCCAGTGTCTGGAAACCGCGCAACGCGCACCGGCAGCCTCGGCCACCCGTTTGATAACGGCGCACTCGGCATCGGTATCCGTGTAGAAGCGGTTGATGCAGACCACCGGGTTGATGCCGGCTTTGCGGATGGTGTTGATGTGGTGCACCATGTTCTCGCAGCCCTTTTCCACCCATTCCAGGTTTTCTTTGGTGTACGCGTCGGGCAGGGCTTTTCCGGTCACGACTGGGGGGCCGCCGCCGTGCATCTTCAGGGCGCGGACCGTGGTGGTCAGAACAGAGACGTGTGGTTTGAGGCCGGAGAAACGGCTCTTGACGTTCCAGAATTTTTCGAAGCCGATATCGGCGCCGAATCCGGACTCGGTAACGTGGTAATCGAAGAGTTTCAGGCCGACGCGGTCGGCGATGATGGAACTTTGTCCCACAGCGATGTTGGCGAACGGTCCGGCGTGCACCAGGCAGGGATTATATTCGGCGGTGCACATCATGGTCGGGTTGATGGTGTTGCGCATGAAAGCGGCCATGGCATTGCCGACTTCCAGGTCGCCGGTGGTTACCGGGTTACCGGATTTGTCGAAAGCCACGGTGATGTTGTTCAGGCGCTCTTTCAGGTCGGCCAGGTTGCGGATGACAGCCAGGATGGCCATACACTCGGAGCCCACGGCAATGCCGAATTTGGACTGCATGGTAAAACCGTCGAAGCGGCCGCCGATGCCGATGATGATGTTACGAAGGGCCTGGGCGCAGAAGTCGATAACCCAGCCCATTTCCACACGGGTGGGATCGATGTCGAGGCGGCGCATACCGGTCAGGCGTTTGAGCTGCTCGTCATTGTAGTTACGCTCGTGCTGCATGCGTGAAGTCATTGCCACCATGGCCAGGTTATGGGCGTTCATGATGTCGTTGATGTCGCCGGTGAGCCCCAGGGAAAATTCGGTCATGGGAATCAGCAGGCTGTTACCGCCGCCGGCCGCGGTACCCTTGACGTTCATGGTGGGGCCGCCGGAGGGCTGGCGCAGGGCGCCACCGACGTTTTTGCCGCGTTTGCCCAGACCTTCCATCAGGCCGCAGGAGGTGGTGGATTTGCCTTCACCCAGCGGGGTCGGTGTGATGGCGGTGACTTCAATGTACTTGCCGTCGGGTTTGTCTTTAAGGCGATCGATGATCTTGAGAAAATCCAGTTTGGCCAAGCGGCCCATGGGGAGCAGTTCGCCTGCGGCCAGGCCCAGTTTTTCGCCCCATTCTTCCGGTGTTGGCATGTTTTTTTCGGCTTCTTCGGAAATCTGCCAGTCTGCCATGTTAACCGCATCGTAAGCCATCTATCCAATCCTCCTTATAAGTTAATGATTTAATGATGAGGAACTTTATATCCATTCATCATGAACCTTTGCACGATTGTAATTAATGAACCTAGCATGTCACGCGACATTTGGCAAGACTTATCACGTCCGAATCGAAATCTGCAAAATCCGGACAATCACCGGATTTGGACGAAACCGCTATCGGAATCGGATTCGAAATACCGCGGTTGCCTTGGGACAAATAGGTGTTATAATTTAAGCGGCGTTTTAAAAGCGATACATCCCGTGATCGCTTGCCGTTGGCCCAATGATACACCATGCATCAAGGAGAAAAAAAGATGGGCAACCAGATTAAAACCATGTTGTTGCTGACTGTGATGACGGTATTCATCATGATCGTGGGCAACCTGTTGGGGGGACACCAGGGAATGGTTCTCGCCCTGATTTTCGCGGCCGGAATGAATTTTTTCAGCTATTGGTATTCGGACAAGATCGTTCTCAAAATGTACCGGGCACAAGAAGCCACCCCCCAACAGGCTCCCGAGTTGTACAAAATGGTGCAAACGCTGGCGGCCCGGGCCGAATTGCCCATGCCCAGGGTCTACATCATCCCCAAGGAGGCCCCCAACGCATTCGCCACCGGCCGTAATCCCGACAATGCCGTGGTGGCCGTCACCCAGGGTCTGATGAATCTCATGAACCGCCAGGAGGTGATGGGGGTACTGGCCCACGAACTGGCCCATGTGAAAAATCGTGATATTCTCATCGGTACCATCGCCGCCACCATGGCCGGCGCCATCATGCTGCTGGCCTCCATGGCGCGCTTTTCAGCCATGTTTGGCGGCGTGCACCGGGATGAT
Source organism: Deltaproteobacteria bacterium (assembly GCA_002747175.1). Taxonomy (GTDB): domain Bacteria; phylum Desulfobacterota; class Desulfobacteria; order Desulfobacterales; family Desulfosarcinaceae; genus Desulfosarcina. Next base: position 32,266 of record PDTK01000031.1, on the reverse strand, counting down.
GACCAGGGCGGCATGGGGGCCATCGGCATGATCGCCATGTCCATCATCGCTCCTGTGGCGGCCATGATCATCCAGATGGCCGTTTCCCGTTCCCGGGAATACCTGGCGGACGCCACCGGCGCCCGCATTGCCGGCAGCCCCGAAGGACTGGCACAGGCCCTGGAAAAACTCGGCGGTTATGCCCGGCGTATTCCCATGGCGGCCAATCCCTCTACGGCGCATATGTTCATCGTCAACCCCCTGTCCGGCAAGAGCCTGCAAAGCCTGTTTTCCACCCATCCGCCCATGGACGAGCGCGTCCGCCGATTACGGGGCGGTCAGCCGTCGAGCGGCCCCTCGAACCCGCCCCCGCCTCCGGGCGGCAACCGCCAGAACGCGGCGGGGAAGGCATTTTGGGATCGAATGAGGTGAATCGGGGGACGGTGAACCGCAAATCGCAATCAACAAATGATGGGGAGGGACGTGGACCTTTTATACGATGACCGCACCGTCCGTGCGTTAGATGCCCTGAAAACGACTGCCGGGTCGTTGGCCGGGTTGCTGGCCCTGGACTCGCAGCCGGCCGTGGCGGCCTGGCAGCGGGCCATCGAGTCCCGTCTGATTCCCCGTCTGAGGCCTGACTTCCCCCTCGTGGCGGCCATATGCGGGGGCGGATCCTCAGGCAAATCAACCCTTTTCAACACCTTGGTGGGCGAAGCCGTTTCTCCTGCCGGGGGGCGGGCCGGCATCAATCGACGGCCCCTGATCGCCCTTGCCGAGGCCCACCGGGAGCGGGCCGGGGTGGCCGATGCACTGGTCGAACCTTTCGGCTGTTCGGCACAGACCCTGTCCTCGGCGGCCCAGCTCACCGATACGGGATCTCCCTTGCTGCACTATGCCGATGGCCTGCCTGCCTGCCTGGCGCTGCTGGATACGCCCGACTTTGACACCGGTGCCGGCGGCAACTACCAGAACCGCGAAATGGCCGAACAATCCCTGGGCGCAGCCGATGTATTGATCTATATTTTTACCAACGCCAACTATAACAACCGGGACAATACCGATTTCATTGCCCGCATGCTCACCGCCGTGGGCACCCGTGACAGCATGTTGGTCTATCGGGCCTGTTCCGCCCTCAGCGATGCCGAGATCCTCGATCATGCCGGTACGGTGGCTCGCCAGATATACGGCGAACGGGCCGGCTCACATGTATTGGGGGTATATCGGGCCGGTGAGGACAACCGGGTGGCCGCCGGAGAGCGACCCGTGACGATTCTTCCCATGGGCGATACCTGCCTGGGTCTCATGGATGCGCTGAAACAGATGGATCCCCGCAAGATCAGAGGCGATCTGCACCGGTCTGTTTTCGAAGATGTGGTTCGTCAGGGACGGGGTTTTCTGCGGGAAGCCAGAGAATCCGCTGATCATCTGGCCTTCTATCTTCAAGGGTTGCGCACGGTTCAGCGGCAACGTGTCCAGGAGGCCCTGGCACATCTTCCCATGGATGCGGTGGTTCGCCGCTTCTCCCGCATATGGCAGGATACCGATCCGTCCCATGTGAAATTCATGCGCAAGACCGGACGGGTGGTGGAAAGCCCGGTGCGCCTGGCGATGCGTGCGGCCAGATGGATCGGCAGCCGCCGGGATGGAATGCCCCGAAGAAAAGATGAGGATCGCGTTGCCGCCACCATGGAAGCCGATTTGGTCCGGGCGGCCAATCGGTTACGCAAGGCGGCGGTGGATGCGGAAATCGAGATCCATTTTTCCGGGACGGGCCCGGCAGCCGATGTGCTGGGTGATAAGTTCAGCAAGCTGGCATCCTCCGTGGCTGTCCGTCGGCGAACGACCGGCGCCGGGCAGATTGCCTACCGGATCCCGGTGCACCCCGTTGTGACCGGAGAACAAGAGGCCCTGCGCGGGGGCAACTGGTCGGCAGTCATCGACGAGATGCTGGCCCGCCGGGAATCCATGGACGGTTTTAACCGGCAGATGGACGCCGAACTGCACCGTTTGGTCAGCGAACAGCGTTTCCGCATGACCGCTTTCGATCAGATCCGGCAGACCTTTGCGGCCATGCTCAACATCATTCCGGCCACCGCTGCGGTGACCTATGTGCTGCATACCGGGGATCCGGTCGGCGCGACGGGCATCAAGGTGAAACTGGCCGGACTTTTCGGTCTCAACGATCTGTACGCCCTGGTGGCCATTCCGGCCACGACGGGGATGAAAAAAGCCGAGCGCAAACAATTGGAAACCCTTCTGGCGCCCGTGGCCGGAACCTGGCTCAGCCACAAGCTGGCGGCCATCGAATCGCTTTTCGAGGAAAAAATAACCGGCGCCCTGCTGCAAAAAGGGCAGGCCGTGGAAAACGCGGCCGCCGGTTGTATCGAGACCCTGGCGCGGCATCTGGCCCTTTGCCAACAGGTATCGGAGGCATCACCATGGACGATGTGAACCCAATCCGGCTGCGGGCCATGGCGGAACTGGAAACCGTGAGGGCTGAGATTCAGGACATGGCCGAGGTTCTGTCACAGGTGCCGCTGTGGCGGCCGGCCGCCGGCTTGAACAAGTCCTGTGAAGCGGCCATCGTCATGCTGGATCGCCTGGCCGAACGGTTCGACCGCAAAATGGTAATTACCCTGGTGGGGCCTTGCGGGTCGGGAAAATCCACATTGCTCAACGCCTTGTCGGGTGTGGACGACCTTTCTGAATCCGGCCACGGCCGACCCACCACGCGGACGGTGGTGGCCTTTTGCCGGGAACCCGCCGACGCCGATCAGTTGCAGGAGGCCCTGGGACCCGGGAACCTTCGCATCAAGGCCAGCGCCGCCGCCCGCCATCTGGAGAACCTGATTCTCATCGATACCCCGGATACGGACAGCACCCGGCGCGAGGATCATATCCCCATCATCCATCAGGCCGTTGGTCTGTCCGACATGCTGATCTGTGTATTCGACGCCGAAAACCCCAAACGGCGCGATCACACCGATTTTCTGAGACCCTATGTAAGGTTGTTCGACGGCGCCAGTCTGGTGGTGGTGGTCAACAAGAGCGATCGGCTGGCCGAGGACGAGCTGACCGACATCATCATGCCCGAGTTCGACAATTATATCCGTACTGCCTGGGATGTCGAACCGGCTGCCGTTCTGTGCATTTCCGCCCGCAGACACCTGCGGCAGCCGGCCTGGGACCCCAAAGCGACGCCCAGGCATGATCGGGATCAATTCGCCCAGTTGCAGGATCTGATCCGGAACACCTTCGATTCGGCCGCGTTTTCCGTGGACCGGCGTCTGGAAAATGCCCGCAACATCCGGGACTGTGTGCACCAGCAGTTGCGTGACGAGGCGCGGCTGGCCGGTGAGTCCCTGGATTTGGCCCTGTTGCGTATGGCAGACTGCGAAGCCGGGGCCATGCGGCAGGCCGTGAAAGCCTTTCAACGGGACGGAAACGCCCTTTCCGTGGGAATCAATGTGCGCCTGTACCAGCAGTTGGCCCAGCGCTGGCTGGGGCCGGTGGGATGGGTGGTGGCCATCTGGGCCCGGATTCTGGTGTTCGGTACCGGGATTGCCGCGATGCTGCGGTTCGGCAATCCCGTGCGCCAGGTGTTCGGTGCCGTGTCGGCCCTGCGCCATCACGCCGACGCAACCAAGGCCGTGGCGGACGCCGATCAGGGCACCGGTGCTTCCACAGCCCTGATGCGCTACGACAGCGCCATGGCCCGCTGTTGGCCCGAGATCGCCGAGATCCTGGTGGGCGCCCGTTTTACTCCGTCCGTGCGCCAGGCGCAGCAGGCGCCGGGTCAGGGGGCATCGGTGGGCCGCCACCTTGACCGGGTTTGGAACGATGCTTTGGACGAGGTGCTTTCCCGGGCCGGCCGACGGCTCAGCACAGGATTGCTGCAATTGTTGTTCAATCTGCCGGTGCTGGGCGTTCTGGGCTATGCGGGTTGGTTGACGGCCGTGAATTTCTTTTCGGGAAACATCCTGTCCAGCAATTTTTTCCTGCACGCGTTTTGGACCATCGTGTTGATCCTGTTCCTTACCTTTTTTCTCTTCCAGGGGCTGGTGCGGCTGGCCGCCGGCAAGGAGAAGCTGGTGGCACAGGTTTTCGACCGGGTTCAAAAGGCGTTGGACGGGGAGGACCGGGTCGGCGACAGTCCGGTCTGGCGGCAGGTTCGGATTGTTCGGGGATTGGGTGGTGATCGGTGAGGGAGGGGCCAGGGCGCAGGGCTGACCACATTGCAATCTCGGGTTTTTCCTGAGTTGAGCTATTCGTGCCTCACACCTCAGTTTCTGTCAAAAAAACAAGAAAATGGGGAGGCATGGGTTGCGGGTTTCCCGCCTCAACCCTCAGAACTCAGTCCTGAGTCCTGAGTACTCATCCCTCAATTCGTTTTTTCGGTATGTTTTTTCATTTCTTCCATCAACTGCTTTGTCCGCGGTCCCGGGCGGCCATCACCGATGGTGTGCTCGTCCACTTGTACCACCGGTAACAGACCCTTGCTGGTTCCGGTTATGAACACTTCGTCGGCTTGAACCAGTTCTGTTCGGGAAAGGTCGCGGATCTGGATGGGAAACAGCCCCTGGGCCAGTTCCAGGACCACTTTGCGGGTGACGCCCGAGAGGATCCCCCGTCCGGGGGTGACCAGCTCGCCTTGAATGAAGGCGAACAGATTGGAGGTGGTGCACTCCAGGGCCAGTCCGCTGCGGTCGATGTAAAGGGCTTCTATGGCATCTTCGGCAGCCGCTTTCTTCAGTGCCAGACTGGCTGAAATGTAGTTGATGCTCTTGGCGCCGGGGATCGGGCGTTCCACCTCCCAGGAGACGATTTTAACGCCGTCGGTATACCATCTGGCAGGCATCCGGGGAATCGGTGAGACCAATACCAGCAATCGCGGCCTGCCCGAAGGGGTCATGAAATCCTTGCTGGAACCGCCGGTGACCACGATACGGATGGTGGCTTCGGGAATATCGTTTCGGGCCAGGGTCTCTTTGACGATTCCGGCGATCTCGCCATGGGACCAGGGCAGAGCCAGATCGATTTTGCGTGCCGATTCCTCCAGGCGGTCAATGTGTGCATCCAGAAAATAGGGTTTGCCGTCGTAGGTGCGCAAGAGGTCGAACACCCCGATGCCGCGCAAGATTGACAGGTCATCCACGGGGATGAAGGCCTGTTCCGCCGGCACGAATTCCCCGTCTATATAATAAATCGCCACGTCTTTTTTTCCTCCCGGGGCGGGTCCATCGGGTCCGATATTTGTTCCCCTGAGTTGAACTTTTAGTGCCTTACACCCCAGTTTCTGTCAAAAAAACAAGAAAATGGGGGTATATGGTTTACGGGTTTCCTGCCTCAACACTCAGTCCTCAGCACTCCGCCCTCTATGGGTTGCGGGTTTCCCGCCTCAGATACTTACAAAACATCCGGTTTTTTATCAGGGGCACGGCCCATTGGTCGGTGCCGCACCGCGGTAAAGCCAAAACCGTCCCGCTGAAGCGATCCGAAGGACGTAAACGGTCCAATCGATCCGTGCGCCGGAAAAAGACCTCGCGGTCCGGCAGCAGGCGGCATGCCTCCAGGGGACGTTGATTCTGGGCAGACACTATGTACTTTATTACCACTATGAAAAAAAAATCCCAATAATTGTGACCTATTTTCCTGTTTTCGACCGCTGGTTGACGAAAGTCATCGGGATAAGCGCTTGAATCCGTTGGGTACGGCGGCTCCGGCGATTGTCGGTACAACTATTGCTTGTTGATTATCATGCTCATTGGGCCATGAATCCCATGATACCAGTGGATGTGAACACAACCAACCGATGGAACGAATATACCGACCGGACAGGAAGCATAATGCAAGCAGCTCAAGTGATCGCCCCGGAGGACATGATGCACATCGACAACGGCGGACGGCGGATGGAGCCGGACCGCCGCCTTTTCTCCTATAACGGCTACCTTCCCGAAAGGCGTTCCGGAGACGAACGGCGCTCGGGACTGGACAGGCGCAAGATACCGCGCTGCGCCTGATTCGGTGGCGTTTTCCGATTGCTAATAGCTAACGGCTCAACTCAGAATTTTGTCGTTTGGCGCTTACTTTCTTTTGTGCCTTCCTGATCGCCGCCTTTAACGCAGCGCTGTGCAGATCCGCGGCCAGGTGTACCGGGCTTCTTCCCCATATGGGATCCCAGTTGGACGGATCGGCCGTACAATAAAACTGTGTGTCCAGGCCCATGCGTACAGGGGCGTCCTCCAGGTTGCAGCCTTGCATCCGACGGGCAGCCTCCCAAGTGGCTCCGCAAGGTGCCCCGCGTCGAACGGTGACCGCTTCGATGCGCCCCTCTTTTACCATAACGTCGAATTCCGGTGCGCCGAACCAGCGGCTGTAGGGTTCCAGCTCGGCGTGACGGGCCAGCGCGCAGCATACCGGCGGTGTATGGGTTCCGTCTACCGTGGTCTTTTTTCCCGACGCGACAACGGGAATCCCCAGCTTCCGACACAACAGGGACAGATCGTGGGAAAGATCCGGATGGATTAAAAAATCCAGCACCAGATCCGCTTCGATTGTTTCCGGCAGGTATTCCGAGGTGTCGTCGACCACCGGGGGCAGGGTCTGGTCTATGGTCAGCAGCGTGATATCAAAATTGTCCTGGCCGAAGCGCCGGATTCCCTGGACCTTGCTTTCTCCCCGCCCATTTTGTTGGAATACCGTGATACGCAGTGGTTGTGCTACGTCTGCGTGCCCGAAGCCGTGCATCTACGGCGCCCTGCAAACGCTTACCGGCTGTGCTTTACCGGTATTGGCTGCTTCTACCCCGTGAACAGGTACCATTTTTTATGCAACGCTGAGGAAAATCCGGCCTCGGCATCTGCCTGCTGCTTATCGACCAGCCGATTCATTTTGGGGACAATTCCTGTTCGTCCTTTTCCCTGGCATCGTCCAGGGCTTTTTGTTCGGCCCTGATCAGGGCCGTTCCCAGCGGGTCGAAGAATTGGAAAACGGTTTCGCTTTCCCCCCTGCGCAGCAGCCGCGCTTTAAACTGGATGCGTTCACCACAGAGCAAAACAATCCTTCCGGTCACCTTTTTCTTGAAAGGACTGACCTGGCTGGCACGGATCCTGACGCCCCCTTCGGACAGATCGACAACGGCATATGTCGTATTGCCGATGTCGAGAACCGGGCTGTGGAATTCGGGGTAACGGATGCGCATGGCCGTGCGCTTGATCAGCCCGTTTTCGGGCATGCGGTCCGTGTCCGGCCCCACATCGATGGGGGTGCGGAAAAACAGGGCCAGAAAGTTGATCAACGGCACTGGCATCAGAATGAAAAGCAACAAAATGACCCATCCTCCCAGATCCAGACCCTTTATGAGGAAAATGGATAAGATGATGATCCATTGGGTAACATTGGCAATGATGGCAGCGACATGCATGGCAGATCATCCTTGTGAGCAAAAACATGTGATGCGTGATTGGCGTTTACGTATCATAAACCATCGTCATCCGTCCAGAATTGACGAAGGACAGCGTCCGGAAAAGATGGCCCCCGGCATGAATGGCGGGTGATGTTTGCCGTGAAGGTGATTTGCCCGGCAAAGGGGTGGTTCGAGTTGATAAAGATACCCGCATCTATGGCATCTGCGTAAACGCTTACCGGCTGTGTTTTAAAGGTATTGGCTGCTTTCACCCCGTTGAACAGGGACCCATTTTTTATCGGCTCCGGGGCATTTGAGGGAGTCTGCCTACGGCTGGAAAAACGAAACGGAATTCGGCTTGCGATGCTATGTAAGGCACCTTATTTATCCTTGACAGAAAAGGGCAAGTTGACTATAGATCCGACCTTGAATTCGGCTGATTTCCAGCCGTTGCACTGTATTTCCACCATAACCAATCCGAACCGAAAAGCTGATGTGGACATTTTGGCATCCGTGCGCAATGCACGGGGCCATCGGGGTGAGACCGTAGATGAGTTCAGACCAACGATTGGCGGAGAAAAAACAGGAAGTCCTCAATAACTGGTTTCAGGTTACGGTGGACACCTATCCGGCCGATACGGCACGCTTTCTCAAAGGCCAGAAAGATCCGTTCGCCAACCCAGTGGGTCAGACCACTTACCGAAGCCTCGAAGCACTGGTGGATGCACTCATCGCAGGATCCGGCCCTGAAGCCATGGCGGCAGCCCTGGACCCCATTTTGCGTATCCGGGCCGTCCAGACCTTCGCTCCGTCCAAAGCCACCGGTTTCATATTTACACTCAAACAGATCATCCGGAAACATGTGGCGGATAACCGCGCGGACGGTGTGGATTGGATGGCTGTGGACCGGCAGATAGACGAGATGGCCCTGACGGCGTTCGACATTTTTATGGCTTGCCGGGAAAAGATATACGAACTCAAGGCAACGGAGTCCCGGAACCAGTTTTTCGGTTCGTTGAAACGGGCAGGATTGATACATGGAGTCGAGGCAGACGGGCCCGATTCCTGAAAATTCCCTTATAATTTTTCGATTCAGGCATCCGGCAACGGATCTGGATATGTCGCAGTTCAGCCACCGAATTGGGATTGCCCATTCGCCGGGACAGCATCCCGGCGGCAACGGTGTTTGCGACACATCCGACCGGCCCGGCGCCAAGGAGTGAGGTGCGATTCGATGAACAAAAATTACATGGTTAGCCTCATAACGGTTATCGTGCTGTTTCTGATCGCCTATGTGGGCACGCAGCAGGGGGCGGGCCTGCGGTTGGTGTTCGGAATCATTGTGCCTTATTTGGCGGTGATTCTGTTCATTGCCGGATTTGCACGCCGGGTGATGGGCTGGTCCAGGTCGGCGGTGCCGTTCAGGATCACCACGACATGCGGTCAGCAGCCATCGACACCCGGATTCAAACAGGCCCGGATCGACAATCCGTCATCCACCCTTGGCGTTGTCGTGCGGATGTTTCTGGAAATTGTCTGTTTCCGGTCCCTGTTCCGGAACACGCGCATGAAGCTTGCCGGCGGCACCAAACTTACCTATCAACTGGAGTTTTTTCTCTGGATCGGCGCTTTGGCATTTCATTATGCTTTTTTAGCCGTGGTTGTCAGGCACCTGCGGTTTTTTACCGAACCGGTGCCTTTTTTCGTCACCCTGGTTGAACAGGTGGACAGCTTCATGCGAATCGAGGTGCTCTACGACGTCTTCCAGGGTGGATTGCCCGGGGTTTTCATGTCCGGACTGGTTTTGCTGGCGGCGGCGTTTTATCTTTTCCTGCGACGCGTGATGATTCCGCAAGTGCGCTACATCTCCCTGGCCAATGATTTTTTCCCCCTGTTTCTTATCATGGGAATCGCCCTGTCGGGTATTTTCATGCGTTATTTCGCCAAAGTGGATATCGTTGCCATCAAAGAGCTGACCATGGGCCTGGTGACCCTCAGACCCACCATCCCCGAGGGTGTCAGTGGCCTGTTCTTTGCCCACATGTTCCTGGTCAGTGTCCTGCTGGCCTACTTCCCGTTCAGTAAACTGATGCACATGGGCGGCGTCTTTTTGAGCCCCACCCGGAACATGACGGGCAACACCCGGCAGGTCCGCCACGTGAATCCCTGGAACCATCCGGTCAAGGTTCACACCTATGACGAGTACGAAGACGATTTCAGAGAAAAGATGGTCGAAGCCGGCCTGCCGGTGGTTAAAATGCCCGAAGAACAGGCGTAAGCAAAAAGGAGCAGATAATGGCAGATGAGTTGATCATACCCGATGAACTATTGTCAAAGATAGATCATCGTCCGTCCGGCGCCGGCTGGATGGACACGCCCGTGGATATCCGCAAAGGGATGTACTGCTATGCGTCCAATCCCAAAAGCGTCGAGACTTTGGGGCTTCCCAATGCACGGGCCTGGAACCCGCTGGAAGATGACTGGAAGCTGCCGGAAAACTGGCAGCAGATCATCCATGAAGGTTTCAAGGAGCGGTTGGAGAAATTTCGTTCTTTCAAGGTTTTCATGGACATCTGTGTCCGCTGCGGCGCTTGCGCCGACAAGTGTCACTTTTTTATCGGTACCGGCGACCCCAAGAACATGCCGGTCCTGCGGGCCGAACTTTTACGCAGCGTTTACCGTAACGATTTCACCGCCGCGGGCAAGATTCTTGGCAAGCTGGCCGGCGCCCGGCCCATGAACCTGGACGTGCTCAAGGAGTGGTGGTACTACATGTTCCAGTGTACCGAATGTCGTCGATGTTCGGTTTTCTGTCCCTACGGCATTGATACCGCCGAAATTACCATCATGGGCCGGGAACTGCTCAACCTGCTGGGACTGAATATCGACTGGATCGCCACCCCGGTGGCCAATTGTTACAGAACCGGAAACCACTTGGGAATTCAGCCCCATGCCTTCAAGGATATGCTGGACTTTTTCGTCGAGGATATCGAAGATATCACCGGGGTTCAGGTGGAGCCGGCTTACATGGCCGAAGACGCCGATATCCTTTTCATTACCCCCTCGGGTGACGTGTTTGCCGATCCGGGTACGTTTACCTGTATGGGCTATATGATGCTTTTCCATTATCTCAAGGAAAAGTACGGCCTGAAAGTGACCTGGAGCACATATGCTTCCGAGGGCGGTAACTTCGGTTTTTTTACCTCCCACGAAACCATGAAACGGCTCAACTCCAAGATGTACGCCGAAGCCAGGCGGTTGGGTGTCAAATGGATTCTGGGCGGCGAGTGCGGCCACATGTGGCGGGTCATCTCCCAGTACATGGACACCATGAACGGCCCGGCGGATTTTCTTGAAGAACCGGTGAATCCCATCACGGGCACCAAGTTCGAGAATGCCGCCTCCACCAAGATGGTCCACATCTCCGAATTCACCGCCGACCTGATCAAGCATGGCAAGCTGGAACTGGACCCATCCCGCAACGACAACAAAATCATCACCTTCCACGATTCCTGCAACCCCTCCCGCGGCATGGGCATGCTGGACGAACCCCGCTACGTGATCCGGAATGTGGCCAACAATTTTTACGAAATGCCGGCCAACACCATCCGTGAGCAGACCTTCTGCTGCGGCTCCGGTGCCGGTTTGAACGCCGGAGAAAATATGGAATTGAGGATGGCCGGTGGTTTCCCGAGGGCCAACGCGGTCAAACACGTCCACGAGACCTATGGTGTCAATATGCTGGCCTGTGTCTGCGCCATCGACCGCGCAGCCCTGCCCGCATCCATGGAATACTGGGTGCCGGAGGTGGATGTAACGGGGGTTACCGAACTGGTGGCCAACGCGCTGATTCTGCCCGGTGAAAAGGAAAGAGAAACCGACCTGCGCGGTGAACCGCTGCCTGGAATGGAGGAGTAGCCCATGAAGGATAAAAAGAAGATTCTCGCGGGACTGGCAATTTTCATCGCCCTCATCAGTTTCCCCTTCTGGTATAACCTAGGAAAAGCGGCTCCCGCTCCGGAACTGGAACTGACAGCCAAAGCCAAAGCCGCCAAAACCTGCGTCATGCCAACGGAATACATGGCCGCCAAACACATGCAATTGCTGGATGTCTGGCGGCACAACGTGGTCCGCCGCGGTGAACGCATGTTCGTAAACCCGGAAGGCGAGCTTTTCGACATGAGCCTCTCCAACACCTGTCTGGACTGCCACTCCAACAAAAAGGAGTTTTGTGACCGGTGTCACAACTATGCGTCTGTCAGGCCCTATTGCTGGGATTGCCACATCGATAATCCAAAAGGAGAATAAGGAATGAAAAACAGCAGAAGACGCTTTCTTCGGATCGCTGGCGTTTCCGCGTTGGGGCTTGGTGCGAGACCCGTGCTCAATGCCTTCGCTTCTGGCGGTGGAGCCGTGCCCGGCTACCATACGGCCAAAGGAGAGGACGCCCTGGCGGCCAAACAGTGGGCCATGGTGATCGATACCCGCAAGCTCAAGACTGCCGAAGACCTGGAACCGATTGTCGAGGCTTGCAACAAGATCCATAACATCCCCACGGCCATCGAAAACAAGAACCATGAGATCAAGTGGATCTGGGAAGACCACTACCATCATGCCTTTACCGACAAGGCCAATAAATTCCTCAATGAAGAGGTGGCGCACAAGCCGTTCCTGCTTTTGTGCAACCACTGCGAGAATCCGCCCTGCGTGCGGGCCTGCCCCACCCAGGCGACCTTCAAACGTGAAAGTGACGGCATCGTGCTGATGGATTTTCACCGATGCATCGGCTGCCGATTCTGCATGGCGGCATGTCCCTTCGGTGCCCGCAGTTTCAATTTCAGGGATCCGCGCCCCTTTATCAAAGAAGAGAACAAATCGTTTCCCACCCGTACGAAGGGTGTGGTCGAAAAATGCAACTTCTGTGCGGAACGGCTGGCTGTCGGCAAGATGCCCGCCTGCGTGGAGGCCTCCAATGGGGCCATCGCTTTCGGCGATTTGTACGACGAGCATTCACAGGTCCGGGAATTGTTGAAGGAAAACTACACCATCAGGCGGAAACAGACCCTGGGAACAGAGCCGTCCGTCTACTACATCGTGTGAGGTGAGCATGCTTGAATTAGCCTTAAAAGGAAACAAATGGTACTGGGGCTGGCTGGTTGTCCTGCTGGGTGTCATCGGTGCCGGATTCGGGCTCTACCTGATGCAGCTCAAGTTCGGTCTGGGGATCACCGGTATGAGCCGCGACGTCTCCTGGGGCTTTTACATCGCCAATTTCACCTACCTGGTCGGCGTGGCCGCCGGTGGGGTGATGGTGGTGCTTCCATACTATCTGCATAACTATAAGGCCTATGGCAAGATTACCATCCTGGGTGAATTTCTGGCCATCGCAGCCATCGTCATGTGCCTGCTGCTCATTTTGGTGGACCTTGGGCAGCCCATGCGGGCCCTGAATGTCCTGCTTTACCCCACGCCCAACAGCGTGCTCTTCTATGATGCCATCGTACTCAACGGTTATCTGTTTTTGAATGTGGTCATTGGCTGGAACGTACTGGAGGCGGAACGCAACGGTGTGCATTACCAGAATTGGCTGAAGCCGCTGATCTACATCTCGATTCCCTGGGCCGTCAGTATTCATACGGTCACCGCCTATCTGTACTGCGGCCTGCCGGGCCGTCACTTCTGGCTCACCGCCGTACTGGCCCCGCGGTTTCTGGCCTCGGCCTTTGCCGCCGGACCGGCCCTGTTGATTCTTTTGTGCCTGTTTATTCGCCGGTTCACCAATTTCGATCCGGGCAGGGAGCAGATTCAGACCCTGGCGAAAACCGTTGCCTATGCCATCTGCATCAACGTCTTTTTGTTCCTGTGTGAAGTGTTCGTCGGTTTTTACAGTAACATTCCCGGCCACATGGACCATATCAAGTATCTGTTCGTGGGCCTGCACGGCCACGGCGCCCTGGTGCCCTGGATGTGGGCTTCCATGATTCTCATGGGGGCGGGCATCGTGCTGACCGTGATCCCGGCCACACGTAAGAACGAAACCTCTCTGACGGTCGCCTGCGTCGTGATCATTCTGGGAACCTGGATCGACAAGGGCCTTGGTATGATTTCCGGCGGTTTCGTGCCCAATCCCATGCACGAGGTTAATGAATATGTACCCACCATACCGGAGATCGGTATCACATTGGCCGTATACGCCATCGGCGCCCTGGTGCTGACCGTGCTTTACAAAATGGCTGTCAGCGTCAAGGAAGAAGTCCACGGCTGATTTTTTTCCAGCAAGTGCAGGAACGATAATGGCGGGTGCCATGGCTCCCGCCATTGCAAATTTGGGAGTTGTAAGAACCTGAGTTGAGCCATTAGCAAAAGGATTTCGATACATTGTTGAAGTCCACGAATCTACCCGTCGGGTTAAATGACATGTAAATGAATGGAACAGGCTTAGTGCTGAGTGCTGAGTACTGAGTGGTAAAAGCTAACCGTTTTTTTATTAAGAAGACATATGCTTGCCTGGTGTCCGTTGGGTGCTTTCTACAGGCAAAAGGTGATCATGCCCGCAACCGGAACCATACGTGCCCTTGGACTCTGCTCCGGTGGGCTTGACAGTATCCTCAGCGCATTCGTGCTGAAGGATCAGGGCATTGATGTACACTGGGTTTCCTTCGAGACACCATTTTTTTCGTCAACCAATGCTATAAAGGCGTCGAAGGCGACCGGCGTGCCCCTGATGGTACGAAACATTACGTCGGTGTATATGCAGATGATGCGCTTGCCATCGGTCAAATTCGGCAAGAACATGAACCCCTGTGTGGACTGCCATACGCTGATGTTCAGGCTGGCCGGCGGTATTATGGATGAACAGGGGTTCGATTTTCTTTTCTCCGGTGAAGTGCTGGGCCAGCGGCCCATGAGCCAGAACCGATCGGCATTGCGCTATGTGGAGAAACACTCGGGATACGATGGTTATATTTTGCGACCCATGTCGGCCAAGATGCTTGCCGAAACCATCCCGGAGCGTGAGGGGCTGGTGGACCGTGAGCGCCTGCTGGACATATCCGGCCGTTCGCGAAAAATTCAGATGCAACTGGCCCGGGAATATGAGGTGCGGGATTTTCCGGCCCCTGCCGGTGGCTGCCTGCTCACCGACAGGATTTTTAGCTGCCGTCTCAAAGATCTGTTCGATCACAAGGATGAGATTCCGGAGAACGAACTCCATCTGCTCAAGGTCGGTCGCCACATGCGGCTGGACGAGGAAACAAAAATTGTGGTCGGCCGGACCAGGCAGGACAACGAACAGATCGGCCGATGGATCGATCCCGAACAGGACGTGGTTCTGAAGGTGGACAATGTCCCCGGGCCACTGGTGGTCATACCCGGCGGTGCCGGCGAACCGATGGTGCTGTTGGCGGCCGGCATTTGTGCAGGTTACAGCAAGGCGCCGGATGGCGTGGCGGCTGCGGTCAACGTCCTGGCGGGGAAGGTTCGCCGACAGGTGACGGTGTTAGGGATACCGCCTGAGGAAAGCAAGCGGTTCTTGATAAAATAGCACTTAAAATTAGCGGTTCGTGCCTTACACCTCAGTTTCTGTCAAAAAAAACAAGAAAATGGGATGGGGTACATGGGTTGCGGGTTTCCCGCCTTAGGTTTTAACAAGGGGCACGGCCCGTTAATTTTTTTAAACCACAGAGAGCACAGAGGTTTTTCAAGCCGTCTCAGACGGCTTTTGGTCGTTCGGTTTGAAACGGCGCATCAGATTCGGGTAGAGATTCGTGGACTTCAACAATGTATCGAAATCCTTTTGCTAACGGCTAATGGCTCAACTCAGGTAGCAGAAACAACAATACTTGATTTTGATGAACAAATTCCAACCTACGTATCCGTAATGCGCCAGAGCCTCCATCGTTCAACTAACCGTCGATTTTCAGCTTTGCCCGCAACTGGCCACAGGCCGCCCCGATATCCTGACCCTTGCTATGGCGTACGATGGCAGTGTAATGCTGATCGGCCAGCAGCTCCTGGAATCGGATGACGTGATTTTCCTGCGGGCGTTCGAAATCACTGCCGGGGTGCTCATTGAAAAGGATCAGGTTGATTTTTGCCTTGATGGGGCGCAGCCGCTTCGCCAGGCGCCGGGCGTCAGCCAGGCTGTCGTTGACGCCTTTCATCAGGATGTACTCGAAGGTGATTTTGCGGCGCGGCGGCAGCGGATACCGTTTGCAGGCGGCCAGCAGGTCCGCGATGGGATGCCTTCGGTTTATGGGCATCAGCCGGCTGCGGGTATCGTCATCGGCGGCGTTGAGTGAAATGGCCAGATTTACCCGGGTATCGCGTCCCAGATCAGCCATGCGGGGCACCAGTCCTGCCGTGGACACGGTTACCCGCCGTGCGGACAGCTTGAGACCCCAATCGCCATTGGTGATGACGGCCAGGGCCCGGACCAGTCGGTCATAGTTGTCCAGCGGTTCTCCCATGCCCATGAATACGACGTTGGTCAGGGGCATATCACCGGCGTCCGATACCATTTTTTGTGCATCCCGCACCTGGGAGATGATTTCACCGGCGGACAGGTCACGCACCCACCCCCCTTTGGCCGTCATGCAGAACCGGCACCCCTGGCGGCAACCCACCTGGCTGGAAACACACAGGGTATAGTGGCCTTTTTCCGGAATCAGGACGGTTTCCACGTGCCGGCCATCGTGGAGACGGAAGAGCAGTTTGCGTGATCCGTCCTGGGATACGGCTTCTTGTTCAACCGATAGGCGTGGATTGATGAAGGAGGCATCCAGTTGTTCCCGCAGTGTTTTGCCCAGATTGAACATGGTTGCGAAGTGATCGGTCTGATGCAGATAGATCCAGCGGAGAATCTGGTCGGTTCGAAACTTGCGAACACCCCGCTCCTGAAGCCAGGCGGCCAGCTCCTGACGGGAAAGGTCCTTAATGTCGATTTTGCTTGATTCTGCATTCATGATGTGGGAATCCACAGCCCGGTTTGGTGTTTTTGTATCTAATACCCATCCGGAAATGGCCAATTTGCCTATTTTTGGACAGACACGACCCAAAATAAGCGATTCGCTTTTGGCCGTAATCCAAACATTTTTTATGCCTTGACATAGCATTTAAAAAAATATATTTTCAAGGTTTTAGTTTATCTACTGGTGAATTGTCATGTTTGACTCCCTGAGCGACAAGCTTAATTCGGTATTCAAACAGCTCAAAGGGCAGGGAAAACTGTCCGAGAAGCACGTTGCCGACGGTTTGCGTGCCGTGCGCATGGCACTGCTGGAGGCGGACGTCCACTATCAGGTGGTCAAACGGCTGGTAGCCGAGATCAAGGAACGTGCTCTTGGCCAGGAAGTTATGGGGAGCCTGACGCCGGGTCAGCAGGTGGTCAAGATCGTCAACGAAGCCCTTACCCGGCTCATGGGCGATACCCATGAAGGTCTGAACCTGGCCGGAGCCAAGCCGGTTGCCGTGATGCTGGTCGGTCTCCAGGGATCGGGTAAGACCACCACCACCGGGAAATTGGCGGTCATGCTGCGCAAGGCCGGTAAACAGCCCTACCTGGTGCCGGCGGACGTCTACCGACCGGCGGCTATCGATCAGCTCAAGAAATTGGGCGCTCAACTGGGCGTACCGGTTTTCGATTCGAGGACGGATATGGACCCGGTGACCATCTGCACAGAGGCCCGGATGGCCGCGCAGAGAGCCGGATGCGATACCTTGCTGCTGGATACCGCCGGCCGGCTGCATGTGGATGAAGAATTGATGGATGAGCTGTCGCGCATCCGTTCGGCCGTTACCCCAACGGATATCCTGCTGGTGGTCGATGCCATGACCGGGCAGGATGCCGTCAATATCGCCAAGTCTTTTGACGAGAAGCTGGACATCGGCGGGGTGGTGCTCTCCAAGATGGACGGCGACGCCAGGGGTGGTGCCGCGCTTTCTATCCGTTCCATCACCGGTAAGCCCATCAAATTTATCGGTGTCGGTGAAAAACTCAGCGATCTGGAAGCATTTCACCCGGAACGCATGGCCTCCCGGATTCTCGGCATGGGCGATGTGCTCACCATCATCGAGAAGGCCCAGGAGGTGGTGGACGAGAAGCAGGCCGTCGAACTGGAAAAGAAGCTGCGTAAAAACCAGTTCACCTTAGAGGATTTTCGGGATCAGATGCGGCAAATCCGCAAAATGGGATCCCTGACGGATATCCTGGGTATGATCCCGGGCCTGGGCAAAATGAAACAGATGAAAAACCTGGAGGTGGACGAAAAGGAACTGGTTCACATCGAGGCGATCATCAATTCCATGACTCCCCAGGAAAGACGTAAGCATACGATCATCAACGGCAGCCGCCGTAAGCGGATTGCCAGGGGCAGTGGAACCCGGGTGCAGGATGTCAACCGCCTGCTGAAGAATTACGCCCAGGTGATGAAAATGATGAAAAAAATCAATAAAGGCGGTATGCGCGGATTGGGCCGTGGCATGCTGCCCTTTTAATAAGGAGATCAACCATGGCAGTTAAGATCAGACTGGCCCGGCACGGGGCAAAAAAAAGACCCTTTTACCGGATCGTGGCCGCTGACAGTGAGAGCCCCCGTGATGGCCGGTTTCTGGAAAAGCTCGGCACCTACAATCCCTTGCAGGATCCCGCCCAGGTCGTTTTGGACGCGGATCGGATCAAATACTGGATCGGCCAGGGGGCCACGCCCACCGATACGGTCAGATCGCTCCTCAAGCGGGAAGGTGTTTTTGCCGTAGCGGAATAGCGTTGTATTCCGTTGAGCCTGATTCCCGGCCGCAAAGGAGATGGATCCATGAAAGAGCTGATTAAGTTCATTACACAGGAATTGGTGGATTTTCCGGACGAGGTTTCCGTAGAGGAAATCGAAGGCAATCAAACATCTGTTATCGAACTGAACGTGGCCAAAGCGGATTTGGGAAAGGTTATTGGAAAACAGGGACGCACGGCACGGGCCATGCGCACCCTGCTCAGTGCGGCGTCTGCAAAAAACAGAAAACGAACGGTCCTTGAAATCATCGAATAAACCGGCGGATCGGGACGATCTCGTTCTGGTGGGACGAATTACAGGGGCTCACGGTATTCGTGGTGACCTGAAAATTCATTCCTACGCGGAATCGGCATCGGTTTACCGTTCTGCAGAGGGCGTTTGGGCCACACTTCCCGATGGCAGCAGCCGGATCCTGACCGTTGAATGGGTCAAGCTCCATGGCCGTGGTCTGTTGATGGGCGTCGAAGGGGTCGATGACCGAACCGCTGCCGAACAATTGGCCGGCACCGATCTGTTTGTATGCAAACAACGGCTGCCTTCCCTGGAGCCAGATACCTATTATTGGTTCGAACTGGAGGGGCTGACGGTCTACGATGCTTCTGGAACGCGGTTGGGCCGTCTGGACAAAGTGATCCCGACCCCGGGCAACGATGTATACGTGGTCAAGGGTGATGAGCCCACCAGCCCGTCACCGGAATTGTTGCTGCCGGCAATTGGAGATGTGATCCTGAATGTCGATCTGGAAAAAAAGACGATGACCGTCGATCCGCCGCAAGGGCTGTGAGACGGCAGCCGAAGACGCCATGCAGTTTTGTGTACTGACACTTTTTCCCGAACTGTTCGAACCGTTCTGGGCGCATGGTATCATCCGGCGGGCGGTACAGGCGCAAAAGATCCATCCCCAAACCATCAACATTCGTGACCATGCGCTGGGGCGTCACCGGATGACAGATGACCGGCCCTATGGCGGCGGATGTGGAATGGTCATGAAACCGGAACCGCTGGCGGCGGCCGTGGCAGCCGCCAAAAAGCGAATGCCGTCATCGTCGACCGTGTTGCTCTCTCCCCAGGGAAGGCGGTTCGATCAGGCCAAAGCCGAGACCATGGCCGCGGCTGGAGATTTGATCCTGGTCTGTGGTCGTTATGAAGGCGTGGATGAACGGTTCATCGACAGCCATGTGGACTGGGAGTTGTCCATCGGTGATTTTGTGCTCACCGGTGGTGAGCTGGGAGCCATGGTGGTCATTGATGCGGTGACACGCCTGCTTCCCGGCGTGCTGGGAAATGCCGATTCCGCCGGCAGCGACACATTTTGTGGCGGGTTGGTCGAACATGCGCATTACACCCGGCCGTCAGTCATGAATGAGGTTGCCGTACCCGACGTGCTGCTGTCCGGAAACCACGGAGAGATTGATCGCTGGCGCGGTGAAACCGCCCTGATCAGGACCCTGCTGAAACGACCGGATTTGCTTGAAGGTCGGCAGTTTTCATCGGAAGAACGGCTTGTTTTGAAAAAATGGCGCCGGGACATTGACAGACTCCTTGGATAGCCGGCTGTATGTTGCCCTGGTTCATTATCCGGTGATCGACAAGAACGGGGAGACGATTGCATCGGCAGTGACCAATCTGGATCTGCACGATATTGCCAGGGCGTGCCGGACCTTCGGGGTTCACGGATTTTATGTGATCACCCCGCTGGAGGACCAGCAGGTGCTGGTCAACCGGATACTCGATCATTGGACCAGCGGTGTGGGCAGCCGATACAATCCCAACCGCGGTCAGGCCCTTGAACGGATTCAGGTGACCGCCGACGCGGGCGGCATGATCGCCGATATCACGCGTCGCCACGGATGCCGTCCCAGGGTCGTGGCGACCAGTGCCAGGCAGGGAAACGATCGTCTTTCGTGTGACCGGTTGCGGCGGATGATGGCACAATCACCGCCACTGGTACTGGCCTTCGGCACGGCATGGGGGCTGGCTGACGAATTCATGGCTGCGGCGGATCATGTACTTGAACCGCTTGTCGGCAAAGGGACATACAATCATTTGTCGGTACGTTCGGCGGTGGCCATCATTCTGGATCGGCTGGTCAGCGTGCCATGATAAACATACATTTTATCGAGAATCCTTATTATCATCGCTAACCACATTTATCGGGAGTTATTATGGAAAGCATCAAAAGAATCGAAAGAGAACAGATCCGCATGGATCTGCCAGACTTCGCACCGGGCGATACCGTTACCGTTCATGTAAAAATCCGCGAGGGCAACAAAGAACGTCTGCAGGCCTTTACGGGCGTGGTGATCAGCAAGAAAAAAGGGCTGGTCAACGCCACCTTCACCGTGCGCAAAGTATCCTACGGGGTGGGCGTGGAACGTGTGTTTCCCATGCATTCACCCATCATCGACCGCGTGGAGGTGGTTACCCGCGGCCGGGTGCGCCGGGCCAAGATTTACTACCTGCGCAAGCTGCGTGGCAAGGCTGCTCGCATCAGGGAAAAACGTTTCAGATAAAATGAAAACGTCCAATGTTGCCAATATCGGCATTGGACGCACATTTCTGGACAGACACGAGCTATGAAAATGACCGGACACCATGGAACCTGACGACCTGTGGTCGTTTGAAAAAAAGGCCCGTGCAAATGGCTGTAAAATCATTGCAGGTATCGATGAGGCCGGCCGGGGACCCCTGGCCGGCCCTGTCGTTTCCGCGGCTGTTATCCTGCCCAAAGAAGCGTCCCTTCCCGGAATTGATGACTCCAAAAAACTGACACCCAAGCTGCGGATTGATCTGTATGACCGTTTGTATGATGTCTCCCGCGCCATCGGTATCGGCATCACCGATGCACCGGAGATCGATCGGGTCAACATCCTGCAGGCAACGTTGCGGGCCATGGCCATGGCCGTAGACAATCTGAAACCTCAGCCGGACTGTCTGCTCATCGACGGGATCTTCACCATTGCCGCGGATATCTCCCAGGAAGCCATCAAAAAAGGCGATTCACGGAGCATCTCCATTGCCGCTGCCTCCATCGTGGCCAAGGTCACCCGGGACCGCATCATGGACCAGGTGGATGGCCTCTACCCGGAGTACCAGTTTGGCCGGCACAAGGGCTATCCGACCCGGGCCCACCGGGAGGCCATCCGGCAGCATGGCTGTTGTCCCATTCACCGCCGGACCTTTAAGGGGGTGAAGGCCTATGAACGATGATCTGTGAACGGTAAACTCAAGCCCTTTCCGTTTGCATTCGTCACCGATCCGATGCCGGTTCCGCAAAAAGCCAAGATCAAGGCTTGCGACCCCGGGGAATGCGGTGTACGGTTGTTGGGTACGCCGCAGTGACGCGGGGCGAAGCGTAACCCAAACAATGGGCTTTTTACGGAACCGGCAATGCTTAATCGGCAACAAGAATTCGGCAGACGCAGTGAACGGCTGGCCGCAGTATATCTGAAGCGCAAGGGCTATCGCATCCTCGAAACCAATTTTCGTTGCAGCTCAGGGGAAATCGATATCATCGCCAGGGAAAAAAAGACCATCGTTTTCGTCGAGGTCAAGGCGCGTTCTTCTCGTAAATTCGGCAGCCCCAAAGCCGCCGTGACCCCTGCCAAGCAGCGCAAAATCTCCATGGCGGCGCTGGCGTATTTGAAGCAAAGCCGACAGCTCGATGCCCGGGCGCGTTTCGATGTGGTCGCCATCGATGCGGCCGGCGGAAAGACGGACATCGAATTGGTAGAAAATGCTTTTCCCCTTGCCTATGGGTAGGTGCCGGCGATGAATGCGTTGGGTCATTTTGAGTGCTAAAAGCTAAAAGCTAAGCGATAAGGGCTAAAAGCCAATTGCTTGTTTTAGGGAAAAGCATGACGCCGCCGGCTGCTTGAATCTTGGCAACCGGTTGATGGTCGAGAGGGGATTCATGGCCGATGATAAAACTTTTTGCCTGGACGTGGGTGCCGGCCCGATCCCCAATGGACTGTATGTGGTGGCCACGCCCATCGGCAATCTGGAAGATATCACCCTGCGTGCCATCAGCGTCCTTTCGGCAGCGGATCTGATTGCCGCCGAAGATACCCGTCATACGGCCAAACTGCTTTCCCATTACCAAATTCGTACCCCGCTGATTTCCTGCCATGAGCACAACGAAGCAAGACGCAGCCAGGAAATGATTGACAAGATCCGCTGCGGTGCGGCCGTGGCCCTGGTATCCGATGCGGGAACGCCCATGGTTTCCGATCCAGGTTACCGCCTGGTGGGGGCAGTGATTGAGGCCGGGCTGGATGTTTTTCCGATTCCCGGGGTGTCCGCGGCGATTACCGCCCTGTGCGCCTCAGGACTGCCCACCGACACTTTCGTGTTTCTGGGGTTCGCCCCCAAAAAAAGCGGCAAGCGCAAAGAACTGCTTGCGTCGCTGACCGATGAATCGCGCACCCTGGTGTTCTACGAATCACCCCGTCGGATGGCGGCTCTGCTGGACGAAATTCAGGCCACGATGGGGGACCGGCAGGCGGTGCTGGCCCGGGAACTGACCAAGCTGCACGAGGAATTCCTGCGCGGCCGGTTGTCGGAGGTCCGGGAGACCATCGGTGGACGTTCGGAGCTTAAAGGCGAGTGCACCTTGCTGGTGGCAGGATCTGCCGGGGCGGCGTTGGTTTCGGATGCCCAACTGGCGGCCATTTTAAAGGAAGCGTTGACGCATCCAGATGTGCGGCTATCGAGCCTGTCCAGGTCCCTGGCCGCGACATACAAAACACCCCGCAAGCGGGTATACGACATGGCGTTGAAGATTCAAAAAGGAATCGGAAAGCAAACCTGATGGATTGTACCGAAACCACCATCTATCCGGTGATCCTGCCGGTGTCCGAAAAAGAGCAGGGCCACAAGGGAAGGGAAAAGGTCCGTTTTCTCAGCCGGCATGCCCGTGCGGCCCTCCGCCGTTCTTGCCAACAGATCGGGGTTACCCTTGAAGCACTGCCCAAGGACGACCAGGGTGTTCCTTTGCCGGTAAATGGTGTTTATTGGTCGTTGAGTCACAAGTCCGCCATCGTGGGTGGCGTGGCTTCCCGGAAACCGATCGGTTTGGATCTGGAAACGATTCGTCCCGTTCGTGATGGGCTATTGGACAAGGTGGCCGATGAGACGGAATGGCGACTGGCCGGCGCTAAAGATGAGCGAACGTTTTTTCGTTTCTGGACCGCCAAGGAGTCTGTTCTCAAGGCGGTCGGGAAGGGGATGGCCGGACTGTCGTACTGCCGGATCCTTGCTGTCATGGACGACAACCACATGATCCTGACTTACGGGAACGTTCAATGGCCGGTAGCGCACTGCTGGTTCGGCAACCATGTCGCCGCCATTGCATCTCACCACTTTCTGATTGACTGGTCGTTACCTTCGGCATGGGAATATCATGATTTAGAAAGATGAAAACGGAGCAACCTGTATCGTATCCGTCCGGAAACAGGCAAATGTACCTGTTCGCGGGGTAGAAGCAACCCACACCCTGTATGGTACAGCCGGACGGACACTACCTGATGGAGGCATACTTAATGATTGTTGACGACAACTCGGTCAGACCCATCTGGCTGGACAGGGATGCGGACACGGTAAAGGTCATTGATCAGCGCCAGTTGCCACACGCGTTTGTGGTGGCCGATCTGACCACGGTGGATGCGGTCATCCATGCCATCCGGGAGATGTTCGTGCGCGGCGCCCCGCTTATCGGCGCCACCGGGGCCTATGGCGTCATGGTGGCGGCCAGGGAGGCTGCATCGGCTGCCGACAATGGGGCCGCGATCCAACAGGCCTGCGACCGGATCAAGGCCGCCCGGCCCACAGCCGTGAATCTGGCCTGGGGGGTGGATCGGGTCCTGGAAAAAGTGATGGCCGTGGAAACGCCGGCGGCGCGCATTGATGCGGCAAGGTCCGAAGCGGGCGTGATTGCCGAAGCGGAAGCCGAGAATTGCCGCCGCATCGGTGTGCATGGCGCCAAACTGATCGAATCCATCAGCCGCGAAAAACAGGGCCGGACCGTGAACATTCTGACCCATTGCAACGCCGGGTGGCTGGCCTGCATCGAATACGGCACGGCGACCGCCCCCATCTACGAAGCCTTCGAGCGGGGGGTGGACCTGCATGTGTGGGTGGACGAAACCCGTCCCCTGAATCAGGGTTCACGCCTTACCGCCTGGGAGTTGGGTAAGCACGGCGTGGCCCACACGGTGATCACGGACAACGCCGGCGGGCATCTCATGCAGCATGGCCGCGTGGACCTGGTCATCGTTGGTACGGACCGCTCCACCCACACCGGTGACGTGGCCAACAAAATCGGGACCTACCTCAAGGCCCTGGCGGCCAGGGACAACGGCATTCCATTCTATGTGGCCCTGCCGTCCTCCACCTTTGACTGGACAATGACCGACGGCATTGCCCAGATTCCCATCGAAGAGCGCAGCCCCGACGAGGTGCGTTATATTCAGGGGCTGTCAGACGGACAGATCGTCAAGGTGCTGGTGCCGCCGCAGGACAGTCCGGCGGCGAATTTTGCCTTTGATGTCACCCCGGCCCGTCTGGTAACCGGTTTTATTACCGAGCGCGGCATTTGCGCGGCCAACCGGGAGGCCGTGCATAAGCTTTTTCCCGAGTATTGAGAAAAACATTGTCTTTCGACCCGTTCATCGCATCGTTGCCATTGCCATGCTGACCGATATCGAAAAAAAAGTCATCGCCTCCATCCAGGGAGATATTCCCATTGTCGAACGACCGTACCAGGTTCTGGCCCAGGGGCTCGGCATCACCGAAGAAAAATTCATCCAGACCTTGCAGCAGCTTACCGATCGGGGGGTCATCCGGCGTTTCGGGGCCACCTTGCGCCATCAGAAATCCGGCTTTCGGGCCAATGCCATGACCGCCTGGCAGGTTGATGAGGGGCGTATCGAAGCGGTGGGACATATCATGGCCTCCTTTCCGGCCGTTTCCCACTGCTACCGCCGCGATCCGGCCGATGGCTGGCCCTACAACCTGTACACCATGATTCACGGTAAAAGCGAGGATGAATGCCGCGAAACCGCCCGCCGGATGGCCGAAAAAGCAGGGGTCACCACCTACCAGTTGCTGTTCAGCCGCAAGGAATTGAAGAAGATTTCAATGACATATTTTCCGGATGTGCTGGAAGATATGGATCTTTTGGAAAAAGATTGACAAAAGACCATGCGCCACGCATCATTCGGCTGTGTGATCGCCTCGTAAAACAATGTTCCCATGAGACCCTCCCACGCCCCCCACATCTTGCTCGTCAATCCCTGGATCCACGATTTCGCCGCCTATGATGTCTGGGCCAAGCCCCTGGGGCTGCTGACCCTGGGGGGGATCCTGCGCCGGCACGGGGCCCGCATCTCCTATCTGGATTGCCTGGATCGGTTTCACCCCATGGCGGCGGATGGGTCGCCGCCGGAAAAACGATGCGGTCGCGGGCCATACATGAAGACGGCGATTCCCACACCGTCGGAGCTTTCCGATGTACCGCGTACCTACAGTCGCTATGGCATCCCCGTCCAGTGGTTCCGGCGGGACCTTCAGGCCCTGGATCCGCCCGATCTGGTACTGGTCACTTCCTTGATGACTTACTGGTATCCCGGTGTTCGTGAAACCATCGCCACCATCCGGTCGGTATTCGCCAATGTGCCGGTGGTTCTGGGGGGAATTTACGCCACACTCTGTTATGAGCATGCCGCGCGGACCAGCGGTGCGGACCATGTGGTGGCCGGTCCGGGTGAAGCGCACATCATGGATGTCGTAGCAGCCTATACCGGCTGGTCGCCCGCTGCCCGTTTCGATCCACAGCGGTTGGACAGCCTGCCGCTGCCGGTTCTCGACCTTGAACACCGCCTGGCACATGTTCCGCTGTTGACGACACGCGGGTGCCCGTTTCAATGCGCCTATTGTGCCTCCCGCAAACTGGCCCCCCGGATGATGCGGCGCAGCCCGGAGGCAGTGGTGGATGAAATCGTTCATTGGTATCGTTGCCATGGGGTCCATGATTTTGCTTTCTATGACGATGCCCTTCTGGTGGATGCCGATAAGCATGCCCTGCCGCTGCTGGAAGGCGTTATCGCCGCAGATATCGATGTGCGTTTTCATACCCCCAATGCAATGCATATCCGTGAGATCACGCCGGATCTGGCCCGGTTGATGCGCCGTGCCGGATTCCACACCATCCGGCTGGGGCTGGAAACCACGGCCTTTGAACAGCGCAGCCATTTGGATCGCAAGGTGACTGAAGCCGAGTTCAATCGAGCGGTGAAATACCTCAAATCGGCCGGATTCACGGCCGCCAACGTAGGCGCCTATCTTTTGGCCGGATTGCCCGGGCAGGATGTCCGGGCCGTCGAGTCGTCAATCACCGTGGTCAAACGTGCCGGTGTCACGCCGGTAATCGCCCACTATACACCGATACCCCATACGGCCATGTGGCCGGATGCCGTGGCGGCATCCCGGTATGACCTGGAATCGGATCCCATTTTTACCAACAACGCCATTTTCCCCTGCCGCAGTGGGGCCTTTTCGTGGGAGGAGGTGACCCGTTTAAAAAATCTGGTCCACGCGCATTCCTGAGCAAAGGGGCGTGCGGCATTTGGTTCGCACCGGATTGTGTATTGAAAAACGATCCGATGTCCTTTACAAAAGGGAAAAGGACCCCTGACCAAGGAGGCTGACGTGAATTCGACCAATCGAACCCTTGTCACCATAGCCGTTGTGTTCGTACTGATCACCATTGGCCTGGTCACCTATCTGACGGTTAAAAACTGGCATCAGAACCAGATGGTGCTCGGCAGACAGCAGGCGCAGAACGAATGCATGGAAGTGATCAGCAAGATGGAAGCCGACCTGCAGGATT
Organism: Deltaproteobacteria bacterium; assembly: GCA_002747175.1. Lineage (GTDB taxonomy): Bacteria > Desulfobacterota > Desulfobacteria > Desulfobacterales > Desulfosarcinaceae > Desulfosarcina. The sequence continues at coordinate 5,205 of PDTK01000031.1, read as the reverse complement.
TACGTGCCCGGTTGGAAATGGAGCGACAGGCGCGGCCGGGGGACGAGCTGTTCCCCTCGGTCTTCGGCACGCCGCCTCCGGACCACGGTGAAGGCAACCTTCCCATGGACTGTGAAAAGGTGGAAGCCCAGGTGATCTCCTTTTTCAATTATCTGGACAGCCGGCCCTACCTGGCCAATCGGGATGTGGATGGCGGCAGTGCGGCGTTTTTCAGTGAATCGGCAGCCTTACTGATGGCCAATCCACCCGTGAATATCGCCGAGATGAAAGATATGTTCCGCCTGGTAAAAAATGTCACCCATTTTTATCGGGTGCTGGGCAAAGAACGCTTGACCCTGGCCCGGGAAATCCTTTTGTCCGAAGAGCGGGTCGTGGAGCCTGCCCTGGCGGTTTTTTACGAACGCATCGTAGTGTGCGGCCTGCCCCTGCCGGGTGATGCACAGACCTTGAATATCGAGAAGCTTTACGACTATGCCGGATTCTTTTTAAATACGCTAGGCGGTCGGAGCTATCTGCTGCGCAGGGAATCCAAGGTGCGGATGCTGACCAGTTATTACGCCATTTTGCTGATCGACCGGGCCAATGATGAAAAATTCAACCGGTACGGCATCGATATACGTCCCTACATCGATTATCTGTTTTATGACATTTCCAATCAGCGGGGGCTTACCTACCGGGAGCGCTATCTTACCCGTCTTGCCGCTTTACGGGACAAGTATATGTAAAACAATTGTAACACCCGCTTTCCTGCTTGTACCCGCTCGCACACCTGGCTATGGATACTTGGTTTTATCCGATCAACCATCAACGGTATGCGGCGGTGATATTCATGAAATTGCCTGAGTTGAAAATTGGTCACCTGATCAGTCGGCTGCCCATCATCCAGGGAGGCATGGGGGTGGGCATTTCCATGTCCGGCCTGGCCTCAGCGGTCGCCAATGCCGGCGGTATCGGCGTCATTGCAGGCGCCATGGCCGGCATCACCGAAAAAGATGTCTCCACCGACGGCCGCGCCGCCAATTGCCGCGCCCTGGCCCGGGAAATCCGCCAGGCCAAAGCCAAGACCCGTGGGATCATCGGTGTGAATATAATGGTAGCCTTGACCCATTTTGCGGATCTTGTGAAAACCGCCATTGCCGAGCAAGCCGACATCATTTTCGCCGGGGCCGGCCTGCCGCTTGATTTGCCGGGATATCTCAACGGAAGTGACAGGACCCGTCTGGTGCCCATCGTCTCTTCCGGTCGGGCGGCCGCCCTGATATGCAAACGCTGGCACCAGCGATACGGATACCTTCCCGATGGATTCGTCGTGGAGGGGCCCAAAGCCGGCGGCCACCTGGGGTTTAAAGCCAATCAACTGGATGACCCTGCATACCGTCTGGAAAAACTGGTATCCGATGTGGTTGCCGAGATGGATGCCGTCCAGGCCAGGCATGATGTCCGCGTCCCTGTCATTGCCGCCGGCGGGATCTATGACGGCGACGACATCCGCAGGTTCCTGGAACTGGGAGCCAGTGGCGTCCAGATGGGCACCCGCTTCGTGGCCACCCACGAGTGCGATGCCGATCCGGCCTTCAAGCAGTCCTTTATCGATGCCACGGAAGCGGATATTGCGGTGATCAAAAGTCCGGTGGGACTTCCCGGCAGGGCGTTGAAGAACAAGTTTCTGGAGGATGTGGAGGCCGGCGTCAAACGGTCGTTTCGTTGTCCCTATCGCTGCCTTAAAACCTGCGATCCGGAAAAGAGCCCATATTGTATCGGTATGGCCCTTGCCTCAGCCAGGCGGGGAAAGCTGAGAAGCGGGTTCGCCTTTGCCGGATCCAACGCTTTTCGTGTGGACAAGCTTGTCAGCGTGAAAGAACTCATGCAGTCGCTGGCCGCGGGATACGAATTGGCCACTGCCTGATTCCGGAATTCGACATCCCGTTTGAGCCATTGGCCGTTGCCTGTTTCGGTCAGCAATGGCACCACTGGTGCCGGTAACCGTCGGTTCGGCGCCAGTTTTGTTTCCGGAGCCGTGCGGGCGGATAGGACAGGCTTTACAAGGTATTGGCAGCTTCTACCCTGTGAACAGCTGCGGCCTATCAACTGCGCAGCAGGGCGGTGATCGATTCCACGAGATGACCGATATCGGTTTCGGCCTGGTGCAGATCGGCGGGTACGTCAAATTCTGAATCCAGCTCCTGAAAGATTTCTTGGATTTCCGGATCGGACCGTTTTCCCCGGGTCGCTTTCAGCCGTGGCCTCAGGTATTGGCCGTCTTCGAAAAAATAGTTGCATACACCCGGTGCCCCTTGTCTGCGATACGGCCATTCGATTTTCAGGGCCGCAAATCTTTTGAACAATGCCGCGGCATGGCTGCCCGTGCAAAAATCGGTTTTACTGACGGGCCTGCCGATTCGCTTTTCCACGGTTTGAAAAAAAGCGGTCAATAGTTGCCGCTCGGTGACGATCAGTCCGTGCAAATACCAGTGGTCCATGCTTTGGCCAACGACATTCAGCCATCGGTCGGGAAGTTGTTTGACACTGGGGCAGAAATAGGTCCGGCAAGCCATGCCGCCGTAGTGGCTCAGCCCCCGCCAATCCAATCCTTCATTGCCTCGTGCCAAGGGGTGCAGCAGACATCCCACGCGGCATCCGGCGTCTTCGATCATGCCCAGGAAAGGGCAGTGGTGAAAGTCGGGGAACGGCCGTCGGCGCGCTTCGGCGGCTTCGACGTGCGCCTTGAAAGCGTCGATACCGGCAACGGTACGGGGAACATCGGCAAACCAGCGGGTGCGGCGGGTCAGCAGTGCTTCCAATGCCGCCGGCGACGGATCGGCCACGTTATAAAGTCCGCAGCAGGCCCCGCAGGAGACCCGGGAACCGACCTGACATAGGTATACATTGGGTTTGCCGTCGCCTGGCGTTGTCGATCGAAACGTCGTGTTCAATTTTATGTCTCCATACCCACTTTCCTCCCGGCGATTGCGGCGCCGGGCTCCAGGACCAGCATGCGGACTCGGCCTGTCGCGACCAGGCGGTTTTGATCATCATGAATATGGGCCTCCCAGACGTGTGATCGTTTCCCCAGCACCAGCGGCCTGGCCGTACAGCGCAGCCGGCCGCCGCGTACCGCTTTCAGGAACGATGTGCTGTTTTCCAAACCCACCGTGCTTTTGTTCTCTTCCCACACCGTCAAGGCGGCACTGGTGGAGCACAGTGTCTCGATCATACTGGCATAAACGCCGCCATGTACCAGTCCATAGGGTTGCAGGTGATTGTCAGCCACCTTGATTTCAGCCACGCATTCGTTGTGGTCAGCCTTTATAAAATGAAGTCCCAGCGAATTATTAAATCCGCCGAGGTTTGCATTGATCAATTCAAGCACATTGTCCGGAAACGCGTTCATATTGATTGACTCCTGTACATGGATTGCGGATTTCCCGCCTCAGTCCTCGGCACTTAGCACTCAGCACTTCGTCCTCTATGGGCTGCGGGTTTCCCGCCTCAGGGGGAAATAACAGAGTTGTTGCCATCCTTTGCGGTCCATCAATTTTCCTCAGCCAACAACCGCAGAATCGTTTCCCGGTCTGCGTTGGGGTTTCGGTCCAGGATCGCGGCCGCCCGTCGGGCCGTGTAGGCCGCGGCGATGGACGTTCCCGCATAAATACCCGGATCCCCACCGTAGCCCACCGGCAGGTCCGCCACCCCGGGTGCTGAAAGGGCAACGAAGTCTCCGTAGTTGGATTGATCCCAATGGTCGCCGTCAGGCGACAATGCACCCACACCGATGACATTGTCATAGGCCGCCGGATAGACCGGGGTTCCCGTGGGCGTGTTGCCGGCGGCGGCGATAAGGATCAGGCCCTTATCGGCCGCATAGCTGGTGGCCGTTTCGAGCAGCGTGCTGGTGGTTTCCGAGCCCCAGCTCAGGCTGAGTACACGGGCACCATTGGCCACGGCGTAATCGATGCCGCGCATGAGGGTGAAGGTGGAAGTAAAACCGTTGTCGTCGAAAGCACGAATCGCCACCACGGGACTGCCGGCCGCCTGGGTGTCGGTGCCCAGGGGGTTGACCGCCCCGGCGGCAATCAGGGCCATCTGGGTGCCATGGCCGAGTGTGTCGCTGATTTCGGCACCGGGCGAAATCGCATCGTAAGCGGATTGCACATAGGGCGAGTGCATATAGTCTCCGTGCAGGCCGCTGTCCATAACAGCGATCGTCGCGGCGCCGGTGGATGGCGCCGGTGGCGGTGGGGGCGTCCCCGACACCGGTATGGCTGCCGGCCGGCCGCCTTTCAAGCGATAAGCATAATCCGGTTCGGCCTGATGGATTCCCGGCGTTCGGGCGACGATGCGGGCGATGGCCGGCACATCGCTTCCGTAAGGCAGCCGCAGACGCACGATCCCCATGGATGCATTGGCATCCAGGACCGTGGCTCCCAGGCGGTCCAGCAGGGCGGCGAAGGCGGCATCCGACATGTCCGGGGATCGCTTGACCAAAATGATATCCTTGACATGAAAAACGCCGTTTGTCTGCCGTTTGACATTCAGGTTGATACGCTTGGGAAATGGCCGGATGCGTGCCTCCTGGCCCTTATAGAATATACGAATTTCCCATAATCGCGGCTCCGTATTGCCTGCGTCTTTATCCTTGCGCCAGATCAGGGCGTAGTTGACGGACTTGAGAATGCCGTTCAGCGCCGGGCCGATGGGCCGATCGGTGAATGCCGCGGTGATTTGCGGGTTGATGCGAGGGTCCACACGGATGCGCACACCCTGGTCGGACAATTCCTGCAACAGGGCTGCCAATGGCTGGCTGCGTGCCTTCAGGGTCAGGCGGTCACCCTTGAGGCGAACCACCGGGTCGGCTGCCCGGGTGGGCATGGGAACCACGGTGAGCCAGACAAGTGCCAAAACCAGAGGTAATCTCCACCCCAGGGGATTCATAGGCGTCCTTTCTCCTTTGATTGTCGTCCAGCAGGATTTCGGTCAAATTACAGTGTACCGCCTTTGATATCGGATGTCACGCGGGCTTTTCCGTCCGGCATGGCGGGCAAACTCAGTTTACACCTTCAACTGTCACCCCCGATTGCGCAATTTTTTTTGAAAATCAGTGAAAACAGATGAATTTCGTGCCTTGTTCGATCCATTCAAAGTTGCTATAAACTGTATACCTGTTCTGATTTTGTATTCTCGGAGACTGCCTCCGGTGCGATCCAC
>PDTK01000012.1 GCA_002747175.1 Deltaproteobacteria bacterium | reverse complement strand
TCGGTGGAGTAGTGTGCCGATATGAAAAATGTTAAAGAAGTCGTCAATTTGATCATGAATTTGGATATCGACTTGCGATTTGGAGTTAAACTTGCCATGTTTCATTTTGAGCCCTTTCTTATTGATTTTATTTTGAATAATAGCGATCCCACTATATATCAACAAGCAGGGCTCTTCAAGTTATTTATTGATTTATTTCAATATGTTATAGTATAAACTTGCATGATCTATCGAATCTCGAAAGTTGAGTTTTTTAAGCTTATGAAGGAACGCTACGAGACCAGAAAACCCACTATCATTATGACCAACCTGGGATTTGAAAAATGGTATGACATTCTCAAACCCAAGGATATGGTAGATGCCCTGCTCGACCGTCTCCGGCACCGTTGCTGTATCATTGATATCAATGGTGATTCCTTACAGACACTATTTATGTCGCACTTACCGGAAAAAGACAGGCCAAGTTTCTTTTTTCGGTAAGTGCGGCCACAGGTGGCCCGGGAAAGTTTTTTACGCAGCCTTCATATCTTATAGATCACTCTCTTCTCGGTGATAATGATATCCACATGCTTGTCATGGGACTCCATGGGAACCTGGGGAACCAATTGCCCCTCGAAGACCAGGCCGACCTTGCGGGTGGTGATGGGCAGGTCCGGTATGATACGGTCGTAATATCCGTCTCCGGATCCGATGCGTCCACCTTTCTCGTCCATGGCCACGCCGGGGACGATAGCGATGTCGATACAATTCAGAGGGACCGGTTTACACTTGTTCCGGTTCGGCTCCAGAATGCCGCGCGGTCCGGTAACCAAATCCTTGTTCGGATTGTCCACCTTCATCAGGGTCATGGTCGAGGTGGCGACATCGAAAGCGGGAAGCACCAGAATTTTGTTGAATTCGGCGGTGCGTTTGATGATGGCATCGGTGGCCACTTCGTTTTCGGCATTCACATAGAGCAAAACGATTCTGGATTCTAGGAAATTGGCGAACTCAAACAGCCGATTCTCGATGGAGCGGGTATGCGCCTTGAGTTCTTCGCCGGACATTGAATTGAAAAATGTTGATATATTATTTCGAATTTCCTGTTTTTTTTCACTAACTTCGTCCATTTAGGTCTCCATCCTGAATGATTGACTAATTGGACCACTTGGGATAAGGTTGCGGGTAATTTTGCTATCGGTGTTTACCTGTCGTCGGTAGAGTCGTTCACCACCCAAAAACGAACAGACACCGCTACCTGCAAGCCAATGTATGGCCCCATTAAATACAATCTGAAATAATAAGGACGAATATGCTGGAAATCAAGCTCGTCAGAGAAAATTTGGAACTGGTCAAAACTGCCATGCGGCACCGTGGCACTTCGGTTGACTGGGACACTTTCGGTGATCACGATGCGCGTCGCAAGCGTGTTCTTTCCGAACTGGAGGCGTTGCGTCACCAGCGCAACCAGGTGTCCGAACAGATCGCCCAGATGAAACACAGTGGAGAAAATGCGGATGACATCATCGCCACCATGCGCGAGGTTTCCACCCGGATCAAGGACTTGGAAAAACAACTGACCGAAAACGAAGCCGTGATTGACGAACTGATCATGGCCATGCCCAACATCCCCCACGAGAGCGTACCGGTGGGCAAGGACGAAAACGACAATACCGTGCTCAAAACCGTGGGACAGCCGCCGACATTTGCCGGTACCCCCCTGCCTCATTGGGACATCGGCGAGAATTTGGGAATCCTGGATTTTTCCCGTGCGGCCAAAATCGCCGGCGCCCGATTTCCGCTCTATCTGGGCATCGGTGCACGTCTGGAACGGGCATTGATCAACTTCATGCTGGATTTGCATACCGGAGAGCACGGGTACCGCGAAGTCCTGCCGCCGTTCATCGTCAACCGTAAAACCATGACCGGCACCGGTCAACTCCCCAAGTTTGCCGAGGACCTTTTCAAACTCGAAAACCTGGATTATTTTCTCATTCCCACAGCAGAGGTTCCGGTAACCAACATCCACCAGGATGAAGTGCTCGACGCAACGATGCTGCCCGTTTATTACACGGCCTATACCCCCTGTTTCCGTTCAGAGGCAGGCTCCTACGGCAAGGATACACGCGGGCTCATCCGGCAGCACCAGTTCAACAAGGTGGAACTGGTTAAATTTTCCCGGCCGGAGGCATCCTACGACGAACTTGAATCCTTGCTGGCCAATGCCGAAACTGTTTTGCAGCGTATCGAGCTGCCCTACCGAGTCATCACCTTGTGCACCGGCGATACCGGCTTCTCGGCTGCCAAAACGTATGACATCGAAGTCTGGATGCCCTCACAAGGGGTCTATCGGGAAATTTCCTCGTGTAGCAACTTCGAGGATTTCCAGGCCCGGCGGGCCAATATCCGATTCAAGGAAAAAGGCAAAAAAGGCACCCGCCTCGTTCATACCCTCAATGGCAGCGGGCTGGCCGTGGGCCGGACCCTGGCGGCCCTTTTGGAGAACTTTCAACAGGAGGACGGCTCCGTCGTCATCCCCGATGCCCTCAGACCTTACCTGGGCGGAATGGAAGCCATTGCCCCGTGAAACCAGACCTTTTCCCGAAAACCATCCGGCCTCACCTGATCCCGGAACCCGACGGTGAGCTCTTTTATCGCTGTCTGGAATGCCAAAGTGAACATGGCATCGACTCGCTGCTTTATACCTGTCCGCAGTGCGGCCACGTCCTGCTGCTGCAGGACCGCCGGTTCGACCGGCTCAAACGCATAGACGGGGAGACTTGGCAGCAGATCTTCGACTACCGAAAAATGCTCAAACAGCCTGCCCTGAAAGGCATCTACCGGTACCACGAATTCATCGGACCGGTGATCCCCCTGGACGCCGTGGTCTATCTGGGCGAAGGCCACACACCTGTGGTGGAAGCCAGCAAGGGGCTGCAAGAGAAGACCGGCATCCGCTTTTTCTATAAAAATGACGGCCAGAATCCCAGCGCCTCTTTCAAGGACCGGGGAATGGCCAGCGCCCTGAGCTACATCAACGCCCTCACCCTTGACGGAAAACTGGACGAAGTGCTGTCCATTTGTGCATCCACTGGCGACACGAGTGCGGCGGCAGCGCTGTATGCCGCGTATCTCAAACCTCATATAAAATCCGCCGTTTTGCTGCCCCACAAGAAGGTGACCCCCCAGCAGCTTTCCCAGCCTCTGGGCAGCGGGGCCGATGTATTCGAAATACCCGGGGTATTCGATGACTGCATGAAAGTGGTCGAAGCCCTGTCCGAACGATACAACGTGGCCCTGCTCAATTCCAAGAACGCCTGGCGCATTCTGGGCCAGGAATCCTACTCCTATGAAATCGCCCAGGATTTCGACTATGCCATGGCCGACAAAGTGGTGGTGGTGCCCATCGGAAATGCCGGCAACATTACCGCCGTGATGAGCGGTTTTCTCAAGTTTTTCGAAATCGGCGTTATCAGGCACTTGCCCAAAATCGTCGGTGTGCAGTCAATACATGCCAACCCGGTGTATCGCTATTACAGCCAGCCCGAGGATCAGCCTAGGAAATTCGTTCCCATGACCGTTCGCCCCAGCGTGGCCCAGGCGGCCATGATCGGAAACCCGGTATCCATGCCCCGGGTGATCCACCTGGTGGACCGCTACAATCAGGCGGCCGGATGCCGTCGCGTCACCTTCGTGGAGGTGACCGAACAGGCAATCATGGACTGGCAACTCACGGCCAACCGTTGCGGCCACATCGCCTGCACCCATGGCGGAGAATCCCTGGCCGGTTTGCAAATCGCCATCACCGACGGCTTCGTGGACCCCGCAGACACGGCCATCGTCGATTCCACGGCGCATGCACTCAAGTTCTCCGGCTTCCAGGACATGTATTTCAACAACCAGTTCCCGGAAGGTTTTGCCGTGACTCCGGACCCGGCCCTGGTCAATCGACCGCGTTACATCCATCCAAAGCACCTCAAACAGGTGCCGGCGCCCGGAAAACCCCTGGACACGGAAGCATTTTCCGCATTTGTGGATGCCGTCTCGCAACAGATTGCCGAGGACCTGGGCCTGAAACCCAAGGGCTGACACGGCGCCGGGAAGATGAAGCGGGGGGGCATCGATTGCTATCTGCAAGGTTTCGGCCAACACAAAAAATGGACAGGCTAATACGTATGAAAAACCTGATTTGCCAAGCGATTACCGGTCGGCTCTGGCTGCCGGTCGCGGTGCTGCTGCTTTTGAGCACCGCCGCCGACATTCACGGCGCCATGCTCTACAAGAACTATGTGGTACGCTATGATCGTGGATGGGACATCCTCTGTGATCCGTATCAAATCCAAAGGGGTGACTGGGTACTGAAGATCTTCCGCCAGAAAGGGGAAATCGCCAACGCCGATTTCAGGGAGTTTCTGGGTATCTTCCAGCGCCTCAACCCACACGTGAAGGACATCGACCGTATCCGGCCCGGCCAGGTAGTGGATATTCCCCTCAAAAAGCTGGCCCAGGGAAACCTGCCGGGGCAATCCTCAGGCGTGGTCACGATTCCCTTCGTGATGCTCAACAAACCCATGGAAAAAATAGAAAAACACACACGCTCGTATACGGTCAAAAGTGGGGATACGGTTTCCAGATTGATCACCAAGCATTTCGGTGGACGGTACGGGAATCTCACCTACAGCCAAGGGGTAAAGCTCTTTAAAGCTGCCAACCCGAATATTACAGACATCAACCGCATATATACCGGCCAGAAAATTTACATGCCCGACCCGTCAATCCGTGAGCAAAGCTGGTATCAATCCTTGTTTGACGAGGCCGGCAATCTGGTAACCGAAGGCGGAAAAGAGGCTGTCGAGAAACTGCCGGCACCCCTTCCCGCCGCCAATCCAGCGCCGGTGCCAGCCCCCCCGCAGGCGGCCCCATCGAAGGATATGGGCCCGGCCGCCGAGGCGGCGGCCGCCATGGGAGGCATCTTGCTGAACAAAGGCACCTACTTTCTTCCCATGCAGCAGGGATCGGATTTCGAGCTCGACCTATCCCGTCATTCGATGATCGACATGCAAAACGGATCCAAGGTGATCCTGACCCGCCAGGATCGGGTGATGAACGTCGACCTTCCCCTGATCCAGTCCTATTGGAAAGATGTCAAGGCGGTTAAAATCCCCGAAAAGGCAAACGCGCAACAGATTCTGGAGGCGGTCCTGTCGGCCTTCAGTGAGGAAGAAACCACAGACCAGTTGGCTTTCGATGACGGCGGCATCAATATCAGCGTCAGTGCCAAATGGATTCGTAGCGAAGCATCACCGGACGGCAGCGTTCCCCGGCACACCTGTATCACGCCGATCATGAGGGCGGCCCAGCAAACCCATCCCGCAGTGGTCCGCTACCTGGATCTAAACGACATCGTGATCAAGGATATCCTGGCCACCGATGCCGGCCAAGCAATGGCACCCGTGGTCGAAGATTTTGAACTGGACACGGTCAGCATCGATGGTAGCAGCCAGAAGGCATTGATCGCCGCCGTGGTCGAGCAGATGGGATTTCGCTATTCGCCTGACACCAGCATCAGTTTTCCCTATGCCGGCATACAAGTCAAGGCCCTGTCTAACCTGCTTTCCTTCGGCAATGGCAGGGACATCCTCGTTGATTTCGGCGATTTATACGGTGATGCGGTCGATGCCATCCGTCAGACCGGCCTGGACATACTGCAAATCAATGTTGAATCCGGCGCCGTTGAAATCATCCAGCAACTGTTGGATAAGGCGGGGATGACCTACACCCGATCACCGGTGCTGTACGGCGCGGACCGGCCGGCCAAATTCAACTCGGCCATCACCGTTTACGGCATTCTTGTAACCGCGGCCGACGGCCATAACCGCCTTTTTGTCGACAAAGCCGTGCCCGAAATGATCCAGCCGTTCATTCGCGATCAGGGCATCCAATTGATCCGCATTCAATCCAATTGACCGGTGCAGGACCGGGAAGAAAGTCGGTGTAATGGATTATTGTCCGGTCAATTGAAACTTATAAGGAGAATGACCATGTTACGTTGGCACTCATCAGCAATTTGTGCACTACTGCTCTTGGCGATGGTTGCCCAGGCGTGTGCTCCCATGGGGGAGAAAGCTGCCCAGGACAGGAAAAAGGCCAATGCCGCCCGTAACCTGGGTGAAGCCTACCTCAGCGAAGGCAACTACACGGGTGCCCTCAAGGAATTGCTCAAGGCTGAAAAGCTGAATCCCGACGATCCCCTTCTACACAACGACCTGGGGCTGGTTTACATGGCCAAGGACAAATTCAACCGCGCCGTGGGCCACTTCGAAAAAGCGATCGAATTGAAGCCGGATTACTCCCTGGCCAAAAACAATCTGGGCAGCGCTTATATGATTCGCAAAGAGTGGGACAAGGCGATCCCCATTCTGGAAGATGTAACCGGCGACATGCTTTACGCCACGCCGCATTTTCCATTGACCAACCTGGGATGGGCCTATTTCAACAAGGGCGACTATGCCAAAGCCCGGCGCTATCTCAAAAAAGCCCTCAAACTGAAGCCCGAATTTTTCCTCGCCCGCCTGCATATGGGACAGACTCATCTGGCCACCGGTCGCTTGCATCAGGCCCTCACCTTGTTCGAAAAGCTGGCCGAAGAACGCCCCCAGAACCCGGCACTGCTGCTGGCCCTGGGCAAAGCCTATCGAATGCTGGGTGATTATGACAGCGCCCGTCTGGCCTTAAAAGGGGCCATCGAATATACGGAAAACAACGAACTGGCTGTCGAGGCCTCCGAAGAATTGAAAAGGCTGTACCGCTGAGGCCTCTTAGAAATGGAGATGAAAAAATGGGTCAGCTTGAGGCACACATTGAACGAGGCGCTCGAATGCTGGGAGCGATGACCCCGGATTGATCACCGCGCAAGATCGCCCCATGGATGACGAAAAGGTGGCTTTGCTGGCGCGGACCACATCGAAAATGGATTGGACCTGGATATGCTGCTCGACCGGCTGCCCACGATCCCTTTGACGCCATCGACGGACGGGATCGGGCATTCTGTTTTTATTACCCGGACAATATAGCGCTGCTCCAAGGGGCGGCCTGGAAATCGTGCCCTTTTCCCCCTCGGAAGCCGGCCGGCGTGTGCCCGGGCCTTTGCGGAAACCTGCCTGAAATATCGTCACACAAGGAAAAGCTGGTATGGCACCGGCCCTGCATGAACGAATTGAGTCGGCGAGACCTGGTACCATGCCGCCCTTGTCCGCCTCCACGGGCGAACCCTGTATGCCTGGCATGGCCCGGGAGCACGGTGTCAAAAAATAAAAAAGCCTGTTACTATTCGTAACAGGCTTTATAAGTGGCGGGAGCGACGAGACTCGAACTCGCGACCTCCGGCGTGACAGGCCGGCGTTCTAACCAAACTGAACTACGCCCCCGAATCAACTTTTTTAAACAAGCTGGTAGGCGGAACAGGGCTTGAACCTGTGACCCCCGGCTTGTAAGGCCGGTGCTCTCCCAACTGAGCTATCCGCCCGTCTTTGAAAAAGACCTTCTTTTGTCTACTCCAAAAGAAATGCTTAGCTACCAATTCACCCCAACAAAGTCAAGCCAAAAATCACATAAAAATCACTTTTTAATTGATCGAAATGCGATCCGAATTGGCACTTTTTTCGGTGACCGGAATGGGCATGTCGTCGTTGGCAAACAGCCGCTCTCCAGCTGCCAGCACCAGGGCGTGTGCCAGGACTTCGTCCATGTGCTCAACGGTGATGATCTCCATCTGCCGCATGACTATTTTGGGAATGTCCCTAAGGTCTTTTTCGTTTTCCCGGGGTATGATGACCTTCTGGATCCCGCCCCGGTGAGCGGCGAGCAGCTTCTCCTTCAATCCGCCGATGGGCAGCACCCGGCCACGCAGGGTGATCTCGCCGGTCATGGCCACGTCCCGTCGCACCGGCCTGCGGGTCAGGGCAGACACCAGGGAAGTACACATGGAAATACCGGCGGATGGCCCGTCTTTGGGAATCGCACCTTCGGGAATATGGATGTGCAGATCCAGCTTTTGGTAAAAATTGCTGTCGATGCCCAGTCTCTCCGAGCGGGAGCGCACAAAGCTCACCGCGGCCTGGGCAGACTCTTTCATCACCTCGCCCAGCTTTCCGGTGATATTGAGCTTGCCCTTGCCGGGCATGGTCAGCGTTTCCACACCCAACAGCTCACCGCCTACCTGGGTCCAGGCCAGACCGGTCACCAGGCCGATTTGATCGGTCTCTTCGATCTGGCTGACCTTGAATGGCGGCGGCCCCAACAGGGTCGAGACGGTATTGGCGGAAATGACGTGCTTTTTCTCATCCTTGTTGTTGACGACCTTGCGGGCCGTCTTGCGACAGACAGACGAGATTTCGCGCTCTAGGTTGCGGACGCCCGCCTCGCGGGTATAGCGTTGGATGATCGTGTAAATGGCCGCCTTGGAAAAAGAGATATCCACATCCTTGAGGCCGTTGGCCTCAATCTGCTTGGGCACCAGAAACTCCTTGGCGATGTGGTACTTTTCCAGTTCCGTATAGCCGGGCAGGCGGATGACTTCCATTCGGTCCTGAAGCGGCAAAGGAATGTCCGGCAGGGTATTGGCCGTGGTGATGAACAATATCTCCGACAGGTCGTAATCCAGATCCAGGTAATGATCGTTGAAGCTGTAATTCTGCTCCGGATCCAGGACCTCCAACAGGGCCGAAGAGGGATCCCCGCGAAAATCCATACTCATCTTGTCCACCTCATCCAGGCAGAAGACGGGATTGTTTACCCCGGCCTTTCTCAGGGATTGAACCACTTTTCCGGGCATGGCACCGATATAGGTGCGGCGGTGGCCCCGGATCTCTGCCTCATCGCGCACACCGCCCAAAGACAGGCGCACGAACTTGCGGCCGGTAGCCCGGGCGACCGATTTTGCCAGGGATGTCTTGCCCACACCGGGGGGCCCCACCAGGCAGAGAATGGGACCGCGCAGTTTTTTGACCAGGGTCTGTACGGCAAGGTATTCAAGTATCCGCTCCTTGGGTTTTTCCAACCCATAGTGATCTTCGTTCAAAATCCCCTCGGCCTCGGTCAGATCGTTCCGGATGCGGCTTCGGTTGAACCATGGCAGGCTGATCATCCAATCGATATAATTTCTCACCACCGTGGCTTCGGCCGACATGGGGGTCATCATTTTGAGTTTCTTGAATTCTTGGCGGGCCTTGGAAGCGGCCTCCCTGGACATGCGTTTACGCTTGATTTTACGTTCCAGGTCCTTGAGTTCGTCGCCGTGATCCTCTTCGGCTCCCATCTCCTTCTTGATGGCCCGCATCTGCTCGTTGAGATAATAATTTTTCTGGGTCTTTTCCATCTGCTCCTTGACCCGGCCTTTGATGCGCTGGTCCATCTGGAAGACCTCGATCTCCAGCTTGATCAGTTTCACCAGCATCGACAAGCGCTTGCCCAGGTCAGTGGTTTCCAGCAGACGCTGTTTGTTTTCGAGCTTGAAGGAAAAATGCGAAGCCATCGAATCGGCCAGTTTGGACGGATCCGAAATCGCGGAGACCTTGGCCAGCAACTCTTTGGAGATGTTTTTGTTGATCCCGGCATATTCGCTGAAGCTGTCGATCACCGACCGCATCAGGGCCTCCATCTCCACCGTATCGCCGGGGTTGTCGGGAAGCACCGACAGCTCGACCTCGAAAAACTCTTTGTTTTCAAGGTAGCGATCCACACGGGCACGCTGTTTGCCCTCAATCAGGGCCTTGACCGTACCGTCGGGGAGTCGAAGCAATTGAAGCACCGTTCCGATCACCCCCACATCGCAGATATCCTTTTGCGTGGGGTTGTCCACGCCGGCATTTTGCTGGGTGGCCAAAAAGATGCGCTTGTCCTTGTTCATGGCATTGGACAATGCACTGACGGATTTGTTGCGGCCTACGAAAAGCGGCGCCACCATATGGGGAAAGACGACAATGTCCCGCAAGGGAAGCAGGGGCAACACTTCACCGGATGCATCGTCATCGGGATGCTTAAAAAATTTGGGGATATTAACCATATTGATTGTTACAATCCTTAATGCATCTTGATCGATCGAGCCAGAAGCCGCCCGTCGTCGCTACCCGGCCTGTTTCTTGGTCGGCTCGTAAAGCAGAATCGGCTCTTCCTTGTTCAACACGACTTCTTCGCCGATCACACATTCCTTGACGTCTTCCTTGGACGGAATTTCGTACATGATGTCCAGCATGCAGGACTCCAGAATGGCACGCAGACCGCGGGCACCGGACTTGCGCTTGAGGGCTTCGTCGGCAATGGCGGACAGGGCGCTGTCCGTCAGTCGGAGATTCACGCCTTCGATCTCGAACAATTTTTTGTATTGCTTGACAAGCGCATTCTTCGGTTCGGTAAGAATTCGTACCAGGCTCTCGGCACTGAGCTCGTCCAGTGTGGCGGTGACCGGCAGACGCCCGAGGAATTCAGGAATCAGCCCGAATTTGATCAGGTCTTCGGGTTGTACCTGCCTCAGGGTTTCGCCGAGGCTGCGCTCGGTTTCCTTTTTAACGCGGGCACCGAAGCCCATTAGCTTGCTGCCCATGCGGCGGTTGATAATCTGCTCCAACCCGTTGAACGTGCCGCCGCAGATGAAAAGGATATTGGACGTGTCCACCTTCACAAAGTCTTGCTGGGGGTGCTTGCGACCGCCTTTGGGGGGCACGCTGGCGGTGGTGCCTTCAATAATCTTGAGCAGGGCCTGCTGGACGCCCTCGCCGGACACATCCCGAGTGATCGAAGGGTTGTCCGACTTGCTGGCGATCTTGTCGATCTCGTCGATGTAGACGATACCGCGCTTGGCCTTTTCCACATCGTAATCGGCATTCTGCAACAAAGAGAGGATAATATTTTCCACATCCTCACCCACGTAACCGGCTTCGGTCAAGCTGGTGGCGTCGGCAATGGTGAAAGGCACGTTGAGAAAACGTGCCAGTGTTTGCGCCAGCAGGGTTTTACCGCACCCGGTGGGACCGATCAGAAGGATATTGCTCTTTTGGATTTCCACTTCACCAGAGTTGAGGGTCGAATCCAGTCGCTTGTAGTGGTTGTAAACAGCAACGGCCAGGATTTTCTTGGCCACATCCTGCTCGATCACGTAATCATCCAGATTGGCTTTGATTTCGGCGGGAATCATCAGGTTTTCGAATTCACCGGCCTCTTTTTCGTTTTCTTCTTCGATAATCTCGCTGCACAATTGTATGCACTCGTCACAGATGTACACGGCCGGTCCGGCGATCAGCTTTTTTACTTCCTTCTGATTCTTTCCGCAAAACGAACAGAACAGATTTTCATTGGGCTCGTCTTTTTTGGCCATCTCACGCCTCCGTATCGTTTAATTGATCCAGATCGTCCCGGTTGGTGATGACATGGTCAACGATACCATATTTTTTGGCTTCCGTTCCGGACATAAAATTATCCCGGTCCGTGTCACGTTGAACGTCCTCCACACTTTTCCCGGTGTGGTTCACAAGGATTTCGTTCAGGGCGTCCTTCATGCGCAGGATTTCCTTGGCCTGGATGGCGATGTCCGATGCCTGGCCCTGGAACCCGCCCATGGGCTGATGGATCATAATGCGGGCATGGGGCAATGCATAGCGTTTTTTGTCCGCGCCTGCGGCCAGCAGCAACGCCCCCATACTGGCGGCCTGCCCGATGCACACGGTGGTTACATCGGGTTTGATGTACTGCATGGTATCGTATACGGCCAGCCCGGCGGTGACCACGCCGCCCGGCGAGTTGATGTAAAGGTTGATGTCCTTGTCCGGATCTTCGGATTCAAGAAACAGCATCTGGGCAATCAGCAGATTGGCCACATCGTCGTTGATGGCGGTTCCCAAAAAGATAATGCGGTCTTTCAGGAGCCGGGAATAGATATCGTAGGCCCGTTCACCTCTGCTGGTTTGGTCGATGACCATCGGTATTAATGCCACGTCGGAATCTCCTGTACATCCGTTTCAGCCCCGTCGCCGGATTGCATTGATAATCGCTGGCAATGTGCTTGACGACGGGACCGCGGTTGGCTTTGCTGGCGGAAGGCTGTTTTCGCGAAAAGGCCCATTGAAAGGTCGCCGAAAAAGGCTTATTGGGCGTCCTCGGAAGCCGCTTTTTCAGGCTCCACCGATTCGATTTCATTCCTTTCCATTATAATCTTGATCGCCTGTTTTTCAAGTAAAGCGTGCTTAAAAAGCTCCAGCTTGTCACTGCTGCTCTGGTACATGCCCTTGATCACATCCACTGGTTGGTTGTAGGTTTTGGCCATTTCCGCATAGCCCGCTTCCAACGCTTCGTCAGTCAGCGCCATTTCTTCCTGCTGGATAATCTTGCCCAGAATCAGTTGCCGCTGAACCTGTTTTACGGCCGTATCACGATATTTTTCGGCCAGGCTTTCTTTTGAAATACCGGCCTCTTCGAAGGTTTTGTTGTGATAGGAAAAAGAACGTTCCGCATCGGCGATGATAGCGTCCAGCTCGTACTGCACCATCACATCAGGCACCTCGAATTCGGTACGTTCCAGAATCTGGCTGAAAATTTGCTCGTTGACTTCCTGTTCCGCCCGCTTTTCATATCCCTGGGTCAGGTTCTCGCGAATTTTGTCTTTCACCTCGTCCAGACTGCTGAATGGCCCAAGCTGCTTGGCCAGCTCGTCATCGATCTCCGGCAGGACTTCCTTACGGATATCCTTGAGCGTAACCTTGAAATCAATCGTCTGGCCGGCCAGTTTCTTGTTGAAATACTCGTCGGCGAAGGTGACGGTGATTTTTTTCTCGTCGCCCGCATTCATCCCCTCGATTCCCTTATCGAAATCCCCGGAAATGTGGGCGTCTCCCAGCCGGATCACGAAGTTTTCCATCTTCTGGGTCTCTTCGAAGGGCTTTCCGTCCTGAAAGCCTTCATAATCCAACTGCACGAAATCGCCCTCCCGGGCGGGGCGTGCTTCGTCGATGGGTTCGCGTTTTGCTAGGTTTTTCTGCATCATTTTCAGTTGCAGATCCAGCTCTTCATCACTGGCTTCGTACCGGGTCTGTTTGAGCTTCAGGCTCGTAAAATCGATATCGGCAATTTCCGGCTGAATTTCAACGGCGGCGTCAAAATGATAGGCATGGCCGGCTTCCAGCTCCGGCGGGTCCACGGTGGGTGAGCCGACGACCTTCAACCGGGTCTCTTTAAGCGCATCAATGTACGCATCCTGAATCAGCTTGCCGGTAACATCGGCCTGAACATCCTTTTTATATAAACGCTCGAGGACGCTGCGCGGTGCCTTTCCCGGACGAAAACCTTTTATCTTGGCTGTCTGCTTCAAGGTTTTGTAAGCATCATTTAGCGCGTTCGTTACATCTTTTTCGGGGACCTCGATATGCATCACTTTCTTGACGGAACTTTGATCTTCGACGGAAACCTTCATAATCATCCTTTCTGAACCCTAAACGAGACCCGATATCAGGCATCAACGCTTGCCGACCGACATTGACAGCCGGCCTCTGTCAGATAAAAAAGTAAGACCCCGACGCGCCAGGCATCAGGGCTCACGATACACCAATGAGACTCGATTGGTGCGAGAGGGGAGACTTGAACTCCCACTCTGTCGCCAGAGCTGGATCCTAAGTCCAGTGCGTCTACCAATTCCGCCACTCTCGCGTTAGAACCATTGTCAAGCTTACAGATCAAACCGCTTGACCGACTTGATCAACATGAACAAATAAACTGAACTCCGCAAAAAAATCAATTTAAAAAAATAATAATTCTATATTATTCTGTCAAGCTGTGTATGGATACTGCGGCCAAATACGATGATATTTTGCCACCTTCAAGGAAAAAGCGCTGACCCTGATCCGTTTTCCAGCGCAGCCTGCAATGGCCCGGGATCAAGGGATCTGAAAACACCTGTCCCCAAGGGGAGGCAATAGAACATTTTACCGGAATCGGATCGTGGTCACCTCTTGCACCTTCCCGGAATCAATGCTAAGAGAACATCAACATATCGGGGCGTGGCGCAGTCTGGTAGCGCACCTGCTTTGGGAGCAGGGGGCCGGAGGTTCAAATCCTCTCGCCCCGACCAAATCAAAGATGATCTCCATGATATAGTGGTCACCCCAATAGTGTATGCAATCGTGGTCCCTGCATTCGATGTTGGTGCATATCGGCTTTCTCTTAGCAAGAGTTTCTATCTATAGAAACATCTTAATAGAAAGTGGTTGACTTTTATGCCATCCAAAAACCCAGGTCAAGAGCAGATACACGGGCTGAATACACTTTTCGATGGCCATCCGGTAATTGCAGTTAATTAAACCTCGGGATCAGCCCGAGCGACCCGAAGAGGGATGAGGACTAAGTGCTGAGGACTGAGGTGGGAACCCCTAACCCATGTACCGCACCCTATTTTCCTGTCTTTTTGACAGAAAAAGACAGAATTCATTAAATGATGACCACTCGACAACTGGCAAATTGTCGTGTAATAGCAAGGTGCGATTAAATCCAAATCGGATAAAACAGAATGACCGAAGTAAAAACCATTGAGATGGGCAACGAAACCATTTCCCGCGGACTGATCGAAAACGGATGCGCCATGGTTACGGCGTCATCAGCGCCGATGATCCCGGCCTCCACGCCTCCCGGACCGAGCAGGACAGCCGCATGATGGCCATGGTGGCCAAGAACCCCGCACGGGATCCCGAGCGGCCATGCCATCCCTATCCTATCGAATGGACGTGATCACATGTCGAACAACCACACAAACGATGATAAAAACAAATACCTGACCATTTTCGAAATCCTACCCTGTCCGGTGGCGGTCCTGGATCAGGATTATCGTGTCGATACTGTCAACCATGCCTGGACCGTTCATTTTGGGCAGTCTGAGAAATCGAACGCGCAGGACCGTGACCCAAAGGGCCGTCATCAAACTATCACGTGGCTGAGAAACGAGATCACTGACTTTGCCTCCGGCGACCTTTCCGAGCAAACCATCGAAAAACCGTTAGACACCCCGCTCGGAGAACGCTTTTTCATCATCCATATCAAACGCATGCGCAATACCGAAAAAAAAAACAGCGGAGCCGTGGTCATCTTAAACGATGTCACTCAACAAAAACGCGCCGAATCAGCCCTTCAGGAGTTAACCCGCTGGCAAAAGGAAGCCACACAGAACAGTGAGCGTTTCCAGGGCATCCTGGAACTGGCCGGTGCCGTCTGCCATGACATGAATCAACCGCTGATGGCTATCAGCGGTTATGCTGAATTGATTTTGATGGAAACCCCTGAAAATTCAAAATTTACAGAAAAACTGAGAAAAATTTCCGAACAGGTTGCCAAAATGGGAGATATCACCAAAAAATTGATGCGTATTACCCGTTATAAGACCAAAAATTATATGAATCAGAAAATCATTGATATCGACAAATCATCAAGCGAAGACTGACCACATGTTTACAGCCCAAGACATACTGGAAATAGCCATCCGTTTGGAAAAAAACGGAGAAAAGAGGTATCTGGAAGCGCAAGCACATACGTCGGATGACAACCTCAAGTCCCTGTTGAACTGGGTCGCTGAAGAGGAACGGGCCCATGCCAGGTGGTTCATTGCGCTGAAAAAAAGCCTGGTTCAGGGAGAGGACCATCATTTGCTGGTACAACTGAGCCAGGCCCTGGTGGAAGATGTGATCCGTAGCCAGAGCTTTTCATTACAGGAAGTGGATTTCTCGGCCATTCAGACAACGGACCAAATAATTCGCACATTCATCGGCTTCGAGGACGATACCATCGCTTTTTATGAAGTGCTCAAAAGCCTGATTGATGATCCGGCAACGGCAAGCCGGTTGAAACAGATCATCGACGAAGAGAGAAAACATATCGCACAGTTCAGGAATCTGCTGGCGGGCTGATACCCGACGCTTCATCCCATACCGCACAACACCTGTATTGGCGCCGTGCACATCGGCATCCCCATTCATATCGGTTAGCGGCGAAAGAACAAAGGCACGCTTGCCGCCATCGACCTGGCCAATCCCGGTAATCTGCCCCAGGTCATTGATATCCACCGCAATCAACAGCTCCCATCCAGTGTAATGCTATACCCGCCCATATAGTTCGTGTCCGAACCAAGCGTCCCCAGATCGCGAATGCCTTCAGTATAATTGAAAATGAATCCGTGAAAAGGCGTAAAATCATCCGCAGTATTAGGGATTTCGGCATGCCCGACCACCGTATGGGCATTGTTGATGCCGCGGTAGGCATAGCTTTCATCACCCTCTTGCAGGGTGTCCGGATTGGCCAGGATACCCATATCCAAAATGGATCCGTCAGCCAGATCCCAGCGCACGGCCCGCTGATAGCCGTCGGCATTGGTGGTAAATCCGCAGGCCATGCCCATATCGTTGATGCCCCAGCCGCCACTGGTTCCATCCAAAGTTGTCAACGCCACGCTGCCCTGGCGCATATCCCAGAACAACGCCCGTTGGTCTTCGGTCTCGTTTGTGATTTCATTGAAATTATAGGTTCGCCCGACAACCTGGGTATGGTTGTTGATCCCATAACCCTTGCTGAAGGCGTGGCCGGCGGCAGGCGGGATATCCACAATGATATAGCTCCGACGTAAAAAAAAAGGCGGATGGCCCCCTTTCCGGGCCATGGTCGGTATAAAAAACGGAGGAACCCATCTCAAATAATATCATGCCATTTTTCACAGGTAACGGTAGCTGATTCGAATCTGCTATGGCTATCGGTATGAACCACCGATGGCGCCAATGAGCAATAGCGTTATCACCGAGATCAGATTTCGCTTGGCCGGGTACATGTTTTCTCCTGCTTTTGTGTTTTTCCCTTCGTTTTATGCAACGTGGGCCAGCAACAAGCAATTGGCATGCCCGAGTTGGTATACATTGATAATTCGGCTCCTATTGGCAATGAATTGATAGAGATGTAAAGATGTTGGAATATATCGGGGAAACACGGCAAAGCGAGAAGATTGCGGGATGTCATGCGATTCGCATTTCGATGTGGTTACGCAGGGGAACTGTTTTTGCTCACGATTTTTCATTGGGTCATACTTCAAGTGCCCCGTAACGAAAAAGATACGGTGCCCTGTGAACGCTTACGTCCAGTTTTTGGGGACCGCCCGTTGGGGGTTAGGGAGCATCTGGCCGCCTGTAATTGGCGACATAAAAATCGCCGATCAGCCGGCGGGCCTTCAAATCCTCACCCATGGCCCGCGCATTGGCCTTGGTCTTGAAATGGGAAACCCGGACCTGGTACCAGGTTTTGTGGGTCCCCACGGCCCGAGTCCAGTATGCATCCAAGCCATGGCCGATCAACTGGTCCACATACCGTTGGGCGTCGGCCTCTTTCAGATACGCGGCCACCTGCAGAGTAAAGGGATCGGTAATTGTTTTGGCCTCAATTTTAGGTGCCGGATCAACCGCCCTGAAAGTCGCGGACAGATAAATGACCGTGCTGACGGCCAGCCATCCTACGGCCAGGGTCGCTAGGCCCATGCCGATCCATCGACCTCGCGGAGAATTGATCGCCCTGAGAATGCGCAATACCCTTGCAGAGAAAATTGCACCGACACCGGCCAGAGCCATGAATCCCCGTTGCATCAACGGGCCCATACGCAAATCCCGGGACGTTTTGAACCGGCGTCGACGCTTTTGAATTCCATCGGCCGCATCCGGTAAGTATTCGTTGGCAACTTCAGCACATCGGGATGTATCCATATCACTGAGTGCGTCGCGTGCTTCTTCGCGCAGGGGGCGGGGAAGGGTTTCGAAAGGGATGTCACGGCAGCAGGCGGCGATGCCGGCAAGCAGTTTCTCCCCGCTATGGTCTCCTTCGTATGCCTTGAGGAACACCTTCAGAGCCAATCGGCCGGCACGTCGCTCGGAAATAAAAAGCGCCGCAAGTTCCTCGATCAGGCCCTCGGACAAAGCTGTTTCGGAATTGGCAATCTGTGTGTAAGTTTGTAGCGCCGTCAGGTCGCATCGTCGTTGGGAGATATAGAACCGTGCCAGAAGTCGATGGATGGTCGGATCGTCGGGATGGGCCTGCCCGATCCGCACGGCGATATCATCGGTTACGGATGTGGTATCCCCGGCACCGGCGATCTCCTCCAGCCATTGGATCGCCGCTTCCCGATCCTCGGGCGCCTGGCGCAGGTAAGCAACCACAACGGAATCCGATGGGTGATGGACGTCCCCCTGAGCCATCTGGAAGCGGGCCCGCCGGGCCAACAGGCGTTTTGCCTGATCCTTTCGCACAAATGGAGAAAGAAGAAAACTGTCCACAACGGCACCGGCACGTGAAAGTGCCTGCCGTGCCTCCCGATCCATGCCGGCCCGCTCCCACGTAAGGGCCTCTTCCAGGAGGCGGTTGAACCGGCGACGCCCCGCATAAGCGAACGAGATACCGACGAGCCAGTAGGCGATTGCAATCAGCCCCACGGCCGGCCCGATCATCCACGACGGCCCCAGCGTTCCGGCAAACGGCGGCAGAAGGATCAGGGTTGCCGAACTGCCCAGAAACAGGGCGGCCCACAATCGTACGGCGGCATGTTTAAACAGGTGTCCCATCAGGAAGCGCCTTTTCTCAAGGCCACCGAGATCGCATCTTGCATCCAGAATCCGGACGAAGACCCGGTTTCGGGGTGGACCTTCTTGAAACGAATGCCATCCGGCACCGTAAAATTACGGGGGGGCTCCCCCTGGGTGGCCTGTTGCATGAATCGGGTCCAGATGGGCGCCGCACCCCGTCCACCGGTGATGCCCCGACCATTTTTGTCCCGCATGCCCTGGCCCCGGTCAAAGCCGACCCACACCGAGGTGCTCAGGCCCGGGGTGAACCCCACAAACCAGGCATCGTTGTAGTCATTGGTGGTACCGGTTTTACCAGCAGCCGGCAGGCTGAAACCCAGTCGGCGGACCACATTGCCGGTACCGTCATTGATTACTGCGGTCATCATATCCACCAATTGGTATGCGACATTTTCGTCCAGGACCCGTTCACCGGTGGCGATGTGTTCTTCCAAGATCCGACCGTTGACATCCTCGACCCGACGAATCCAGTAAGGGGCATGCCGCACGCCGCCGGTGGCGAAGGTCGCATAGGCGGCGGCCATTTCCAGAGGACTGACGCCGAAAGAGCCCAGCGCAACCGAATAAACCGGTTTTAGCGGGCTGGTGATACCGCACTGCCGGGCGGTCTTGATTACCGCTTCGGGTCCGACGGCTTTGACCAGTTGGGCCGCCACCGTATTGACCGATCGCGCAAACGCACGCTTGAGGACCATGGGACCGTCATGGGATCTGTCGAAATTACGAGGTTTCCAGGGCGGCTTACCGGCCACGGGGATGGCCACCGGTTGGTCCACCATCACATCTGCGGGCGTTTTGAGCCGGCTTTCCAGGACGCTGGTATAAAGGAAAGGTTTGAAACCGGACCCTGCCTGACGGTTGTTCTGCATGGCACGATTATAAGGGGTCTGGAAAAAATCACGGCCGCCCACAAGGGCTCTGACCGCTCCGGTGCCAGTGTCGATACTGACCAGGGCTCCCTGAAGCCCGTTGTCCGCCGTGTCTGTGGTTTTCTCTTGCCCAACCATCTGCGCTTCCAGCCGGTCGAGCCCTTTGCGCAGGGCCGCTTCAGCCGACTGCTGCATACGGATGTCAAGGGTTGTGTATACCCGCAAGCCGCCATGAAAAACAACCTCGGGGCCATAGGCTTCCTCCAGACGCTTCATTACCGCATCGAGAAAATAGCTGTCCACGCGCAACACGTTTTCCCGCGGTTGCAATTTCATTTCTGCCTGGCCGGCTTTATAGGCTTCCTGACGGCTGATCATCCCGGTGGCCACCATGCGCTGCAGTACCACCTGCTGTCGGGCACGGGCCCGATCCGGGTGACGAAAAGGATTGTAGCGGGTCGGCGATTTGGGCAGGCCAGCCAGCAGGGAGGCTTCGGCCAGGTTCAATTCGCCGGCCGATTTGCCGAAAAAAGTATGTGCGGCCTCGCCGATGCCATAGGCACCGACCCCAAAAGGGATCTGATTGATATAAGCCTCCAGCAGTTCCTCTTTGGAAAACTGGGCCTCGATCTGCAGCGCCACCAACAACTCCCTGAATTTGCGGACATATGTGCGTTCAAAACTGAAAAACAGGTTTTTTGCCAACTGCTGGGTAATGGTGGAAGCGCCTTGGATCCGCCCCGGTTCGAACAGGGTGATCCACAAGGCCTTGATCGTGCGTAATTTGTTGACGCCCCGGTGCTCCCAGAAACGATGGTCTTCCGTGGCCAGAATGGCCTGGATAAAAGCGTAGGAAACATCTTCAAGAGCGACGGTTTCACGTCCACCGATGGTCAGGATGCGCTGACCGTCTGCGCTGAAAATCTCAGTGGCCGGGGTGTCGTTGATACGGCTGATGGGATCAGGCACCCGGGGCAGGTCTTTGACCGCCACGATAAACACGCAAAACAGCCCCAGGGCAACCAGTCCCGCCACACTGGCCATGAAGAACACCAGGCCGGTGAGCACCCGCATGGATCGGACGGCCAGGCTCATGGATCCCCCCCGCCAAAGGACCAGCGGGTGGCATTATCGGAGGGGCTGGACAAATGGGGGGCCAGCAGCATGCGAACCTGCCAGACGGCCCATTCCTGCCCCGCACCAAAAAAAATCTGCGTCCCTTCAGGGGTCTCCATTTCGATACCGATGCGTATCATGTCACCGCTGACTTCATCACTGATACCCACCCGGACAGGTACACCCTCGGCGGCCAGCACGCTGCCCGGATGGGTCAGCACGGCCTGCTGGGTTTCCGCCGGGAGGCTGTCCAGCGCCATGAAAAACCGGTCTGCCGCATAAATGCGTCCGTTGAACTCGGGGCGCATATCAAGTGAACCGGCCAGCAGCGGAGGCTGGCTGTGTACGGCGGCCAACTGCTGGTCTGTCAATGTGGCGGTGCTGAGCACGTTGTTACTGCGATCCAGCAGATAGATGCCCACCTGTTCACCGTCTCGCTCCAGATAGACCCGGTCCCAATGCTTTTCGGCACTGATACGCAGGACCAAAACAGGGGAAAAGATGTTGCGTGCCAGCCTTTCGGGAAGCCGGCTGTACAAGGTTTTAAAATGGGCTGCGGAAATCATGGCCCCCCGGGTATCGTCGAGGCTTTCGATGAGTTCGCCCAGGGATTTGGCCTGGCGGGCCTCCCGTTGCACGGTGAGTTGTCGGGTGACGATCTGTTCAAGGGTGCGAGAAGCCGTCTGCTTGACGCGCCCCTGCTCCCAGACGCTGCCCGATTCCGGACGGTGTCGGTTGGTCTCGGCCAGATAGCGGCCCACCAGTATTTCAACCCAACTGAAACGGACTTCCGAAATCAGGAGGGCCGACAGGGCAAGGACCACCAGTACGCCCCGAATGCTCACCCCATTGACGCACCATGATTTCAGATCCTCTGGCTGTGACCAGGCTGGCATGGGAATGTCTTTCCGTTCTTTGATACGAATCGATG
Source organism: Deltaproteobacteria bacterium (assembly GCA_002747175.1). Taxonomy (GTDB): domain Bacteria; phylum Desulfobacterota; class Desulfobacteria; order Desulfobacterales; family Desulfosarcinaceae; genus Desulfosarcina. The sequence continues at coordinate 2,034 of PDTK01000012.1, read as the reverse complement.
CGTTTTTCTTAGACAACTGCACCGCTTTTACACTATTCGGAGGAATTGATAAAGGGGGATGGACCGCGGGGGGGCGTTGGTCACGGTGTGGCTTCGATAATCTCTTTCAACGCGCCTTGATCGTACAGGGTTCGAAACGTCTCGATAACCTCGGCATCGAACTGGCTGCCGGAACCGCCATACATGATCCGGAGAATCTTCTCTTCTTCCATCTTCTTGCGATAGGCACGGTCCGAGGCGACGGCGTCGTATACATCGGCAACGCTTAGAATCCGTGCCAGCATGGGGATCTGTTCTCCGGCCAGACCATCGGGGTATCCCAAGCCATCGAAACGCTCGTGATGGCATTTGATGATGTATTTTTCGCGGTCCCACAGCCCCAGGCGTTCGACAATTTTGGCGCCGATCACCGGATGCTCCTTGATGATCCTGAACTCCTCATCGGTAAGCCGTCCGGGCTTGAGCAGAATATCGTCGCGGATGCCGATTTTACCGATGTCGTGCAACTGACCGGCCACATTGAGAATATCCTGCTCCTCCTGGCTGCCGCCCATGGCCGCGCAAAGGGCGATGGCAATCTGGGTCACGCGGTTGGAATGCTGCTCGGTGTATGGATCACGGGCTTCAATGGCCCGTACAAATGCGTATAAGGTGGCAAACAGGTTTTCGTATATATTCTCGTACAGGGCGATGTTTTCAATCGCGTAAGCGGCCTTGTTGGTCATGAAAGATATGTAATACAGGTCTTTTTCGGAAAAACGCACATCACCGTCCAGCACGGATACGGCCAATACGCCGAAAACCTTTTTACGAATCGTCAATGGCACCAGCATCATGGACCGAATGTTGTCCGGTATTCCTTCTACCGGGCCGTTCTCATGAATCAGCAATGGTTTGTCTTCGCTGCAGTTTTTCAGAATAAGCTGGCTGATATCCATACCGGAAAAGCATTTCCGATCACATAGGGCAACCGCCTTGCCGCTATTTTCCTGATCAGTACTGGTGCCGCCGGCCACGGAGTGGGCCACCTGGACCGGGCGTTGGATGTCCTCGTTGATCACATAAAAACAGGCTTCGTCAGCCCGGGTCAGTTCCGTGGAAAGATCCACCACCCGCTTGAACAGATCGAAACTGGTTCCGATGGTGGTGAAGTCGGTCATGATGCGATTGAGTGTATTGAGTTCGTCGACCTTGTAGGTCAGCTCCCTGTTGAGTTTTTCGATGCGCTTTTTGCTCTCCACCTCTTTGGCCAGAAAAAGATTGTTGATGAACAACTGCCGTTCCCGCAGAACCCGTTTGACGCATAATTCCAACTGGTTGAGGTTGACCGGTTTGATCAAAAAATCGACTACTCCGTTTTTGAGGGTACGAATGGTGTTGTCCAGAGAGGGGTATCCGGTCATGATGATAACCGGAATGGTGTTGTCCACGCTGTGGATGTGCTCGGCCAATTCGAGGCCGTCCATCTCGGGCATGTTGATGTCCGTGAAGCAGCAATCGATCTTTTCCCTGGCAATGATTTCTGTAGCGATGCGACCGTTGGTTGCGGTCAGAATATGGTACCCTTTGGCTTTGAAAAACTCCGAAGCCACCTCCAGGATACTTTCCTCGTCATCGACAAACAGCAGGGTTTCTTTGGATGCGTCCATCATCGGGTTTAGATAGTTTGCCTTTGGATGCGGTTGCGAAGCGAATCGGCGCTTGTTCGCCCACCAGCCGCTTCGTGTACGTTTTTTCATCATGTAGTGATATCGGCAGGTGTCGATCAAACTTGATCCATCTTTGTAGGATTTTGTAGGAAAACAGCAAAAATTAGCCCTTTTTTTTAAAAAACTCAACTTTCGAGATTCAATAGATCATGCAAGTTTATACTATAAGATATTGAAATAAATCAATAAATAACTTGAAGAGCCCTGCTTGTTGATATATAGTGAAATCGCTATTATTCACAATAAAATCAATAAGAAAGGGCTCAAAATGAAGCATGGCAAGTTTAACTCCAAATCGCAAGTCGATATCCAAATTCATGATCAA
>PDTK01000011.1 GCA_002747175.1 Deltaproteobacteria bacterium | reverse complement strand
GGGCTTTCCCGGTGGAAGAACCTATTTTATTTCTCGCAGGACCGCTAGAACCTTTCCGCGTCCACCACTAAAAGTGGTGGCTTAATGCCAGAGTTATACGCCTTCACCCCGAAAAACAAAGGGTCTGGAGTTCCCGTCCAGAAATAGGTAAACTGACCATTTATGGGTGGGCGCTAAGCAAACGCCTGCCGGCAGTGCTTTACAGGATAGCGGCTGCTTCTACCCCGTGAACAGGTACAATCTGACCACTCAACATTGAGCTTCCCCCTCCGGCCCTCCCTCATCTGAAACACGGCTCACCTTTACCTCTTGAAAGGTATTGAACCATTCATCGGGGCCGTCGAAACGGATAGAAATATAGTTATCTGAAAATCCTTTTAAGCGCCCATCCGGCTTATTCCGGCTTTCTTCCACTAGGACCGTCAGGGTTTGCCCCATATGTCGGGCATAGAAGTCACGGCGTTTACGGTTACCGAGCTGCCGCATGCGGGAGCAGCGTGCCTTGATAACCTCCGATGGTATCGGGTCGGAAAAGGAGAATGCCGGCGTCCCCTTCCGTGCCGAAAAAGGAAATACGTGCAGGTATGCCACGGGCAATTCTTGGATCAACCGGTAGGTGGTTTCGAAGGACCGGTCCGTTTCTCCGGGAAAGCCGATCAGCGTATCCACGCCAATGGCCGCATGAGGGATCCGCTTGACGATACGAAGCACCAGTTGTCTGAAATAGCCGGCATCATAGGGACGGTGCATGCGTTTCAATACATCGTCATCGCCGCTTTGCAACGGAATATGAAAGTGTGCGCACAAACGGCCCGAACATCGGGCTTCGGTTGAAGCCAGTTCGATTATCGGTTCGGTCAGCTCACGCGGCTCGATGGAGCTGATGCGAATGCGCTCGATGTGACCATTTCCGCGGATTCGGTCGAGAAGCTGCTTCAAATCGGTGGCCGGTGCTAAATCCATACCGTAGCAGCCGATATGGATGCCGGTCAGTACCACTTCCCGGTATCCCAACTGTCCCAACTGCTGGATCTGTGCGAGCACCTGGTCAACGGGCAAGCTGCGGCTTCTGCCCCGGGCGTGGGGCACGATGCAATAAGTGCAAAACGCATTGCAGCCGTCCTGAATTTTCAAAAACGGACGGGTCCGGCTGCCATGGGCAACACCGGGCAAGGGGGCGAACCGGGTGGCATGGGTCACATCGGACACAGCCACCACCGGCGCATCGGGCGCATCCTTGCCGTTTATGCTTTCAAGCACCTTTTCCGGGATACGGTGTTTGTCCCGGGTGCCGACGACCAGGTGCACACCGTCGATGGCAGCCAGTTCATCCGGTGCGGTCTGCGCATGGCAACCGGTCACCAAAACACGGGCACCGGGATTGGCCCGAATGGACCGGCGAACGGCCTGACGACTCTGCATGGCGGCCTTGCCGGTCACCGTGCAGGTATTGACGATAACCACATCGGCATCACCCTCGCTGCCATCGGTGAACCCGGATGCTTCCAGGGTGTTTCGGATGGCTTCGGATTCGCATTGGTTGACCTTGCAGCCCAGGGTTTTGATGAAAAAAGTTTTATTGGTTGATTGGTTTTGCTGGTTGGTTGGTTTCAAAGGACTGAACTCCTTATATTGATTCCTGGGGCGGGAAACCCGCAACCCATGCCCCCCATTTTCTTGTTTTTTTTGACAGAAACTGAGGTGTAAGGCACTAATGGCTCAACGCAGGTAATTCAAAAATAGAAATTCATCATTGACCTTCTGCCCCCTTTGCTATGTACGTTGTGTTTACGATAGCAAGATGCCGCTTCGTTTTACACGATCCATCCCCCACCTAACACTTCCTCTCCCCGATAAAACACCGCCCCCTGACCCGGCGTGACGGCATCCTGGGGATGATCGAACCGGACCACGGCCTCATTTTTTCCTTGAGGGATGATCGTGGAGGCAACAGCGAGATGACGGTAACGAATGCGCGTGTCGACGGCCGCAGGACCGTTGGGTGGATCGACCATCCAGTTGATGTCCCGTACATGGCATTGGCCGGAGGCCAACTGCTCTCTGAAACCGACCACCAGCCGATTTCCATGCGGGTCCAGGCGCAGTACGTAATAGGGCTTCGCGGCCGGAATATTGATTCCCCGCCGCTGTCCCACGGTAAATTGATGCAACCCGTCGTGCCGGCCCAATCGGTTGCCGTCGGCATCCACAATGTCGCCCGGCCGGGGTTTGAGGGCAATGGTGCGGGTCAGGAATTCGGTGTAAGAACCGTTGCGGATAAAGCAGACATCCTGGCTTTCCTGCTGATTGACCGGATGCAGTCCCTTGTCTTCGGCAAATGCCTTCACTTGCGTTTTGGTCCAAGCTCCCAGTGGAAAGCAGGCACGCATCAACTGATCCCGGGTAAGACGCGACAGGAAATAGGATTGATCCTTGGTGCGATCAGTACCTTTGAGCAGGCGCGGATGGCCGGCAACGTCGGTTTCGATCCGGGCATAGTGACCGGTGGCCAGGCGCGAAGCGCCCAATTGTCTCGCACGATCCAGCAACACCCCGAATTTGATCGTCGGGTTGCATACCAGGCAGGGGTTGGGGGTCCGACCGCACTGATAGGCATCGGTGAAGTAGTCTACCACCGATGCTTTAAATTCGCGACGTAAGTCGACGACGTACACGGGAAAATCCAAACGCCGCCCAAGCGTATGGATGGACGGTTGTTCCGCAACGCCCGGCGTCTCGAAACCGGTCAGAAAATGGATGGCGAACAGATCGGCGAATTGCCGTTTAAGCAGACAGGCAGCAACCATCGAATCGATGCCACCGGAAACGGCAATGGCGATGGAATCACTCATTGGATCTCCAGAACCATCAAACCTTCTTTTCGCGGCAGGATACCGGCGCTGAGGATCTGGAGATCGCTTGGCTCCATCGTTTGACCTGATGAATCAAAGGTCATTTGTTGCTACCTGTGAAGCAGTGTTTCAAACGATCAAAATCGACCGAATTCATTATTCAAAATTCGAAGTTGGATGTTTATTGGTCTGGCTTCTGGCCCCTTCAAGGAGGCTTCATCAAACCATCCGCTCGGCGGGTGGTCGATGATTTTAAATGGCACCCCGTATAGCTCACTGGGCGTGCTTTACCGCTTATCGCCTACTTCTACCCCGTGAACAGGTACAAGTCAACCAGGCAGCGGATCTAGAGGTTCGGGATTCAAGGCACGGCAATCATTGATTCTCATGCCGATTCTGTTGTAAGAGAGAAGGCGTAAGGGGCTGGAACAGGTTGAAGGTATAAGGGCAACGTTGAATGATTCAAAGGATTTCAATCCATCATTCAAAATCAAGCATTATCTCTTTTTCCCGAACCCAACGTTCTTAACGCTCGAAACGATCCCAACAAACCAATAAAACCAAACAAACCGCACCCATGAACTGGATAACCTGGACCATACTGGCCTTTCTGGCTGTCGAATTTGGACTTCGTCTGATCTCCAACCAACTGAACCTGGCGGCACTGACCGACCGGATACCGCCCGCTTTCCGAGATTTCTACGATGAGGAAAAATACAGGCAATCCCAGGCCTACCTGAAAACCAATACACGCTTCGGGCGGATTGTCAGTACATTCGATCTCGCTACACTGCTGATCTTCTGGTTTACCGGCGGCTTTGCCCTGGTGGATGACTGGGTACGCACTTTCGGTTTGGGCGACATTTTTACGGGTATCGCCTATATTGGCGTCATCATCGTCCTGAAAGTGCTCATCGACCAGCCATTCAGCCTTTACAACACCTTTGTCATCGAACAGAAATTCGGCTTCAACCAAACCACAGCAGCCGTTTGGATCAAAGACCGTATCAAAGGATGCGGCCTCGCCCTGCTGCTGGGGACGCCACTTTTGGCGGGCCTACTGGCCTTTTTCCATCACGCCGGGTCCGCAGCCTGGCTCTGGTGCTGGCTGCTGGTCACCCTGTTCAGCATTTGCATTCAATTTATCGCACCGACCTGGATCATGCCCCTGTTCAACCGTTTCGAACCCCTCGAAGCGGGGGAACTCAAAACAGGTATCCTGGCATATGCGAAATCCATCGGCTTTTCGCTGGACAATGTGTTCGTCATGGATGGTTCGCGGCGTTCCACCAAATCCAATGCATTCTTCACCGGTTTCGGCCGGCACCGGCGCATCGTTCTCTTTGATACCCTGATCCAACGCCACACCACAGACGAACTGGTGGCGGTGCTGGCTCACGAGATGGGCCACTACCAGCTCAAGCATATTCTCAAAATGATGGGCATGGGTATTGTGCAGACCGGATTGGTATTTTACCTGATGTCTCTGGTGATCACGACGCCGGCACTCTTCGAGGCCTTTTACGTGGACCGTCCTTCCATCCACGCCGGTCTGATATTTTTCGGCCTGCTCTTTACACCCGTGGATTTTTTTCTGGGCCTGATTCTCCAGGCCGTATCGCGGTATCATGAATTCGCGGCGGATCGGTTCGCCGCCAATACCACCGGAAAACCGGAAGCCTTGATTGCGGCCCTGAAAAAGCTCAGCGTCGACAACCTGTCCAACCTCCAGCCCCATGGATTATATGTTTTTTTAAATTATTCCCACCCACCGGTGCTGCAACGGATCCGAGCACTGGGGGAAGGTGGTCAGTAGGCGCGGAAACGACATCCATGGTGACCTTTTTGCGGGACCACCAACAATAACGATAATTTTCTCATTTTTTTTGCAAGGTTGGGTTGGGATCACTTCTCCACGATCAACATCGTGGACGGGTCCAACAACTGTTCCCGGCCCGCCGCAATATCGGGACCGCCTTTCAGGCAGCATATGTGTATTTTTTTACCCTCGGGCTGAAGCTGAATGGCAGCATCGAACAGATCGGCAACCGGCGCCAATTGGATTGGCAAGCCATTTTCCGCCGGTACTTCATGCCGATGGGTGGTAACGGTAAACCACAGGTTCAGGCGATGACGCTCCGAGAATGCCTTCAACCCCTCCAACGGTTCCCGCATCTGCTCATCGAACGGAAGACCGTCGACAATCACCATGTGTGGATTGAAGATCTGCTGCTCGGTGAGGTCCCTGACCCGCTCTTCCAGCTTGGGCACACTGAAGCCTTCCACCTTGAAGGTCATGATGAAGCGGTGCATCTGAATTGACTCCCACAAATCCTTGATCTGCCGCACATGGTAGCTGTGGGCCAGGCTATTGAGCACTTCCTGATACCACAAACCGACCTTGTCCACCGGATCGTCGAGACTCACATGCAGTACGTTTTTCTGCTGCAGCATGGTATTGAGGGCCACTTGAACAACCAAGGCGGTTTTTCCGACACCGGCGCGGGCCAATACAGCACCGAAGCCGCCTTCCGGAACGATCGCTTCATTTTCGTGTCCCATCAGTCGCAGGGGGTTTCGAAGGATCAGGTCATTTTTCAACATATCCAGATTCCTCTCTCGTAATTTGATCACCCGGGCCGGTTCGGTTGACTGCCGGGGCTTGCCGTACAAACTGGCAGGTGCGCCGTCGATAGTAAACCCCGCCTGGATTCGATTGGTTAAGTGATTGGCCCCTGGTGGGGCCTTATAAAACGCATCCGCATTCTCCGTCGTATTTACCGAGCCCATCAAGCCACGCTCTTTTTCTCTTCCTGATGCTGCTTGGCGATCTCTTCCGCAATGGATTTGGGGACCTGTCGATAGGTGGAAAACTCCATGGTAAACTGGGCTTTTCCCTGGGTCAGGGAGCGCAGCACCGTCGAGTAACCGAACATTTCGGCCAGGGGAACCTGGGACTCAATGACGCACATGGGCCCTTCATCCTGGGATCCGACAATCATGCCGCGGCGCTGGTTCAAGGACCCCATGACCGAACCCTGAAATTCCGTGGGTGTCTCCACGGCCACCTTCATGATCGGTTCGTGAATCACCGGTGCGGCTTTCATATACCCTTCCAGAAAAGCCCCCCGGGCAGCGGCCTGAAAGGCCATGTCCGAGGAGTCCACACTGTGGGACGCACCATCGTCGATCACGACTTTGATGCCAGTGACAGGAAACTCCATTTTGGGTCCCTTGGCCAGGCAGTTGCGAAAACCTTTTTCACAGGCCGGAATGAACGGGGTTGGAATGGCCCCGCCGGTCACCTCGTTGACAAAGGCGAATTCCTCGTCTTCCAGCGGTTCCATATAACCAGCCACCCGGCCGAATTGCCCCGAGCCACCGGTCTGCTTTTTATGGGTATAATTGAATTCCGCACGACGGGTGATGGTTTCCCGATAGGCCACGCGGGGGGCGCCGGTGGTTACTTCCGCCTTGTACTCCCGGCGCATGCGTTCGATATAGACTTCCAGATGCAGTTCGCCCATACCGGAGATCAGTGTATCGCCGGTTTCTTCGCTGACGCAGGTGCGAAAGGTCGGATCTTCCTTGGTAAAGCGGTTCAGGGCTTTGGACATGTTGATTTCGGCCTTGTTGTCCTTGGGCACGATGGCCAGGGAGATCACCGGATCGGGGACATACATGGAGGTCATGGTCAAATTGACCTCGGGTGCGGTAAACGTATCGCCCGAAGCGCAGTCGACGCCGAACAAGGCGCCGATGTACCCGGCGGGAATCTCGGCGATGTCTTCCATCTGATTGGCATGCATACGCACCAGGCGACCGATCTTGACCTTGCGGCCGGTGCGTACGTTGATCACCGTGTCGCCCTTGGCCAGGGTTCCCTGGTAAACGCGGATATAGGTCAACTGGCCATATTGCCCGTCTTCCAATTTGAAGGCCAGGGCCACGGTGGCCTGCTCAGGATCGGACGTGAGATCGACCTGGGCCTCATCCTGGGACAGATCCAGGGCCTGATTGTGAATATCCTGGGGACAGGGCAGCAGTTGGGTCACCGCATCCAGCAATGGCTGCACCCCCTTGTTTTTGTAGGCCGAACCCATGAAAACAGGGGTAATCCGACGTTCCAAGGTACCCTTGCGAACCGCTTCGATGAGCATTTCGGCGGAAATCGGCGTTTCTTCCAACACCGCTTCGGTCAATTCATCGGAAAACAAAGACGCGGCATCGATCAACACTTCCCGCATGTCCGCAGCGTCCTGCGCAAGCGCTTCGGGGATGGTTTCCGTACGAATGGTTTCCCCGTTATCTCCATCGAAATAGAGTGCCTGCATGCTGACGAGGTCGATGACCCCCTCATGGTCGGCTTCCAGCCCGATGGGCATCTGCATGGCCACGGCGTTGCGTCCCAATTTCTCTTTGAGCTGCTCAATCACCCGCATGGGATTGGCGCCGCTGCGGTCGCATTTGTTGATGAAGGCGATGCAGGGCACTTTGTAACGTTTCATCTGCTGGTCTACGGTGATGGACTGGCTCTGGACCCCGCCCACGGAACAAAGCACCAAAATGGCGCCATCCAGCACACGCAGGCTGCGTTCTACCTCGATGGTGAAATCCACATGTCCCGGTGTATCGATGATGTTGATTTCGTGATCGTCCCACTCACAATAGGTCGCCGCCGAGGCAATCGTGATCCCACGTTCTTTTTCCAGCTCCATGGAATCCATGGTCGCCCCGACACCATCTTTGCCTTTGACATCGTGAATCGCGTGAATCCGTTTGGTATAGAACAGGATCCGCTCGGTAAGTGTGGTTTTCCCCGAGTCGATATGCGCGCTGATACCGATGTTCCTGATTTTTTCCATGCGTGTTGCCATAATGCCCTCTGTTCATGTGTGCCCGACCGGATGATGGCGGTTCCATCGTTATGGCCGGGCACGAGTGGGCGCCATGAAATCCAAAGCACCCCGGTTAAAGAAAAAAAAAGATCCCCCAAATGGTAATGACCGCACCAAGTGTGGGATCTTTCGATACCGATCAGTCCGCAAGTGCGCTAATATAGTCTTGAATCGGCGCGTGTCAACAAAAACTTTAACGCTGACGATCAGCGAACAAGACTCCGAAAAACCTTGCCGACGGGTCAGGGCAGTGGCACTTGAGAGATGGGCCCCCGGCATTCACGGCCATTGGCCTATTTTATAAGCAGATCCATCGCATGGAAGCCCGCACATCACGAGGAACTCGAAGCTCTGGACATGTACAGATCGGAACCAGCATATGCAGGTTTAGTGATATTTCAGACATCTGTAAGAAAAATAACCGGATTGGCACTATTCTAGGGATTTACTGATCCGACCCGCAATCTGATTCCGAAATATCAGCTCTTTGGGCAGAACTTTTTCGTCAAATTGAATCTTGCCATGTGAAATGCTGCCCGGTTCGAGGACGCTGTCCAGGCTGCTGCTGATCTCACACCGTACCTGGTGGTCATCCACATCCATAACTATAAAATGGTCGGGATGCGTGGTAATGATTTGTTCACTGACATTTTTCACCCAGACGTATAGTGTCCCCTTTCCCATGTCGTGGACAGCCATCTCGGCCGTCTGATTGCCGGTATACTGACGCAGGGCATGGTTGCGCTTCTCACGGGCCTGCTCCCAGACCTGACGTTGCTTCGCTTTGGCTCTTTGGGAGGCGCGTTTTTTACGGGACGCCTTTTGTGCTTCCAGCCGCTTTTCATAAAAGGCAACCTTCTTGAGGTATCGGGGATGATGCGGAGCCAGCGCCAACAACTGCCGATAAAGCTTGAGGTTCAAGGCTGCATTGGAGGCTGGAACGGGTCGTACTTTTTCTTCGAGGGCTATGATTTTCTTCTTTCGCTCGGCTTCGGCCCGTTTATGGGCGGCGTTGGCCTTTTCCGCCGCTATACGTTTTTGTTCGGCGATCTCGGCTTGCCGCAACCGTTCTTCTTCTTCCTGTTTCCAAGTCTTAGAAGGATCCTCGCCCACTGCAACCACCAGCCCGTTCTCGTACGCCACCGACGTACACTGTTCCTTGGCAACCGCAGTTTGGGGTGATGGAGTGGTTGATGTCTGATAGTAATCGACCATCCGCATCGTGCTGATTTCCTCCCGGATATCAGGCAGCCCAAGCCTATCGATGACCGATTGCTGCGAGTCTCCCCGTTGTATCTGCCTCAGTTGTTTGATGGTTTGATTGAATTCCAGGTGGGCACACCCTGCCACCAGACAAACTGCAAACATTGCAACGATACCGGTTCGCATGGGTCCGGTCTCCTTTCTCCATATTCCACGAATCATGATTCCCTGCGCTGCTGTTGACGACCAACAATCGGTTGGACGAACTGGCTCTCCGCATCCCAGGGAAACAATATCCAGGTATCCTGACTGACTTCGGTCATGAACGTATCGACCACCGGCCGGCCGGCCGGTTTTGCATATATCGTTGCAAAGTGCGCATTAGGGACCATCTCACGGGCCATCCGGGCGGTATTCCCGGTATCGACCAGGTCATCTATCAGCAACCACCCGGCTCCGTCGCCGGTGGTTCTTTTCAGAACCTTTGCCTCGCCCTGCTCCCGGCCAGCGTAACTCGAGATGCATACGGTATCAACCAGATGGATATCCAACTCACGGGCAATAATGGCCGCCGGCACCAGCCCCCCCCGGGTAATGGCGATGATTCCCTGCCACGGCGCGTCTCCGATCAGCCGCCAGGACAGGGCTCGGGCATCTCGATGCAATTGCTCCCAGGATACCGGGAATGTTTTATTGTACATATTCACCAATGATTGATCCATTTAGTTTGATGGTTCCTTGTCGTGCTTTTCATTTCGTCGTGTTGGAACCAAGGCGCCGACGCATGTGTGCCGATCCGTTTATCACATCCGGACGTTTTTCGCCAATCAAATCAGTCATATGATGTTTCCGCCCACTGAATTTCAAAAGGTGATCTCTATTGTCCAGAGGCGGTCAGGGTTGGTCAACGTCGAGCAGCCGACGATCCTAAACACAAACCCAACCGTCTTTACTTCCGCCAAAACTCTGGCACCACCAGAATAATCAACGTGTAAATCTCCAGCCTCCCCAGCAGCATACACCAGGCCAGCAGCCACTTACCCAAATATGGAATTTGGGCAAAATTGTCCACCGGTCCCACCATACCCAATCCCGGGCCGATATTGCCGATGGTGGCAGCAGTGGCCCCCAGGGCCGTAACGAGATCGACCCCCAGGCCGGCCAGCAGCACAGTTGCCAGGACAAAAAGGGCCATGTACAGGGCCAGAAAACCGAGGACGCTTCTCATCACGCCCTCGGGCACCGGTTCTCCGCCGATCTTGATGCGTGTAACGGCCCGGGGATGAATCATGGTGAACAACTCTTTGTAGCAGTACTTGAAGCAGAGCATAATGCGCAGACATTTCATGCCGCCGCCGGTGGAACCGGCCGAGGCCCCCGCGAACATGCAGAAAAAAATAATCGCCTGGGACATGGCCGGCCAGACTTCATAATCGGCGGTTGCAAAGCCGGTGGTGGTAACGATGGATACCACCTGGAAAGCGGCATAGCGCAAAGCCTGACCAATATCCGCATACACGGTTCCATACAAATTGACGGCGACGACGGCGGTCAATATCAGGCACATGAGCAGATAGAAGCGGCACTCGGCATCTTTGAACAGGACCAGGGGCCGGCCCTTGAGCAGCTGGTAATGCAGTGAAAAATTGACCCCGGCCAAAAGCATGAAAACGGTGATGACGATATCGATGTAAACGCTGTCAAAATGGGCCACCGATGCATTGCGGGTGGAAAATCCGCCGGTGGGCATGGTGGTGAAGGCGTGGTTGAGTGCATCGAACAGGCTCATGTCGCCGGCCATCAAGAGCAGGACCTCGGCCACGGTAAACAGCGCGTACACCTGCCACAGGATCACGGCCGTATCGCGGATGCGGGGTTTGAGCTTGTCCGGAACCGGGCTGGGCACCTCGGCCTTGTACAATTGCATGCCCCCCACGCCGAGAAAGGGGAGAATGGCAATGGACAGCACGATGATCCCCATACCGCCCAACCATTGGATGAAACTGCGCCAGATCAAAAGCCCATCGCTCAGGCCTTCGATATTGGTCAAAATGGACGATCCGGTTGTGGTAAAACCAGAGACCGACTCGAAAAAAGCGTCCACAAAAGTGAAATTGCCGTTGGAAAAATAAAAGGGCAGCGCGCCGAATACACCGATTGCCGTCCAGCCCACGGCGACGATGGCCATACCCTCCCGTTGGCTGATGGTCTCGGTCCGGGGATGTCGGAAGGCAGCCATCATGGCCGCCCCGGAAGCCAGCGTGGCCAGCATGGCCTTGAATGTGGGAACCAGGTTGATATCGGCGGCAACGATCTCGAACACCAGAGGAACGGCCATGGTCACACCGAAAAATAGAATGAGCACGCCGACCGTGTGAAGAATATAACGCCAGCGCATCAGACATACTCCAGTTTGACGGCCAGCATCTTCTCGACCCTGGAAATGGCTTCGCGGGTGGCGAAAATGATGATTCGGTCATCGGGTTCGACGACACTCTCACCACTGGGAATGATAATGGACTCGCCGCGTATGATCCCGGCCAGTAAGGCACCTTTGGGAAAGGCAATTTTACGCAAAGGCCTGGACACGATGTCGGAGGTGGGCAGGGCCACGGCTTCCATGACTTCTCCGTCTTCCCCCTTGATGGAGATGGCCGACAGCACCTTGCCCCGGCGGATATGTTTGAGAATTGAATTGATGGCCGACAGGCGCGGACTGACCACCTGTTCGATGCCCACGGCGGTCACCAGGGGGAAATAGCTGAATTTATCGATTCGGGTGATCGCCCTCTTGGCGCCGAGCCGTTTGGCCAACAGCGACGTCAGGATATTGGTCTCCTCGGCGCTGGTCAGCGTGATCACCAGATCCACCTCGGTGATGCCCTCCTCGGCCAGAAGTCCCTGATCCGATCCGTCACCATGCAGGACAACGGTCCGGTCCAATCGATCGGCCAGCCACTCGCAACGCTCGGCCTGTTTTTCGATCAGCTTACAGCCCAGCGACTGCTGTTCCAACATCCGGGCCAGCCGGTATCCGATGCGCCCGCCGCCCACGATCATCACCCGCTTGACCGGGACGACCGGCTTGCCGAAAATGGACAGATATTCACCAAGCCGGCCCGCTTCGCAGATGAAATAGACCAGGTCCCCGGCATGCAGGTGATTGTCTCCCCGGGGAACGATCAACCGATCTTTGCGCACGATGGCTGCAATCAACGGCCGGTCGCCGTCGATGATATCGGGCAGATCGGCCAGTTTCACGCCTGTCAGACGGGATTCGGCATCCAGGTGCACACCCACGAATCGGATGCGCCCTCCGGCAAAATCACCCACATCCACGGCGCCGGGTGCATCCATCAACTGCAAAATGGTGTGTACCACTTCGCGGTCAGGGTTGATGACCGTATCGATATGGGGTGCATTGTTCCGGAAAGCATCATGGTAACGTTCAAAATCGGCCCCCCGCAACCGCGCCAACTTTTTGGTCGCCGGTGCCAGGGTGTCCGCCACGAGGCAGGCCACCAGGTTGCTCTCATCGGAATCGGTCACGGCCAGCAGAATCTCGGCATCGTCGATGCCGGCCGACTCCAGAATGGACGGGTTGCTTCCCGATCCGGAGACCGTCTGAACATCGATGCTGTCCGTCAAGCGCTGAAGCGCATCCGGGTTGCAGTCGACCACCACCACATCTTTGCTCTCCAGGGACAGCCGTCTGGCGATGTGAAACCCCACCTCGCCGGCACCAACGATAACAATTTTCACGATCATTTTCCTCCGTGATAGATGTTGTCCCGACGATACAACAAGGGGGATCGATCATTTGGCTGCATTGCCTACCACCGCTAACCGGGTATGTCAAACGACCGTTGATTACCGGACAGGACGACCTGCATCCGCATCAACTGTCGCGGCCAATGAACGGCCCCTACAGGCGGTTGCATCGAGGCAGAATGGGAAAATTATCGTTGCACCCTGGATTGCCCATTGGGTGAATTCCAGGACCTTGCGTAAAATCAGGCAAATTGGCCATTTCCGGATAGGGACTAAACTATTGCAGCCAAGGCAAAAACGAGGCCAGGGAAATCAGAAATGCGCTCACCACGGCGATCACATCCCGCCGAGAAAAAGAAAAATCCGGAAGGGTCCGATTTTCATTGTAGCAGCGGGCCTGCATGGCCACGACCAGTTCGTCGGCAGACAGGAAGGTACGTCTGAACAGGGCGATGGCAAAGCATTTTAGCCGAACCAGCGGATTTCTGCGTCGCTCGATGCAGCGGGCACACTGGGCATCGGAGATATCTGCGGCCTGAAAAAGAATCTGGGGCAAAAACCTCACAATCAGACCCACCATGGTCGCCGCCATTTTCTCATGGATAAAAGGAATGGGTCGAAGGAACCAGATCAATGCTGCACGAATATGGGCTGTGCGCGTGGAGACCATCACCAGCAGGCCCATCAGCACCACCAGTAAAAGCCGCCAGCATATCATCAGGGCCTCGCCGGCCAGATCACTGTCGAAAACAAATATCCAGCCACTTTCGAAGCGAAACGTGCGCACAGCGAAAACAAAAATCAAAAAAATCAAAAAATAACGGATTTCCCGAACCAGACGGACCAGAGATACCCCGGCGGCATGAAAACAACCGAAGAGAATCACACTCAGCAATGATACAAAAGAAAACGCCCCCCCCATGCTGACGGCACTCAGGATCATCAAAAGGGCCTGTTTGGTGCGCGGATCCAGCCGATGAAGAAAAGACCGGCCGGGCACAAAACCAATGGCCGTCAATTCACCCATGGCTGGATCCCCCGCCCCAGTTGAACCGAACATGGCGGGCGGATACCGAAGCGCTCGATTCCGTCTATGACGTCGGCCGGTGGGCCGTCACCGACAACCCGCCCGGCGGACATGACGATCAGGCGTTGTGCATGGGCCACGACCTTCTCCAGGTCATGGGTCGTAATGATCAATGTGTGGCCGTGGGCGTGCAGATCATGAATCTGTTCCAGCACCCGGCAGGTCGACGGATAATCCAGATTGGAAAATGGCTCGTCCATCATCAGCACCTGGGGGGCCATGGCCAGGACACCAGCGATGGCCAGCAATCGTTTTTCTCCCCCGGAGAGATGATGGGGCCTTTTGTCCTCCTGCCCGCTCAGGCCGACGGCGGCCAGCGCTCTTTTGACCCGCCGGTCGATCCGTGCCCGGTCAAGGCCCAGATTCTCCGGTCCGAAAGCGGCATCGTCATACACGGTTTCGCCCACAATCTGGCTGTCCGCATCCTGAAACACCATGCCCACCTTCTGCCTGGCTGCTATGGGATCTTTTTTCACATCATGTCCGTCGACAAGCACCGATCCGGACTGCGCCTGCAACAGGCCGTTCAGATGTCGCAGCAAAGTGGTTTTACCCGAACCGTTGGGACCGGCAATAACCGTGAACGCGCCTCTGGAAAAGGAGAGATCAATTTCATCCAGCGCCGTTGTTCCGTCGGCATACCGGTGACTGAGTCTGCGAATTTCGATAAAGGTCACGATGTTATACCTGTTCACGGGGGTATAAGCGGTCAACCGGATGGGCGCTCCTTAACAATCCTCGATTCCCGTGACTTTATATCCAGCGCTGGTAATGATCTGGGTGACAAGGGCCTCGTCTATCGGAGCGCCTGATTCGACGACTGCGTTCTTTTCTTCAAGATTAACCACAGTTGACGAAATGCTTTCAATTCCATTGAGTTTGTCCGTTACATTTTTCGCACAATGCATGCAGCTCATGCCGTCAATTCCGATTTTGGTCTTCATTTTTTTCTCCTTTTTAACGGGTTCCACCAATTGATTCGAGGCAGAGGCCTGGTTTGTCGGTGTAAAGTTTCTCAACCGAAGGGCATTGGTAACAACAGATACGGAGCTCATCGCCATGGCGGCGGCGGCGAACATCGGATTCAACGTCGGTCCGCCGAACAGGTAAAAAAGCCCCGCCGCCAGGGGAATCCCCGCCGAATTATAGGCAAACGCCCAGAATAGATTTTGTTTGATATTCCTCAATGTCGCCCGGCTCAGTTCAATGGCCGTCACCACACCGTTTAAACTGTTCTGCATTAAAACGATGTCTGCGGATTCCATGGCCACATCGGTGCCCGAACCGACGGCAAAGCCCAGATCCGACTGGGCCAGGGCCGGCGCATCGTTAATGCCGTCCCCCACCATGGCCACACGGCCGCCATTGGCCCGGAGGCGCTCAATTTGCATGGCCTTGTCGCCCGGCAGGACCTGGGCAACAACTTCATCAATATTGACCTGTTTGGCAATGGCCTGGGCCGTCCGCCGGTTGTCGCCGGTCAGCATAACCGTCTGAATCCCCATTTCATGCAGTTTTTCAATTGTTTTGGCTGAGTCCGGTTTGACGACATCGGCCGCCGCAATAATGCCGGCCAGTCTCCCGTCAACGGCAAGATACATGGCTGTCTTGCCTTCATTGGAGAGCGTATCCACTTCGGGAAGCGCGTTGGCGGAGATATGGATATCTGTCATGAACTCGACATTGCCGAACATCACACGTTTGCCGTCAATCGTAGCTTGGATACCCCTTCCGGGTATGGCCTTGAAATCCGTGGCCGGAAGGAGGGTCAGATTCCTTTTTTCATTTTCGGCCATAACGGCAGATGCCAGGGAGTGTTCGGATCCTTTTTCAGCCGAGGCCGCCCACTGAAGGATTTCATTTTCGGTAAAACCGTCTAAGGACAAAATGTCGGTGATTTTTGGTTTGCCTTCCGTAATGGTGCCAGTTTTATCAAATACAATGGTTGTCATCCGGCCGGCAGTTTCCAGGGGTTCGCCTCCCTTGATGAGAATCCCCAGAGAAGCCCCCCGACCGGTTCCCACCATGATTGCCGTAGGCGTGGCCAGGCCAAGGGCACAAGGACAGGCAATGACCAGAACGGCAATGAATATTTTCAGGGCGAAGGTCAGCGGGGCGCCACTCAAGAGCCAGGCACCGCCGGCAAGGATGGCGATACCGATGACAACGGGAACAAAATAGCTCGCGATGATGTCGGCCATCCGGGCAATGGGGGCTTTGCTTCCCTGGGCATCTTCAACCAATTTGATAATTTGCGCCAGAGCGGTTTCTTTGCCCACCCGTTCGGCGCGGTACCGAATCGTTCCGGTTTGATTCATACTGGCACCGATCACCATGTCACCGATACTTTTGTCTGCCGGAATGCTCTCGCCGGTCAGCATGGATTCATCTATCGAAGTGCGCCCCTCCAGCACCAGCCCGTCGACGGCGATTTTCTCTCCGGGCTTGGCAATCAGTTCATCCCCAACGACAACTTCTTCAATGGGGATGACGGATTCCTTGCCGTCTTTTAACACCATGGCGGTCCTGGGCTGCAAGCCCATCAGCTCTTTGATGGCCCCGGAGGTTCTTCCCTTGCTGACCAGTTCCATGTATTTGCCCACCTTGATCAGGGCAATGATGACACCGGCGGTCTCGTAATACAGATTCATCACCAGATCGATTCGCCCCATCCATATCATCATGGTATTGAAGACACTGTAGCCGATGGCGGATGTCGTGCCGATGGCGATCAAAGTATCCATATTCGGATACCCCCTGAAAAGACTGGGAAATCCGTTGGTATAAAAGTGAAACCCGGCAATGACGATAGGCAGGGTAAGCAGTAGCTGCGTCAAGGCAAAAGTTTTCGGACTGTGCATCGGGCTGATGAAATCAGGCAGCGGTATCCCGACCATTTCCGCCATGGCGATAAACACCAGCGGGATTACAAAAATGAGGGAGATAATCAGGCGGGTGTATTGCCCTTTCAACTCCGCTGCTTTTTTTTCTTCGTCCAGTCCCGGAAGTTTGTTGTCATCGGCCCTTGAGAGTGCATACCCTGCCTTTCCAACCGCATGGATGATGTCCGATTCCGTGACGCTGCCGGGCAGATAGGCTATGCGGACCTTTTCCGTTGCCAGGTTGACGGCTGCACGTTCAACACCCTCAATACTCAAGATGGCATCTTCGACCCGTTTCACGCAAGCCGCGCAGGTCATGCCCGCGACCAGGAAGGTCTTCGATATCTCTTCTGTGGGCAAACTGGCGTCATATCCCTTTTTCCTGACTGCGTCGATCAGATCCTGAAGGGATATTTCTTCCGGATGATAGGAGATCCGCAGTTTTTCCGTTGCGAAATTGACAACGGCATCGTCAACGCCCGTTTGCCCCTTGATGGTTTGCTCGACATTGCGGACACATGCGCTGCAGGTCATTCCACCGATATTCAATGTTGTGGTTTTCATATTCCGATTGCCCCGTTCGATTGGATTCCATCTGCAGATGGCTCTAAATGCGTTTGCTGAGCAGCTGCATCAGTTCATTGATTTTTATCTGGATGTCATATTCGTTTTTGGACTTCACCGCATTGATCAGACAATGCTGCATGTGCGTTTTCAACACATCCTGCTCCACTCTGTGGATTGCGGCCTTGACGGCCTTGAGCTGGGTCAGAATATCCACACAATAGCGGCGGTCCCCGATCATCCTTTTGATGCCTTTAATTTGCCCTTCAATGCGATTTAAACTGGGCAGTTGATCATTGTGTTGGGGGTGCATATGACGCCTCCGTCGTTTTCTGTACTTGATAAGCTATACCCAGGTAGGGTATATGTCAAGCAATAATCCGTGTACCGATTCGCGGAAGCGATACCGGAAACAATATGATCCGACTCCCGTCCTCTTGTGACAATTTGTTACAAATCGATACGCCTTTGAAAAGCATTCTGCGGTGGACGGCGTTATGTTGTTGTCCAAAAGATCAGCAATATTTTTATCAAACCCAATTTGCAACACAAAGGAGGCAGCAATGAAAAAACGAAATCTGATTATTTTTGTAATCCTTGGCGCAGTTATTGTCATGGGCGGTCTGGCCGCCTGCAAGCCTGGATTTCATCACCGGGGATTTGACCAATTCGATGTGGCCGCGATGACCGGACGCATCGCCTGGATGCTGGATCTTACTGCAGACCAGAAGTCCGTGTTGGAGCGGTTGGCCGGAGAAGTTGTCGGGCAGGCCAAAATCATGCGCGAGGATCGCGACGCCTGCCGCCAGGAGGTGGCCGATCTGGTCCGCCAGGACACGATCCAACCCGAAGTCGTCAATGCGATGGTCGCCGAGAAAATCGCCAAGATGCAGACCATGGCCGACTTCGTGACTGAAAGGCTGATAGAATTCCACAAAATTTTAACACCGGAACAGCGCGAGAAGATTGCCGGACAGATCGAGGATTTTACACCCGGAGGCTTCCGGTTCGCACGGCGCTAATCCGCCCGTATTGCCGGTAAAGGTGCCTGTGCCACGGCAAGGCACTCACTTCTCTCCGACAGCCATCCGGCAGGTGCCCCAGTCTCACTTGCCGGATGGCCTTTCCTATGGCGTAAAAAAATGGTAATTAAAAACCGTTGGGTGGAGTCAGCGGGATATTCAAAAACAACTAACGGAAAAAACAAAGCATTATTTTTGGTTATGCAAAGGCATAATATGACAAAAAGCATCTCATCGAAGAAACAAGCCTACTCGCTTACCGAGGTAGCTGACTATTTTGGGGTTTCGACGAGCAGTATTCGCCTCTGGATTAAAAAGAAACCGTCATTTCCACGCCCCTTTAAAAA
The DNA here is from genome assembly GCA_002747175.1 of Deltaproteobacteria bacterium. GTDB lineage: Bacteria > Desulfobacterota > Desulfobacteria > Desulfobacterales > Desulfosarcinaceae > Desulfosarcina. The sequence goes on along the minus strand of PDTK01000011.1, from coordinate 5,208 downwards.
GTTTGGCATACTGCGATTCCGGCGCAGCGATATCGAGCGCTACGAGTCGGACAGAAGGTCACGGCCTTTACAGAAAAAGCAAGATTCTTTCCCTCGGTGACACGGGGCTCCATGGAAACGAGGCACCCTTTTGTATCCTGCCCGGACAAGCCGGAGGGAGCCGGATCCCACTTTGCCAAGGGATCGCAGTAAAGTGCTACGGCTTCACCCTTGGCGCCTTGGCTCTGACTCCCTCCGGCTTTTGCAACACTGGGAAGTACTGAAGGGTTTTATCTATTTCCACGGACTTTGAAGTCTTCCCAATCTTCGGGATCAATATCGCCGATCATTTTCTTGACCCCCATGTACTTCTTAATTCCGGCGAACAATGTGACAACCGAAATCGGAATCAAAAGGATGCCAATAATCTCTAGTATCGGATGACCAAAGAATTTAAATAAGCCGCCCCCCCCTAAGAAACATCCCAACGCCGTGTGGATAAAGGCCAGCAGGCTTCTTTCGTTCGCCAAAACCGTGCGCACAACAGCCAGCTTGGCACCGGTACGGGGCTTATTTTCCAAAGTGGGCGTTCCTTTATTTAGTGCCCACCCGGAATCTGGACAGACACTCGTTAACGAAACGAAATCATTTCGTTAATTGCTAAAAGCTAACGGCTAATGGCTCAACTCAGGTCTAATTTACACCAAATGATTTTTTTTGCAACAAATCGGGTGGGCATAGACAAAAAAAGGGGGCGGCCAAATCGTCAGCCGCCCCCTTATTCAATGGTTGTTATCCCTGTTGCTCCAAAGGTACATAGAATTTTCCATTTTGCCTCTGCACCAGCAGCAGCAGTCGATCCTGGTCTCTGGCTTTACCGATATTCTCCTTGACGTCGTCTACCGATTCTACGGACTGGCGGTTCACTTCCATGATAACGTCACCTTGCCTGATACCGGCCTCATCCGCCGGGCTTCCAGGTCGGACACCGCTAACCAGCACACCTTGGTCAGTCTGGAGATCGTACTGGTGCGCCATCTGGGGCGTCAGATCACGCAACCGCATCCCCCACTTACCCTTGGCCGGTCGAGCATCCTTGCCATGGGCCGCCTGTTCGGAAGGCAGCCGGCCCACCTTAACGGTAAGCTGACGTATTTTGCCATCCCGCAGAACCCTAACCGTCGCTTTTTCGTCCACGGGGGTCGCGGCAACCATGGTCGGCAGATCGTGGCTGTCCTTTACGGCCTTGCCATTAAAGGCGGTAATGATATCGCCGCGCTTGATGCCACTTTCGTCAGCCGGACTTCCGGGGGTGACATCCGCGACCAAAGCGCCCTGGCGATCTTTGATATTCAGCGCTTCGGCCAGTTCATGGGTAATGGTTTGAATACTGACACCGAGGTAGCCGCGGGTAACCTCACCATCGGATACCAACTGAGGAATCAGCGGTTTGGCCGTGTTGACCGGAATGGCAAAGCCGATACCCTGGCCCTGTGGAATAATGGCGGTGTTGATTCCCACCACCTCGCCATTCATATTGAACAAGGGGCCGCCGGAATTCCCCGGATTGATGGAGGCATCGGTCTGAATGAAGTCATCGTAGGGACCGGCTCCAATAACCCGCCCCTTGGCACTGACGATCCCGGAGGTTACGGTGTGGTTCAGCCCGAAGGGATTGCCGATGGCCACAACCCAATCACCCACCTTGAGTTGCTCGGAATTGCCCATGACCGCCGCCGGAAACGGTTCCCTGGCTTCCACCTTCAGGACCGCAAGATCTGTTTTGGGGTCGAGACCGACGACTTGAGCCGGATACGCTGTCTTGTCGGCAAGGGTGACCGTGACGTCAGTGGCATCTTCAACCACGTGGTTATTGGTGAGGATGTAGCCGCCGTCGCTGATAATCACACCCGAGCCGGCCCCCTGGGTTCTGTGGTTCCTTGGCATTTGCGGGATCTGATCAAAAAACCGCCCGAAGAAATCTCCGTATGGCCCTTCCGGCGTTTGAAGGCCCTGGAAAGCGGCCTTTTCGACCTTGGTTACCTTGACATTGACCACCGTTGGACTCAATTTGTCCGCCAACTCCGCAAACGAACTTGGCATCGTCGCAGGGCGGGGGGGATTCACATGGGTTCCGCCACTGAATTCCTCCGCCACGGATGGACGGGTCCATTGGAGCCCCGAGGCCACCAGCATCCCGGCCACGAGAAATGGAATTCCGAATGTAACGATGCCCTTCACCCCATGACGCCTGTTGTTGCTTTCCTTACGATTGACAAACATTTTAGTTCTCCTTTTTTAATAGACACTGCGTTCTGATCGACCTCGGCGTGATCGATCCCCTGTTCACTGGGAAAAGGATAAAGTCTGTTAATTAAAGGAGCATTAATTGAACATTATAATTTTCTAATGATTGAAAGGACGGTAGCCCATGGTCAGAATTAGGACGAAAGCCTTGATCTCGACCCAATTTGCCTGTTTCCGGACAGACACTATTTAACATTTATGGGCGGAGGGAAGCAGCAGGGTAAAAATACTCCCCCGGCCAGGTGTGCTTTCAGCGATGATTCGGCCCCCGTGGGCTTCGGCGATGGAACGGGCGATGCTCAGCCCCAGCCCAACGCCGCTTACGTCTCTGGAGCGGGTAGCGGTGGAACGGTGAAACCGGTCGAAAATCAGCCACTGTTCGTCCTTCGAGAAACCCATTCCCGTGTCACTCACCTTCAAGGATACCCAATCGCCATCGGATTGAAGGGATAGGCCGACCCTGCCGCCGGCCGGTGTGTATTTAATGGCGTTGTCAACCAGATTCAACAGGAGTCTCCTCAAATGCTCCCGATCTCCGCGAAACGCAACCGATTCCAGGCCCTCCGGCCGGAGGGTGATGGAATTCACATCCGCGACCACCTTCATCTGATCGCAGATCTCCTGCACAAGGGCCTTTAGATCAAGGGGCTGAAGATCCAGACGCAGGACGCCGGAATTGGCACGAGCCAGCAGAAGCAGGCCCGCCACCAAATGATTGATCCGGTCGATCTCCTCGAGCCCGCTTTTCAGGACGCGTTGGTATTCTTCGGGACTTCTGGAGGTACGGAGAGCGACTTCCATCTCGCCCTTCAGGATGGTAAGGGGGGTTTGAAGTTCGTGAGAGGCATCCGCGCTGAATTGACGTATTTGGTGAAAGGCGCCATCCAGCCGGTCCAGCATGTCGTTGAGCGTCCTGGCAAGCCGGTCCAGTTCATCGTCATTGCCGGTTTCCCGCAACCGCTCCTCCAGATGCGCCCCACTGATCCGCCGGGCTGTCCGTGTCATGTGATCTACCGGCCTAAGGGTCCGCCGGGCCAGCAGCCACCCTCCCCCACCGGCAAACAACAGGCCCAGGGGAAGTACGTATGCCATAATCAGGAGAAAGCGGCGTCGCGTATTGAACATGTTCTCCAGAGACATCCCCACCTGAAGCAAGTTGGCGACACGTCCGGCATCGGTTACAGGCAGGGTCAAAACCCTTATCGGATAAGCACCGGTGATTTCAACCGTCTCGAAGGTGGACAGGCCCTGGGATGCATTGCGCAGGGCTTTGGGGCTGATGGGGAGTCCGTTGGGCCGATGTTGAGGTTGTCGTGGATCACGCCGGCCCCGCGGATCAAAAAAATCAATGTAACGATCAAGGGGCGAAAACCCGAAGAAACGACGGAAAAGAGCATCCACATCGGCGGGTATGGGCGTTTTGTCATCCATGCGGACGCTTTGCGCCATTGCTTCGGCGACCCCCGTGAGTGCGGCGTCCATGTCCCGGGAAAGGCTGTAGGTTAAGAGCCCATAGGCAATGCCGCCCAAGACAAAAAATGTCAGGGTCAAAAGGCTCGTGTACCAGACGGTCAGCCTCGTTCCGATGGAACGCATGCGCATGGGTCACTCCGCTTTCAACACGTACCCCACGCCTCGAACCGTGTGGATCAATTTCGGCTCACGTCCGGCGTCGATTTTTTTTCGCAGGTAGTTGACGTATACATCAATGACATTGGTCATCGAATCGAAGTCATAGTCCCAGACATGTTCGGAAATCATGGTTCGGGTGAGTACGCGATCGTGATTCCTCAGCAGGTAGTCGAGCAGGGCAAACTCCTTGGTGGTCAGATCAATCTTATCATCCCCACGAAAGACCAGGCGTTTTGCCGGATCCAGGGTGAGATCGGCCACTTTAAGCAGGGGCGTTTCCCTACCGCCCCCCCGTCTGAGCAAGGCCCTGACCCTGGCCAGCAACTCCTGGAAAGCAAATGGCTTGGTCAAATAGTCATCGGCACCGGTGTCCAGGCCAATCACACGATCCTCAATGGCCGTCCTGATTGTAAGCAAAAGGACCGGCGTGGCCACGTTTTTTTTGCGCAGTTCCTGGAGAACACTCAGGCCATCCCTGCCCGGAAGGTTGACGTCCAGAATAATCAGGTCATGGACCTCATCAAGGCCCATCTCCAATCCGGCCTGGCCATCCCAGGCGGCGTCTACCGCATAGCCCTCCTCTTCAAGCCCTTTCTTGATGAAACTTGATACCTTCCTTTCATCTTCCACTAAAAGAATTCGCATCAGTCGTATCATCCCGTGGTGAACATCCGCTTTTTCGTAACAATTGGTTCGAATATCCCCCTGTCGGAGCATCGTTTCCGGCACCCCCCATAATGGGCAAAAAAAGGGACGCTCTCAATAAGAGCCGACGAGAGAAGAAATATACCAGGCGTGCTGAAAAAAAATCAAGGCCCGGTAACAATGTCCACAGGGTAACCGCATTTGAAAAAAGGGACAAAATTAGGCAGTAAAAACAGCATAATTCAGGATATAATATAACTATCTGAAATAACAACAAAAATATAGGATTTTCTTCGAAGGTGTGCTACCCATTGAAATTATTGATAATTTCAAGGAGTGCACACATGGGAAAAGATCAACGTCCGTCTATCCCAAACCATTTTGCAATCCTGACAGATCCGGGAAGGGAAAATAAACGGTACAGACTCATCGATATTATCACGGTTGCGATTTGTGCGGTAATTTGTAACGCTGACAGCTTCGCCCATATTTACGAATTCGGTCAAGCCAGGCATAAATGGTTCAAGACGTTTTTGAAACTGCCGCATGGAATTCCCTCTGCGGATACCTTCGAGCGGGTCTTTGCCAGAATCGATCCCAAAGCGTTCAAAGCTTGCTTTATGCAGTGGGTACAAGCAATCAGCC
>PDTK01000030.1 GCA_002747175.1 Deltaproteobacteria bacterium | reverse complement strand
CTGGACACCAGGTCGTACAATCAAAAGTATTGTAAAATGAAATTTGTAGTGCCATACAGGCCCTTTGATAAAACTCAACCATTTGATAATATAGAGTTTCCTATTTCATAGCTACAAAGACGGGGTAGGGCACTAAAAAAACTGACGGCGAACAACTGCGGTTTGTTCCCAGGCTTGCAACTAAATGGGAATCCCCCCCTCGCGAATCGATGCACGGTAAATCGCTTGAGCCTTTTCCAGGGCCGTTGCATCGTCGACGCCCATGGTTTCGAATTCATCCTCGACCACATGGTACCCGACCGGTTTGCCGTCTTTGACCATGAACTCGATCAGGTCGGTGAAAAAAAATTCCTCGATTTCTGTCAAGCGTCCGTCGATCTCCTTTTGAACAATTTGGGGTCGTGATTCAAGAATAGGCAGGTAATGGACCAGTGTCGCTTTCTTCACGGCGTAGATCCCCGAGTTGCAGATCGTCAGGTTGTCCTGGCGGTCCGCTGGGTAGTCCTTCCAGTATTTCCATTCGGTGATTTTATTCACACGTCCCCGATCAATTTCCAACAGACCATATTGCTTCTTGTCGGCAGGAGAAAATCCGAGGATCATCAGATCATGCGCATCCAGACCGGAAACCAGAGCATCATAGGTCTGTCGCTTAACGAAAGGGACGTCGCCCATGGTGATGACCACGTTGGATACCGGTTGGGCCGCCACAAAATCACCGGCGGCCAGGATGGCACCGCCCGTACCGTTGAGTTTCGGCTGGTGACAAAAATCCGCACCCGTATCCCGTGTGGCGGCCATTACGTCCTCTTGGCAGTGGTTGACCACAATGGTGCGGGGACCCGGTGGCAGGTTATCGATCAGGTGGGCAATGATGGGGCGCTGGCCGGAAAAAATCGACGATTCGGGCTGCAGCGGCAAGACGGTTTTGTTACCGGCATAGCCTTTCATGCGGCTGCCTCTTCCGGCGGCCATGATGATGGCGGCCGTGGGGGATTGGGATCCAGTATGTGTCATCCTGTCTCGCTTTCCATATTTTACGCAAGGTTCTGGAATTCGCTCAATTTAAAATTCAGGGTGCAATGATAATTTTCTCATTTTGTATCCTGCCGGTAAAGCCGGAGGAATAGGGGATCGCGGTAACCTGCTGCGGCCTCACCCCTGGTGTCCTGGTACGAACTCCCTCCGGCTTTCGCAACGCTGGGATAAAAGTGACCGGGAAAATTCCGATATTTGAAAATTATAGAGAATTTTTCACGTCTTGTCTACCAGATAGCCCCGGTTTTTCCGTCGGAGTGAAAAATGAAAAAAATATCGTTATATCCTGCATAAACATTGGTGAATTCGGGGTTCTTGCATTAAGTTTTTTTTTATTTTAAATAGTAGTGATAAAGGATGCTTTTCTTTGCGTGCCTGGCGTCTTGGGCCTCATCAAAACGCCCGCGCTGCGGGCAGTCGGTATTTATGCACCGCTGTGGTAAAGACATCAACCCGTATGGAGAAAGGTCGGACCAATGATTACCCACGTTGTGATGATGAAATTCAGGCCCGAAGTCACCGATAACGAAATCAAAGAACTGGAAGCGTTGCTAGCGGGCCTGCCCAATAAAATCGACGAGATCCAGCGCTACGATTTCGGCCGGGATATGGTTGGCTCGGAGCGTTCCTACGATTTCGCGTTGGTATCCATTTTTGCCAACCTGGACACACTCAAACACTATCAGGCTCACCCCGACCATCAGGTGGTACTGAAAAAACTGGGCGTCATGTGTGAAAACATCGCCGCCGTCGACTACGAAAATATGCCTTGCCATCACCCCTCGGCGGACGGCTCCGATCCGATGACCTCCAAGAACCTGTTTCAAAAAACCTGATGATCACCGTGGATGCCCCCCGACAACTCAGACAGATTGATCAAATCGTGGCGGATATCCTGGCCTCCATGAGCTTGAAAGAGAAGGCGCTGATCGCCAATATGAACGAGAAAAGCCTGCCCTATCTGCAGTACGCCTTCGATGTGTACCTCACAAAGGAGGCGGGCAACGATCCAAAGAGCGGGCAGGCCATCATGAAACGACTCTGGCAGACATTGCATGACACTCATCGTATCCGTATAGTCTCCGGGGAAGAAAAAAGTGAGTGACCAAAGATCGGTTTTTCTGGCCGGCAGGCGTGCCCTGGACCGGATTCGGGCCAAGGGTTTGGATGCAGACGATGTGCAGGTGGTGGCCGGGGCCGCCGGCGGTCCAAAATGGCTGGTGCTGGGGCATCTGGATCGGCTGCTTTTTGGCCATTGGTTACGGGAACGCTCGCAGCCGCTTTTTTTATTGGGTTCTTCCATCGGCAGTTGGCGCTTTGCCGCTGATTCCTGCGCCGATCCGGCGGCGGCCATCGACCGCATGGAAGATGCCTATATCCACCAATCTTATGCACACGAACCCACCCCTGCGGAAGTATCCGAAAAAAGCTTGGCCATCATTGACCAGACCCTGGGTTCTTCGGGACCGCGTGAGGTTTTGAGTCATCCGTCCCACCGGCTGAACCTGGTGGCCGTGCGCAGCCGGCATCTGCTGGGATTCGATCAACGCCTGGTCCTGGCTCTCGGTTTGGGTACTGCGGTGGCGGCCAACCTGCTGAATCGCTCTTTGCTCAAGCTGTTCTTCCAACAAACCCTTTTCGGGGACTCGCGCAACCGACCGCCATTTGCATACACCGAAGGCACTTTTGGCGCCCGTGCCGACCTCACCCCGGGCAACCTGAAGCAGGCTCTGCTGGCCTCTGGATCGATCCCCTACGTTATGGCAGGCGTATCCGACATACCCCATGCTGCTCCGGGCATTTACCGCGATGGGGGCGCCGTTGATTATCACCTGGATGTGCCCTTCGGCTTGAAGGGGTCGGGTGTCGTTCTTTACCCGCATTTCTCCCAGCGTGTCATTCCCGGCTGGTTCGATAAAGCCCTTGCCTGGCGCCGGGCATCGGCAGAGAACATGGCTGACGTGCTGATCGTCGCCCCTTCCGACGATTTCGTATCCCGCCTTCCCAACGGGAAAATCACCGACCGCAGTGACTTTTACACCTACGCCGGAGACGACAAAGGGCGCTTTGCCTGCTGGCAAAAAGTAGCCGACGCGGGCAAAATGCTGGCCGATGATTTCATGGAGGCCGTGGAATCGGGAAAAATCCGCCAGAGGGTCGCGCCCCTAACATGATGACTTGGAAATTACAAATCATTTTTCATAGACGAAACCGTCATTCTTTGATTTTGGAATTGTCCGGTATCAACGTTTGAGTGGAGACAACACCGTCCATCTGACGGACCTTTTCGTGAACGAACTGTCCGATCACTTCCGCGTCCGACGAGAGCAGATCCCGGATCAATTCAATCTTGACCAGTATGTCGATACTGCCGTGCACCGAGTGGATCTCCCTGACTTCGGGAAGGGCGAACAACCGGTTCACGATTTTCAATTCCCGTTTGGCTTCCACATTCATCATGATAAAAGCCGTAATGCTGCGCAGCATCTCCGGGTATTCTTCTTTTTTCTTATTGGCCATTTTCCACCTGAATGCTTCCATGTCTTTGGAGATAAGATTGTCGATGCCGATACCGTATCTTCGACGCCGCCCTTTCTCCCATTGATTGAAAGATATATAGGCGTACAGATCATCCATGGTACGTGTGGGAAAGGAAGCCAGTAAGCAGCCTTTTTTGATGATGCCGACCAGGGGCCGGTAAATGGTTGCATACCAGTCTTCGGCGGCCTGTTGCAGGGTCACCCCCGGTTTTTCCGACCCGGCCAGAAAAATCCGGTGTGATTCCACCTGTTCCAACAGGTAATGGTATTGCCCCACTTCGGTGATATCTGCGGGACCGGCCAGTCCGGTCTGTTCTATAAACTCGCTTTTTTCGCGATAAATGATGTTTTCCAGGGTGTTCGATGAAGGTATGAACTCAACGATGTTGGCCATGATATCCAGGTGGCCGAATTCTTTGGCTGCCGAGATGCGGTGATTGCCGTCCAGGACATAGTACTCGTCCTTGATTTTGTATAGTTTTACAGGCGGCAAGGATTTCCCCTCACGCATGGCCTTTTTGATGCCGAGTAGACGGTCCGGCGGCACATGGCCTTTGAGTTTGAACTGGCTGTCGAAGTCCTGGTAACGGCCCACACTGCCGACGATTTGCGTCAGAGGTACGGTACAGATGCCCCGATCGATATGATCAAAGGCACCCTCGCTCTCTTGATTCTCACGGAAGCACTTGGCCTCACTGGCTTGCTTATCGGGCCAGATCGACTCAAACAATTTTTTCAGTTTAGGCATGGTCCATCTCCAGCACATGAAAGGCGAAGCAGTTGACCACCCGCGTGTCACCCAGTCGTGAGACCCGCTGATCGGGATGGGTGAAGTGGGTGTGTATATGGCCGTGGAGAAAAAAATGGGGTGAAAAGCGTTTGATCAACGGCACATAGCTTTTGAATCCGCGGTGACAAGGATCTTCGGCATCATTGACATGCCGGGGTGGGGCATGGGTAATGATCACGTCCACACCGCCGTTGAACCATAACCCTGGTAGCATTCCCCATACCATCCGGCGCATCTGGATCTCCCGATACTGGATCAGACCACCGTTGTACCACCGGGAACCTTCCAGCCCCATGAATTTAAAACCGTTGACAGATATCCGGCGCCTGTGAAGGTCCAGGCAACCTTTTGGCGGTGCGGTGCGATAACGGATGTCGTGATTGCCGCGCACGTATATGAGCGGTACATCCAGCCGGTCCCGGATGGAGGACAGATATTCGGGAGGAAGATCTCCACAACTGACGATGAGGTCGATATCGGCAAACGGCTCGGTGTCAAACCGGCCGGAGAGTTCAGGTGTGACAATATCGGAAATGGCAAGGATTTTCATGGACGTCACCTATCCGGCATGTCAATTGGGTAACTTTGAACCGGGATCTACAATTTTCGATACAGGCGTCTTATCCTTTTCAATTGGGAATGTAAACGCCTCTTGACGGGGGATTGGGGATAGATGATATTGGGTAATGTAATTTTCACCCTGACGGGAAAGCCGGAGGAAGCCAGATTCCGCGTTGCCAAGGGATCGTAGTGAAGTACTGCGGCTTCACTCCCGGCGTCTTGCTCTGACTCCCTCCGGTTTTTGCAACGCCGGGGGGTATCCCCATGGAGGTGCCTATGCCCGTTTCATCTACTCCCGATTACTTAGCATTGGACCGACCCGAGGTTCTGGTGCATCTGTTTCATCCGCGTACCAGTGTCGGCCCCATGGACGGCGGCGACCGCTTTCAGGAACTGCTGATACCGGTGGACGCAGGTATCGGCGTTGGAGCCCGCTTTTATATGACCCACCCGGACGGGCCATCAATTCTCTTTTTTCACGGTAACGGTGAGATCGTCGCCGATTACGATAACATCGCCCCGTCCTTCAACCAGTTGGGCCTTAATCTAATGGCCGTGGATTACCGGGGGTATGGGTGTTCCCAGGGACGCCCGACGGTGTCTGCCATGATGGCCGACTGCCATCGAATTTACGATTTCATCCGGCAGTGGCGCGTAGAAAATGGCTATTCGGGGAAGCTGGTCGTGATGGGACGATCGCTGGGCAGCGCGTCGGCATTGGAACTGGCTTCCACATATGCTGAGCAGATTGACGGGTTGGTAATCGAAAGCGGATTCGCCTGGGCGGGGCCGCTCTTACGGCTGCTGGGTGTGGATCCGGATCGGATCGGTTTCGATGAATCCCTCGGATTTACCAATGTCGATAAAATTGGCAAATTTGCCGGACCGACGACCATCATCCATGCAGAGTTCGATCATATCATCCCCTTTTCCGATGGTCAGGCCCTCTTCGACACAAGCAGTGCACAGGACAAACTTTTGGTGAAGATACCCGGCGCCAATCACAACGACATTTTTATGCGCGGGTTCGACCGCTATATGGCGGCCTTGTCACGCATCGTTCAATGGTAGCAGGTTGTGGCAAAGACAACAAAAGGAATGAGTACACCAAAAGGAGGTTGGCCATGCCTGAGAAAATGGAAGTCCTGCGGATTATCGTTGGCGAGGACCACAAATACGGACATCGCCCACTCCATGAAGCGCTTGTTGAAAAAGCCCGAGAACGAGGGCTCGCCGGTGCAACTGCGGTTCGCGGCTTAATGGGTTATGGGAAAAAGAACCGGATTCACACCTCAAAAATTCTGACCCTGTCACAAGACCTGCCTGTGGTAATCGAGGTCATTGACGAAGCGGATCGAATTGCAGCCTTCTTGCCCGATTTGGAGGATATGATCCAACACGGAATTGTTACCCTGGAAAAAATCAAGGTTGTTATCAATCGATGAAAAAATTGTACCGCGGCCGGTAACGGTTGGCGATATCTAGGGATATCAAGATGGACGAGGCTTTGCCCACCACACCCGGTCACGTTCAACTTTTTTTATGCAAGGATGGGGTTCAGAAGCCCGACAGCTTCAGTATTCCCACCCCCGCCACGGCAACGACCAGGGGCGCGATGTAAAGCGGCCCCTTTTGGCTGAAAATGCTGGCATCCGGGATCTCCACCGTGTTCTCCAGCTCCTGAATGGATCTGGCCATCTTGGCATGGGAGGCGGTGATCATCTCCTGATCCACCAATTCACGCATCTTTTCGTATCGTTCGGCGAGTTTGTTGCCGGCAGCCTTGAACGCCAGGGCGATAAAGAAGGCCGCATAGATGAGTACGAAATAAAGGTTCTCCTCAGTGTCGATACGGATATGGTTGGGAATCGGCGCGTGCTCCCAGAGAAAGCTCAAAAACGGCGTGTGCGAATAGATCCAGTGTACGAACCACTTGGCGGGAGTCGCCAGCATCGAACCGATCTGTGAGTCGTTGTCGATGCGAAAATAGAGGAACTTCAGCAAAGATACCGCAAGAGACAGGGCCGCCGGAATACCGACCACCAACCCGATGGTGCGTTTTACCTTGGATCTGAACAATGCTTGCTTACAGTTCATATCTTACACCACTTATCATTGGATCCGCATCACCGTCAATATTATCCGTAGTCGATGGCCTGGCGCCTGCTATATAATTGCAGCAAATTAAACCTCGGGCGCAGCCCGAACGACCCGAAGCGGTTTGGACCGATCCGGTGAGACATGTAACCAAGCAGAATGCTTGAGAACGTCGAACATTGAAAATCGAAGGCCCAACGCCGAATGTGGAGATCGCTTCGCTCCATCGTTTGACCTGAGGAATCAAAGGTCATTTGTTGCTACCTCCCAAAATAAGCGATTGGCCTTTAGTGCCTTAGCCCTCAGTTTCTGTCAAAAAAAACAAGAAAATGGGATGGGGTACATGGGATGCGGGTTTCCCACCTTAGATACTTAAAAGACATCCGGGCTTAACCTTATAGAATCTGGTCCGGTAAGTTCTCATCCACGCCATAGGAGGCAAGCGATTCGGCGATGGCATCCTTGATGCCTGCGGCCGTATTGGGGCCGATTCCCTGGACGAAAGCCAGCTCGGTCGGACTGGCATCGAGTACCTTCTGGATGCTGCCGAAGTGATCAAGCAGGTCTGCGGCCCTTTTGGGCCCCACTCCTGGCAGTCCCTGGAGTATAAACAGCTGACGCTTGCGTTTGGTTTTGGGCCGGTATCCCGGCCGGTGAACGCCATTTGCCGTTACCAGATCCATTTGGCGGGCTGCGTATACCAGGAGACGGGCCGTCTCTTCCGCTTGCATGGACCGCAGGACGGGGATTCCCATAATCAGACCAACGGTGATCAGGGCGCCCTGCATCGCCTCTCGCCGGACACCGATGCGTTTCATATCCTGGCCGTTGCCTTCCAGCACGATTACGCATTTTAGGGGTGCATCGGCCAGCCGGGTCATTTGTTTGAACAGTCGCCCATCGACGATCGATGTCGCAAAATCGACAATGGTTTTGCGTTCAACCAGCAGGGTATCATTGATCTGGTAGTCACCTGCGGACAGTCGGCGAATGCTCAACGCCACTTCGGGCATGGCCTTCAGTGCATCAATCACTTTCCCCGGACGTTCGCGATCATCGGCGATGATGGTGATGGGATTGTTCAATGGCGATCTCCCCCTTTTTGCGAAAAGGCACTATCCAACCCAATGACAAGGATGCCCAATATTTTGCGATTCAACCTGCTTGCAAGCGTCACATCTGTTATATTCCGGCGGGTGCCTTGACTCACCTGTTCAATCCATTTATGATGCCGCCCGATTCGATGATGCAAGAATTGTTAATCAAAACGAACCCAGCCAACAGGCATGTTTCCATGACAACCAACGTTTCGATGTCAGCGAGGCTGGCCGCCATTTTCGTCTATAGTCGCCCGGCACTGGTTTTTGGTGGCATGGTTTGTGCCGTAGCCGTCATGTGGGGCCGCAGTCCGGTGGTGTACACGGTGGGGGTCTCTTTTCTGGTTCTTTCCATGATAATCGATTTGGTAGACGGCTGGTTTTCAGCCCGATTCCGTCCGGATGCCCCCCTGGCCCCTCTGGCAGACCGGCTTATGGACAAACTGGTCTACTCAATTATTTTTCCGGTGATCAGTGCCGGCATGATGTGGCGGCTGATCGTTGCCCAGACCGATCCGACCCGTGGTCAATTGCTGCATGCGATTCTGGTTTTGGTCTTGTGTGTGACCGTGCTGGTTCGGGACAGCTTTGCATCGTTCATGCGTGGGTTTGCCATTCGACAGGGAGTGGAACCCGAGAGTAGCGAATACAACCGCATGCGCACCATCGTGGCCGCGCCGGTCAGCGCCTTGCTGTACACCTACGCGTTCTATATCCCCGAAGGACCGGACTCGTGGATCTACTTTCGCTACTCCTATCTTGGCAACGTTTCCTTGCAGGTCCTGTTCTTCGTGGAAATCCTGTTTTTCACGATCAACCTTGGGTCTATTGCCGGGTATTGCCGCAAATACGGAACCGCATGCCTGAACGAATTGTGTTTTGGCGATCAGGTGTTGCGGCGCAAGATCCTGTCCGTTTTTCCCAACGCCCTGACGATGATGAATGCACTGATGGGGTTGATAGCCGTGTTTTTTGCTTTCCAGGGACGCATGCGCGAATCCTACTTGATGCTTATCGGGGCCGCCACCTTCGATAAGCTGGACGGTGCGCTGGCCCGTCGCCTGGGCCTCACCGAGCCTCTGCCGGAGGAGTCTGAGAAAAAGACGATCAGCATGGGCAGCATCATGGATGATCTGGCCGACGCCATCAGTTTTTGTATTGTCCCGGCCTGGATCTTTTATATTACATTAAGTCAGTTCGGTGAAGGGCGTTTCACCCACCTGCCCATCGGCTGGATCGCCATTTTTTATGCCGCCACGGGCATGGGCCGGCTGGTATATTTCACCCTGGACAAGACCCCGATTCCGGGGTTTTTCAAAGGGCTGCCCACCCCGGCGGCGGCCATGCTGGTCATGTCTCCGCTGGTAATTTTCGACCAGGCCCTGGCCCTGTTTTCGCAGGGGATTGTTTTCTGGGGGCTGTTTTCAGCGGGAACCATGGTGTTTGCCGGTATTGTCATGAACATTTACCCCATCCGCTACATTCACCTGGGACGCTCGATGAGCCGCCACCCCTGGTTCGGACGGGCCAACCTGCTCCTGCTGACGGTGAGCATGTTTACCCCCATCTTCGGGCAAATCTGCCTGGCTTACATGATCCTTTATCTTCTTTCTCCGCTGTATACCTGGCGGATTCATCCAGATGAGGCCGCTCAGGAGAGCCGTCGGAGTTCCATGGCGGGAGGTTGAATCCTTAATCCTGAAGTCTTGCATGTGACGGTTCTCCATACATTGATGCAGTAATCGCCGCGGCCGTGTCCTTGAGGTGCCGGGCCAGCACCTCGACGCCGTGGCGCCGGATGCGGACGGTCGGTCCGGAAAAGCTCATGGCTGCCACGGCCCATTTATCGCTGGCGAGTATCGGCACCGCTACGCAGGTCAGGCCGATCTCCTGTTCCTCGTCGTCCACGGCGTAGCCGGCGGCACGTACGCGGGATAGTTCCTCAACCAGTTCGGCGGAATCTGTGATCGTGTTTTGGGTATAAGGGATGAATCGGTACTTTTTCAGGGAGGGCACCGAAACGTCACGGGAAAAAGCGAGCAAACACTTTCCCACAGCCGAGCAATAGCAGTCTATGCTCGAGCCGATTTTTGGATTGACGGTCAATGCATTCTGGTTGTTCTCTTCCTTGACCACGATGGTGCTGCGATAGGTTCCATTGGGCGCATGTTCCAGAACCGAGATGTTGATCGTTTCTTTGATTTTTTTCCCCAGCTCTTGGGTATGATGCCTGAATACATCGTATGGTTCGATTTTTCTCGCTATGGAAGCAAGGGTGATGCCCAGGGAATACTTGCCGGTTTTTGAATTCTGCATCACGAATTGTTTGCTCTGCAGCGTGGCCAGGGTGCGAAACACCGTGCTTTTATGCATGCCCATGGCTTTGCTGATCTCGGAGACACCCACCGGATTGTCCTCGCGGCTGATGTAAAGCAGCAGGTCCAACGCGCGTTTTACGGAATTGATGAGATTTGACATCTTACGTAGATCCTTTAAAAATATTTAATTTAATTAGGAATAGGAATGATCTTTGTCAAGTCCTTTCGCATAAAAAAATTCCTTGACAAGCATTCTTGCGGATAGTTAAATGAAATTCATTCCAGAACAATCGTTCTATCCATTGGAACAATCTGTGCGATTTGTTGCCGAATCGATCACCGCGTATGTTGCGGTTCAGGAATCGGTGAATGCTTCCATTAAGCGCGATGCGCCATATTTCCAAGATACCATAAAAGGAGATGAATACATGAAATTGGCTAAGCGAATAGGCAATATCAAGCCTTCTGCGATCAGAGCCGTCGGTAAAAAAATAACCGCTATCGACAATTGCATATCATTTGCGGCAGGACTGCCCGACCCTGCACTTTTTCCGTCGAAGGAAATGAAAGAGGTTACGGATTGTCTGCTCACGGAAAAACCGCATATTGCATTGCAGTATGGCATGACCAAAGGTTATGCGCCGCTGATCGCCAAAATCGTAAATGATCTGAATGGTCGAAACATCGATTGTAATGTCGCCAACATTCAAATGACCACCGGTTCCCAACAGGGCATCAGTTTTGTCGGCATGGCTTTTCTAGATCCCGGAGATGTGGTCCTGACCGAAAATCCGACATACCTGGGTGCCCTGGCCGCATTCCGCCCCTATGAAGTGATTCTGAAAGGCGTAGATTCTGAAAGTGACGGCATGAAAATGGATGCCCTGGAAGATGCGCTGAAGAACAATCCCAGAACAAAACTGATATACCTGGTACCCACTTTTTCCAACCCCAGCGGGCGAACCTGGTCCATTGATAAACGCAAGGCCGTAATTCAGTTGGCGAACCAATATGATGTGGTGATCATCGAAGACAATCCATACGGAGATATCCGGTTTGAAGGCGAACATCTTCCTACCTTAAAATCCCTGGATACGGAAGAACGGGTCGTTTATCTTGGCTCTTACTCAAAAATTTTATGTGCCGGACTCAGGGTCGGCTATATCTGTGCAGAACAGAATCTGGTCCAGAAAATAGAAATTATCAAAGAAGGGGCCGATTTGCAGACCAATCAGTTGGCTCAAATGCAAGTCGATGAACTTCTGGAGAAGATTGATCTCGATGCCCACATCGGAAAAGTGATCAGCGCTTACAAGGAGAAGCGGGACCTGATGATGGCCTGTATTGAAAAATACTTTCCCAAAAACATCAAGTATACCTGCCCGGAAGGCGGAATGTTCCTCTGGTTGGAGTTGCCTGAAAAAATGGACGCCAACGTGATTCTGGACAAATCATTGCTGCAAAAAGTCGGATTTGTACCCGGCGGCCCGTTTTTCCCCGAAGGGAACAACGAAAACACCATCCGGCTGAACTTTTCGACCACCCCGAAAAATAATATAGAACCCGGAATAAAAATATTGGGAAGGGTTCTTGATGAGGCGGGTTGATCCAAGGAGCATTGCGATCCTGATCATCGGAACTTCAAAGCCCAGAAAAATCTTGACAAACCGATTCATGGCTTTTAACTAATTCTGACAAAGATAGAACGGGTGCTTCGCACACCGGAACGCTCTATCTGCTGACGCTATCGACCATTCTTTTTTTTCTCTCTAGGAAAGTGACAAATGTTTTCTGATTTCAAAGAGTTGATCCGCAACGTGCAAAGCGGTCCAACGTTTCGACTTTGTGTTGCGGCCGCTGAAGACCGGGAACTTCTGGAGGCGGTGAAAATTGCCGCCGACTTGGGTTTTGCGCACCCGGTGCTGGTGGGTGACGCACGCCGCGTGCCGGAGCTGGCGAACGCTGCGGGCTTGAAAGACTACGAACTGGTTCCCAGTGACGGACCGGAGCAAAGTGCAGCCCAGGCGGTTTCCATGGTACGCCAGGGGCAAGCCGAGGTGTTGATGAAAGGCGCCATTAACACCTCGCAATACCTGCGGGCCATTTTGAATCGTGAGGCCGGCCTGCGCAGCGGTGATTTGCTCAGTGCGTTGGCTGTGTATGAGGTAAAAGAATATCACAAGCTCATCTTTTGCAGCGATAGCGGGATCAATGCGGCGCCGGATCTGGAACAGAAGAAAGCCATTTTGACCAATGCCCTGAATGCCATGCGCCGCCTGGGATTCGAACGGCCCCTTGTGGCCGCCCTCACGGCCAGCGAAGTGGTGCATCCCAAAGTTCCGGCCACGGTGGACGCGGCCGAACTGGCTCGCCTGGCACAGGAGGGTGCATTCGGTGAATGCGTTGTTGAAGGGCCGATCGCCTTTGACGTGGCCTTTGATCGTCGGGCCGCCGAACACAAGGGGCTGGACAGTCAATTGAGCGGAAACGTGGATTTGCTGCTCGCCCCCAATATTGAAACCGGTAACGCCCTGGGCAAATCCTGGCTGACCTTGAGCAAGGCCAAGTGGGCGGGCGTGGTGCTGGGGACCACACATCCCGTGGTCCTCGGATCCCGATCCGACACCCCTGATGTAAAAATCAATTCTATCGCTCTCGCCTGTCTTCTGGCGGGATCGCAGCGTTGAACCCGGTATGATTCCGGTTAGGAATGGAGATGGAATGAATTGGGTCAATTTATAAATTTTTGTTCCTCACCCCCCCTAAACGAAAGCGGATAAGTGACTACGAGGTGATTAACAATGGAATCGATCAATCTGAAAGTTGAACGGTGTAAGCAATGCGGACTATGCTTTGCGAATTGTCCGAACGGCGCCATCTATTTTTCCGACAAACTCAACAAGGCGGGTTTTAATCACGCCTGTGTTGACGAGGAAAAATGCGTCAGGTGTGGTATCTGCTACACCATGTGTCCTGACGGGGTCTATTCTATCGTCAAGACCCCCCAAGCCCAAGGAGATCAATAATATGGCAGACATGATTAAAGGAAACGTAGCCATTGCCGAGGCGGCTGTGCGGGCCGGTGTGCAGCTTTATGCCGGATACCCCATCACGCCGTCCTCCGAGATCATGGAATACCTCTCAGGCCGCTTGCCTGAATTGGGGCGGACCTTTATCCAGGCCGAAAGTGAAGTCTCCGGCATTAACATGGTTATGGGCGCTGCCGCCTGTGGATACCGGGCGCTGACCGCGTCATCCGGGCCCGGCATCAGCCTTAAACAGGAAGGGATTTCCTGTATTTCCGATGAAGAACTGGCCTGCGTCGTGATCAACGTCGTGCGGTACGGAAACGGCCTGGGAACCTTGTACTCTTCCCAATGTGACTACAACAGGGAGACCCGCGGTGGCGGCAACGGCGACTATCGCTGCATCGTGCTCAGCCCGGAAAGCATCCAGGAAGCCGTTGACCTCATGGCGACCGCCTATGAACTGGCCGAAAAATACCGCATCGTAACCATTTTCATGACCGAGGGTGCCTTGGGCCAGATGATGGAACCATGCGATCTGCCTGATTTCATCGAGCCCAAAAGACACGCCTGGGCCCTGGATGGTAAATACACCTATAAAAAAATCGGGATATTTGATCGTAACTCCATGGAGGAGGCCGTCGCGCTGAACGAAAAGCATGCCTTGATCAAGGAAAATGAACAGCGCTGGGACGCTGGCCAGGTCGAGGATGCCGATTACGTGTTCGTCGCTTACGGTATGTCGGGTCGTTCCGTCAAAGGGGCCGTGAAAGCGTTGCGTGAAGCGGGACACAAGGTCGGATATATCCGGCCCATCACCACATGGCCGTTTCCGGTGAACGGCTTTAAAGACGTGAACCCGGACGTCAAGGGGTTCATCACCGTTGAATCGAGTGCCACCGGGCAGCTTATCGACGATGTCGCCCTGACCGCCAAACGGGTCTTTCGCGAACGCAACGTGCCTGCCTGGAGTTTATGCTGTGTTTACGGGGTACCGTCTCTCAAGTTTATAAAAGATGGATTTGCCCGAGTCTTGAACAACGAGTTGAAGGAGACATACTAATGGCCAAAGAGAGAAAGGTTCCCGCACTGATAGATAACCCCATGTCCTTTTGCGGTGGATGCGGACATGGTATCATCGCGCGTTTGATTGCCGAATGCCTTGAGGAATTGGGTCAGCAGGAAAACATCATTTTCCCCATTGGCGTGGGCTGTTCGAGCCTGCTGGGAGGCGGTTTGGTCACGGACCGCTTGCATTGCCCGCATGGCCGGGCAGCCTCTGTGGCAACGGGGATGAAGCGCACCACACCGGACACCACCATTATCACCTATCAGGGTGACGGCGATGCTTATAACATCGGCATTTCCGAGACGATCAACGCAGCCTACCGCAACGAAAACATAACCGTAATTACCATCAACAACACCAACTTCGGCATGACCGGGGGCCAAATGAGCTGGACCACGCTGCCGGGGCAAAAGACCTCTACGTCGCCTGGTGGGCGTGACAGCGGCCTTACCGGACGGCCTCTGCGGTTCCCGGAATTGGTGGCGGAACACTTCGATGTGGCCTTTGCCGCCCGCGGGACCGTCACGTCACCCAAGAATGTCAATAAATTGAAAAAATACATCAAAAAAGGCATTCAGGCCCAGATCAACGGTGAAGGGTATTCCGTTATCGAGGTGCTTTCTCCATGCCCGACCAATTGGGGCCTTACGCCGGTGAAGGCAATGAAGAAGATAGAGGATGATGTGGTCCCCTATTACCCGCTGGGCGTGTTCAAAGAGAGAAAGGAGAAGCAAAATGCGTGAGATCCTCTATGCAGGGTTCGGCGGTCAGGGTGTGTTGACTTCGGGTCTGGTCATGTCTCAGGTTGCCGTCCACAGCGGACAAAATGCCACATGGATGCCATCCTATGGTTCGGCCATGCGGGGCGGAACGGCCAATTGCACGGTCAAATACGGCAGGGACACCATCTACAATCCGGGGCAGGAAGAACCGGATCTGCTTCTGGCCATGAACGGTCCGTCGTTCAATGCTTTTTCCGGAATGGTCAAAAACGGCGGCATCATCCTGGTAAACAGTGATATCATGACCGGGGACCTGGATGTGCGCGAAGACATCGCACTTCACCGGGTCGCATGCACCACCTTGGCTCAGAAGATTGGGCAACCCAGAGGGGCCAATATCATCATGGCTGCCGCCGTCATCAAACTATTGAACGATTTCAGCATGGAAGACGGCATCAAGGGCATGAACGATATGTTCGAAAAAAAGGGGAAGGGAAAGTTCGCAGACGGCAATACAAAGGCTTTCGAGTGCGGGTACAATGCCGTCTGACAGAGGTGGAGGGCGCTTTCTGCAACAATAACATAGAAGAGAGGAGAAATCATGGCGGAAGAGAATATAAAACCCAGTTTTGGATTCAGTATCGCAGTGATGTCGGTGATTGTCGTTATGCTGGTTGGCGGACTCTCGTTTCTGCATGTGGACATGCACATGCTGCTGATTGCCTGTACAATTGTGGTTGTATTGGCATCGATCTATCTGGGTCATCGGTGGGACGACATTCTGGACGCCATCATCCATGGTATTTCAAGAGCGCTGGCCGCTGTTTTGTTCTTTATCCTGATCGGTATGGCCGTGGGGGCCTGGGTCGCCAGTGGAACCGTGCCGGCTCTGATCTATTATGGCCTCAATTTGTTGACGCCGATGTTGTTTCTGCCCGCAGGACTGATTATCGGCAGCATCGCCTCTTTGGCCACCGGCAGTTCCTGGAGTACCGCCGGCACGGTGGGCGTTGCTTTGATGGGCATCGGCCTCGGTATGAACATACCAGCGCCGCTGATTGCCGGTATGGTGATATCTGGTGCGTACTTCGGGGATAAGATGTCGCCTTTGTCCGACACGACCAACCTGGCTCCCGCCATCGCCGGCACGGATGTTTTCAGCCATATCCGCGCGATGCTGTATACGACGATTCCTGCTTATTTGATCAGCCTCGCGCTTTTCTTTGTATTCGGTCTGAAGTATGCGGACCAGGCCCTCGATGCCTCTCAGATCGAAACCATCCAAAACCTGATTGCCGGTAATTTCAACCTGAATATCATGGTTCTTTTGCCGATTGTCGTCGTTCTGATTTTGAGCGTTATGAAGTTTCCGGCCATACCGGCAATGATTGTCGGCATTGTTGTGGCCATCCCGGTCGCTGTTTTTTTCCAGGGCGCCAGCTTTGTTTCCGTGTTGGAAGTGTTGAACTATGGCTTTTCAATCGAAACCGGTTCCGAGCTGGTCGATAAGCTGCTGAACCGGGGCGGTGTGCAGAGTATGATGTGGACCCTGTCGCTGGCGTTGGTTGCACTTTCTTTGGGCGGTGCATTGACCCACAGCAAATTGCTCACGGTGATATTCGAAAAAGTCATCGAAAAGGTTCACAGCGCGCGTTATTATCCGGGAATGGTAATTGTCAGTGGTGTCCTGACCAATGCGTTGGTCGGTGAGCAGTACATGGGCGTTGTGGTACCCGGTGAACTGTATCGGGAATCTTTTGAGCAAAAAGGCTTAGAACCACGGATGCTTTCCCGGTGTCTGGAAGAGGGCGCAACTCTGACGGCCAATTTCTTCCCGTGGAGCACGGGTGGAGCTTTCATGTTCGGCGCTCTGGGCGTATATAACTTTGCCTACATGCCGTACGCGTTCTTTAACTACATCAACCCCATTTTGGGTATCTTGCTGCCTGTATTCGGATTGACTCTGTTGCGCAAAAAACAGACCGATAAGGATTCCAAAACGGATGCACCCCATTGAGCCATTCATATCGGCGTTAAAAAAAGCATTTCCGGAAGCGCAAGTACATACCGATGATTTGCTTGTAAAAGCCTACTCGGTAGACGCCAGTCCTTTTGAACCGCGTGCACTGGCTGTCGTAGATGTCGATTCTCCTGAAAAGCTGCTGGTGTTGTTGCGCCTGGCACGGGAGCACAACACCAGCCTCACTTTTCGGGGGGCCGGCACCGGCGTCAGCGGCCAAACCATTGCCGAGGAAGTGACCGTACGGCTGGTCGGCCCGCACTGGAAGCGCATCGACGTGCTCGACGACGGCGCGCGCGTGCGTGCGGGCTGTTGTGTCGTCGGTGCGGATCTGAACGCGGCCCTGCAGCCTTACGGCCGATTCATCACGTCGGACCCCTCGTCCGTGGGCAGCGCTTTTATAGGAGGAATGGCCGCCACCAATGCCGCCGGCCTGAGTTGCACGGTCGAGAAGAATATCTATCACATGATGACGGATATGCACTTCTCCCTGATGGACGGCACCACCGTGGATACGGCCGATCCAGACAGCGTGGCCGCTTTCAGGCAGAGTCATCGGGACATGCTTGATGCCTTGCTCGGTCTGCGCCGGCGTATCCTGGACAATGAGGAGATGGCATCCAGGATACGCCGAAAGTTTTCCATTCGCAACACGTCAGGATACAGTTTAAACGCGTTTACGGATTTCCAGGACCCATTGGAAATCCTCAAACATCTGATCATTGGATCTGAAGGAACCCTGGCCTTCATCCACAATCTGACCCTTCGTACCGGCCCCATTGAACCATTTCGCGCCACCGCCTTCGTGGGTTTTGATTCAATCGATACGGCGATACAGGGTGTACTGCGGATGGAGGCGCAGTGCACGTTGCATGCAGTGGAATTTTTGAATTCGGTGTCGCTGCAATCCCTTATGCAGCTACCGGAATTCCCGGACGCGTTGCGGGATCTGGGTGACAATGCCTGTGCCCTGCTGCTGGAGACCAAAGGGGGCACGCCGGAAACATTAGATGCCAACGTGCGGCAAATTGCCGGGGTTCTGTCAACGCTCAAGACGGCGAATCCGGTTCGTTTCGAGACCGATGACACCGTCTGCGAACAGCTCTGGGATCTGCGCCGCGCCCTTTATCCAATCCTGGCCGGGACCCGTGCTTCTGAAGAGTATGCTTATTCCGAAGATTATTGTGTACCCATCAAAAATCTGCCTCAGGCCTGCAAAGCCTTCTTGGACATTCTGAACAGGAACGGCTTCACCAAGTCAGGCGTGCACGGCCACGCCCTGCACGGCAATCTTCACTTCTCCATCCCCCTGCAACTGAACAATTCGGAAGAAGTTCGCAAGGTCGCTTTGGTTATCGACGAGGCCGCCAATGTGGTCCTGTCTCTGGACGGTGCACTCAAAGCTGAACATGGCACCGGCCGGGCAGTGGCTCCGTTCGTGCTTCGGGAGTGGGGAGAGGAACTCTACCAGGTCATGCGTGACCTGAAAAAGATTATTGACCCGGAAGGCCTGCTCAATCCCAACGTGATTCTTAACGACGATTCGAATTGCCACCTGAAAAATCTAAAATATGCCGGTCCGGTGGATCGTACCATCGACATGTGCGTTGATTGCGGGTTTTGTGAATATGTATGCCCGTCGGGTGACGTGGGGCTTACGTCGCGGCAGCGGATTTACACGTTGCGGACCATTGCCGGGCTGATTAAGGCCGGGGAAGAGGAAAAGGCCAAACGCTGGCAAAAAAAATTCGATGAAAAAGGGCTCGACACCTGCGCCACAGACGGCTTATGCGCCATGCGCTGCCCCTTAGGTATCGACATCGCCCAATACATGCGCATGCTGCGGCACGAAGCCACTGGGCGCAGCACCCGTGGTGTGGCCAGGAAGATTGGCGACAATTTCGCTTTGGTCCAGCATGCAACCTCCGGCATGCTTCATGTGGCGTCTGCCGCGCATAAGCTCATGGGACACAATCTGGCCCTTGGCAGCGGCCGGTTGACGCGCAAAGCGCTGAATATGCAAATACCGGACTTGCGTGAGGTGAATTTGTGCGGTGGCTCCCGTGTGCCGGCAGTCGGCTCCGCACGGAACAGGGACCGGGTGGTTTATTTTCCGTCCTGTGCGGTGCGCACCATGGGGTACACCTGGGATGCGTCCCACCCCGACCACCGGCCAATCATGGATGTGGCCGTGAATTTGCTGGAAAAGGCCCGGTTCCAGGTGATTATTCCGGATAAAACCACCGGGCTTTGCTGTGGTAAATCCTTTGAAACCAAAGGGTTGTTCGATGCGGCGGATCAAAAAGCGGCCGAATTGAATGCGGTGCTTTTGAAAGCTACGCAAAATGGCAAGTACCCGGTGCTGTGTGAGACCAGCCCCTGCCTCGCCCGCATGAAAAAAACGCTGGATAATCGGCTTCAACTCATGGATCCGGTGGAATTTGTTCTTTGTCATCTGTCGCATCGGCTGCAATTCAAGCAAGTGCGGCGCAAGGTGGCCTTGCACCCAACCTGTTCGATGCGCGAGATGGGCCTGACCGACAAATTCAGGCAGGTGGCGGAAAAGTGTGTCACCGAAGTCGTTGTCCCGCAAAAAATATTCTGCTGTGGCTTTGCGGGAGACAAAGGGTTCACGCTTCCCCAGCTCAACGCCAGTGCTTTGAAGACCCTTGAGGGGCAAATCCACGATTGTTCCGAGGGCTACAGCACTTCGCGTACCTGCGAGGTGGGCCTGACCCTGCACGGTAAAAAGCTGTACAGAAATATTTTGTACCTTATTGACGAGTGCACCTGCTGCTTGTGATTTCATTTCTGACAAACCCGTAAAAAATCGGAAATGATCGTTTTTAATCGCTCTCGATCAGTCGAATATAGAAATATTATCAGTTTTTTTATAAGTTTCCGCATAGTCGAAAATGACATGCCTGGTGCCTTTTTACGGAACCATCATTTCTGTCGTTTCCCAAATATCGATGGTTTCGTAAAAAGGTCTTTTTTAGCGATTTTACCCTGCGTAACTTATTGAAATTATTAAGTGAGATTTTTCATTTTTTGACTTTTTACGGGGCTATCAAATATTTGCTGTACTGAAAAATTATGGGTGCAAGATCCCACTTTGATCTGCAACCGTGGAAAATTTTGTTTTGCCAGGGGTGGCTCATAGAAATTGAAGATACGCTAGTGTCTGTTCGGAATCTGTCAATGACGTTGAGCCTCATTGCGATGCACTTTAAATTTGAAAGGGGGAATAGCATTTTTTCTGAGGCATTTTTGCTTTTGTCGTTTTCGTACAAAACTCATTTCATTAAGGAAAAAAGGAGAATAAAATGAAAAGAAAATTAGGGATCATAGCATTCACCCTGTGTATTATTGCGATGGCAACTTTCGGTGGAACTGCTGAGAGCAAACCCGTAGTTTTAAAGATTTCACATGTTGAGAGCACCAAAGATACGCTTCAACAAACGGGTTTAATGTTTGAAAAATATGTCGAAAAAAATACAAAAGGTTCCATTGACGTTCAGCTGTATCCAAATTCTGAGCTTGCCAATGACGTTGAATCCGTTGAGGGTTGCATTTATGGAACAATTCAGATGGCTCTCCCAAGCACCGCTCAAATCAGCAACTATCAAGCATCTTATGGCATTCTTGACATGCCGTTTATTTTTAAAGATTTAAATACGGCTTTTTCAGCAGTGGACGGCGAATTAGGAAATAGACTCAAGGCTGATGCTGTAAAGTCCGGATTGCATGTATTGGGTTTCTATTTTATTGGCAATCGTTCTGTTACAAATAATAGAAAACCTATTCAAACGCCTGCCGATATGAAAGGTCTAGATATTCGCGTAATGGAGAGCGCTGTATATATCGCAACCATGAAAGCCCTGGGTGCGAACCCAACTCCAATGGCATTTAGTGAGCTTTATACAGCATTGCAGCAAGGGGCCGTTGATGGCCAGGAAAATGGCCCTTCAATTGTGTATAATTACAAATTTTATGAAGTTCAGAAATATTATAGCTTGACAGATCATACCGTTGGATTCGGAGTCGTTACAATGGGAGAATCCTTTTTCAGTTCTTTGACCAAAGAGCAGCAAGAGGTTATTGAAAAAGCCGCTAAAATGTTTTTGATTGATAAACAACGGGAAATGAAGATCGCAGGTGAAGACGGCTATGTTGATAAAATTATTAAAAGTGGGACGGCCGTCAATAAAATTACACCCAAAAACCATTTATTGTTTGTGAAAGCAGTTCAGCCTGTTTACGCACAGTTTAAAGATAAAATTGGTCAGGATATATTTGATTTGGTTGATAAGTACAATAATCAATAATATCCAAATTCAGGATTTTCCTGGACAGGATAAATCGGCTCAAGGAGGCGAGTGGTATTTGGAACGCCTTCTTGAGCCCCTAAACCAAAGAATTCATTTTTAAAATTCGAAGTTGGACGTTCACTGGTTTGGATTATAACCCCTTCCAAAGGGCTTTACCAAACCACCCCTCTCTGGATGGCGGTAATTTTGTAAGCGATCACAGGGTACCGCGCCTGCTTTGTTATTGGGCACTTGAAGTGTGCCCCATACGTCTGCGTGCCCGAAGCCGCGCATCTACGTTCACCCTGTAAACGCTTACCGGCTGTGCTTTACAGGTATTGGCTGCTTCTATCCCGTGAACAGGTACGTGATTTTTATGTGGCTTCATAAATATTAAGGAGGGAATGATAGTTTGAAATCATTTTTTGATTTATATAATAAAATAGAAGAAGTAACGCTGGTAGTCAGCCTCGTTATTACAGTTGTCGTTATATTTTTTCAGATAGTCTCCAGAAATTTTTTTAATCATGCACTTCCATGGAGCGAAGAGCTATCCCGTTATATCTTTGTGTATCAAGTATGGCTGGGAGCCAGCATTGCAACAAGAAAAGGAAGCCACATCCGTGTAGAATTTATTTTTACAATGTTCAATGGAAAATTAAAACCATATGCCGAGATACTTTCGAAAATTTCTTGGTTTGTGTTCTGTGCTTTCTTGGCCTATAATTCATGTTTTTTTGTTTTGCAATCAATGAAAACAGGTAATGTCTCAGCCGCAATGGGAGTTCCAATGTTTATTCCATATCTTTCGATCCCTATTGGTGCAACAGTTATGGGCTTAAGACTTTTAGGTCTAATTGTAACTGAATTTAAAGCAATCAAGTCACCCGATCTGCGGGTGGCCGGTGAATAAACACGACTTATTAAGGTATGGTCAACCCCAGCGTTGCAAAAGCCGGAGGGCGTCAGTGCCAAGGGTAAAGCCGTAGTACGTTACTGCGATCCCTTGGCAATGTGGGATCTGGCTTTCTCCGGATTTCCCGGAAGGGTACAAAATGAGAAAATTATTGTTGGATCCTGGATTTCTCATCTGTTGAATTCCAGGACCTTGCGTAAAATTATGTATTTTATCTATATCTTTCAGATATTAACGATAAATTTCTCATTTTTTATGCAACTATGGGGGGGGGCAACCATAGGCATGCGGGGGTATAGAAGTTATGGAAGGTTTATTATTATTTGGTCTGTTGGGGTTGTTTGTTATAATTGGTGTCCCGGTTGGCATTGCTATTGGTGTTGCCGCGGCAATAGCAATCTATATTTCGGATTTACCACTAGTCATTATTTCGTTGAAAGCATTTGCCGGGGTTGACACATTTTCTTTGTTAGCCGTTCCATTTTTTATTTTAGCAGGATCTTTAATGTCAACTGGCGGAATTGCAAGAAGAATAATTGATTTCGCGAATACATGTGTTGGTTTTTTCACTGGAGGCTTAGCGATCACCACCACCGCTGCTTGTATGTTTTTTGCTGCTATCTCAGGGTCTGCGATTGCCACGACATCGTCGATTGGTACGATCATGATACCCGAGATGAAAAAAAAAGGATATGACAATTCCTTTAGTTCTGCATTATCCGCTGCGGCTGGCACAATAGGAATTATTATTCCACCAAGCATTCCTTTGGTAATATATGCTATTTCTACTCAAACATCAATTGGTGATCTGTTCATTGCCGGTATTGTTCCAGGAATATTATTTGGCATTTCACTAATGATCACTTGCTTTTTTATTTCTAAAAAAAATAATTACGCTGAAACAGGAATTCGACCGACAGTCAAATCTGTATTTATTTCCTTCAAGAAATCTTTTTTAGCGTTAATGGCACCAGTAATTGTTCTAGGCGGTATATACACAGGTTTTTTTACACCTACCGAAGCATCTGTGGTAGCCGTTGTGTATTCATTGATAATAGGAACATGTGTTTATAAAGAGCTTGATCGGGAAAGTATTTATGAAGCTTTCGTTTCTGCTGTCGTTCTTAATGGTGCTGTTTGTTATTTGATCTCCCTGTCAATGGCATTTTCTTATTACTTAAGTGTTAATCATGTTCCCCAAGCCATTGCGGGTTTTTTATTAGGACTCACTGATAATAGTAATATTTTATTTTTGATAATCAATATACTCTTATTGATTATTGGTTGTTTGGTAGATATTATTCCAGCTATTATCATTTTAGCACCGATTCTGCTTCCCCTGGTTGAGGGGCTGGGTATGACATCAATTACTTTTGGTGTAATACTTGTGGCAAACTTGGCAATTGGTTTTGTAACACCACCGTTTGGATTGAATCTTTTTGTCGCTGCTGTTGTTGGTAAAGTGACTTTAGGGGAAATGATGAAACATGTTAAATGGTTCATCTTCGCCATGATCATTTCCTTGCTTGTGGTTACCTTTTATCCACCCGTTACTATGTTTTTTGTCAAATAACGCAGATATCGGACAAATTTGCCATTTGCGGATGAGCACTAAACGAAATAAGCGTTCACAGGGAGAACGCATCTGCTTTGTTACCGGGCACTTGAAGTATACCCCATACGTCTGCGTGCCCGAAGCCGCGCATCTACGTTCGCCCTGTAAACGCTTACCGGCTGTGCTTTACAGGTATTGGCTGCTTCTACCCCGTGAACAGGCACTAAACGAATGCGACAATTATGTCGCCAGACAAGGAGTATCCCCCCATGAAGATTTTGGCCATCAACCCGGGTGGCACCTCGACAAAGATCGCTGTGTTTTCAAACCAGGAGGAATTGCTAAATGTCAATGTCGTCCATCCGGATGACGAATTGCACCGTTTATCCAGCTTGTTCGATCAGCTTCCCCTGCGTAAACAGGCCATTTTCGAAACACTGGAACACAACGGCCACTCCCTTGACGGGTTCGCAGCCGTGGCGGGTCGGGGGGGACTGTTACGTCCCGTGTCCGGCGGAACCTATGCCGTGAACCAGCGCATGGTCGAAGATTTGCGTAATGCGGTAAGCGGCGAACATCCATCCAACCTCGGGCCGATATTGTCTAAAGAAATAGCCGATCCTCTGGGCATTCCCTCATTTATCGTGGACCCGGTCTCTGTGGACGAGTTCGACGAGGTCGCCCGGTTTTCCGGTATGTCGGAAATTGAGCGTCCCAGTTGGCTGCATGCCCTGAACCAGAAGGCGGTTTGCCGCGAAGTGGCAGCAAACCTGGGCGGTGATTACCGTGATTTTAACTTCATCGTCGCCCATTTGGGCTCAGGCATTTCCATTGCCGCGCACCGCCAGGGCCGCATGGTGGATGGAAGCGGCGGTCGTTCCAACGGACCGTTTTCTCCGGAACGGTGCGGGGGCCTTCCCGCTTATCCGTTGGTGCAATTATGCTTCAGCGGCACCTATACGCGTGAACAACTGGTGCAGAAGATGAGCACTCAGGCAGGCATGTTCGACTATTTCGGAACCAAAGATATCGCTGAAATTGAACAATACAGCGTTGAAGGTAATGAACGGGCCTCTCTTGTGCTGGAGGCATTCGTCTATCAGGTCTGTAAGGACATTGGCGGCTACGCAGCGGTATTACACGGAAAGGTTGACCGGATTATCATTACCGGTGGTATTGCCAATTCCGAGCGTATTGTGAGCATGGTTAAAGCCCGTGTCGGCTGGCTGGCCGAGATAGCGGTCATCCCCGGTGAAAAAGAGATGCAGGCTCTGGCGGCGGGTGCCTTGCGTGTACTCAGTGGTACGGAAGCAGCCGCCGAATATTAAAATCCGCAAGCATTCACAGGGCACCGCATTTGCTTTGCTGCCGGGCTCTTGAAGCATGGCCAATACCTCTGCGTACCCGACGCCGCGCATTTACGGCGCCCTGTAAATGCTTGCTGTACCCCAGCGTTGCAAAATCCGGATATTTATCCCACCAATTGGTCGCTTTTTTCACTCCAGGCATCGTTGTTTTCCCGGAATTCTTCCGCTTCCATCTCATCTGTCTCGGTAGTCACGTCATTCTCCTGGAGTTTCAGGTTCAGTTGTGTCACCAGTTGATTGGATTGGTTCGATAATTCTTCAGCATGCTGTGATGTCTCCTCAGATGTCTGGCGCATCACGTCTATTTTTGCATTGGCTTGCTGCAACATGTTTTTGACCTGATTAATGGCGTCCACTTGGTCTGTGGATCCCTCTGAAATTTCTTTGGCAATCCCGGTAACCTCCACGACGTGTTTCACGATCTCTTCCAGGGCGCTGCCGGTTTCCGTTGCGATGTGCACACCATTTTTAACGTTTTGGGATGATTGTTTCAATAGATTGGAAGTCTCTTTCACCGCATTCATGGACCGCAAGGCCAGATCTTTCACTTCCTGGGCCACCACGGCAAACCCCTTGCCGGCTTCGCCTGCCCGGGCGGCTTCGATGGTCGCATTCAGGGCCAGTAGATTGGTCTGATCCGAAATGTCCTGCAAAACATCCAAAATTTTAATGATCTCCTGACTGGACGTACTGATTTCATCCATTGCGTTGAGCATGGTTTTCATTTTCCGATTACCCTCTTGGGCCATTTCCTTCGTCTGGGTGGCAATTCTACTGGCGTTGCCCGCCTGATCGGCATTGCTAGAAGAGCGGACATCCACACGTGTCATCATTTCATTTATCTCGGCAAGCATGGTGAATTGTTGTGTTAAATTTTTTGTTAAATAAACGCAGGACTCCATAGATTTTTGAGCACGCTCAGCGACTTTTCCTGATGTATCACCGATCATGTCCAGAATTTCTTTTTGAACCCGAACCTTGAGCCTGATTGATTTTCGATTGTATTCCAGTTTGTCAAGGCCAGTCTTTATCTGGTCGCTCATGGTATTCAGCGCCACTTTCAGTCTTTCAGTTTCGTCTTTTACCATTATCCCTTTCTTGCTCGTTTTCAGTCGCTGAGAGAAATCTCCATTGGACAAGGCGTTTGCAAAGGAAAAGATTGTTTCTATGGGTTTCACAATCCCGCTGGCAACGAAAAGCCAGACCAGTACAGTGGCAATCGTGGTCGATGCGATGGTCACTCCAATCAGACCGATATTTTTGCGTGAGGCTGAAGCCACTTCACGTTGTGCGGTGCGGAAGTCATCTTCATAGGCTTCCACACCGATAATCCAGTCCCAATATTTAAAGTACATAAACTTGGCCCGCTTCAGTTCTGTGGAACGCGATTCCCTAAGGGAAAAAATAGCTTCATCGATTTCTCCCGGTGATAAAACCATCGCCTTTTCAATGATTTCTTTATAGGGAAAACGACCGTCGGCGTCCTTGTGATCGAGAATGTTCTCGCCGTCCAGCAGGCCATCTTTCGAAATAACGTAATTCCCGTTGCGATCAAGTACAAAGGTGTGACCTCTTTCGCCGACCTTCGTCTTGATGACAGCGGCACGCAGGCTTTTGACATTTTCTTGGGGGATTCCGGCATATAGCATGCCAATAATTTTGTTGCTGGGATCATAGATGGGTTCGTATACGGTGATGTACCATTTGTTTACGACATAAGCACGACCCCGGTAGGTCTCGCCTTCAAGCACGCGGCTTACCACCGGGTTGTTTTGCCCGTTCGGGTTGCTCTTGGGTATAAATGTACCAATGGCTCTTTGGCCGTCCTTGCGGATCACATTGGTGGCAACCCGTAACATGTCCCCTGATTCATTGATTCGCTGGAAAATGGTACACGTCGCCCCGGCAAGCTCTTGAACTTTGTCGACGATAATCACCGGTTCCCGCAGACTCTCGATTTTTCCCAGCCAGTGATCTCCAACCATCAATTTGGGTAATTGTTTGGTTTCAGAAGATTTTGTATACTGATTCACCATTTTCCACGGGACCGTTTCATTGGAAACGTGGATCTCCCCGTAGCTGGAAATCAGGTGGCGGGCGATGGCCAACGAATGATCAAGGTCTTTTTCAGTCACCTCATGCTGGGCTTTGCACATGGAATAGATGCCGCCGACAATATGGTTCAAGTCCGATTTTGCCAGATTTTCCACTTTCTGGCCTATGATGTTAATCATCTTGTTGTTTATTATGACTGTTGCGCCGGCAACGATCAGGAGGGGGATGATGCTTAGCAAGATTCCGATGGCCAGCAGTTTGGTGCGCAGCTTGAAATTGAGCAGCATAATGATAACCTTTCTTATTCTTTGAACTTCTCAAATATTATCGGAAGGTGGGGAGAGAACTTTAGTGCCTTACACCTCAGTTTCTGTCAAAAAAAGAACAAGAAAATGGGGTGGGGTAGATGGGTTGCGGGTTTTCTGCCTTAGTTCGTGTCGATCCGGAAATGGCCAATTTGCTCGATATCTGCGTTATACGAACATTTTTATCCTCAGCATATCAACCATATGTCTGCGGGAATGTTTGCAAACCTTGATCTTGTCCAAATTTACCTATTTCTGGACGGAGAATAGTTAATTGTGGGGCTTTAAAAAAGCATGCTGTCAATCATGAAAAGTTTGGCTGCTGTAGTCAAAACAACCAGCTATCAGAATCGCTGGTCGAGAAAATCACTTTCTGCCGGTTTCGTACCCGGGCCCTGAACGTTTCGGATCGCGGTGAGCCGGTCAACATAAAGAGGTGATTTTCTCATTTTTTCCTGCCGGGAAATCCGGAGGAAGTCAGATCACACGTTGCCAGGGGATCACAGTAAAGTGCTACGGCTTCACCCTGATCGCCTTGGCTCTGACTTCCTCCGGCTTTTGCAACGCCGGGGGCATTTCAGTAGTTTTTTATGTAGCGATTGATTTCCCACTCGGTAACGGCAGTGCGATACGCATCCCACTCCTTGGTTTTGCCTTCGATATACTTATTGAAGATATGCTCGCCCAAGGTATCTCTGGCAATTGCGCTTTCCTTCAGAGCTACAATGGCTTCCTCCAGATTACCGGGCAAACTGGCGATGGAGGCCTGTTCCTTTTCTTTGGATGTCATCTCGAAGATGTCCACATCCACCGAAGGCGGCACCGGCAGATTGTTACGAATACCATCAAGTCCGGCATTGAGCATCATTGCCAACGCCAGGTAAGGGTTGCAAGCCGGATCCGGGCAACGAAGCTCCGCCCGTGTGCTGATGCCTCGTGAGGCGGGGATTCGCACCAGCGCCGATCGGTTTGAGGCCGACCACGCGATATAGGTTGGTGCCTCGTATCCGGGGACCAGCCGTTTATAGGAATTTACCAATGGGTTGGTGACGGCTGCAAAGCCGCGTGCGTTTTTCAGAATCCCGGCGATGTATTGATACGCCGTCTTGCTGAGCTGAAGCGGATCGCCCGGATCAAAAAATGCGTTGTTCCCTTCCAGATTGAACAACGACTGGTTGGTGTGCATGCCGGAACCATTGATGCCGAAAACCGGCTTTGGCATAAAAGTGGCGTGCAGACCATACCTTGCAGCGATAGAACGGACAACCCATTTAAAGGTGACGGTGTTGTCCGCAGCTACCAGTGCATCGGCATATTTGAAGTTGATTTCATGCTGTCCCTCCGCGACCTCATGATGGGAAGCCTCGATTTCGAAATTCATGGATTCGAGGGTCTCGATCATTTCACGCCGGCAGTCGATGCCGGTATCGTCCGGATCTACATCGAAATATCCGGCCACATCATTGGTTTCCGTTACAAGGTTACCGTTGCTGTCATTCCGAAAAAGGAAAAATTCGCATTCGGTGCCCACATTCATGGTAAATCCGAGATCTTTCGCTTCGGCCAGGACCCTTTTCAGGTTGACACGCGGGCACCCTGCAAACGGTTCTTCATCGGCGGTGTGGACATCGCAGATGATGCGGGCTGCATTCACTTTGTCTTTTCCCCGCCAGGGCAAAACGGCGAATGTAGAGTAATCCGGTTTGAGATACATGTCCGATTCGTTGATACGCACGAAGCCTTCGATGGATGAACCGTCGAACATCATCTTGCCGTCCAATGCTTTTTCAATCTGACTGCGCGGTAAGGCAACATTTTTCATAAACCCGAAAATGTCCACGAACTGAAGCCGGAAAAAATTCACATTCTGTTCTTCAATGGTTTTCATGATTTGGTCACGATCCATGACGGTTTTCCTTTCAATTTGGTTCGACACAATAATTGGGTTGTGCTTCATTCAGCCCGGCAGTTTGTGGTTGTGTATCACAGAACCGGAAGAATATCCTTAACAATAAAAGGCGACCTGACCCTGCGATGATTATTTTTCTTCATGGACCCCGCACCAGGGCTCCAAAGATCGTTGCGGTGCGGTTGAACTCCTTAAAAAAATGTTATATTGCAACAAGCAGGTACAACATACCGGGCGGTTGAGCAAAACCTTTGAAACCGCTCATCCGTCAAATCTGCCGAAGACAACAATAAACCGTAACGACAACTATCAAAGGAGGATTTCCCATGGCAACTTACACCTGTGCAAAGTGCGGTATGGCGGTCAATGCAACCTGCGCCAAATGCGATGCCCCCCTGGTCCACGACACCGTTAAACTGGACGATGGCAGCGAAGTTCATGTTTCCAAATGCCCCAACGACCACGGCATGATCAAATCACCTTTGTGCTGCGGTGAGGATATGAGCTGTCCGGTGGAATGATCCGGGACACGATTCCCCGGCATTTTTTATGCAACCATGGGGTTTTATCAAGCAGGGCAGGCCGGCTCCTTTACGTAACCGGCCTGTTTTTTTCAATCACTTCGATCCTGCCGGCACAGGCCTGGATCAGCGTATCGGTTAACGCCCGGAAGTCCTTTTGTGCCACCTGAAGCCTGATTTCGATGCCGCTGTCCGTATACGCCTCGGCCAGTCGGGTGGCTTTGAATCGATTGACGACGGCATACACACTGCCGGTATGATCGAATCCTGTCCGCACAAGGAGTTCGCTCACCGGGTCTATTTTTTTCAAGGCAGCCTGCCGCAGGCATTTGGCGGCACAACCGCCATAGGCCCGGACCAATCCACCGGTCCCCAGTTTGATCCCGCCGAAATAACGGATTACCACCACCATGACATGATCGATGCCTTGCCTTTCGATGGCGTTCCATATGGGTTTGCCGCCGGTTCCCGCCGGTTCGCCGTCATCGCTGAACCGGTAGGCCGGACCTATTTTATACGCCCAGCAATGGTGGGTGGCGCGTGCCTGACGGATGCGTTCCAAGAAGTCAGCAGCTTCGTCGGGGCTTGCCACGGCGTCAGCCTTGACGATAAATCGGCTTTTTTTTATCTCTTCTTCGTATTCGGCGGCAGAGGCTAGGGTCAGCATCATCCGGTTCCGTCGTAGGGGGCAGGGTTGGATTTGGGGAAGGCAACAGATGGTGCTCGTTCGCTTTCCGGTCGCTCGTAGGCGTCCACCAGTTCCTGCCAGGCCTGTCTATAGGCGGCCAGGGCTTCGGCCAGTTGGGGAATCAGTTTTTCGGCCACCTCATCGTAGCGCTTACGGTCCATGGGGTTGACGTTTTCATGGCGAATGGCCCTTACATAGGCCAGCGTCTCCAATGCGAATACCATGCGCCGGGCGCCTTGGACCGTCGGGGGACGGTAATGATGCGCGGAGCGCAGTTTCTCGGCTTTTTTTTCATCCGGGGGCAGCAGGGTCAACAGACTGCCGGTTCCGGTGCACAACGTTTCATGGGCGCTTTTCAATCGCTCCAGCATGGGCGCCAGCTCCTTGCGGCTGCGGGAAACAGCATCGGCAACCTGGCGGATTTCATCGGGCAGCGGCTGTTTACGGTAGGCTGCCGGCGTTTGGAACAGAACGGCCATCTCAAGGTCAGCCGTGCCTTTGATCCGGCTGCCCTCGATTTGTCTGCGAAAATCGGAAAAGCGCAGACAATCCGTGGCACCGATATACAGCATTTTATCGATCAGGATCGCGTTGAAGATCTCGGCAGAGGAAAGTTCCGGCGCATTCAGCCGGGATGCCAGTTGGCCGCAGGTTCGCTTCAAACAGCCGTTCATCAATGAACGCATGAACAGCGGGCCTTTGAAGCAAACAAGCCCGGCACGCCGTTTGAGCCGCCTGGTGCCGAAATAGATGCCTACCATGATCCAGACGATGATCAGCAGGGGCAGCACCGGTCCGAAAGGACCCAGACTGGCCAGCATACCGGTTCGGTCCAACACCGAATAGACCACGATGACCAGGATCAGGCCAAAGAATATGGACGCCGCCAGCGGATTGACGATGATGCCGGCGCAACCCGGCAGGAAGGCCCCGGGCCATCGGCGGCACATGGCATCACCCAAAGGCGGGCGGCCGGTCATGGATGTGTGTCGGTTTACGGCGTCAGTGGTGAATATCACTTGGATGGCGGCAGGATTTTCAGGGATTCGCGTTCTGGGGCAGGGGGCTGGGTGTCCGCCGGCAAAAGCTGTTTCTGGCTGATCAGCTTGCCGTTTTTGTCTATGACCGTGTCGTCTTCCATGATCAAAAAGCCCAGCTTGTCCATGACATTATTGCGATAGCGGTACTCGTGCTCCATGTGTTTTTGGCTGAGTTTGTAATTGCTGACGATCCAGGCGATGCCGAAAAGCAGACCGGCCACCAGCAGGACGCCACAGGCGATCAGGCTGTAGGTCACCATTTTCTCGCCGGCATTGAAAATGAACAGGAAAATGGCGTCCAGCTTGTAAAAGAGCACCGTGCAGGCGACCAATGCAAACAGCATGGGCAGAAACGGCACTTTTTTCATGTGTGTCAGAAACAGGTTGAATTGAAACAGTTTGGAGCGGCTGTCTTCGGATTCCTCACCCTCTCCCCTGTCTTCTCCTGTTACCGGTGCGCTGCCGAAAATGAACTGGTTAAATGCTAAAATGAAAACGCCCAGCAAAAAGGTAATTGCCACCGGCGTCACAAAAGAGACGTAGAAGTAGAACTTCCACGGAAAGGGGCCTTTCTCGGGGCCCAGGTTTCCCAGGAAACTCACCAGAAAAATAAGGATTTCCACAGCGATGATGAACCACAGGTAGTTGATGAAAAAACTTTTCAACTCTACCCTGTCGAAAAGGGCAGCCAGCCCGGAATGGGGTTCTTTTTTTTCGCTACTCATAATGGTTTCACCAGTTGGTTTTGGGGGCGGTTTGGGACCGCCGTTTTTTTTGTCAGCAGGGCGGCTTGATAGTAACTGTTCACGGGGCAGAAGCGGCCAATATCTGTAAAGCACAGCCGGTAAGCGCTTACGGAGGTGCCGTAGATGCGCGGCTTCGGGCACGCAGACGTATGGATCATATTTCAAGTGCCCGGTAACAAAGCAGATGCGTTTGCCCTGTGAACGCTTGCGCTTGATAAAACCACGATTGCTTTCCGTACAGGAAGCTTGAACCTATAAGAACCCTGGGACACTGTCAAGCCGCGAATGCCGGTTAATGGGCATATCCGCAGGCGCCCAGGACGTCAAATTGGCTTAAAATCATTTGTCGGAAGCTCCCGGAATTCACCCCATGCGCAATCCAGGGGGCAACCATCATTTTCTCATTTTTTGCCCTGCCGGGAACACCGGAGGAAGCCAGATCGTGGGTTGCCAGGGGATCGCAGTGAAATGCTGCGGCTTGACCCCTGGTATCCTGACGCTGACGTCCTCCGGTTTTGCAATGTTGGGGTATACGGAACCATAAATTTACAGGGAGAGGGTGAACAGGGCCAGATTGCCCAGCATGTGAACGATCATGGGGGCTGCCAGGCTGCCGCTTCGGTGGTAGGCCAGCCCAAAGACGATCCCG
This sequence comes from Deltaproteobacteria bacterium, assembly GCA_002747175.1. Classification (GTDB taxonomy): domain Bacteria; phylum Desulfobacterota; class Desulfobacteria; order Desulfobacterales; family Desulfosarcinaceae; genus Desulfosarcina. The sequence continues at coordinate 58,824 of PDTK01000030.1, read as the reverse complement.
CCCACGGTTTGGATAAAGGGGAAACCGTTGCCAGGGTGCAGGGCAGCAAACAGGAGTGTGGAACCGACGACGGCCGTAAATGCCCCCCAGCGCCGCAGATAGCCGAAGACGATGCCCCGGAAAACGACTTCTTCGGCGGCCGGGCCGACGATTCCGCCTATCAGGAAAAACAATACCCGTTGATCGGTCGTACCCGGCAGTGGCATCCGAATCAGAGCCAGCGGATCACGGCCGCCCAGAAACAGCGCAAAGGCGCCCCCCATCACGATGATGGCAAAGGCCGCCGACCATGACAACCCTGTGACGATACCATTTTTCAGATAGTCCCGGGCCATGCCGAGATCATGCAGTCCACGAGGTTGCCAGGCCGCCAGGCAGATCACTGCCGATAATTGCACCAAACGGGTAATGGCAATCAGTTCCAGGCGGGTAAGTGACAGGCGGGCTCCGAGAAACGTCGTCACCGTCTCCACCAGGACAACGGCCGCCAAAAGCATCAATAGGCGACTTGCGGAGAGCGGGGCTGGACCCATCCCAAAGACCTCAAGGCACGGTAGCCGTACATCTGGACATACCAGTGGGGAGATGTGTTAATGCGTTCCATAATGTCCGGGACCTTGCCGCGGTTGCCGCGTTTCCCCATGGCCCAAAGCGCCTGGCAGGCAACGATGGGCTCCCTGTCCGCCGCCAGTTGCATCAACAGGGAGGGTGCCTGAAGGTGGCGTGCATTGGCCAGGCTGCGTGCCAGCCAATACCGCTCGGCCACATGGGCGCTTTTGTCAATGCCGTGCTTCAGGGCCGCTGCGGTGATATCCCGTTTTTGTTTGCAGGCCGCCTGCAGGGCCTGGATGCGGATTGCCGGGGAACCGGTGGACAGTGCCGTACCCGGGTTATCGGCAGCAACGGCGGCGTTATGCCCCCGATATACCGGTACCAGCAGCAGCGTCCCCAGACCGACGCATATGACTGCCGTCAGCATATCGGCCAGAGCCACTGGAAGAAACAGGTTTGGTAAAGCACCCAACAGGCTGAATGCAAGGGTGAACAGGACCAGGGGAAAGCCCAGCAGAAGACCGGCAAGGGTCATCTTCCTGAAATTGCGATTGCGGTCCAGCCGTTCGGAGAAAGCCGCCAGCACTTTGTGGGGATTGCCGAACAGTTCTTTCGCGGCAACCCGCATAACGGTTTTTCCCTTGTGTTGCAGGGCCAATCGAGCGGGCGTACCGTCTGCTCGGGAAAATGTCATGTCCGCAAACGCACCGTCGGGAACGGGCAGGCAGTCGTTCATCCGACTGATGCGTTCGATGCGGTTACGGCTGGATCGGTCCAGGGATTTGTCCAGACCGCAGGTGCGAAGCTGTCGCTGGTCAATGGGTCTGAATGTTTCGGCGGGATACAGGGTGTAACCGTAATAGGCCCGCGCAATGCCGATTCCCACGCGGTTTCCCAGCAGCAGGTGGTCGCGAATGGTGACGAACATCTGGTTGTCCAGTACCAGGCCCCACAGGACCGCTAAAACGAGTATGGCGGCTACCGGCCAGAAAATGCCCGCCGGTGTAATCAGGGTTGTGCGGGCCGGCATCAGGTGCATGGCCGCCAGGGCAGTGGCCAAAGGAACCATCACCAGGTAAGCACTGGCGGCCGGGTTCCAGCCGTTGCCATTGGCAGCGCCGATCAGGACGAACCATGTCAGCAGGCCTGCGGTCAAAGCCCGGCGACGGCGCCTGAATACCCGGTTCCACAGCCATACGGCGGCCAGGGTGAGGACAGACAGGCCGGCACCGATGCTCAGCGTGAAAAAAAGGCCGCCGGCAAAGGCGATGGTCAACTGGTCGAGGCCTTTAGCCACATAGGCATTGGGGACGGCAAGATATCCTGTCCGGGCGATAACCAGGGTGTTTTTCTGCAGCGCCAGATTGGAATGGTATACATGGACTGTGGCCACGGCCTGGGCACACAGCAGGCCGACCAAAAGGACGGCCGGAGCGTAGAATCGGCGTTTCATTTCTCGTTGGACGCTTTCACGGATTGTATGGTATTGAATAAATCCGCATCAATTAATGAATTTGAACAAAGAAGCGTTTTAGACGGTTTTGTAAAAAGCTCGAGATCAAGGCTTCCGAATCCCGACGAATAAGGCGTATTGACGATACGCCGCAGTGACGAGGGATGAAGCGTAATGCCGACATCGTTTTTTTACGAAACCGTCACAATTGCGCAAGTCATATCAGTTGCTATACCAAGAATCAACAACGAGAGGAGGACACCATGCAAGAGGTGGTAATCGTCAGTGGTGCCAGAACCGCTGTGGGCGCATTCGGTGGATCGTTGAAGGCTGTACCGGTGGTTGACCTGGGTGCTGCCGTCATGAGGGCGGCGGTCAAAAATGCCGGGCTTCAGCCCCGGGCCGATGACACACTCAAGGCCGCCGGACCGGATGCACTCAAGGACCAGGGGTTGATCGACCTCGAAAAGGATGCTGGGGACTGGGCCGACGACTTGCCGCCGGTCTCCATCGACGAGGTCATCATGGGCAACGTCCTCCAGGCCGGCCAGGGACAGAATCCGGCCCGGCAGGCCATGGTCCGGGCGGGGCTGCCCAAGGAAACCCCGGCCTTTTCCATCAATAAGGTGTGCGGAAGCGGCCTGAAAGCCATTGCACTGGGGGCATCGTCCATCATGACCGGCGAATCGGAAGTGGTTTTGGCCGGAGGAATGGAAAACATGAGCCTGGCACCCATGGCCCTGCCCAAGGCCCGTTGGGGCCACCGCATGGAACTCACCGGTATCGGCGACATATACGACCTCATGGTGTTCGACGGGCTGTACGAAATTTTTTACGGGTATCACATGGGCATGACGGCTGAAAACATCGCGCGTCTTTACGACATCAGCCGCCAGGAACAGGATGAGCTCGGCGTACTCAGCCATACCCGGGCTCGTAAGGCCATTTCCGACGGTCTGTTCGCCCAGGAGATCGTGCCGGTTACGATCAAATCCCGCAAGGGGGATATCGTCGTGGATACCGATGAACGGCCTATGGACACCAGCCTCGAAAAGATGGCCGAATTGCGGCCGGCCTTCGCCGAGTCCGGCAGCGTTACCGCCGGAAACGCTTCGGGCATCAACGATGGCGCCGCCGCAGTGCTGATGATGAGTGCTGGCAAGGCCCGGGCGCTGGGATTGGAACCGATCGTCCAGATCAAGGCATTTCGTTCGGGTGGCTTGGATCCGGCCTATATGGGGCTGGGACCGGTTCCTGCGATCCGCAGGGTGATGGCCGCCACCGGGATGTCCCTGGACGATATCGATATGATCGAACTCAATGAGGCCTTTGCCTCCCAGGCGATCGGCTGCATGCGGGAACTGAATATCGCCGTGGATTGGCCCAACGAACTGGGCAGCGGGATCTCCATCGGCCACCCCATCGGATGCACCGGCGCCAGACAGATGGTCAGCGGCATGAACCAGATGAAACGCAAGGGATACACAACCGGTTTGATCAGCATGTGTATCGGCGGCGGAATGGGGATGGCGATGGTCATCGAAAGATGATTTTTTTCTTTACTTTTTCGGTTGTTATTGGTAAATTTCTAATGTTTATATGGGTTGCAGGCTGCCACTATCGGAAAGGTAGGTCGCCAGCGACAAGAGGAGGCGAAACCGTATGGATATCAGCAGAAAATTGGGGATCCTGGTGTTTTGTGGCGTGCCGGCCATCATCGGTGGGGGAATCGTTTACGGGCTGACCGGCAGCTATCTACCGGTTACCGTATATGAGATTTTGCTTTATACCGCCGCCGGGGCTACCATCAGTCAATAATTCGCTTCATTTTTCTGTGTCGTTTCCGGCTGAGGGCTGACCACGCGAGTTTGGCGCGTTCGACATTTATTCTGCGCAAATGCCTATCTTTACAATAATTCAGGCGTTTGCGCAGATTGCGTTATGAGTACCGGATGTCTGATCTTCATTGGCGAACAGTCCGCCATCCATCGTTTGTGGCAATCGTCGGAAAGGCGAAGCCCATGGATGACTTGCCATGGATGACTTGATTGATCGTTGATTCCGGAGGGAACCATGGAGGGGCGAACCTCCCAAAATATGATCCTGTGGTTTTTTCTAGGTTGCTTTCTCCTCTCCATTTCTTTGATGGGGTGGCTGTTGTCCCCGTTTTTGTCGATCATCGTTTTAGGGGCGGTCGTTACCGGTGCCTTTTTTCCGGTCTTTCGGCTGATCGCCTCCCATGGACAGATATCCGTCGGATTTGCATCGTTTCTCACCTGTCTGCTGGTGTTCGTGGTTCTATTCGTACCGGTTGTTTTTTTTGTCGGTGTACTGGCCCAGGAGGCTTATGAGCTGGTCCAGTTGGCCAGGAGTCCGGATTTGGGCCATTTCATCAACACCCATTTTACCAACAGTGCGCTTTTGGAACGTATCAATCCGTTGCTGGCCAATTTCGATTTCACCATTACCGGTGAAGAGCTGAACAATACCATTTCCGGTATCGGCCGGGCCGTGGGGATCTTTCTTTACGATCAGGCCCGGGCCATCGCTTCCAATACCTTGTCCTTTGTGGTCAATTTTTTTCTGATGCTCCTGGTGATCTACTTCCTCTTGATCGATGGCTCGAGACTGCTCCGCTTTCTGATGGATTTGTCGCCATTGCCCGAGTCCCAGGATGCACAACTCATCAATAAGTTCAGCGATATGGCCGGGGCCATCCTGATCGGTAATGGCGTGTGCGGGGCCATCCAGGGATTTGCCGGTGGAATGGCATTCTGGCTGCTGGGCCTGCCGTCGGCTTTCTTGTGGGGGTTCATCATGTCCATCCTGGCCTTTTTGCCCATTATCGGAATCGGGGCGGTTTTTTTTCCTGCGGTGATGTTTTTGATACTCACGGGGCGCGTTGCCGCCGGCCTGTTCTGTTTGATTTTTTACATCCTCTTGTCCGGTGGCGTGGAATACCTGCTGAAACCCAAAGTGGTGGGAAAGCGTGTGCAGATGCATACCCTGATGGTGTTTCTGGCCATCATCGGCGGTCTCAAACTGTTCGGCATTCTCGGGATCATTTACGGCCCGCTGATCGCCACCGCCTTTCTCACGTTAACCGATATTTACCATGCCAATTACCAGAAATTGATCGAATACTCCCAACCCTGAGCGGACGGCCGCCCGGGTGATCCGTTTTTCACCCGGTGCAGGAGCGTCCATGAAAGAATCCATGACCAATATGAGCGAAACCAACGACACCTTAGCCAGTCCCGAGATCAGCATCGAAGCCGAAATGAAGAAGTCCTACCTGGATTACGCCATGAGCGTGATCATCGGCCGGGCGCTGCCCGATGTCCGGGACGGCCTCAAACCCGTGCACCGCCGTGTGCTGTATGCCATGCGGGAGCTGAGAAACGATTATAACAAGCCGTACAAGAAGTCGGCCCGTATCGTGGGTGATGTTATCGGTAAATACCACCCCCACGGCGACACGGCCGTGTACGATACCATTGTGCGCCTGGCACAGGACTTTTCCATGCGCTACCCCATGGTGGACGGCCAGGGCAACTTCGGATCCATCGACGGCGACCCGCCCGCGGCCATGCGATACACCGAAGTGCGCATGATGCGCCTGGCCCATGAAATGCTGGAGGATCTGGATAAAGAAACCGTCGATATGGTCCCCAATTACGACGAGTCCATGGATGAACCGTCGGTGCTGCCGGCCAAGTTCCCGGCATTGCTGGTCAACGGGTCATCCGGAATCGCTGTGGGCATGGCCACCAATATCCCGCCCCACAACCTGTCCGAGGTGATCGAGGGGATCAAGGCCTTGATCGACAACCCGGCCATCACCTGCAGCGAACTCATGACCCATATTCCGGGGCCGGATTTTCCGACGGCCGGCGTTATCCACGGTGTGCAGGGCATTCGTGATGCCTATGCCACCGGCCGGGGAATCGTGCGCACCCGTGCCCGGGTCAATGTGGAAGAAGACAAGAAGACCGGTCAGGAAACCATTGTGGTCACCGAGATTCCCTATCAGGTGAACAAGGCCCGTCTGGTCGAAAAAATTGCCGAGCTGATGAAGCACAAGGTCATCGAGGGGTTGCGTTATGTCCGCGACGAGTCCGACCGCCGGGGCATGCGTATCGCCATGGGCGTGAAGAAGGACCATATGGCCGCGGTCATCGTCAACCAGTTGTACAAGCACACCCAGATGTCCGGCAGCTTCGGGATCATCCTGCTGGCCGTGGTCAACAACCGCCCCGAGATTCTGGACCTCAAACAAATTCTGGAGCACTTCGTCTGGCATCGCCGGGAGATCGTCATCCGGCGCACGCGCTACGATCTCGACAAAGCCGAGGCCCTGGCCCATATCCTGGAAGGGCTGAAGATCGCCCTGGACCACCTGGATGCCGTGGTTCGGCTGATCCGCGAATCCAAATCCCCGGTCGAAGCCAAAGAAGAGCTCATGGGGACATTCGATTTGACGGCCATCCAGGCCAAGGCCATATTGGAGATGCGGCTGCAGCGGCTCACTGGCCTGGAGCGGGACAAGATTATCGCCGATTACGAGGACGTCCTCAAGGATATTGCACGCTACAAAGAAATCCTGGGCAGCGAAAAGCTGGTGTTGGGTATTATCAAGGACGAATTGGACTTTCTCAAGGGAGAATATGGGGATGCGCGCCGTACTGAGATCCTCACCGATACCCGCGAACTGACCATCGAAGACATGATCGCCGAAGAGGACATGGTGGTGACCATCACCAATACCGGCTACATCAAACGCAACCCCATTACCCTGTACCAGAGCCAGAAGCGGGGCGGCAAAGGCAAGACCGCCATGGGAACCAAGGACGAGGATTACGTCTCACGCCTGTTCGTGGCTTCCACCCACCACCATTTTCTTTTTTTCACGAACCTGGGCAAGGTCTACTGGTGCAAAGTGTACGATATCCCCCAGGCCGGCCGGCAGAGCAAGGGCAAGGCCATCGTCAATTTGCTGGATTTTGCCGACGGTGAACGCATGACCGCCGTGCTGGCGGTGCCCGATTTCGAGCCGGGGCTGCACGTGCTCATGGCCACGCGCAACGGGACGGTCAAGAAAACCGATCTCATGGCTTTCAGCCGCCCCCGAACCGGCGGGATTATCGCCCTGGGCCTGGCCGAAGGCGATGAACTGATTGCCGTGAAACTGTCCGACGGGACGCAGAATGTTTTTCTGGGTTCAGCCATGGGCAAGTCGATCCGGTTTCATGAATCGAATGTACGGCCCACCGGCCGGACCGCCCGGGGTGTGCGTGGCATGACGTTGTCGCCGGGCGACAGCATCGTCGGCATGGAGGTGCTGCAGCACGGCCAGACCTTGTTTACCGTGACCGAAAACGGTTACGGAAAGCGGACCTCCATCGACGAGTATCCCATCCACCGCCGTGGCGGCAAAGGGGTCATCACCATCAAAACCAACGAACGCAACGGAAAGGTGGTCAGCCTCGTTCTGGTAAAAGACGAGGATGATCTGATGATGGTTACCGACAACGGCAAGCTGATCCGCATCCCCGTTGCGGGGACATCGGTGATCAGCCGCAACACCCAGGGTGTGCGGTTGATCGTCATGGATGAAGGCGAGCGGGTGGTCAGTGCCGCCGGACTGGCCGAGACGGAAGGCGAAAACGAATCCTCCTCCGAGGAAGATACGGACACCCCCGAGGTTTAAGGAGTCGGCATGACAAAACCAACAGTGGATATTGAGACCATGGCCATTGGTGTGGTCGGTGCCGGCAGTTGGGGTACCGCCCTGGCAAATCTGCTGGCCGTCAAGGGCTTTTCGGTCGCGCATTGGGTATACGAACCCGAGGTGCTGGCAGAAATGATCGAACACCGGGAAAACCGGCGTTTCCTGCCGGGGACGACGCTTTCCGAAAACCTGCACCCTTCCGGAGACCTGGTGTCGGTGGTGTCGGAAAAGGATCTGGTCCTGGTGGTAACCCCTTCGCATGTCACCCGCCAGACCATGTCCCGCTGCGGCGAGGCCATTGGGTCGGATACCGTTGTGGTGAGTGCTTCCAAGGGGATCGAAAACCAGACCCATCTGACCATGTCGGGTGTGTTGAAAGAGGTGATTCCCGGGTTGCGGCCCGAGCGTCTGGCCGTCCTCACCGGCCCCAGCTTCGCCGCTGAAGTGGCCAGACAGATGGCCACCCTGGTAACGGTGGCTTCGGTCGATGAGACAACGGCCGGCATGGCTCAGCAGGTTTTTGCGACCTCCTATTTCAGGGTTTACACCGTCGATGACGTGGTTGGTGCCGAATTGGGTGCAGCGGTCAAGAACGTCATCGCCATCGCCGCCGGCGTGATCGACGGTCTGGGCATGGGGCTCAACACCCGTGCCGCCTTGATCACCCGCGGGCTGGTAGAGATTCGTCGCTTAGGACTGGCTATGGGGGCCCGGCCGCGAACCTTCACCGGGTTGGCCGGATCCGGGGACCTGATTCTGACTTGTACCGGTGACCTGAGCCGCAACCATACCATTGGTAAACGGATCGGCGAGGGACGGAAACTCTCCAACCTGCTGGCCGAAATGCACATGGTGGCCGAAGGGGTGAAGACCGCCAAATCGGTTTACAATCTGTCCCGTAAGCTGGGGGTGGAAATGCCCATCTCCCACGCCATTTACCATGTGCTTTACGATGATCTGGATCCCAAGAAGGCATTGTTTCAATTGATGACCCGGGATTTGAAGGCTGAATTGGATCAGGTATGAGCCGACCCGGTTCAGATGAGATGGGTGTTGAGGCGTGAAGTGGTGAAATCCCAATGATCAAAAAATAAATATCCGGATTCAAAATCTCAAACCGGATGGGCGCTAATTCGGTTGCGTCATGACAAAAGACCCCCCCAAAAAAGAACATAAAGGTGCCGGCCACCGGCAGCGGCTGCGGGATCGATTTCTCAAGGCCGGGCTCGAGGGTTTCCACGATTATGAAATCATCGAAATGCTGTTGGCCCTGGCGACGCCCCGCAAGGACTGCAAGCAGGCTGCCAAAGCGGCTTTGGCCCGATTCAGAACCCTGCCGGGAGTACTGGACGCATCGCCGACAGAGCTGTGTCAGGTGCCGGGAATCGGGCCGACCAATCTGTTCGGGTTGAAGCTGGTGCCGGCGGTGGCCCGCAGAACCCTGCGTCAACAGCTTGTCGGTAAGACGGCCCTGACCAACTCCGGTGAGCTTTTTGACTATCTCAACCATTCGATCCGTGACAGAAAACGGGAATGCTTCCTGGCCATCTATCTGGACGCCAAGAACCGGGTGATTTCGGACGAAATTCTGTTCACCGGAACGGTTACCAGCAGCGCCGTATACCCCCGTGAGGTCGTCAAGGCCGCGTTGAACCACTCGGCCGCTGCCGTGATCTTCGCCCACAACCATCCGTCTGGTGATCCGGCACCGTCAAATGACGATATGGTCATTACCCGCAAACTGGTTCAAGCCTGCGCATTGATGGGGATCGCCGTTCACGAACACCTGATCATCGGCTCCGAAGGTTATTTCAGTTTTGCCGACCATGGTCACATGGACAGGATCAAATCCGCCGCCGGCGAGGCTTAGAAATGGAAATGAAATTATAATAATGACCGTGAATCAAGAAAAACGCCTGCCTTGTTTCGGAGACCTGGAGACGGTGTTCCCCATGGGGGACGATGACTTGCGGCACACGCCCGAGGCATGCATGATCTGCCGATACAAGACCGAGTGCCTCAGAAATGCCATGACCACAAAGGCAGGAATCACCGTTCATGAGGAGCTGGTGGATCGGGCATACAGTTCCGGTGTGGTGGGGTTTCTGGAACGCTGGTCCAGGAAAAAAACGCTCAGCCAACGTAAACGGCAAAAATCGTAATCGCCGAAAATCGATGAACGCATAAAAATTAAAACTGCGGACTCTGCCCGGCCGATCCAATATGGTTCGGATCGGTCCGATGCGACATTGGACATTCGACGTTCACAGGTCCAATCATTCGCCCCTTGAAAGGGGACTTCATCAGACCATCTGGTGGTGGTCGGTGATTTTTTGCAAAGGAGCATATCATGGCCAAACTCACAGTTGCCGATCTTGATGTCCGTGACCGCCGGGTGCTGATGCGGGTGGATTTCAATGTTCCCCTGGAAGGGGGGCGGGTGGCCAATGACAAACGTCTGAGGGCTGCCTTGCCGACGATCTGCTATCTTCTGGAGCATGGAGGGCGTGTGATCCTCATGTCACATCTGGGACGACCCAAAGGAAAGCGTGTAGAGGCGCTTTCTTTAAAGCCGTGTGCCGATGCCCTGGCCGCCTTGTTGGACCAGCCGGTGGCCTTTGCCCGGGACTGTGTCGGCCCCGAGGCCGCCGCGGCGGTGTGTGACGTGGGGGCAGGGCAGGTGCTGCTGCTGGAAAATCTGCGCTTCCACCAGGCCGAAACAGACAACGACGAAGCCTTTTCCCGTGCATTGGCCGAACTGGCCGATGTGTATGTCAACGACGCCTTCGGCACCGCCCATCGCGCCCATGCTTCTACGACCGGCGTCACCCGTTTTGTCTCCCGGTGTGCCATGGGATTTCTCATCGAAAAGGAAATCGCCTATCTGGGAGATGCGCTGGATACACCGGCGCGGCCCTTTGTCGCCATTCTCGGCGGGGCGAAGATATCGGGCAAGATCGATGTGATCGACAACCTGCTGCCCAAGGTGGACCGGTTGATTATCGGCGGAGGGATGGCCTATACGTTTTTAAAGGCCCAGGGATGCGAAATTGGCAACTCTCTGGTGGAACCGGACAGGCTGGAAATGGCCCGATCCTTGCTGGCCAAAGGAGAAGAAAAGCTGGTTCTCCCGGTGGATTGTATGTGTTCGGACCATTTCGATTTTGCCTCCCGGACCGTCGGGGAACTGGCTGCCGTGCAGGTGGACGCGATTCCTGCCCATAGCAGCGGGCTGGACATCGGCCCCGCTTCCATATCCCGCTTCGAAAGTCTTGTCGCCGATGCCCGGACCATTGTCTGGAACGGTCCCATGGGCGTTTTCGAGATCGACGCCACGGCCAAAGGGACCTATGCCGTGGCCCGGGCCATGGCCCAGGTTACCGAACAAGGAGCGATTTCGGTCGTCGGTGGGGGCGATTCGGCCGCTGCCGTGGAAAAAGCCGGCCTGGCCGGGCAGATGACCCATATTTCCACGGGCGGCGGGGCGTCTCTGGAATTTCTGGAGGGAAAAGTGCTGCCCGGGGTGGATGCGTTGACGGACGTTTGAGATTTGTTTATTGATGGTTGGTTACTGAAGTTTCCTGAGGCCGGAAACCCGCAACCCATGTCTCCCCATTTTCTTGTTTTTTTGATTTCACCCGATTGGGTCTACGGGGTCCTCCTAGTTTTGGGGAGGTAATAAAATCAATAATGGAGGTGAAGGAGTGAGATATACTATTGCGATCAACTTATGACTGCATGGTGGGAGGAATTACTGATGATATCTATAACCATTGGCTTGTTAAAAACCTCGTTGAGAACAGGGATATCGATTATTTTTCTTGCAACTATCGCAGTATTGATTTCAGCAAACGATGTCTCTGCTTACAATAGTAGAGAAGATGCAATTCAAATCTTAATTGACCAGGTAATCAAAGGGGATCCGAACAAAGACGTTCTGATGGCTTTCGGGCCGCAAAATATGTTGGTTACCGGTGATATCGTCGCCCCGGCTATTGGTGATTCAAAGAATTTTTCTGGTGCTGCGCGCACCATTGACAGGGACACATGGTTTTTCTTTATCAACGACGAAATTAACGACTGTTTTGTGCATCCTACGCGCTTTGTATATATTGATGCAAATCATGCCAATCCGACCGTTGGCGATGGAATAACAATTGATGTACAGGGCTGGTGGCCTAAAATTAACAATATTCATTTTTATAGATATCCTGAAGAACGAATCGATGATTCACCCGACCGGGTTTATGGTTCTATCCCTATCATCTTTAAACTATTAAGGTATATCGTGGCGGATTAATTTTGAACAAATATGCACGATGCGCGATTTTCTCTGTATGTCTAGGGATCGCAGTAAAGTGCTACGGCTTCACCCCTGGCGCCTTGGCTCTGACTTTCCCCGGCTTTTGCAACGCTGGGGTCTCTTGTATCCAATGTTGAATAACAAAGAAAAGACGCCCCCATGAGATCATTATCCAAACGACTTGTCGCCCTTTTGCTGCTGCTTTGTCTCTCCTCGCTGCCCGTTGCGGCCGATATGACCGTAAACGTCCAGGATGTTACCGGACAGCAGGTGACCTTTCATCAAATTCCCCAGCGGGTAGTCTCCATTGTTCCCTCGGTGACCGAAATCATCTGCCGCATCGGCGCCGACGGTGCACTGGCCGGTGTCACTTACCACGATGTCTATCCATCCAGGGCCGCATTCAAACCCGTGATCGGCGGTTACTTTGCCCCGTCGGTGGAGCGTATTGCAGGCCTGAACCCCGAGGTGGTGTTCCTGGAGGATCTCCACCAGCCGGTGGTGGACGCCTTGGGCGGAAACGAGGGCATGCATCTGATCCGCTTGCCCCTGTCCACATTCGACGACCTGTACAAGACCATCCGTTTGCTGGGCAAATTGTTCGCAAAGGAGCCTGCGGCGGAAAAACTGATTCGCGACATCCGGGCGGACCTGGATCATACGGCCCAAAAGGTCGCCGGCATTCCTTCAGGTCAGCGCCTGCGGGTCATGCGTCTGATGGGGCGCGACAAGGTGATGACCCCCGGTGACGACAGCTTTCAGAACGAGATGATCCGGCGGGCCGGCGGCATTGCTCCGAAACTGGGCAAAGCGGGCAATAACGTATCGGTGACCCTGGAAGAATGGCAGGCCTTCAACCCCCAGGTGCTGTACGGTTGCGGCGATGACCGCCGGGCTGCCATGAAACTGCTGGACCGGCCTGGATGGCGGGAGGTGGATGCGGTCAAAAACGGCCGGATCCGCTACTTCCCCTGTGACCTGACCTGCCGCCTGGCCAGCCGCAGCGGCTATTTCGTCAGTTGTCTGGCGGCTAACCTTTACGGTGAGCAATTCGTTGATTTGCCGACGGTGCGATCCTCCGGGCGCACGGCTTCGCGGCCCGTGCCCCTGGATCTGGACTACGTGAAGAGCTCAGAAATCGTGGAGAGCGTCGTCAACGATTACATCCACAAGACCTTGCTGATCCATCTGAAACGGCCCATGGCCGTTTCCTCCACCCTGGAGGGATTTCGCGAGAAGATCAACCACGTGGGCAACAGCTATTCACCGCCCCAGGTGTGGGGGCTGTATTACCACATCGGTCTGGACACTTCCCGCCGTCAGCTCATGGAATCCATCGGTCGGGACCCGGTGGACACCAGTCTGCTGTTTACCGGAGCCAATATGGACAATCTGTCCGTCCAGCGGCAGCACTTCAAACAGATGTCGGTCTATGCCCTGGTCACCGCCGGCGTGCGCTCCAATGCCGTGCGCATGGCAGAAGATGTCGGCGCCTGGTACGAGCCGGGCACCATTAACATCATCATCCTGGCCAACATGCGGCTCTCTCCGCGGGCCATGAACCGGGCCATCATTTCGGCCACCGAGGCCAAGACCGCGGCCCTGCAGGATCTGGACATCCGTTCCAGCTATACGGCCGTGCGCAACCCGGCCACGGGCACCGGAACGGACAATATCATCGTGGTGCAGGGCACCGGCACGTCCATCGACAACGCCGGCGGCCATTCCAAGATGGGTGAACTGATCGCCAGGGCCGTCTATGCCGGTGTTCAGGATGCGATCTTCAAACAGAACGGTATTGTGAGCAAACGCCACCTCATGCACCGCCTCAAAGATCGCAAGATCAGCCTTTTGGGCCTGGTGGGAGACTGCACCTGCGGGCTCGCCGGCAGCCAATTGACCCGGGCCTTGGAGCCCCTGCTCATGGACCCCGCCCGGGCGGGATTTGTCGAAGCGGCCCTGGCCATCAGCGATGGCTACGAGCGCGGTCTGGTCTCCGATCTTACCGGGTTTTCCATGTGGTGCGACCGGACCGCCGCGGATATTGCCGGCGGACCGATTACCTCACCAGTGGATTTTTCCTATTCCCGAACCCTGCCACCGGTGTTGAAGATGGCCTTCGATGCCCTGCTCAACGGTGCGGCAGCGCGTATGGATTCAGCGGCTTCGGCTCAATAAAAGCATTACCGGGAAGCCCGGCGTTTTGTGGCCGGGTCGGAGGTGGTCATTATCGATGTCATGGAGTTGATAAGCGGCGCGAAGCGCCGCTTATCCGGATGCTCACCCCGCGGTGTATGTGCTATGGCCGTTGCGCCAATCGCTGTTTAAGCCGCGGAAACTGGTTGATATCCGTATGGGGCAGAAACAGGGCCGCCACATAGTTGTCCATGTAGGACGGGGTTTCCGACAACTCGAAATTGGTCATGTTGCGGGTCACCTCCACCACGTCCCGGCGGATGCGATTGGTCAGGCTGCTCATCTTGGCACCCATCAGGGAACTGTTGCCGATAAAGGTCACCTTGTCCGGGTCGATCTCCGGCAACAGACCGATGGTCATGGCTTTTTCCAGGTCTACAAAACTGCCGAATCCGCCAGCCAGGATGATGTGTTCGATGTCGTCCATGCCCATGCCCACCTCGGTGAGCAGGGTCATGCAGCCGCTGTAGATGGCCCCTTTGGCGCGGATCAGGTTCTCGATGTCGATTTCGGTCAGGGTGATGTCCCGGTCGATCTGGGTTTCGTCGGCCCGGGCCAGTACGTATTCGTAGACCCCTTCGTCTTCACGGATGCGGTCCGTGTCCAGGTCGCGGTTGAATTTCCCCAGGTTGTTGATCAACCCCATCTCGAACATGACCGCGCACATGATGATCAGGCCCGATCCGCAGATGCCCTTGGGCCGCACGTTGCCGATGGTCATGAGCATCGGCTCCCAGGTGGCCGGATCCAAAGAAAAATCCTCGATGGCTCCCCTGGCCGCCCGCATGCCGAATTTGATGCCCCCGCCTTCGAAAGCCGGCCCGGCGCTGCAAGCCGCGCAGGCCAGCCAGTCGCGGTTGCCGATGACGATTTCGGCGTTGGTGCCGATGTCCATGAACAGAGTCAGGCGGTTGTCCAGATACATGCCCGAACCCATTACGCCGGCCACGATATCGCCACCCACATAGCTGGATACCGCCGGGTAGACCAGGGCCCTGACGTGATCGCCCAGGTCCAGCCCCAGGTCCGTGGCACGGATGGGCGGGAACAAGGTGGAGGCCGGCACATAGGGTGCACGGCGGATGTAGCGCGGATTGATTTTGAGCAAAAGCTGGGTCATGGTGGTGTTGCCGGCCAGGGTAATGGCGGCGATGTCTTGGGGATCCACCTTGGCGCGGCGTACGATCTTTTCCACAATGGTGTTGATGGTGGCGGCCACAACCTGGTGCAATCTTTCCAGTCCGTCACCCTTTTCGGCCAGCACGATGCGGCTGATGACGTCTTCACCGTAGCTGATCTGGCCGTTGAAATCGCCCTTTTCGGCCAATACTTCACCGTTTTTCAGATCGATCAGCTGGCCGTAAATGGTGGTGGTGCCGATATCCATGGCAATGGCGTAGATGCGCTCGGTGGTGTCGCCGGGCTGAATGTTGACGATTTCGGTCTTGCCGCCGTCCATCACCGGTCGGGTCAGGGTGGCGGTGACCTTGAATCCGTCTTCGCGCAGCACATCGGGAATTTTGCGCATGACCGGCAGGCTGACGGTCAGGCGATGCTCGTCATGGTTGAGCTTGAGATGGCTGACCAGGCGGGTGACGTCGGGCAGATGGTCCTGATTGTCGGGTTCGGGCAGTTCGATGTAAATCTTTTCCACCGGCGGCAGGAACAGCCCCTCTTCCTTGAGGTCGTTGAGATCCCGGTGTACGATGCGGGCCGTGCGCCGGGGGACATGTTTTTTGTTGAGCACGCTGGCGTCGATGGCCGATTCCACGGGCACCCGGATGGTGGCGGCGCCGGTGACGGTGGCCCGGCAGGCCAGTCGGACGCCTTTTTCGCGGTCCTCGGGACTGATCTGCTCGCTCAGGCCGCCGTCAACGGTGCCCTGTTCCACGACGATCCGGCATTTTCCGCATACCCCTTCACCGCCGCACGAGGCATTGATGTGTACACCGGCATCCATGGCGGCCCGGATCAGGTTGTCGCCGGCCTGGACGTTGACTTCACGGTTGTGGGGCAAAAATGTGATGGTATGAGTGGTCATGTGAAATACCTTGTCTGGAAAAGTTTTTTACATATCGATTTTCGGTCTGACCTGAACCCCATCCCGTCAGTCGTGTTTGACTGCCTTCATTTCCGTGACGAGATTCGCGGCGGCGCAGCGACCGGTGACAACCATCTCCAGTTACGGTTCGAGATCGTCCAATCGCCGTGCTGATTCACACATGGTTACCTGTTTTATCAGAATGGGGAAAGAATCGCCAAGTGCTTTTAAGGCCATTTGAGCCCCTTCCGGCCCTTGCGGGTCACGGGCACCCGACACGTTTTCTTGCAACACTGGGGTTTACGCAATGGGGGAGGCCAGTGCTTGGTTTTTTCGGCAGCTTATTTTAAACAGGATAGCCGCCGATCTTGGAAAAAGATGCGTACCGAAAGCGAAGGAGGATTTCCTGCCCGAAATCCTCCCAGCTTTCTGTTACAGGGCGCTGCATTAACCGGCTGGCCAGTTTCAAACCACTGCCGTTCGACCGTTTTATGTATTGGGCTCACATTGCAATTCCCAGGATATGTTCTGTTGGCTCCCGAGGGCTGCCATGATCGCTCTCCTTACACTTGGTCAAACGGCGATGTTTTTGAACGGACCATATAAAAAGCCCTTCATGCCTCTGCTCGCATGAAGGGCTGCACCCAGCTGTCTTGACCCTAGATGGTGGCCACTTGCTCAATTACCCGTGAGCATGGCGATTTTGTTAAGGCAGGTCTTCTGACTTACGGATCATCCTACTCTCCGCACCTTCCCGTTTCATGACTATCGAAACAGTGGCATAAGCGGATTTCGTCCTCGAATACAGCGGCGGGACCGTTCCCGATTTACACGGGATTCCCTTTTAAGCTTGTTAGCACCTTATGAAATTTATTTTAGCAGATTACAGATGAAAGTCAATGGCTTTTTGGTGAGCGGTTGTAGCGTCTCTCCCTTTATTACATGTAAATCCGGCCAATAATATCATGCACGCTTACATAAGCCGAGAAACATTCTGGGTTTGAATCGGACGCCGCCGCCATTCCCGCCCCAGCGAAAGCGCCAAACCATTAAGCCCGGCGGGATTCGCCTATCGCGGAATTTCACATCCCGATCCTAAATGGCGCCTAAAGTTATGGGCATGACCTGCCGATAAAAAAACAAGTAAGCATTCACAGGGCACCGTATCTGCTTTGTTACCGGCCACTTGAAGTATACGTGCCCGAAGCCGCGCATCTACGTTTGCTCTGTAAACGCTTACCGGCTGTGGTTTACAGGTATTGGCTGCTTCTACCCCGTGAACAGGTACAAAAACAATCCTGGGAGACGATCCATGAGCGGCATAGCAACCATTTTAAATAATTCACTTTACGAGGTGAGAAAACCCCGGATCTTTGAGACACAGGATGCCACGGCTGTTTTCGAGGCGATGCGCGAGCAGCAGGGCGGAATGGAAGATCTGTCCAACCAGTTCCTGCAGACCGGCATCGATCAGTACCTGAACAAGGATTACACCGAAGCGGCCAAAAACTTCGCAGCCGCCGTTAATCTCGCCCCCAATTCCGACTACAACGTCGATGCCACCAAATACCTGGTCCAGAGTTATCTAAAGTTGAAAAAAACAGACAAGGCAATCGACGCCTACACAGCCGCCATCGAGCGCAACCCGGATCGGGACGACCTGCGCACATCACTGGGTCAAATATTTTTTGCGGAAGGACGTTACGAAGAAGCGACCGAACAATACCTCGGGGCCGTCCAGGTCAATCCCAGTGCGACCAATCGATATTCATACGGCGAATCGTTGCTGAAGGTGAAAAACTACACGGAAGCGGAACACCAATTCCGTGAAGTGAAGCGTGTCGAGCCCGACAGTCATGTCGGAGACTACGGCATGGGCAAAATGTACGCTCAGTCCGGGGATTATAAAAAAGCCATCGAACACTTTGAGGAAGCACTGAATATCAATCCTGAATTTTACGATGCCATGGCCGAGATGGGGTATGCCTATGCGGACATGGGGCAGATTGAAGACGCCCGGGATGTTCAGGAAGCGTTATCCAAGCTGGATGAAAACCTTGGCCGGACCGTGGAATATTATATTGATGAAAAAGAACCGCCGAGGATTGTTTTCGCCCTTGCCAACAGCTCCTTTCCCTATCGTATGACCAAAGATTATCATGTCTCGGCCATTGACAGTTACCTGGAAAACGCCGGGGCTGAAAAAAGCCTGCGCATGCAGTTTCTTTTTTCCAAAGAGATGGATCCCAGCTCCATTGAAAACCGGTTCAATTGGTCCATATCTCGTGCCAGGGATGCCAATCTTGCCAATACCTACAATTTCGGTGATGACATACCGTCTACGGAAATCGAACTCAATCCTTTTCCCGACTATGTTCTTTTTGACAAGGATACCTACACCGCCACCGTTGGCTTGACGATTCGGCAGAATGAAACTGCGGACGGAACCATTGATCCGTCCCACATTGTTTTCAAGTTTGACGGTGAAGATATATACGGTGTTTCCATGGATGAAGATGCAGATGAATTCAGCGGGTTTTCCGGTACGGCCTGACCTATCGATATCCCTTCCATTTCCCACACTTGATCGTTATTTAAAAAGCTTTTCCCGGACAGGACTGAGTGCGGCCACATTTTCACCAAAAGAAAATCAATTGGCTTTTAGCCATTAGCGTTAGCCTCCTTAGTAGAGGTTGTCAGGCATGTTATTTTTGCAGTGTGAATTTTTTGGCCTGTTTTTTGCTTAATACTCCATTGAACGCGCATCCATATATCAAAAATGGAAAGGCATCTCCGCTGATGACGGCGGATGGTATGCATGCAGCGCGTTCATCAGGCATACAATCAGCCCGTTGCGGTCAACGCCCTGACAATTTTGTGTCAAGGTGATGACGGTGGCGGATTAACCTCAATCATACGAAAAACGAGGTGAAAACCGATGCCCAGCCAACTTGACGGAGACAAGACCACTTTCTTGGATGATCCTGAAGTTGAAAAAAAATGTCTACAAGTCCAGGGGCTTTTAGATGAAGGGAATGTATCCGGCGCAATCGACTGCCTGGAACAACTGGTCAAAGGAAAACCGGATGTTGCGGTGGCCTTCAATGACCTGGGCGTTCTGTATTATCGCCAGGAAGAAAAAGACCGCAGTCTGGAGTGCTATGAAAAGGCCGTTTCACTCGAACCGGGCAATATCAATTTCAGAAAGAATCTTGCCGATTTTTATTTTGTAGAGCAGGGCCGTTTAGACGATGCCATGCAGATTTATCTGTCCGTGCTCAAAGACAACCCCGAGGATATTGATGCATTGATGGTGGCCGGACATATCTGTGTTGCCATCGGTAAGACTGATGACGCGTGAACTTTTTATGAGCGCGTACTTGACATTGAACCCTGGAATTTCGATGCAACGGATCGAATTGGAAAATTGAGCGGGTGAAAGCATCGGTGGTGCGCGGTTATATCGATGTGAGAATTTTGATCATGAGGCTACCCTGAAATTATTAATTATCTAATGATATAAAATCGTTGTAATATATTTTGCGATTGTTTATAAATAGCAACCCATAAGTCGGCAACTGAAAAACCTCTACTCCCTCGACGTTCTTCCGGCACGTATTTTAGGGGTTTGATAAGCCGTTCCAATCCGCGCTCCACCCTGATCATGCGGTGGTCCACAATCTTCATTCACCCCGGGGGGGGGGGATGCGCCGTTAAAATTTTCAATTAACAGCCAGTTGCCAGGTCGTTGGTGTGTAACTGGCCAGGCGGAGCTTTCAGCTGTGGGAAGCGAGGCGATTATGTTCAACAATGCAAACATTCTGATTACCGGCGGAACCGGATCCTTCGGTCGCAAGTTTGCCCAAATGGTTTTGGATCAATATCGCCCGCGACGGATCATCATCTTCAGCAGGGATGAAGTCAAGCAACTACAGATGAGAAATGTTTTTCCAGATGGGTACGGTCGGCCGATGCGCTATTTCATTGGTGACGTCAGGGATCGTGAACGTCTCTATCGTGCCTTCCGGGGGGTCGATATCGTCATCCATGCCGCCGCTTTGAAACAGGTGCCGACGGCCGAGTACAACCCGCTGGAAGTGATCAAAACCAATATCTTGGGCGCCTCCAACATCATTGATGCAGCCATTGATTGCGGGGTGAAAAAGGTTGTCGCTCTGAGCAGCGATAAGGCCGTCAGTCCAGCCAACCTGTACGGGGCCACAAAGCTGTGTGCCGACAAATTGTTCGTATCCGCCGGCGTTTATACAGGACCCAAAGACACCTGTTTTTCGGTTGTTCGCTACGGCAATGTTATCGGCAGCCGCGGCAGCATCGTTCCAATTTTAATCGAAAAAAGGGCCGGGGGGGTGGTGCCTATAACGGATGTGCGCATGACGCGCTTTTGGATTTCCCTCAAGCAGGCCGTTGAATTGGTCTTTTCGTCCATCGAATCGATGCAGGGTGGTGAGATTTTTGTCCCCAAGATTCCGAGCATGCGGATTGTAGATCTGGCCAAGGTGGTCGCCCCGGGCTGCCGGCATGAGATCATTGGCATCCGGCCGGGGGAAAAACTGCACGAAGTGCTGCTGACCGAGGAGGATTCCCGCCAGGCATTGGAATTCGACAACTATTACATCATCACCCCACCGCCCTTTCGCTCAGAATGGCGTTCGGACCATGTTGAAAACGGCAGGCCGGTCGACTCCGAGTTTCGCTACAGCAGTGACCGAAACGCCCAATGGCTCACCGGAGAAGCCTTGAAGCTGATGATTGCCGAGGAGATGGACGCCCCTTGATACCATACGGCCGACACCAGGTTGATCAATCGGACATTGATGCGGTTGTGCGTGTCCTGCAATCCGATTGGTTGACCACCGGACCCATAATCGGTGAATTCGAACGGGCGCTATCCGATTACACCGGCGCCCCCCATGCTGTCGCCGTATCCAGCGGAACGGCGGCACTGCATTGCGCGGCTTACGCCATGGGGATCACCACAGATGATGAAGTGATCGTTCCGGCCATCACCTTTGCCGCAACAGCCAACTGCGTCATCGCCATGGGGGCCAGGCCCGTCATTGTGGATGTCGATTCCGATACCCTGCTTATGGATGTCGACGCCGTGCGAAAACACATCGGTTCCCGCACCAAAGCCATCATAGCGGTCGATTATGCGGGCCAACCCTGCGACTATCCGGCCCTGAAAGCGATTGCCGATGAACATGGACTTTCGCTGATCAGCGACGCCTGCCATGCGCTGGGGGCGGCCTGGAACGGCCGATCGGTAGCAGATATCGCGGATGCAGCGGTTTACAGTTTTCATCCGGTCAAACACATCACCACCGGCGAAGGGGGCGCCATCGTTACCCGGCATGCCCATGTGGCCGAGCGCATGCGGCGTTTCAGAAATCATGGCATCGACTCAGACCTTCACCGGCGCCGTGAACAGGCAACCTGGTCCTATGAGGTCGTGGATCTGGGCTTCAACTACCGCATCACGGATTTCCAGTGCGCTTTGGGACTGAGCCAATTGAAAAAGGCGGATCATTGGATAGAGCGGCGCCGAAGGATTGCCTCCCAATACGATCAGGCCTTTGAATCCATGGATGGCATCTCGCCGTTGCGGGTATATGACAACGTGAGGCATGTATACCACCTGTATGTGGTGCGCATTTCAGACGCTGGCCGGACGGACAAACGCAAAGCGATATTCAGGGTCATGCGGGAAAAAGGCATCGGCGTCAATGTTCATTATATCCCTTTGAACCTTCACCGGTTTTATCAACATCGGGCAGGGGCCGTGAAAGGGCAGTGTCCGGTTGCCGAATCCGTATACGAGACCATTTTGTCCTTGCCTGTTTATCCGGCGATGCGCGATGCGGATGTGCACCTCGTCATCGATACACTTCAAGCGGCGTTCAATTGATGGCAGACAGGCCGATTTCCAAAAAAGCGGTGGCGTTTGTGGTGGCCAGACTCAGTTCGTCACGGCTGCCGGCGAAACAAATGCGACGCATCGGGGATCGTTCGTTGCTGCAATGGGTGATTGACGGTCTCAAGCAGAGCCGTGAGATCGATTCAATCGTTCTGACCACGGTCAACGAAGCGGTGAACACCCCATTAAAGGCGTTCGCCCGGCAAAATGGCATCGACTGCTTCTGGTATGAGGGCGAGGTTGATCATGTGACCACGCGGTTGCGGCGTGCCGCCGAAGCCCATCGTGCCGACCTGTGTGTGCTGGTCAGTGCGGATTGCCCATTGATCCACGCGCCGGCCATCGATCGCATCGTTGCGCAATTGCGGCAGCATCCCGACGCGGATACGGCACGCTTTCCCCCCGATGCATCCGGGCGGCAGATTGCCCTTCAGGGAATTGTCGCCAGCCGGATCGAGGCCTGGCAACGGGCTGATGATCTGGCTGACAGACCGGAATTTAAGGAACACCAATTCCCGGTGATCGGATTACAGCCCGATCTTTTCAGGCCAATCGATATTCACCTGGATCGGTCGCTGTACATGGCGGCCCATCGTCTGTCCGTGGACACCCTTGCCGATCTGGTTTTCATGAATGCGGTCTACGATGCGCTGACGGCTCAGGGCCTTGATTTTTCCTTGCCCGAGGTGGTCCGGCTGCTCGAGGACCGTCCGGCCCTGAAGGCGATCAATGCCCATGTCCATCAGCGCCGTCTGGTGGAAAAAATTCATAACGTGCTTTTCGTGATTGATGCCGGTGGGCCATTTGGTTATGGACACCTGATGAGATCCATGGAACTGGCCCGCCAGATAACCGAGCGTCTTGGCTGGCCGGTACATTTTCTCATAGACGATGCAGGAGCCCGAACGAAGCTCAAGGAGATGGGCTTTCGGACCCGATGGGGCGCCCTGGACAGGCAGATCCGTTCCGGAACCGAGCCGGGCAATCCGCTGCCGACAGATTTTTCCAAAGACTACGATCTGCTGGTGTTCGATATCTTCGATCAACGCGGACTCGATGAGAATTGGCGATCATCCATGGACCCGGCGATACGCTGTGTGTCCATTGAGAACATGCAATCCTGGTCTCAAGATGCGGACATGGTCGTTTTTCCGAATATATTGGGACAGTCCACCGGCGCGGCGCCGGCCGGCATTTTTGAAAATTCCTGCCGACCGTCAAAAAAGGCATTTCCACGGATCATCGGCGGCAATCAATATATCATTCTTCGGGATGAGATCCGTAAGTGGTCCCGCAATGTCCCCGCAAAATCGATTGATGTGCTGGTTTATCTGCACGAACAAAAGCTCAGGGAGGCACTTTTCGCTGCATTGGCCCCAATGGATGTCAACGCCCGAATCGTACAGGCATTTGCCGACAACTTTGCGGAGGATCTGGCGCGTTCACGGGTTTTTATCAGCGCTTTCGGAATCAGTTTCAACGAAGCCCTGGCCGTGGGAAGCCTGCCGGTCTGCTGGCCGGATTCGGACGCCCATCGGCTGGATGCCCAACAATTTTACAGCCATTTCAAGATGCCGCCGATGATTGTTGAGTCCGTTGAAGATGCGGCAGGATGTATTCAATCTGTTTTGGACCGCACCATACAGCCGCCTCCGTCGATTGAGGACGGTACGCACAATATCGTTACTGAAATAGCCAACTTGATGATGTGCGGATGAGCAAAAGCGCTGTTCCCGAACGCCATATTCGAAGGATTCATGAGGATCTTGTGCGTTTTGCGCCGGCCTTGGCTTGCGCATTGGTCCGATTGGAAATGAGCGAGCCTATATGCCTATAAAGGACAAGCCAATAGCTTTAAACGTCCTGATCACCAGCCTGTCCAAAAAAATCCCTTTGATCCGTGCGGTTCGCAACGCGCTGGAACGCATTGATCCGGAGGCACATTTGATTGGCGGAGACATCGACGGTAAATGCATCGGTCGCTATTTTGTGGATGGCTTTTGGAAGATGCCTCCCGCGAACGAGCTTTCTGCTGAAGATGTGGTTGGTTTCTGCCGTGATAAACGGATTTGCGCAATCATACCCACGCGGGACGGCGAGTTGGAATTTTTTGCCGGAAACAAGTCGCTTTTTGACGCAGCCGGTATATCGGTGATGATTGCATCGTTGCACAGCGTACGATCATGTATCGATAAGTGGTCGTTTTACGAGGCACTCAAAGACAAGCCCGGCGTGAACCTTATTCCGGTAAAGGGCGAACCCGATTGCGCTTCAGGAAAACGGTGGGTGGTCAAAGAGCGATATGGTGCCGGTTCGAAAAATGTGTGCATCGACTTGAGCGCAGACGCGGCACGGCAGGCCGCCAACCGCTTTGAGACACCGATTTTTCAGCCTTATATCGACGGCCTTGAATACAGCATCGATGTGTACATCAATCGAGCCCGGAAGCCCAAAGGGTGCATTGTCAGGACGCGGGATGTCGTCAAACAGGGCGAATCCCAGGTGACCACGACGGTCGAACATAAAAACATCGCCGATACCTGCCTGGCTGCCGCCGGCCATCTCTCGCTGACCGGGCATATGGTTTTCCAGGCCATTGAGGATTTTTCGGGGAGCATTCATCTCATGGAATGCAACAGCCGCTTCGGTGGGGCGTCGACGTTGAGCATTGCCGCCGGCCTGGACAGTTTTTATTGGTTTTTCCGGGAGGGTCTGGGTGATGACCTTGGCGACGTGGCCTTTGTGGAGAGTCCCGGGGACTTGCGTCAGGTTCGGTATGCTGCGGATAAAATCATTGCGGTGCCAGGGCGCCAGGGGTGAAGCCGCAACACTTTACTGCGATCCCCTTGCCTTTTAAGTGCTGAGTACTAAGTGCTAAGGGTTGCGGGTTTCCCGCCTTAGAATACAGCATTGTACTCACACCTGAGGTTGCAGCATGCACAAAGAACTTCAAACCATACAAATCGGTCATCGACCCATAGGGCCCGGTCATCCCGTTTATATCGTCGCCGAGATCTCCGCCAATCACCGACAGGATTATAACGAAGCCGCGCAATTGATCCATGCGGCCAAGGAGGCTGGCGCCGATGCGGTTAAGCTGCAGACCTATACGCCGGACACCATGACCATTGACTGCAAATCGGAGCATTTTTGTCACGGTGAGGGATCGCTGTGGGAAAACAAATCTCTTTACGAACTCTACCAAACGGCCTACATGCCCTGGGAGTGGCAGCCCAGACTGAAAGAAGTGGCTGAAAAGATCGATATCGACTTTTTCTCGACCGCTTTCGATCGTTCATCCGTGGAATTTCTTGAAACAATGGGCGTACCCGCATACAAAATCGCCTCGTTTGAATTGATCGATCTGCCCCTTATCCAACAGGTTGCGAAAACCGGAAAACCCCTTTTTCTGTCCACCGGTATGGCCACCATGGAGGAGATCGAGAAAGCCGTCAGGGTGGCAAATGGGTCCGGTGCCGATCAAATTGTCCTGCTCAAGTGCACCAGCTCCTATCCGGCGGGTGCAAACAACATGAACCTCAAAACCCTGACGCATATGGCGGATCATTTTGGATACCCTTGCGGGTTGTCTGACCATTCCCTGGGCCATACGTGTGCCATTGCCGCCGTGGCATTGGGAGCCATGATGATCGAAAAGCATTTTACGTTGTCCCGGCGGAACAATAGCGCGGACAGCGGCTTTTCGGCTGAACCCGCGGAATTCAAGGCCATGGTTGAAAGTATCAGGACGGTTGAAATGGCCCTCGGCAAGGCGACATACGGTCCCAATCCGTCCGAAGCAGAAAGCCTCAAGTTCCGTCGATCCTTGTATGTCGTGGCCGATGTTGCCCAAGGAGAGCGTTTAACCGCCGACAATGTGCGGTCCATTAGGCCGGGGCAGGGGCTGGCCCCCGAATATATGGATCGGATCATCGGCAAAAAAGCGAATCAGCCGATTAAAAGGGGAACCCCTTTGGCGTGGTGCTTTGTCGGTTAGGCTTCACAACGTATTGGCTTTTTCTTCATTGCTGGATTGATGCCGTTACGGAATTGGAGGGTTTCCTCAATTGAGTATAATTTCGAAAATAGTGGCAAAGGACCTTTCATGAACGATGCCAAAACCGTGATGGTAACCGGCAGTGCCGGCTATATCGGCTCCCATGCATGCCTTCAGTTGCTGGAAGCCGGTTATCGCATGGTCGGGATGGATAACGACAGCCGGGGGAACCGTGGCGCAACCGAGGTGATGCGGCAATTTGATGGTTTTTCCTTCGTCAAGGTAAATATTCGGGATGTCCTCGAGTTGGTCAACATTTTCAAACAGCACGGCGTAGATGATGCCTGGCACTGGTCTTCATCCAATCCTGACGGGTTCTGTGATTGATCTGAGACCATCTATAAAACCCGAAGACGGCATCTTCTATTTTAAAAATTGAAGATGCTCCGATCTTTGGCGCATTGACAGAGTCTGACAATGAAAGAAGTCGTCGTAGCCGTATGCACCCCCGACCTTTCGCGCAAGGTTGCCGCCAATTGTATTGAACGACTCAAGGCGACCGATCTCTCACTCGCCGAATTGCTTGTATGCGACAACTGCGCAGACAGTGACTTCAGTCATCCGCAAACCATGAAAAACCTGCTGGCTTACGCCGGTTCCCGGCCAATCGTTTTCATCGACGACGATGTTTATGTAGATGAACCCGACTGGCTTTCAATCATGCTTGAGGGGGCAAGACGCTACAACGCAGCGATCGTGGGCTGCGTCCATACGTTCGAGTCCGGAGAGGTCAACCATGTCGGCGCCATGATTTATCGCGACGGGACGACCCGCATGCTGCGAGAGCTCCCGCCTGACTGCTCCACACCCTACGTTCCCGCCCTGAGCAGTGCATTGATGCTGATCATGGAACCCTTACGCTACGGCTTCGACACCGGTTTCGAAAAGTACCACCACGACACCGACATTTGCCTTCAGGCCTGGCGGCAGGGCTCCAGCGTTGTCTGCCTTCCGGATGTGGTGATTATTCACATCCAAGGCAATTATGCCTCCGAAGTAATTGACGTACGGGAGGCTTTCGCCAAGGACGCCACATACCTGATGCGAAAATGGAACGACTTTGCGGCTTCCGGCCTCTTTGAGAGAGAAGCGTTGAAGCCTTTTGCCACCATGGCGTCGGAGACCAACTGGGAACATCGTTACGCTAAGGCGACTCTCCAGATCAACCGGTCTACCGGTAATGCCATAGAAGCACTGACGTCATTGGCTGCCGAATGCCCCATAAATTGGCTCGCGGGCAGCGCCCACTATCATCTTTTTCGCTTGAAAGGAGGCACGCAGCACCTCGAAAAGTGTCTTGAGCTCTACCCCGAGCACAATCAGGCGAAAGTCCTACTCAATAAGCTCAAAGGCGAATTGTGAAAATGAGTTTCAAAGATACCAAAGTTGCCCTGGCGCTTTGCCTGTCACAAACACCCGATGCATTGCGGCTGCGTTCACTTTCAGACCTCGGAACCGGACTCGTCAGAACATTTCACCCCAACAGCGTGCTCTTCTGGAAATATGAACCCGATAGAGAGAAGTCGCTCACCAAGTTGCTAACGGCTGCATTCTTTGAGGACCAACGCATCTACCTCGACTATTTGTGCCTGCTCGAACACCCTGCCACACCATCCGTCGACCTGATCGCAAAAGCGCTATATCTTGCGTTCTCCAAAGGTCTTGACGCGGTCCATTTCGTCAGCGGCAGCGGGTCCGGACAAATGATCCTGGCGAGCACGCAGCGACTGCGTGAGATGGCGCGTATCCATGACCGAAGCCAGTGGCTTGGAAACAAAGACGGTGAAGAATTTTCAGCTCTCACCAAAAAACTCATACCCGGGTCTTACGAAGAAAACCGCTTGGTACTCAACTTCGGTAGTTTTGCACAATTCGGCCGGAATGGCCCACTACGATTGCCGTCATTCGTGGAATTTTTCCCTGCCACCAGTGATTTCCTTAATAGGGAAGAGGTCGTCCGACCCACACCAGCGCCCGAACCCCCAGACGACCAGGTGAACGAGACCACACCCGTATCTTGCACAAGATCGAACGGGTACCCATGCGCGAGGGAGCCGAAAACAACCCTAAGGGATCTCACACGCCGGGCCGTTCTCTACGTGGGGTTTCGTTGCAACATCAAATGCATATTCTGTTACTACGCATTCAACGGCGACAGCAAATGGAAGTCATTGGATGAATGCAAACGTGACGCCACTATATACAAAAACAAATACAACAATGATTGTGTAGACATTACAGGTGGTGAGCCGACAATTTTTCCTGAGATAAAAAACCTTGTTTCGTATTGCGACAGTATCGGCTTGCGGCCGTCTATCATTACAAATGGCATAGCGCTTGCTTCTCTCACAAATTTAAATAAGCTGTTGGACGCGGGAACGCATGATTTTCTCATATCAGTCCATGCTATAGGTGATACGTACAATGAAATGACATGCAACAATTCCGGGTGGGCAAAACTGTCTACAGCCATTGGATTGTTAAACAAAACAGGCACCAGGTGGCGGGCCAATTGCACGATCACCAACAAAAACTGCAATCAACTATATGAAGTGGCGCGCCTTGCAGTTGAAAATGGGGCACTGGCGATTAATTTTATATCCTACAATCCGTTTTACGAATGGGAGGAAAAGGCGGCCATTGACTTTCAGGGGAAACATTCAGACCTTGCCCGGCACTTGTTGAAGGCTCTCGCGTATTGTGACAGTCATGGTGTTGAAACCAATGTAAGATACATGCCTTTTTGTCAGATAAAAGGCCATGAGGAAAAGTGCTATAACTATCAGCAGCTCAGTTATGATAGCCATGAATGGGATTTTTGCAGTTGGTTCTCCGAAGACGTTGACAATCCGTCAAGCAAAATGCCTGACTATATAAGACGATTAGCAGAATCTAAAGAACAACTTCACCAGTTTTACGCCGACAAGACCAGGTACATGAGCTACAAAAAGGGGGACAAGTGTGCAATCTGCTCGCTCGACCCCATCTGCGACGGATTCACCAACCAATACCGGCGAAAGTTCGGCACGAATGAAGCCGATCCCTACGACGGTCCAACCATCACCGATCCACTGCACTTCATAAGGCGTCAGAAGAAAATAATAGACGGCTGAAAAACAATTTGCCGCCCGCGCGTATAAAGATCAGAAAGCGGTGCGATTGTGCGTTTTTTTTAATGAACAGCCATTTTTCCCATTTAAGTTTAGAGGCTTACGCCTAACAATAAAGAGATTTTCATGAAGACTAAAAAGGTTCTTGTCATTAATGAACCATTTGTAAAAGACTTCTGCCGCACTCAAAGATGGGCTGCCCGAACCAGGGGACGTGCGCTCAGAGCGCCTGACTGGCTGGCTTACACCACTGCGGTTCTTGAAAAAGAAGGTGTTGATGTTGAGCTATACGATTTTCCGGCCAAAGACTGGGGCAAAGACAAGCTTAGGGTACTTGTGCGCGAAAAGGCGCCCACCCTGGTCGTTCTCGACTCCACCACGCCCTCTATATACTCGGATATTGAGTGCGCACAAATATGCAAGGAGGCGTCCCCCGGTGTAAAGATCATTATGGTCGGACCTCATGTAACCGTCTGCGACGGGCAGACCCTGCGAGAGGCTGGGGGCAAGGTGGACGCCGTGGCACGCGGGGAGTATGAGTACACCGTCCGCGACTACGCGAAGTGTGTGCTGTCTGGCGTAGAGCCAGGGGATGTAATGGGCCTGACCTGGCTCGACGGTGAAGCGATCATCAGAAATCCCGACAGGCTTCTGATAGAAGATCTCGACGAGCTGCCTTTTCCTGCCTGGGGACATCTAGATCTGTGGGACTACTTCGACGGCAGCAAATACTATCCGTATATCGACGTGATCGGTGGGCGCGGGTGTCCTTTCAAGTGCAACTTCTGCCTCTGGCCTCAGACCATGCACGGCAACCGCTATCGCTTGCGTTCACCCGAGAACATTGTTGCCGAGATCAAATGGGTTCTGGAAAAATGGCCGAAGGCCATTGAGGGTGAGTTTTTTTTTGAAGACGACACGTTCACCGTCAACAAGAAGCGGGCTCACGCCTTCTGCGACCTGCTGATCAAATCTGGCATCAAGTGCAACTGGTCGGTCAACTCACGCGCCGACGTAGTTGATGAAGAGCTTTTTCGGCATATGAAAAAAGCGGGTTGCCGGTTGCTACTGGTAGGTTTTGAATCGGGCTCCCAGAAAATGCTCGACAAAATGCGCAAAGGGATCAAGCTGGAGAAAATGTGCCGTTTCATCGTTGCAGCCAAAAAGGCCGGGTTGGCAATACACGGATGTTTTGTCCTGGGCCTTCCCGGTGAAACCCGCCAAACGATGCAGGAGACCCTGGACTTCTCACTCGACCACCCGTTGGATACCGTACAATTTAGCGGTGCCGTGCCTTTCCCCGGAACGGTTTATTTTGAAAATGCCAGAGAGGAAGGACTGCTCAGGGCCAAACGCTGGGACGAGTGGCTAAACGACGGCGAACAATCGGCCGTTGTCGATTATCCGGGGCTGACCAAAAAAGAGGTCGAGGACCACGTCAACAAGGGGCTGCGGCAATTCTACCTGCGTCCGGGCTTTCTGATCAAGTTCCTGCTGGAGACCCGATCAAAGCAGGATCTCTACAGGAAGCTTCGGGGCGGCAGGAACTTCCTCAACTACCTCACAGGAAGAGGCTGACCACGATGTGCGGCACCAAGCGCCCCACCATCTCGGTGGTAATCCCGGTTTACAACGACGAGCGATACATCCGCGCCGCCATAGAGGCGTTGCTGGCCCAGACTTACCCGAACGAGCTTACGGAAATAATTGTCGTCGACGACGGCTCGACCGACGGCACCGCCTCGATCGTCAAGGAATACGACACGGTCAAATACCTGCACCAGACCAACCAAGGCCCTTCGGCAGCCAGGAATTTTGGCGCACTTGAGGCCCATGGCAAACTGGTGGCCTTTACCGATTCAGACTGTGAGCCCGACCCCGACTGGCTTGAGAGGCTCGTGGAGATTTTCGAGGCAGATAAGACGGGCCGCTTGGCCACCGTGGGCGGCGTCCAGCGCGGACATCCCGACGACAACGCCTACGCCAGGAAGGTTGATGCCCTCCTGTGCGCCATCGGCATCGTCGCAGACTACGTTAAGCCCAACAAACACATCAGCCACGTTTCGCACAATGCCTCTTGCAACTCCTGCTATAGCAGGAACCTCTACATGGCGGCAGGGGGGTTCCGCCCCTCCATGTTCCCCGGTGAGGACGTAGATCTCGACAAGCGTCTCAAGGATGCGGGCTACACCGTACTTTTCACACCGCAGGCGGCGGTAAAGCACCACAGGGCAGACACGCCCAAGCGCTTCAAGCGGATGTTGCTTTCCTACGGCAGTAGTTCCGCATACAACGTGATAACACACGGCTTATTCCGTATCATACACCTTGCGCCGATCGCCATCCTGATGGCGGCGATAGCTTTACCGGCCGCCGTGGCAACAGGAGCGCTCGGTATATGGCCATCCTCGCTGCCGGCGGCCCTTTGCCTTGGCCTGGTGGTCTGCTGGATCCGCAAGAAAAGCGGGCTTGGATTTAGCGACTCGGCCACCTTGGCCGCACTCACGGCAATACTCTTCACTTACGGATTCTGGAAGTTTTTTATCGATTTTTTCAGAGTCAGCAGGCCGGATACCAGAAAACGCCTGGAACCGATTGCCGACACCTCAGAACCGAACTCGAAAACGAACATCGTTGACACATTGCGGAAAGGATCGGTATATTGAAGGAAGAACTGGAACTGACAATATTGATGCCCTGCCTTAACGAGGCGGAAACCCTTGCAAGTTGCATCGCCAAAGCCTTTAAGGA
This sequence comes from Deltaproteobacteria bacterium, assembly GCA_002747175.1. Classification (GTDB taxonomy): domain Bacteria; phylum Desulfobacterota; class Desulfobacteria; order Desulfobacterales; family Desulfosarcinaceae; genus Desulfosarcina. The sequence continues at coordinate 26,695 of PDTK01000030.1, read as the reverse complement.
GATGACGCACCTTGGCATAAGGGGCGAGGTCCTGGTCGCCGACAACGGATCCACCGACGGCAGTCAGCAAATCGGGCGTGAGGCAGGCGCCAGAGTCGTCCACGTTGAGGAGAGAGGCTACGGCGGTGCCCTCAGGGGAGGCATAGAGGAGGCCCGGGGCAAGTATGTCATCATGGGCGACGCCGACGACAGTTACGACTTTTCCAAACTGGAGCTTTTCGTCAACAAGCTGCGTGAGGGCTACAACCTGGTATTGGGCAACAGGTTTCAAGGCGGTATAGCTCCCGGAGCCATGCCCTTCTTGCACCAATACTTAGGCAACCCGGTGCTCACGGCATTGGGCAAAGTCCTTTTCAAGTCTCCGGCCGGTGATATTTATTGTGGCCTGAGGGGGTTTGACAGGCAGATGCCTAAGCAGCTGGGACTGATGGCCAGGGGAATGGAGTTCGCCATCGAGATGGTCATCAAGGCAACCATGATGGGAATGAAGATCGCCGAGGTCCCCACAACCCTGTCTTGCGACGGCAGATCTGGCAGGCCGCACCTGCGCACCTGGCGGGACGGCTGGCGCACCCTCCGTTTCATGCTTCTATACAGCCCCAACTGGCTATTCCTTTACCCGGGGATGGTTCTGATGATAACTGGTTTGCTTATGGGGGGCAGATTATTGCACGGCCCACTGGAAATCAGGGGCGTCGGCTTCGACACGAGTACCCTGCTGTTCTCCGCCACGGCAGTCATCTTGGGTTTCCAATCCATCCTGACCTCTCTGTTTTCCAAAACCTTCGCGATATCTCGCCGCCTGCTGCCAAAAAAATCAATCTTGGTCAAAGCCGCCGACTACTTTTCGCTGGAAGCCTCTCTGGGTATCGGCATCTCACTGGTCGTTTTGGGCCTCGTAGGCGCGGGTGTGTCGGTACAAAATTGGGCACGACAAGACTTTGGTCCTCTCATACTGGACAGGGCACTTAGGACTGTCATACCATCGGTGACCTTCATCATATTGGGGACCCAAACGATCATGGCAAGTTTTTTTCTCGGTGTGCTATCATTAGAGACCGTGCCCCAAGAGGGATGAGGATCGGTTTGGGCAGACAGGCAGGCCAATCGAACTGTTTAGTGCCCATCCGGAAATGGCCAACTTGCCCGATATCTGCGTTATACGAACATTTTTATCCTCGACAATATCAACCATATGCCTGCGGTAAAAATGTTCCAAAGCCTTGATCTCGACCCAATTTGTCTATTTCTGGACAGACACTATTTAGCTATGGGGGATCGCGTATGAAGGTACTTGTTACGGGTGGATGTGGTTTTCTCGGTTCACACGTCTGTGAATATTATCTGGAAAAGGGCGCCGAGGTAATCAGCTTCGATCTGATGACCAAGCACGAACTCCAGCGTAACCCTTACTCCGCCGACGAGGCCCGGGACTTTAATTGGTGCTTCCTTGAGCAGATGGGCGTGCAATGCGTAAAGGGCGACATACGCGACTTCGAGCAGTTGTCGGACACCCTAAGCGGATGCGATTACATCATTCACACCGCCGCCCAGCCGACGATGACCATCGGTCTTGAGGATTACGACCTGGATTTTACCACCAACGTCATCGGCACCCACAACGTGCTTGGCGCTGCGTACAAACATGGCATACCAGCTGCTTCCTGCGCCACGATCCACGTATACGGCGACCAGATAAACCAGAAATTGATCGAGGAACCCACTCGATATCGTTGCGAGCCAATGGCGCTGAACGAGACCCTCCCGACCCTGCGCGGGACCATAACCCCTCTTCATGCCTCCAAGATGACCGGGGACATATATGTGCGTATGTTCATCGAATCATACAACCTACAGGCCGCCAGTTTCCGACTAAGCGGCATATACGGCACCAGGCAGTTCGGCGGCGAAGATCACGGTTGGGTGGCGAATTTCGCCATCAGGGGGTTCATGGGCCTGCCGCTCAAGGTCTTCCACAACGGCAAGCAGGTTCGCGATATCATCTATGCCCGCGATGTGGCCAGGGCCTTTGACGCCTTTTATGAAAAACGCGTTCCAGGTGTCTACAACATCGGCGGTGGACCGCTAAATACCCTTTCTCTCCTGGAATGCCTCGACGTCATTGAGGAAATCGTCGGAAAAAAATTGGACATAGCCTTCGCGGGTGAGCGCTTCGGTGACCTCTATTATTTTGTATGCGACATCGAAAAAGCCCGCAGGCATCTGGGTTGGGAGCCCCGGATTGCTCCCCGCGAAGGGATAGAGATGCTTATGCGCTGGATCGGCGAAAACGAAAATCTTTTCTCCATAGGGCGGTGAGCGTTGAAAGCGTTAGTCCTGGCGGCAGGTCGTGGGAAGCGGATGGAAGACCTCAGCGAAGACACCAATAAATGTCTGATAAATGCGCACGGTAAACCGCTGATCGAGTACAGCCTCGACGCCGCGCTGTCCATCGACGCAATTGGCGAGATTGTCATCGTCGTCGGCTATCAGGCCGAGGACATTATCAACAAGTACGGCATCAATTATCACGGCAAGCGCATCAGCTACCGCATCCAGCACGAGCGGCGGGGGCTGGTAAATGCGATAGAGGCTGCCCGTCCCAACCTGGGCGGTGAATCCTTCTGCCTTTTTTTGGGTGACGAAGTGATCATAAACGGCAACCATGCCCAGATGATGGCCACCTTCGAAAAAGAGGGACTTTTTGCTTTGTGCGGGATCGTTATTCAGCCTGATCCCGCACAGATCAAGAAGACCTACGGCATCATCCAGGGCGACGACGGCACGATTTTCCGTTTGATCGAGAAACCCGACAGACCCTTTAATGATCTGATGGGTACAGGAAATTGCATTTTCAGGCCCGAAATTTTCGATTACGTCGAGAAAGTACCCATCAACCACATCCGCAACGAAAAAGAGCTCCCCGATCTTATCCAGTGCGCCATTGACGAGGGCGCGAGGGTAAAATCCTTCGTGCTCTGTGATCACTACATCAACGTCAATTCACCCGAAGAGCTAAGAGCCGTTGAAAGCAACTGGCCGACGGCGGGCAAGCCCGCCGGATGAAGGTATTCCACGTAACAAATTACTTCCGGCAGACGCACAACCACGTGGGCGGTGCCGAACAGGCCTGTTATCGAACGGCACGCATGAGCGCCGACCACGGCGACCAGGTGGTTATCGTCACGCTACAGTTCGACAATCCCCCAGCCGGTGAAGGGCCGGCTTCCATGGTGGTAGAGCCGATCAAGGTGATTGAAGACTTTCTGCCCGAATCAATCTCCAAATATGTTGAGGTCGCCAAATGGTACGCCCTGCAATATGACCCGATAGCGGCTGGCGCCTTCGACAAACTGTTAGAGCGCGAAAAACCCGATGTTGTCCACTTTCATAACTTCCAGTTTCTGACCTTTTCTCTGGTGCGAAAAGCGGCCGCGCGAGCAATACCAACATGCATATCCATATACGACTACTGGCACTTTTGTCCCAAGGCGATGCTGAGCCTGCCCGACAACAGCTTTTGCAGGCAGGCGCACTCAACCAAATGCCTTTGCTGCCTGCCCAAGATGTTCACCATCGTGCAAAAGGCACTTTTGTCCGTGAGGCGGCCGATCTTCGACAATTGCTTCGATCTGCTTGACCGCTTCATCGTGCTCTCGGAGCATTCGGCGGGTGTCTTGGAAGGCTATGGTCTGTCGCGGGAAAAGATTTGCGTAGTCCCGCTGACACTGCCAATCGAGTATGCCGACGAGCCGCCCGCACCCGACCTGGGCCTGGCTGAAAAGAGCATCCTTTTCGCCGGATGGCTAAATGACCGCAAGGGCGTGCACATGGCCATCGCGGCCATGCCCCACATTCTGGAGAAGGTACCAGATGCCAGGCTCTATATCATCGGCGGCAGAGCCAAGTTCGCCCAGGATTACGAGCAGAGCTTCGAGCGATTCATTGATGAACACGCCATTGCCGGCAGCATCGAGTTTCTCGGGCATCAACCGCCCCATACCGTACGTCATTATTTGCAAAACGTCACGGCGCTTGTGCTGCCCGAACAATACCAGAACATGTCGCCATTGATCATGGTGGAGGCGATGATGCTGGGTACGCCGCTGGTTGCCAGCAACGTGGGGGGGATACCGGAGTACATCACCGACGGCGAGACCGGCTTTCTGGCAGACCACCGCGACCCCGAGGATTTCGCGGCAAAGCTTGTAAGGCTTCTGACCGAGACCCAACTGAGAAAACGGCTGGCAGGCAAGGCCAACAAAGCCATCAACCAGAGAAACGACAACGAAAAAATCTTGCGGACGACCCGAGGCGTCTACCGCGGGATGATAAAGAACGCCAAGGGTATAGCTGATGGACAATAGACGTCTTGAACTATTACCGATTGCGAAATACAAGCTGATGTATCTGAAGCATTGGTTGCTTGACAGGCGTGACATCAAAAACGCCTGGTCATACATCTGGGCCACACTCTTTAGCCGCGACGCCGGGCTTGCACTGCTCGATCCGGTGGTCCGCCGATTCCCGGGAATAGCAGGTTACCCCAAGCAGATTGAGATTGAGGTCACGACGCACTGCCACTTAAAGTGCAAAATGTGCGAACATACCTACTGGTCGGAAAAACCGCGCCACATGAGTTTTAAAGAATTCAAACGCGTGGTGGACCAGTTTCCCCGCCTGCGATGGATCGGGATGACAGGCATCGGTTCGTCATTTCTCAACAAGGACTACATGAAGATGGTGCGCTATATGAAAACCGAGCGAAAAGCCTTCGTGGAGTTCTTTGACCATTTTCACAAGCTTGATGCCTCCATCGCCCGCGAGTGCATTGAGCTTGGCGTTAACAAGCTGTGGGTTTCGCTGGAAAACGCCCACGCCGAAACCTACAACGAATACCGCCTGGGCTCGAATTTTGAAACGGTAATCAGGAATATATGGGATATGGTCAAGCTCAAAAGGGAGCTGAAGTCGCCGATCCCCGAGTTGTGGTTCCACTTCATCATCAACAAGCATAACGTCAAGGAGATGAAGGACTACGTGGATATTGTTGCCGAGATCGCCGACTACGAATGTGCCTACAGCGCACCGCTTATCTACTGGACCAACATGCTGGCCTTTGACGAAGTTTCCGACATCGCAGTCACTCCCTCCAGGGAATGGGTGGAGGAGGTTAAGGCCTACTGCAAGAAAAAGGGCGTCTTCCACGTCTTCAACGAAAACGTTACCTGTGACAAGCCCATGTCCCACTGCGTCAAGTGGACCGAGCCGTTCGTGCTGGCCTCTGGACACATACAGCCCTGCTGCGCCCTCAATGAGGCAAACACGCGGCAATGGCAAAAAGACAATGCGTTCATGAATCTTTTCGAGGACGATTTTCGTAAATGGTGGCACTCGGCCGCCCGCGAGGAGTTCATGGGCAAGCTGCGCGGCGGCGATATAAACGAGATATGCCGCTACTGTCACATTTACCCGCACCCGGATGCCTACCGCCACCGGTCCTGCAACGAGATAAAAAGATCGTAAGCGTTCACAGGACACCATATCTGCTTTGTTACCGGGCACTTGAAGTATTCCCCATACGTCTGCGTGCCCGAAGCCGTGCATCTACGGCGCCCTGCAAACGCTTACCGGCTGTGCTTTACAAGTATTGGCTGCTTCTACCCCATGAACAGGTACAAAAAATCAGTGGGCTGATCAACCGCTGCGGAACAATGTTTTATACATGAATCAGATTGAAAGCTGTTACATTGTGCTCATCGCACTGACCGCAGCCAGCACTGTGGCGCACTACCTCGGGCTTGACAGCGAGTACTGGTGCCCCTTCATCCTTGGCAACCGCCGGTCGCTGTGGTGGATACACAACGACGAGAAGCTGATCGTCCCCGACTCGCGCTACTATTATCTCAGGCGCAGCCACACCATTAACGCCAACGATTTCGAGCCGCCCAACTCGTCGGTCTTCGGTCCCGGCAGCCATCTGCTCATTGCGCTCGGTTTCAGGCTATTTGGCATGAACAATCGGGGCTTGCGTATTTTTTTCATGCTGGCGGCCAACCTGGGAGACCTGTTCATCGCATTAACGATCATCACCATGGCCCCGAGCGCCTTGGGACTGTTTTTTGCACTGGTTTACCTGCTCACTCTGAGCCGTTTCCTCCTGGCTCGCCACGCCATCGTCGAACATTTCCTTCACCTGTCGGTGGCGCTGTTCATATACACCTATGTCGTCGACCCGGATATGGTGACTTCAAATCTAAACGCCCTGGGCGTGCTGGCTGCCTCCACCTTGGTATTAAAGCCAAACTTTCCCGCTTACCTGCTGATACTTTTAGGCATAATAGGGATTGTCGAAAAGGTGGGACTTGGAACGCTCCTGGGCTTTGCCTTTACCGGTGTCGTTGCGCTTCTCATCTTCGAGGCGGGTATCTACCAGTTCTTAAAAAAGCACGGCATCGCCCACTGGCGCTATAAAACGGTCAAGGATTTCCTAAAGGAATTTTCCGGCAGGGCAAAAACCCCTATCGAGACAGAGTTCAAGCCGCCTGGCTGGAAAGTGTTTCCGGATACGCTGTGGATGATGGTGGAATGGTACCTTTTGCCAGACGGCACGAAGCGGCTGCCCCGTATAAAAGAAATCGCCCTCGAAGCATTGGGCATTGCGCTTGGCGGTGCGGTGCTGCTGACGATTTTTTCCGGCAGGATGCCCAGCGTGGGCTGGGTGATACTCCTTTTTACAGTGGCTTACCTTGTTGCATCGGTCCCCATGCTCTTTTATCCCAAACGGGCGCTGATTCTATTTCAGTTGCTTATGGTCCTTGCCGCGATGTCGATGGATCAGACACTTGGGATGCTGGTAAACGACTACGGTTTTCCCGCCGGGATAAGCCAGGCCATAGCCGCAGTTGTTGGTTTTTTCATCTTCATGCTCCAAATACGGGCAATGACCTACGGTTCCGGCTTCAGAACCCATGCCGTTGCATATAACAGCAAGCTGTTGGACGCTGAGGTAGCGGAGGGTGAGCACATCTACGCCCAGGTACAAAGCACCAGGTTCTTCTGGATGTCGAAAAAGCCAAGGTTCTTTTCATCGGATGATAACCTGCGAAACAATCAGCGCATCTTCGAATGGGCCTGCCAACGGCACGCCTACAGCCTGATGATTTCACAGCGGGGCGGGCCCGGCAAAAAGAACGGTGGTAACATGAACGATGTGTCCAAAAAGCCCGAAGGCCAATATCCCGTGCTGCGCTATATCAACAGCTACAAAACCGCACCAGCAGACTCTGACGACAGGGACGTTTACGCCCTCTTCAGGATTTCCTGGCCAGATGAATGGCCTGAGTGGGCCAGCAAGGCCGAGATGCCCGAAAAAACCGGCTACCTGCTCCAGCAGATTGAGGCCTTCTCCAAATCGTGGGACGTATGTCGTATGGTGGGAATAAAGGCGGAGCTGCTTGATGTATGCCCCGAGGATTACCTCAAACTGCTCGAATACAAGGTCCACCTCAACCAGGACGCCCGTAAAGAACTGGAGAACCTATGCGCCGTTTTATGCGAAAACGATGCGCAGAAACCTGTGCTGACCGAATTTAGTGAAGACTTGCTCATAGCTGCACTGGCGAAAACCGGTTCCCTTGAACTGGCGTACAGGCTGGTCTTTGAGCAAGGTTATAACTTTCACAACCCGCGTAACTTTGTTGTAATAGGTGACTACTTTCTCGAAGACAATCCGCAAGAGGCTGTTAGGTGGTATGCGGAGATGCCTAAAAAAATGCTCAAACGCCTAAAATCAATGGGGGTTTCTTCAAAAGACAACAGTGTCATCAGAAAATTCGGCTTCACGCTATCGACCATCTACAACCGTGCGAGCAGTTTTAAATCCAATGGATACTATGATTGCTCAGAGGCAATCTTCCTGGTGCTTGCCAAAACAGCACATAATCCCGGTGGTATTCACTTTCACCTCGGAGAACTATTTCTGATGCGGGGCGAACAAAAAAACGCCTTAATCTGTTTCAAGAAATGCATAGCGCTTGTACCGAATCATGCTATGGCAAGAAGACGCCTAAACTCAATCAGAAATAAAACAGGTAACAAATCGGGTTTATATCAGACGATATCATGACTTCAATTTTACCAGAATGCCCCATATGCAAAGGCCATTGTACACTATTCAAGACAGGAGGCCCGCTGCAAAATTACAAATGTCTGGAGTGTGGACACCTTTTTTTGCACCCTCCTATATCGACGAAAACAAGCAAAGCGCTTTATTCCAAGTGGGACTACTGGGTGACAAATCGTGAAACTCTTGGAACAACAACTTTTGATGAACAAAGTATGGATGGTCTTGTATCCTCCAGATCGAGAACTCTCAAACAACTAAATGCCATTCCTGAAAGACCGTCTTCTTTTCTAGAAATTGGATGCTGTGAGGGCGCACTTGTCAATTTTTTACCGAATATGGGCCATCGTTCCATGGGATGCGAAATTAATCCCGAAATTGTAAAAACAGCCAAAAAAGTTTTCCCTATCGACATCGTTGCCACTGATTTTGCCGATTATGATTTCGGTACCAATAAATTCGACACCGTTCTTGCCTTCCATGTCTTTGAACATTTTCATAACCCCAAAAAGGCTGTAGAAAAGTGTGCATCTCTACTAAACAAAAATGGGAAAATAGTTCTGGAGGTTCCTTTTGGAGAAAACGAATTCTGTGATTTTGAACATCCGCACCTGTTTTCCAAGAAATCTTTTCAGATATTACTTCAGAAATCTTTTAAAGACATCGTTATAATCGAAATATCATATAAAAGAGAATCTGATGGGGTTCAAAAACAGGCATTTTTGATATCAGGAACCATAAAAGAATACCACTTTTTACCAATAATAAAAAACAAAATTAAGTTCATCGTCTTGTGTGGAAATTCGATGCTTCAATTTTTTAGCCAAAAAGAAGGATTTGCCGGTGCGATATACATAGACGCTAAATCCAACGACGATCAAATCTCCATAGATCAAATCCCTGACGGAATCCACACTATATACATACAGAACAATAAATATTTTTTGGGCTTTGCTAAAAAAAATATGCATAAAATTGAAGATTTGAACATACAGATATTCTCTGTTACAGATTTTAGCAAAGAAAAAAATATCCAAATGTTCGAGCCATTCGAATCGGACTTATCTAATGTCAAGGAAGTTACAAAGCCTTTATCCCGCGATGATATTTCCGAATACAGATCAATTTCGGGTATTGCAGAAAAATGCAGATACGACAGCAATAAAGCCGATAATTTAGACAGAATGAAATCAGACTTACTGGAACAAGCAGAAATCGTTTCCAGTTACCCGAGCCGTATTTGGCTTGAAAGCTCCACCAAGTGCAATTTTGCCTGTCGCATGTGCTACAACACAAACGTGATGGAGGGTGTCGGGCAGGATATGTCTCTTTCCGTTTTCAACAAAATCAAAACCTCATTATTTCCCGTTTTGACCGCCGTAGACCTCCAGGGACAAGGCGAACCGCTAATGGCCGAGCATTTTGACTCATTTTACGAATCCGCCATAGAATATGGTATACGCCCGGCGATGGTAACGAACGGATCCCTTCTTAGCAGGAAACGCATTGAACAATTCGTGAACGACGGGGTGCAACTCATAATCTCCATGGACGGCGTTACCCCAGAGACCTATGGTTTGCTACGGCCGACTTACAAAGTGGAGAAACTGCGCGATAAGATCGACTATGGATGCCGGTTGCGCGACGAAGCAGACAACCCGGCTGGATTTTCGATGAATTTCATCTGTATCGCTACCAACAAGACCGCACATGGGATCCCGCAACTCATCGAGTATGCCATTTCCTGCAAAGCAGGCTTTATCATGGTAACGGCACTAGAAGGCGACTTTCTGCCTCCAGACATACAGCAACTAATTGTCGATCCAATTCGGGACAGGAACAAACTCTACTACCTGGAAGCCGCCAGAATGATGGCAGAAGCCAATGGACTATCTTATTCGATGCCTCTTAAATATGAACTGCCCTCCCAGTCGGCGTCATGCAAACGTCAAGAAAAGGCCGTTGTTCGACAAGCGGTCCTGCCCCGTTTGCTTCAGCAGATTGCCGAAGATAAAAAACCTGGCAACACGGCATATCCGGGCATATGCACAATGCCTTGGTCTCACTGCTGGGTCAACAATGACGGCACGGTACGACCATGTTGCATTCATTCGAAACCGATGGGGAATCTCCTGAAACAGACTTTTGACGAGATTTGGAACGGCCCTGAATACCAAGAACTTCGCAGAACGATAAATTCGGAAAATCCACCGCCTATTTGCAGCAAGTGTTCCGCGAGCTTCGGAATAAACTCGAGAAGATCTATTCTTCCGGATGGTATGATAGACATTTAATAATATCAACCCTTCACATTTTAATCTGCAAGCTTTTTCCTTTTCAAGGTTTCCGTGTCGTTCTATAGCTGATCCCCGGGTACAATATCTGAACCCGTATTTTAATTCCTTATTAATCGTAACATGAGAATAATCCTTTGAAATTTGGAAAAAAAGGGGAAAGATATGTTTGATGACTTTATAGAAAAAATGATTTTTAATGGGGAAATCAGCGAAAGAAAGGTTGTTATATTTGGCGCAGGTGGTGCAGGAAAAGCAGCTTATGATGCTTTAAACGGATTTTCCTGTAAAATTCACTATTTTGTAGATAATAATCCGTTAAAATGGGGGGATAAGTTTTTTAATGTCGATATCTTAAATCCCAATATATTGACACGGGAAGATAGGAAAAAAATTTTTATTGTTGTGGGAAGCATGTATTATGATGAGATCAGATCGCAACTCATTGATATGAATTTTGAAGAAAATCGACATTTTTTTGCTTTTCTCAAGAAAAAATCTAGAGAAATTTTACCCCATTCTGATATTATGAATCGCCTTGAAGGTCGTATGGATTATCTTGAAAAGAAACTGGATGATATCCAAATATATCTGCGAAACATCGAATCATTGCTTCTTATGAACACAGTGGCCCCGGATGGTTTGCCTGTCCCACCCATGAAGCTGTTTCCATTGGTTACCGGAACTCAGGAACTTTCGTGGTATTTTGAAGGTGGAAAAGTGTGGGTAAAAAGAATAATAGATATTCTGGGAAAGAATGAACTGGATTTCAGCAACTTTAAAGAAATTCTAGATTTTGGTTGTGGATGTGGGCGTATCATCCGGCATTGGAATGATCGGAAAGGCGTTAAGATCTTCGGTACAGACTACAATCCCGATCTCATCAAATGGTGCAGGCGAAACCTTACTTTCGCCCAGTTTATGGTCAATCAACTTGAGCCACCGCTGAATGTTGATGACGATAAATTTGACTTTGTTTATGTCTGTTCTGTGTTTACTCATCTGCCTGAATCCATGCAGATCCCCTGGATACAGGAACTTTCACGGATACTCAAGACAGGGGGATATCTTCTTATAACCACCCATGGCGAAGCTTATCTAAGCCGTTTGTCTCTAAAGGAACAACAGGATTTCAATTGTGGAAAGCTGGTTGTCCAGAATGAACAAGTCGCTGGTTCCAATCCTTGTATGGTTTTTCATCCAGTCAAATATGTGAAAGAAAACTTGGGGCAGGCACTTGAATTTGTTGACTTCATTCAAGCCGATGAGATCGGTACCGCAACGCCGTCTCAGGATTTCTTTCTATTTAGGAAAATATGAATTCGGCGGCTGTGAAAGCCATGTCCAGCTATCATTTCATTCAAAAGGCCAACAGTTGATATGTTAAGGGAATGTGGTTTTTAATCTTTCTGGCGCTAACCATCTATGTCTTTTCGCTTGTTGACCTCGATTCAGAGTACTGGGGCCCGTTTGCCCTGCCTCGCCGCATAGGACTTTGGCACCTGCATCAGGATGAAAAGCTTATCGTGCCCGATGCCCGAAGACTTTATTTGGGCGATGCGGCCAAGGGCGGATGGGCAGACTTCGAGCCTCCCAACAGTGCTGTCTTCGGTCCAGGCAGTCATATGCTCGCCGCACTCGGCTTTCGCCTCTTTGGTTTTGGCAATCTCGGCTTCAGGTTTTTTTCAGCCACAGCCGCCGCGCTTTTTAACATGCTGATGTTGCTACTCCTGTCCACCACCGCACCCGGTCCGCCGGGTGTTTTTTGGGGACTCCTTTTTATTCTTAGCTATCCGAATTTTTGCATCTCGCGTCATGCCCTTGTCGAGAACTACCTCCATCTGATCGTTGCCCTTATTCTGGTGGGGCTCTTTGTTTTCCCGGAGGTGTCCCAAAAGCATCTCTGGATGCTGGCCTTGCTCGGCTCTGCTTCGGTCTGTTTCAAAACCAACTTTCCCGTCTATTGCTGGCTGGTGCTGCTGGCGTCCCTCCTTGCAAAAAACTCAGGCCTCGGTCCGATCCTTGAGATGTCGGCTTGGTACGCCGTTTGGCTGGCTGTTTTCGAAGCCCTGAATTATGTGCTTCTTTCCAGGCTGGGAAGCATTGGGTGGCGTTACAGGATCATCGGACGGGCGTTCCGGGAGTTTACCGGAAAAGCCAGAACTCCCTTGAACACCCGTTTCCATCCGGCGCGAAGAATCATTTTTGCCCAATTCGCGGCGATGCTGGCAGAGCACCTCATTTTCTTCAAGGGCCTTGGCGACAAGTGGAACACCTCCCTGAGGGGGTGGCTGTCCGGGGGACTTTTGGTGTTGCTGGCCTTTGCTGTGCTGCTTACCGGAATCGACCGGGCAAATGAGCTGGTGGGTGCATGTGCGCTGTCCACTTTGCTCCTCCTCATGGCCTGCGCGCCCTTCAACTTCGCCTTCAAGCGTGCTATTTTGCCCCTGCACCTTATGTGGATAATGCTGGCCGGGCTTCTTTACGCCGTACTGCCTGCGGAATTCATCGACAGCACCTTTGGATTGTTTCTTGCCTCAGCGTTGCTGGCTGCAAGCCTGCTCAACCAGGTGCGCATGATGAAAATTGTACCGCGACTTCGTTCGCAAAGCGTGATGGTGATGTCCGCCGAACTCGAAAAAATGCTTGGTGAAAATTCCGTCAGGGCGCACTGTTACGCCTGTCGTTTTTCCTGGCGCAATAAAACCTCACGTATTGTCTCCTGCGATGACAGCGCAGGAGATAACCTTTACGCCATTACCGAAGCAGTCAGGAACGGCGACGACTTTGTTCTTCTGTCGGGAAGAGGCGGCTTCATCAATGCCGAAAACCCGCTGATAAGAAAAATGGCGCCGGCGGGCGTGTTCAGCACCGGTGAAGCCGACTCGGACGAGGCCGACACCTACCTTCTCTTTCGTATTGCAGATCAAACCGACACAATCGCTGCAAAAAAAGCGTTAAAAGCGGCCGGCATACTGCACCCACCCCCTTTCGAGGAGATCGACATAGCAAGGCTCATAGCGGCCGCGACCGCAGGGTGCGACAATCCCACGGTGCTCAGGACGGCTTACAATACCGCTTCCCATATGAAGGTCCATGGCCAGGAGGATGCTGCACGCAGGATCTTCAAGGCGCTTTTACCCACGGGCTTCAACCCCTCCGGCGTGAACCTGCACCTCGGGGAACTATCGCTTCGTGTACACGAGACAACGGCTGCAAGAGCTTACCTGCTCAACTGTCTTGACTTTGATCCAACACACGAACGTGCCTCCATGCTGCTCGGAAAGGTGCCGCCATGCTGAAAGTTTCGGTGGTGGTCCCGGCCTTAAACTGTGCCGACTACATTGAAGAGGCCATAGAGAGCCTGCTGGCCCAAACGATGGCTCCGGACGAGATCATCGTCGTGGACAACGGATCTACCGACGCTACGTTGGATCGGATAAAACACTTTGCAAGTAAATTGATCGTATCACACGAGCCCAAACGCGGCGCTTCAGCCGCTAGAAACACGGGCGTAAAGCTGGCGTGCAACGAGCTGATAGCCTTTCTCGACAGCGACGACATCAGTACTCCCACAAGATTGGAAAAACAGGTAAAGACACTGGAACGTGACAACGACGCGGCAATGGTCTTCTGCGACGTCGAATACTGCGATGAAGCAGGCAAGCCCACTGGGCAGGTCATCACCTATCCCGGTTACCGCCGTGACGCCTTCCTTGGACAATTGTTTGAGCGCAACCGTATCCCCTCCACTTCCGCCGCTATGGTTCGCCGCTCGGCTTTCGAACTGGCCGGCGGTTTCGACGAAAACTACTCCTTCAACGAAGAATACGACCTCTGGCTCAGGATCGCCGCCAAAAATCCTGTCGCATATCTGCCCGAACCGCTGGTCACTTATAGAATCCACTGTGAAAACATCAGCCATCAAGCAGATGAACAACGCGAAAATGAAAAAAAAGCACTTCTTCGCCACAATACCGCCGAAATACGCAGCGCCCTGCACAGTCTATACGGGAACGGGGCGAAAGCCGATCTCGCATTGAGTACGATACTCTTTAAGATGGAACGTTTCCAGGAGGGCGAACGCCTGCTGGAAGACATTTGTGCAGATAACGACGATCTGGCCCTGCGCAACTTTTACCTTGGCAACTTCGCACTCAAACGAGGAGACATTATAGGAGCCGGGCAACACTACGAACGCTCGCTGGAGATATCACCCGACCTCGAAGTCGCCCAGAACAACCTGGGCGCCATCCTGCTGTTCATGCAGGACTGGAATGGCGCCCGGAAGTGCTTTGAAAAAGCCCTGTCCCTGAAAGCAGGATACCAGGATCCGCGGCACAATATCCTGATCCTGAAAAGCAAATCCACCCGAAAGCCCCGCTTCACCTTCACTACGCTTCGTCCAGTCCTTAAACCGCATCATTCGGAATAGTCTATCTGCGCTTATAAGTGTTGTCCATTGTTGAATCCGCCACTGAATGTAATGTGAAATCAGGGCTATTCGAACAAATCACGTTGATTTAAAATATAAGATGGTTCGGAGAAACTATAAAATGGATAATGCGTGGATTACATTTGGCAAAGCAATGATTCTGAAAAATAGAAGCCGCTATCCTGAAGCCAAAAAAATATTTGAAAAATTAATCGCAAAGGGTCTATTAACAGGAAGAGCACGAACTCAACTAGGAAGAATTCATTATGAAAATGGTGATATCGATAAGGCAATAAAAGAATACTTGGATGCCAAACAAATACAGACTTCCTACGCAGAATCAACTACCTGCTTGGCGGAACTATATTTTGATCAAAATAATTTCAGTCAATTAAATAAATTGGTTGAACAGGAAGGGAATTCCGGCAGAAATTGCATTGATATGTTGATCAATATTGGCGGACGATATCGATCAAAAGGAATGCTTGGAAAAGCGATACAATTTTTTGAGAAAACGATCTATTGGTTTCCGAATGATAGTCTTGCCAAACTCAATTTGGGGGAACTTTATCGAGAAGCCGGCGCTTTTGAAAATGCAAAGCGTCTATTCAGGGAATTAATTGATATCGGGGATAAAAATCTATTGTCAGCCTACATCAATTTGGGACTTACTTACGGGCTGCAAGGATTGTTAGAGGACGCCAGGACTGCATTTAACTTTGTGATGGAGCGCGATTCTGATAATTTTTTATGCCGATTTTACCAGGCAATCGTTTTTCGAGAAAATGGCCGTATAGAAAAGGCCGTTTCTATCTTTCATAAGCTATTGGTAAGACATCCCAATAATTGTGATTTGGTGTTCAATTTATCGTTAAGTTTTGTTAAAGATGGGAGGTATAATGATGCCATTGAATGCTTTAGGGAGATCATTGACAATGATCAAGATTCATTTTTAAACCGATTATACTTAGGTGTAATAAACCGTGAATGTGGATTTTATTCAGCGTCCGAGGCGATTTTTTCAGATCTTTTGGAGGAAGATTCAGATCATATCGGTGTCCTGCTTAATTATGCACTCTGTTTTCATGGATTGGAACAATATTCATTTGCGATAAAAAAGATAAATCGTCTTTTGGAATTGGATCCCGGGAATCCCATTGCCAAACTATTTTTGGGTGTGTTTCATCGACAAAATGGAAATAATGAAGATGCGATAAAAATTTTTAAATCACTGATGGATACTTTTGATGGACACATTGACGCAGGTGTAAACCTATCCTTGTGCCTTGCATTAAATGGGAAATCAAAAGATGCGTTTCAATTACTTACATCATTTTATAATTTATGGCCCCAGAACCTTTCGATATTAATGCAATACGGCATTATAAATCGAGAAATTGGAGAATATGATGAAGCTATCGGAAGATTCGTTCAATTACTGACAATTCATCCTCACAATACACAGGCAGCAATCCTTTTATCCTTAAGCTATGCAGCGAACCGTAATTTTTATAAAGCACTTGATACATTGAAAAAGTTGCACTCTTACCCTAATCATCCTTTTGTTCAATTGAATTTAGGAATCATCCATCGTGATTTTGGTTATTATCATGAAGCTGATCCTCTTATATCTGAATTGGTTCGCACGTCAGGTGGGCATGTTGGTGTAACGTTGAATTCAGCACTTTGCCATGGGTTAAAGGGCAATTTTGCAACCGGTGTGGCGTTGATCGAAAATATATTGAATATTGATCCAAAAAATTTCTTTGCGAAAATGAGCCTGGGAACGCTTTACCGATATGCCGGAAATTTTTTTAAGGCAGAATCAATTTTTAGCGATCTGAAATCTTGCGGAACGAATTATATCGGATTGAGAATAAATATAGCGTTTTGCTGGAGTAGTTTGGGAAAAGTCGGGCAAGTTGAAAATTTTTTTCAAAATGCCATGAATGAAGATTCAGGAAATATTCTAATTCGATTCTATTATGCTATTTTTTTACGGGAATCGGGAGAAATTGGCAAATCGGTAAGGATACTAAGGGATCTTTGTAAATCCCATCAAAATAACCTGGATATGAAATTACAATTGTCACTTAGCCTTGCGTTCTCAGGTGAAATTGAGGAATCCAAGAAAATTATTAAAAGTTTAATTGATTATCCAAAAATGAGATTATGGGGATCTTATTTTCTGGGTATTATTTGTCGTCAATCAAAAGAATACGAAAGATCGATAACACTATTCAGTACATTTTTAAATCAAAACAAGAATCATTTTGATACACACTTGCAGGTCGGAATGACGTATCAGAAAATGGGGGATCATTCAGCTGCCATAAACTGCTATGAACACATATTGGCGATTTATCCAGAAAATTTTCCTGCTAAGGTTTTGCTGTGTACATTGCTATCGAAAATTGGAAAAAATAGTCAAGCAGCTTCCATTTTTAGATCATTGCTGTATCGTGAAGATGGCTCATTCGAAAATCGAATTGGAAATGGGAATACATATTATTGGTTAAGCAACCTTGGTGATTCGTTAAAAATGAGTTTTGGAGAAACGCTTACAGCGTTAAACAATCATCAGGAGGCGGTAAAATTATATTCAGAACTATGTAAAAAAAATCCAACACATCAAGAAGCGCTGTTAAAATTGCATTTGGCAAAAGAGATGTATCAAAGGAAAATTGCTGATAGATTATAAAGCTTTTTTTAAGAAGGGGCGCACCAATGACGCGTGATACGACAAAACATCGATGGACACACGAATGGCAGCGTGAAGGCCACCGGGTCATCGAATGCGAGGTCTGCGGCTACCGCCATTTACATCCCTTGCCTGACGACACCAAACTGGAGGTATTATACAAAGAGCAATACCACCAGGATAAAGGTCACATTGACTATCAAGCTGTAAACGAGGACTTTATTGCCCGACAAATAGAGGGGTTACAGGCCAATCGAGAATTAAGGCATATCCATGAACAAGTCGAAGATCTGATTCCCGAAGGGGCACCTTTGACAATGATCGACATCGGTGGGGGGAACAACTTGCTTGCCCGGTTTTTCATGGATAAGGGGTGGAACAGTTCCGTGTTCGAACCCAATTGTGAGGCCGCCGACTATCTGAGGAAATTCCGTTTGCATGTGATTGAATCCATGTTTGAAAATGCGGATTTTGCTCCACGGATGTCATACGCTTTTATCAACCTTCAATTTGTTTTGGAACATGTCCTCAATCCGCTGGATATGCTTCGCCAATCAGTACGTTTTTTGGTGGAGGGTGGGCTCATACGTGTATGCGTTCCCAACGATTTCAGTCCCGGACAAATGGTCTGGCTCGGCAAAACCAAAATGGACCCGCCTTGGATCAGCTATCCCGATCACATCAACTATTTCGACTTCGAATCACTCAAACGACTAATTGAACGGGCCGGACTTGTCGAGGTTGCGCGCGACACATCTTTTCCCCTGGAATTTTTGTTGCTTACCGGTAACGACTATTATTCTGATGAACGATTTCAAGACCATGTCGGACAAAAGGTGTCTGGTTTCGAAGCGGCCTGGTTGAATACAGGCCAAGAACACAACCTGACGGCGTTTTATCAAAAGCTGGCAGAACTGGGGATGGGAAGAAGTGCGGTTATTTATGCGCGCCTACCCAATTCGGCTCAGTTCCCTTAATATAAAATCGTTCCAGTTCATTACAATGATACCGTCTCAATTTCACGCAGGTGTTGATTGATTCCCAGGATAAAGGCCGGTTCGGGTCGCCCGGGTTGAGCCATAGGTTTAATTTGCTGAAATTAAGCCATTGGCAGTGGGCAAAAGAATTTCGATGCATTATTGAAGTCCACGAATCTACCCGCCAGTTTAGGCCCGGATGTCTTGCAAATCTATGAAACAAAGAAACCAGGCGCTAACGGCTAATAGTTAACGGCTTATTTTAGTGCCTTACACCCCAGTTTCTGTCAAAAAAAACAAGAAAATGGGGTGGGAGTACAAATGGAAAAAGTGCAAAACGGCGATCCTGCCGGCGGGCGATTGGGTAACTTTTTCAAACATGGGAGGAATCAATCTAAATGGGTGTCAATATACAAGAATTGAATACAGCGCAAAGACTGGTCGTTGAATATTTATTGGATTCTTTAAGTCCAGTAAACGGCAGGGAAATGTTTCAGTTCTGTCAGATAGGCGCCAATGATAGCGTTTCCGGTGACAATTATCTCCATAAGCGTTTGGCACAAAACAATTGGCGCGGAGTCATGGTTGAGCCGTTACCGCATGTGTACTCACAATTAAACATGAACGTCGCCGGTTTTCCGGGCGTTGTAACGGAGAATTGTGCGATTTCGGCTGCTGAAGGGGAGGTTACCCTTTACTATCCGGAAGACCGTACCATGTTGGCTTCCGTCGATCCGAATGTTGTATTGTCTCATGGTGTTGATGCCGCAAGCATCAAACAGGCAGCCGTGCCATGCAAGACATTGGATCAACTTTTGGATGCGCATCAACTGCATGATCTGGATTTGCTCATGATCGATACGGAAGGGCACGATTTGCAGGTTTTAAAAAGTCTTGACCCGCAACGATCATCTGTTCAGTTGGCGCTTATCGAGATCAAACACATATCTGAAAATGATTTGATCCAAATGCAGGATTTTCTTACGGGTATGAATTTGGTCTCAATACCCATGGGGGCTGATCTGGTTGCGATCAGAACGAATCGCGAAAACAAGGCGATAGTCAATCTCATCGCCGGCATTTTCAGGGAATTTCGCAATATGGAACGGCGCAACATGGCACAATTGATCAAGATATCCGATCTCTACCGGGACACGGTCGCCCGTACGCCGCGTAGCTGATTTTTTCCTCTATCCATAAGCCGGTTAATGCCGTTTTGCGTTGTCCAGCCAGAAATCGGACAATTTAAAATTTGAAATTTCAATATGACACTCGAAGACTTTCTTGCGCTGATTAAAAAGAAGAAATGCACACTCAGCCGTCAGGACCGACTGGCCATGTTGCAAGTGGGAACCCTGCTGACCAGCAGCCAGTTCAAGGAAAGCATCGATCCGCACACCTACAAGTTCATTGCCGCCGGCCTGCAAAAGGGAACCCGGTCGGGCACACCCTTCGTGCGCATCCTTTGCGGATCGGCATTGTATCAGATTTCAGGAGATGCACGTTATCTGGAGCGAGTCGCGGCATTCTTGCTGAACCGCAATGAAACCATTGCCTATGATGTCGGTCATCTCAACGCGATCGCCGGTCTCCTGTTTAACGCACCGGAAAAGAATCGAAATGCCATCGCAACGGCCTTTACCCGAGCCTTCCAGCGGGACCTGTTCATTCAAATTGTCGATAAAGTCAGGGATCTCGCAGACAACCACGGAATAGACATTGAGGAATCCGGAAAAGTATCGGACCGCGTGGTCATCCTGATTCAACAACTGCTGAAGCCGCCCCACGCACCAACCAGGGATGCCCTGGAATTTGCCAGAATATTGTCACAGGATTTCGATAAAGCCGTGATGATCGTCAACACCTGCGAGTTCAACGCCATTCCGAATGGCGCCATGGTACCTCCTTTCAATGCCAATGTTATGGGGGAATACGCAAACATCCGGTCGGTGAACTATGCGGGTCGCGACATCTCCCTTTTTCAACCCGCATCCGCCGGTTTTGAGGACGAAGACATCCTCGCGTGCATCCGGGCCATCAATCAATACGATCCGGAAATGATTCTGACCGTTGGCTCCCGTAATGTCATATCCGAGCTATACGCCTCATCCCGTTTTACCTTCATGTATCCCACTGCAGCGGGCCTGCCGCTCACGACGGCAAACTATTTTCATACCTGGGACCAGGCAACTGAACCCATGCTCAGGCAGGCAGATGCCGAAGACATCCGTGACAAATATCTTTTTGAACAGCATCCCGGGTTCAAGACGCCTGAAAAGATAAAACAAGTTTCCAGAAGCGATTTGAATCTGCCCGCGTCGGCTTTCGTTTTTGCCGTGGCTGGCATGAGATTGCACCATGTGGTCGATGACGCTTTTCTGGAAATGATCGGAAAGATCGTCGAGGCATCACCCAATGCCCATATCCTGTTTGTCGGCCATTTCGATGCTTATGAACGAATCGTCGACAATAGCAGCCGGCTATACGATAGATGTACTTTTGCCGGTTTCCATGACGATATCATGTCCGTTTACGATATTTGCGATGCCTACATCAACCCGAAACAGCCCGGTGGCGGGAGTGCCATCGTGTATGCCATGGCAGCAGGATTGCCGGCGTTGAGCCTGTCCTTTGGAGATGGCGGGCTTGCCGTCAAGGATTTGCCGGAGATTAAAAATTATGGTGACTTGAGCGATGTGGCCATCAGGCTATGTGAAGACAAGGCCCTATACGCACAATACAAACAACGAACCAAGCGGATTGCCGCATCGTTGTCTAGCCGCGGGCCTTTGGTCGATCGAATCATGGATGCTTTCAATGCATATCGATCGGGACAATTGCGCTCCGACATCCCTTTAAGACAATTTGGCGAAAACGGATGAAACGCAAGAAAAAAAAGACACGCAAAACCGAGACCTGTTTTTCCAGGAACGTCCGGCTGTTGAAAAAGCGATTCCCGGATGCATGGCGATTGATGAGCGCATATAAGAATCCGGAAACTTTGAACAATGCCACAGGTAACCCAACCGGTGCCGACCGCAGGAAACAGTCCATGGCGTTGTTTTATGGAAACCGGACGCCTGCCGGTGCGGTAAAAAAAATGGTCGCCGACTGGCATTACCAGGCCCATGACCTGCTATTTCTGATTGGTATGGGGCTGGGATACCTGCCCCTTGAGCTGGTTGCCAACCAGAACTTCGGAAAGCCTCGGATCATCATTCTGGAACCGTCTATTCAGTTTTTTCATGATGCGTTGACAATGGTCGATCTGAAGCCGTTGATCACCGACGACAGGGTCGAGTTGTTTGTGGGGGAGGGGATATCAATCCCAACAATCGTTGCCCGGTTCAAAGAAAGAATCTGTATTGGGAAAAGTCCAATTATGATTCATCCAGCCTATGAAACCATTTTTGGCGAGGCACTTCAATCCTTGAAAAGCCGGCTTTCCGATCATATCCGCGAAGCCAAGGGCACCTGGCATACCGTGAAAACCTTTGGTAAACGGATGTTTACCAATAATATCGAAAACCTGCCCAGCCTTTTCGCAGGAACCCCCATGCGGCAATTGAAAGGAAAATTCAAAGGTCTTCCGGCCATCTGCGTGGCTGCGGGTCCATCGCTGGACGACGCATTGGACCATTTGAAGAAGATCGGGGACCGGGCGCTGATCATCGCCTGTGACTCCGCCATCAACAGCCTTTATCAAGCCCGTGTCAAGCCTCACATCGTCGTCACCATCGATCACCAGAAGATCAACATTCATAAGCTAAAACCCTATATGGATTTTTTGCGTGATTCCGCCCTGATCTTCGGGCTGGAGGCCAATCCGGATAACGTTCGACTGTTTCTCGGGAAAAGACGTATCGGGGTGACGGCATTCAGCAAGCTGATGTCTTTCTGGCTGGACCCTCAATTGGCCTTGGATGGCCTTTTCCCGGATATGACCTCGGTCAGCCACATGGCTTTGTTTTCCGCATTGGCCATGGCTGCGGACCCGATCGTTCTCGTGGGAATGGACCTGGCGTTTAGTCAGGGTAAAAGCCATTCCTCGCGTTCCCCATTTTTTCAATCATTGGACAGCAGGGCGTTGATTTCCGTGTCCGGCAACAAGGGCGGCTCGCTGCATTCTGTCCAGCATTTCGTGAATGACCGGCTGCTCATTGAAAATATTGCCGAAAAACAAGTCCATCGGCTGATCAATACCTGCATCGACGGTGCCTATATAGAAGGTACGCAGATCAAGAGCCTGACCGAAGTCATGGCGGTAAACATCCCGGACGATCTGAATATAAAACCGGTTCTGGAGGCCATCGATTGGTCGTGCGCGGCCGATGAATCACAGGCGAGGTCGGAACTGCGGGTATTTGTACGATTATTGGAAAAAGTACGCACCCAATGTCAGAAGGGCAGGGACCGTCTGCTGGCTGAAATGGAAGGTCTATCACACAGGAAACCCTCAAACGAGGACTTTAAACGATGTGCGGATGCAGAAAAACGTTTTAAGGAATTCGAAAAGGAAAATTTGGTCTACAAGAGCATGGTCCTTGAGATCATGCTGGAGGATTGGGCCGACATTGCCAGAAAACGTGAGACGTTGTTTGCGGAAGACGCCAAAAAACAAATTCATCGGGTGAAAGATCGGCTCGATCTTATATGCCGAGAGTACGATATATTGGCGTCCGGCCTTGATTTTAAGATTCGGGAAATCGATAACGTGATCCGTTTGTTGACTGACTTGGCAGACATGAAAAGCGCTTCAGCTCTTCGACAAGGTGACGGACGTTTAAACAGCCAGCGGGCCGACTTGTTCAGACAGAACCGTGAGATATGGCAAGCTGCCCGCGAATATCGATCCTGGATGGCCATGAACCCCGATGATATCAGACCCTATGTGGGGCTGGTGCAGTCCTTTTTGGATACGGATCTGCTGACGTCGGCACAATCCGTTCTGATGGAAGCCAAGAGGGCCTTTGGGGGGGCACCGGAAGTCATTAAAATGGAATCCGACATTAGTCAGGCGGTAGATGCTGTTTTCGAAAAAATGAAATCCGAATGGATGCAGGGAAATATCGATACAACCCGCAAGGCGCTATATGCGTATTTGATGCTTCGACCTGAGGATGCGCAGGCCAATGAACTCAAAAAGGTGATGCACCAGGTCGATGAGGCGTTTTCCGAGGAATGGGTCCAAAAGGATGACCAGACCCAATTGGCTGAGGAATCCACGCGTCTTCATCAAATGGTCGGATTGGTGAAACAGAAACAATTGGAGAAGGGGATCGGGGTCCTGGAAGGTATGTACCAGGATTTTCCCCGAAACCGGGCGGCGATACGGCAGCAGATCGGTGATATCCGCATGATGCAAAAGGACTTTTCAAGCGCGCTATGGAACTACACCCGGGTGTTGGAACTGGCGCCCATGAAAGTTGAAATTAAAAACAGGATAGACAAGGTTCGACAATTGCTCTCTGATTGTTCATCACAAAAGTGACACAGAGCGCACAGAAAAAAAAGGAACAGACGTCCTCTATAACTTGAGTGGTAAAAAAGACGGCTGTTTTCCTTTATCGGGAAACGGCCATTTTTTTGGTGGTGGTCCCCAAATGTCATCTCCGGTCAAGAATGGAACCATTTTTCTCTTTTAAAAAAAACGTCTTACCGTGGAATCGCTGGTTCATTTTTGGTTAGCGCCGAAGTCGTGGCCTTTTCAGATAATGGCCCGGTCCTGATCGAAGACATGATCCGAAAAATGACATTTAAGTTTTCCGGACAACCTGACGATATGAATCACTAACATTACGCTGAAAAGCTAAGGGAAATAAAAAAACTGACAGAATCTTCAAAGGCACTTCTGGGAATTGCCGGACAGATGTCCGACGGTACCCGAAAAATGACGATCAGGTCCGATTCCATGGCAGCCGCAGCAGTGGTGATGAATGCAAACAGGAGAAATAAAAGAGCTGGCCCGCCAGACATCGGAAGCCGCCCTTGAAATCAAGGGAACAAAGGTGATCAGATGAAAACTAAGGACAGGTAAGGACCCTAAAATAAGGATGAAGGCATGTTGAAATCATTACGCTGGAAATTGCTGTTTATGGCGGTGACGTTGGTGTTGCTTATGGCGATCCCACTGCTTTTTACCACCACCCGGATGATGGAGCAGACGATGAAAGAGCGGCACAAGAAACAAGTGCATCAAGAATCTGAAGCCTTGGTTGCCCTCATTGACACCTACTATAAGGGGTTTGAACAAGACATTGAAATGTTCAGTCACTCGCCTTTGTTGCAAGGGGTTGGTGATTCGGTGCGAAACTATATTACCGCCCAAAACGTAAAGATGGATTCCTCGAAAAGAGGCGGGATAGAAGAACATATTTATAAGAAGTTTAAAGAGTTTGGCGAAACCCATGAAACAGCCACCTTTACCTTTTTCGGAACACGTTATGGGGGTTGGGTGGGTTATCCTGAAGATGTTCGAACCAACTTTGACCCCAGAAAGCGCGACTGGTACAAGGACGCGGTGGCCAATCAGGGTAAAGTGATACAGACCGAACCGTATATCGACTATACAACCCAGGCCTCAGTCATTTCCATAGTACAGGCTGTTCCCGGCCCGGACGGCCAGGTTGCCGGCGTTGTTGGTTTCGATATCAACAACGATGCTATTTTAGAAATGGCAAAGAATGTGAAAGTCGGAGAAACCGGTTACGTGGTGTTGCTGCACAAGAACGGAGAGATCTTTGTTGATTCAAAGTATCCTGAAAACAATATGAAAAAACTCGCCGAGACCGCTCTTGTTGGTGACGAAAATGTCTCCCGAGTGCTCTCTGGCCAAGAATTTCATTGTCATGTGGAAGTTAACGGTATTGCCTATCATGTCCACTCTGAAGGTGTTGAGGGGAGTGATTGGATTGTCATGGTGTTTATGAATCATACGGAACTGCATAACGCAGTTGCCGCAGTGCGTAACCGACTGCTGGGTATCGCAGCGTTGGTTGTTTTTCTTGTTGCGATTGCAGGCTATTTTGCCACGTCACGCCTGACCAGCCCGATGATCGGCATGGTCGGTGATCTTGCCGCTTTTGAGGGGGATCTTACGCTGCGTTTTCAGGCAAAGACCCAGGATGAGATTGGCACACTGGCCAGGTGGTTCAATGTTTTTCTTGAAAAATTGCAGAATTTGTTACGCGGGGTTCGTGGCGAAACCGAGAAAGTTGAAGGTTCGGTGGGCCAGCTAGAGCGTATTGCTGCCACTGTTCTGGAAACTTCCCAAGGAACTTCGCAACGGGCAAACGCGGTTGCATCTGCTGCCGAAGAATTAAACGGTAACATTCGTAATGTGGCAGCCGCTATGGAACAATCTGCTACCAATGTCAGTATGGTTGCGTCGGCTGCTGAGATGATGACCTCCAATATCACAACGATTGCAAGTTCTGTCCGTTCTGCCGCAGAGATCTCAAAAGATGGTGTGGAACAAGCCCAACAAACATCTGTTCGCATGGGTGAGCTGGACGAGGCCGCCAAGGCCATCAGTGAAGTAACCGAGACCATTACCGAGATCAGTGAGCAGACCAACCTGCTGGCACTTAATGCCACGATTGAGGCGGCACGTGCGGGTGAGGCTGGCAAGGGCTTTGCCGTCGTTGCCAATGAAATTAAGGAACTAGCGCACCAGACTGCTGCCGCTACCGGGAATATTCGCGAAAAGATTGACGGGGTACAGCAAACATCGAATGCCTCTATTGGTGCCATCGATGAAATCGTTAGTATTATTAACAAGATTAATGAGATTATTACCGATGTCACCAATTCCGTTGATCAGCAGTCGATGACGACCCGGGAAATTGCCGAGAATATCCATCAGGCTTCTCAGGGGCTTAATGAAGTGAACGAGAATGTCAGCCAGGGCTCGGTCATTGCCGATTCTATTAGTAGCGAAATTGCTGGGGTCAATGAGACTGGCAAAGAGATTGTTGTGCAGGGTGAGGAATTAAATGAACAGGCTGAAGCCTTAAATGCGCTCGTGGAAAACCTGAAGAAGATGGTTGGGGTGTTTAAGGTTTAATGGCGGTGGACCCAATTAATTGGACAGCCTGATGGAAGGGATAAGCTACAAGCCCTGAGATTAGAAAAATAGAAACAGGCATCAGGCAGCCTCGGTAA
>PDTK01000010.1 GCA_002747175.1 Deltaproteobacteria bacterium | reverse complement strand
CAAACTGGAAAAGACGGGTTGAACATATCGGCGCCAAAAAGTCGATTGATTTTGATGGGCCACTAATTCTGTGAAAAAATGCGAACCTATAGTCCAAATTATGTCAAAACGTCATATCAGGCTCCTGCGTAGGGATGTACAGGATTGATTATTCATAGGTTCGCATTCTTAAAACTATTTGAATTTATTATTTTTTTATTTTTCAACAGGTCATATTCATTTTAAAATTCAACTTTTTTAGAAGGATAGCCTTTTGACAATTTGTTTTTGTTAAATTATAGCAGGTTAGCATAGCAACGGTCGCTCCCCACGCGGGAGCGTGGATTGAAACTTCCAGTTTCTCCTTGGCACCGACAGCAGTTTCAAGTCGCTCCCCACGCGGGAGCGTGGATTGAAACAGGATGTCGATGAATGCCTTGGCTTTCGGATGGGTCGCTCCCCACGCGGGAGCGTGGATTGAAACCCTCTTCGGCATATCATGACAACCGCACCTCGACCGTTTTACGCAGGTGATTCTTGACAGCCGCAATGGGCACTTCGTGCCGGTGAAAAATGCCGGCCGCCAGGGCGGATTCGGCATCGGTGCGGGAAAAGACCTCGGCGAAGTGGGTTTCGCAACCGGCGCCGCTGGAAGCGATTACCGGAATCGTCAGGTCGGCCTTGACTGCATTGATCAATTCGATATCGAAACCCGAATTGGTGCCGTCCCGATCGATACAGTTGAGCAGGATCTCCCCGGCTCCCAATTTCTCACATACCTTCGCCAGGGTCGGTGCATCGACGTTGCGTCCTTCCCGCCCGCCCTTGATTGTGCACTGGAACCAGCAATAACGCTCACCCTGGGGGCCGGGTGTGGCGGTTTCGATGACCTCATGATCGGTCTCCTCCGGTGAGGCGACATACACCCGCCGGGGATCAATGGAGATCACCACGGCCTGGTTGCCGTAGACCTGTGATATTTGTTCGATGGCACTGTGCCCGGTTGCCTTTCCCGTATCGAGATAGGCTTCGGCAATCGTCACAGCATCGCTGCCGATAGAAATTTTGTCTGCACCGGACCGGAAGTACTCGGCTGCCACTTCCAGGGCCGAATATGACCGCCCGTTCCGGTCGGTGAAGTTCCGGATACCGCCGCCGATAGTCAGCGGAACGAATACATTTCTGGACGTCTCTTTGAGCACATGGATCATGGGCATATCTTCCAGGGGAAAGTCCCTGAATCCGGTAATATTTAGAAAAGTGATTTCGTCGGCACCCTCTTCGAAATAGCGACCGGCCAGCTCCACAGGTTTGCCCAGATTCCGAACATTGCCTGCTTCCCGCACATCGTACTGGTCCCCTTTGGTTACCACCAGATCGCCTTGATCGTTGGCCCGCACATCCAGGCAGGCGATGATGCGTTTGGCCAGACGGGTTCTGGATGGGCACCGCGGGGGGATGCGCAATTGGCGATCCTTGCGAATGAAATTTTCCAACAGCCGCAGCCCGGAACGGCCGCTTTTTTCCGGATGGAACTGGGTGGCCTGAATATTTCCCTTCTGGA
Organism: Deltaproteobacteria bacterium; assembly: GCA_002747175.1. Taxonomy (GTDB): domain Bacteria; phylum Desulfobacterota; class Desulfobacteria; order Desulfobacterales; family Desulfosarcinaceae; genus Desulfosarcina. Next base: position 23,847 of record PDTK01000010.1, on the reverse strand, counting down.
TCGCGCTGGCAAATGAATAGCCATAGTCGGTGGTTGCCAGAACCACCGACGGATCGTCGGAGACGACATGGTAGGAATGGACAAAGTAAAACTTCTCATCACCCTCCAGGCCGTCGAAAAGATCGGTGGGTTGCGTCACCTTAATTCCGTTCCAGCCGATATGAGGTACCGCCAGATCGGTATCGAAGCGTTGCACCCGTCCTGGGAAGATGCCCAGGCCTTGTTCATCCGGCGCCTCGTCGCTCCCGTCAAAAAAGGCCTGCATGCCCACACAAATACCCAAAAGCGGACGACCTGATTCGATGTATGCCCGCAACGGTTCGATAAAACCTTTACGGCGAAGGATCCGCATCATGTTCCCGAAATTGCCCACGCCGGGAAAAATCAGCTTGCGGGCCGACCGTATTGCTTCTTCAGAGCCGGCCACGTGGACCCGCTCACCCAGTTTTTCGATGGCGTTGATTACACTGCGAACGTTTCCCGCGCCGTAATCCAGCAAGGTGATCATCAGTTTTTTTCCCTTTTTTTATAAACACCGCAATAAAAATCAGGACGTCTCTATGCGAAAGCTGCTGGTGATCCTGGCATTCAGGGAGGCCATGGCCCCGCAGTACTTGGTCTCCGAAAGATCAATGGCTTTGCGTACACCCTCGGGTTTGATGTCCGTACCGCAGATCACGTATTCGATATGGATGTCTGTATACCGTTGGGGATGTTTTTCGGACCGGGTCCCGGAGACATTTAACTTGAATCCAGTCACGGCCATGCGTTTTTTCTTGAGGATGGAAATCACGTCTATCGCTGTGCAGCCGGCAGTCCCCATGAGCATCAATGCCATGGGACTGGCCCCGCTGCCACTGTCAGGGCTATCCATCACCACTGCCGGGCCGCCTTCGGGACAGCCCACGAATTGGAGATCTTTGATCCAGGTCACTTGTGCTGAAATGTTCATTCGGTCGTTCTCCTTTGCCGGTTCGGGGGGTTCTTCTCAAAAGCACATAGGTGGCACCGGTGCCACCGTCACAGGAACGGGCGCTGGTGAAAGCAATGACCCAGCGCTTCCACATCCCCCGGGTCAGCCAATGGAACAGCTCCTTTTTGAGAATCGGTGGTCCCGGGCTGCTGCGGCCCCGGCCGTGAACCACCAGGATCGTTCGATAACCGCGTGCAATGGCGTCTTGCATGAAGGCGTCAAAGCGCTGCCTGGCCGTCTTGCGATTCAATCCATGCAGGTCCACATGATCCTGGATGGCAAAATACCCGCTATGCATGCGGCGAAACAGCTCCGGCGGCAACCAGCGTGTGGCGCCCTGGACATACTCGGCCGTATGCCGAAGAACAAATCCTTCGCCGGTTTCCACCAGCCTTTTGAGCTGCCGATAGGCGTCTGCATCGGGATCCTCGGGGATCAATGGCGCAAGGGCCGAACCTTTGGTCGTGGGTAGCCGCGTCGATCGGCCGGCCAGCGGCACCACATCGGCCATGGCCTCTTTGAACAGCCGCCGCTCTTCAGCCGCACTCAGCGGCCGCTGTGGCAATTTCGGGAGGCTAACCTCGGGCAGCTTGATTTTTTTGCGGTCCAGCAGCCCTGCCAAAGATTCGAAGGGACGGTTTTCCAGGGAAGGGCGACGGCGTGCCATGTTTTTACCAATGGGTTGTTTTGCGTAGACTTTCTATAAAACAATTGTGGGCTAAATAACTTTCCGGAACGGCCCGAACCTTTTCGGGTGGCACGGACCGGGTGAATCATTATTTATGCAACGTTGGGGTTCATTGCGAGATGACGCCTCAAGATACGGGAGCGCTCAACGCCTTCGCGATATCTGAAATAGTCCGCCAGGATCTGCGCATGGTCGAAGACCAGCGGCGCAGGCAGTTTCCGGGAACCGAACACGGCGGCGGCTTTGGCGTCGTCCGCCGCCACCGGCTGGCCCTCGGCCGTGGCAAGAAATACCGTGGTGAGGGTATGGTGGCGCGGGTCCCGTTCCGGCTGACTGTAAACGTATAGAAGGTCCGTCAGACATACGTCCAGGCCGGTTTCCTCCTTGGCTTCCCGCACAGCGCATGCCTCGACGGATTCGCCGTAATCGACGAAACCGCCGGGAATGGCCCACCCAAAGGGAGGATTCCTGCGTTCGATCAGCACGATTCCCCCCTTGACCTCGATAATGATATCAACGGTGGGCAATGGATTGCGGTAGGGACCGGCCATTCCTGGACCCCTTATTTAAAATAATTCATGAATTGCATCCGCTCGAACGCGGCAGGATCTTCGGTCTGTTCTTGACTCATTTTTCCCCTGAAGTCCGAGATTTTTGAAAAGTCGTGCTTTTTCATCCAATTGGTCAACGTATCGTTCATTTCCTTGATGACCTGGTGGCCGTTTTTGTACAAGGCGGAGGCGACCTGAACCGCTTTGGCGCCGGCCAGAAGCTGTTTGATGACGGCATCACCGTCATGGATGCCGGTCGACGCGGCAATATCGCATTGGACTTTATTGGCCATGATACCGACCCATCTCAGTGACAGGGCCAGCTCTCCCGGTGAACTGAGGACAAAAGACTTTTTGATCTTAAAGTTATCGATGTCGATGTCAGGACTGAAGTATCTGTTGAACAATACCAGACCGGAAATCCCCGTTTCTGAAAGACGCTTTATCATCTGTCCCAAACTTGAAAAATAGTGGCTGATTTTCAGGGCAATCGGGATTGAAACGGTTTTTACCAATTTGTCGACGACCTCGAAATACATGCGTTCCTGCTCTTCGCTGGAGCGGCTGAAATCCGATGGCAGAAAAAACATGTTGAGCTCGATGGCATCCGCGCCCGCATCTTGAATTTGTTCGGCAAATGCGACCCACTCGTGCGAAAAAACACAATTGACGCTGGCAATAACCGGGATCGAAACCGATGCTTTGGACGCCTTGATCAGTTCGATATAGGCATTCAGTTTCTTGCCCCTCAGATGAAAATCATAATAATCGAACTGATCCAAATCGACGTTGGCAGCCTTGGCTTCCCGCAAAATGTCTTCAAGTTCGAAAACGATCTCCTCTTCAAAGAGTGATTTGAGCACCACCGCCCCGGCCCCGTTTTCTTCAAGTTTTTTCAATTTATCAGCGGAACCGGTCATGCCGCTGCTCGCGGCGATGACGGGACTGTTCAGGGTCAATCCCAGGTATTGTGTCTTCAGATCCATGAATCCTCCTTCGCTTAAAGTGATTGAAATCCTTTATCTGCGTGATACGAACATTTTTATCCTCGGCACATCAACCATATGCCTGCGATAAAAATGTTCGAAAGCCTTGATCTCGACCAAGTTTGCTTATTTCCATACCGACACTATCTCGATTTAACAAAAAAGTAAACCATTTCGCATAGACGGATAGGGCATACGCCAAGATCCGGTTAATAAAGCGGTTGCGGTGTCTGGCAAATCCTGACGCATCCATTTCGTCGGAGGGCAAGAAGAGTCCGCTTGACTATCCGGCCATTTTAGGATGGAATGGTGCCGTTTTTGCCGGCCCCTGTGGTCCGGCAGACGGCGTAGGTGCCCATCACCAACACAGAAATCGGCCGGACCGGACACTTATGGAAACCACCATTTGAAAATTGTGAGGATTATATGGATTTAGCCAGAACCTGTCCCAATAAGGTGTTGGATGCCGAACTCGCCGTATCCAAAATAAAAAATGGAAGCCGGGTATTTATCGGCACCGGCTGTGGTGAGCCCCAGCACCTGATTCGCACCATGGTAGAGGACCTGAACATGCAGGACATCATGGTGTATCAGATGCTTTCGTCGACATTTTCTAAATATGTCGACGACCCGGATTTTTTGCGCCGTTTTTCACTGAAGCTGTTTTTCATCAGCAATTCCATGCGCAAAGCAGCCTTTGAAGGAAAAATCGACTATATCCCCACCTACCTGTCCCAAATACCCCGGCACTTTGCCCAAAACCGCATCGTCCTGGACGTGGCAATGATTCAGGTCAGCCCGCCCGACCAATTCGGCTATTGCAGTCTGGGCGTCTCCATAGACATCACCCAGGCAGGCATGCAGAACGCCAAAATGGTAATCGCCCAGGTCAATCCCCGTATGCCCCGAACAAATGGAGACAGCTTCGTCCATATTGACGATATCGATTACTTCGTTCATTTTGAAGAACCGCTGGTGGAGGCCTTGCCCAGAATCAAGAACAATGAAATCGCCAAACGCATCGGTTTTTACATCAATCAGTTGGTGGAGGACGGGGCCACGCTGCAAATCGGTTTCGGCCATCTCCCCAACGCCATCCTCGGATCACTGATGGACAAAAAAGATCTGGGCATCCACACTCAGTTGATCACCGACGGTTTTTTGCCCCTTTTTGAGAATAAAGTGATCACCAGCAAGCGTAAAACCTTGCTGCCCGGGAGGGTGGTTGCTTCACTGGCCATGGGGACGGAAAAACTCTACCGCTACCTGGACAAGAACCCCCTATTTTATTTCCGATCATCGGAATTCGTCAACGACCCCACGGTGATCGCTCTCAATGACCATCTGATTTCCATCAGTTCGGCCTTGGAAGTGGATCTTACCGGCCAGGTCTGCAGCGATTCCATGGGGCACCTGTTCTACAGCGGCATCGGGGACCAGGTCGATTTTCTGCGCGGCAGTGCCATGTCCAAGGGGGGCTTCTCGGTGATCGCCCTGCCGTCCACGGCCCAAAACGGCACCATTTCAAGGATCGTGCCTCACCTGAGCGAAGGCGCCGGCGTGGCCACCACCCGCGGCGACGTCAATTTTGTGGTCACCGAATACGGCATCGCCGAATTGTCCGGCAAGAGTATTTACCAACGGGTAATGGAGCTGGCTCAGATTGCCCACCCCAAGTTTCGAGAAGAACTCATCGATGTGGCCAAAAGCCGGCACTATATTTTTTCCGACCAGTTACCTCCGTCCAAGGATGATCTGATCTTCTTGGAAGGGTATAAGGAACAATTGACCCTGAAGGATGGCAAAATCGTGGAATTTCGTCCACTGCTGCCATCGGATGAGTTCGCCTACCGCAATTTCTTTTATTCGCTTTGTGAAGAAACCATCTATTTTCGATTTTTCTACAAAATGAAGCTTTTTTCACACGAAGTGGTCCAGCAGCAATGGGCCAGTGTGGATTACCGCAAAAACATGTCCATGATCGGTGTTACGCGCATCGGGGGCCACCAGGAGATTGTGGCCATCGGCTCCTATGCGGATGAGAGTGAGGCCCGGGCCGAGGTGGCCTTCGTGGTTCGTGAGGACTTTCAGGGGATGGGACTCGCCTCCTATCTATTGAACATGCTGGAAAATATTGCCAAGGAAAACCAATTCACCTCCTTTTCGGCCACGGTCCTGCGGGAAAACACCGCCATGGTGCATGTCTTCCGCAAACGCTACCCCAACGCCAAGAGCACCTTCAACAGTGGCAGCGAAATTACCATCCACATGGACTTTGACGATGCCGTGGAACCCGATGGCACCTCAAGGGACACATCGACGGATACCGACGGCTGCACCTGCCCGGAACCGGATGTGCGATGAAGGTATCGTAAGCGTTCACAGGGCACCGTATCTGATTTGTTACCAGGTACTTGAAGTACAACCCATGCCTCTGCTTGCCCAAAGCCGCGCATCTACGGCGTCGCCCTTGATGCACAACTCAAACCGGTCATCGACAACTGGTCTTTAACTGTCTGCGCATGACTGAAAACACCTGCCGCCGCAAGGGGAGGTGATAGACTCCGTTTACCGTGGTGGCCCCACGCGAGATCCTTGACACCACCTGACAAATAAGATAGCAGATATCGTTTATTTTAGGCTTTATACAGACGACACGGGCAGGGGGCAACGGCTGGTCCCAAACAGCCCGCTCCGATATACGAACCATCCATTGTATTGATGTATTGATCTGGTCGCAGGCCTGCAATACAATGTACCCAGTGGGGTGAACATGGATAAAGCGACAGACATCCTGAGCAAACGTAAAGAAAAAGCGGATAAAATCAGAGAGGAAGGCACCAGGCTGTTCCCCAACGGCCACACCGTCGACCATACCATTCGAGATATTGATAACCATCTGAAAACATTGTCCGAAGAGGCGAAGGACGACGACACCCAATTCAACGTGGCCGGGCGCATGATGGCCATCAACCGTTTCGGCAAATCGTCCTTTATTCGCTTCAAGGATCGTACCGGCCTGCTCCAGGCCTATATTCGCAAGGACAAGGTGGGTGATGCGGCCTATGATCTCTTCAAACGGCTGGATGTTGGTGATTTCGTAGGCATCAGGGGAAACCTTTTTAAAACCAAGACCGGCGAATGGACCATCCTGGCCGATTCCATCCAATTGTTGTGCAAATCGACCCGTCCGCTGCCCGAAAAGTTCCATGGGTTAAAAGACCCGGAGAAACGCTACCGGCAGCGCTACATCGACCTGATCATGAATTCCGAGGTGCAGGAAATTTTCATCAAACGCAGCCAGATCATCCAGGCATTGCGTACTTTTTTCCTGTCCAGGGATTTTCTGGAAGTGGAAACGCCGATGATGCAGCCCATTCCGGGCGGGGCCGAGGCGACACCATTTCGGACCCATCACAATGCCCTGGACATGGACCTGTATCTGCGCATCGCACCGGAACTCTATCTCAAACGACTGGTGGTCGGCGGATTTGAACGCGTGTTCGAGATCAATCGCAATTTTCGCAACGAAGGGGTCTCCACCCAGCACAATCCGGAATTCACCATGGTGGAGTTTTACCAGGCCTACGCCACCCATGAAGACCTCATGGATATGACCGAACTGATGTTCGCCCAAATCGCCGAAAGGGTCACCGGCAGCGCGACGATCACCTACCAGGACAACACCATTGAACTGGGCGGCAAATGGAAACGCATATCCATGTTCGATTCACTGGAACAGATCGGCGGCGTTGACCCATCCATTTTCGGCGACAAACAGAAACTGTTGGCCTTTGCCGCCGACCAGGGTATAACAGTCATCAAGACGGGACGGCTGGGAAAGGTCATCACCAAATTGTTTGACGCACTGGTAGAACCCAAACTGATTCAACCCACCTTCATCACAGACTATCCGGCGGAAGTATCACCGCTCTCCAGGCGAAGTGATGCCCATCCGGACATCACCGAACGGTTCGAGTTGTTCATTGCCGGCCGCGAAATTGCCAACGGTTTTTCCGAGCTGAACGACCCCGAAGACCAACGGGGACGCTTTCTCCAGCAGGTAGAAGACCGCAATGCCGGTGACGACGAAGCCCACTTGATGGATGACGACTATATCGAGGCGCTGGAGTATGGCATGCCGCCCACGGCCGGCCAGGGCATCGGCATCGACCGCCTGGTCATGCTGTTGACCGATGCACCGTCTATCCGTGAGGTCATCCTGTTTCCCCACATGAAGCCCAAAGCGGGAACGGTGACCACGGATCAGTAAATTTTCGCCCGGCATTCAAGGGACGCGCAGTTTTCGCGGATCCGCCAACTCAACCCAAAACCGGACCGGCTATGTCATTTGTGGCATTTGTATCAGGGCGTTATCTCAGGACTCGCCAGAAACGGACCTTCATATCACTGATCAGCGGACTGTCCATTGCCGGCGTTACCGTAGGCGTGATGGCACTGATCGTGGTCATCGCCGTGATGGCTGGGTTCGAAACCGACCTGAAATCACGCATTATGGGCATCCGGCCGCATATGATGATCACCCGACCCCGGGGCGCCTTCACCGACTACCAGCGCCTGCTGGCTCTCGTGGATTCCATTCCCGGCGTTGAATCGGCGTCGGCAACCTTGTCTACACAGGTCGTCCTGCGATCGGCGTCCCGGGCTGCGGGTGCCATGTTGAAAGGCATCGACCTGCGTCAGAAAAAGCCGGCCATCAAGGGCCTGGATGCCGGACGCCTGACAGCGTCGACGGGTGTCACGGCCCCATCGGCCGGTGGCCATGCGCTTCCCGGCATCATACTCGGCAAAGAACTGGCTGCCAGCCTGGGGGTGATCCGTGGCGATACCGTCTATCTGATATCGCCGCGCGGCATGCTTTCACCGGCCGGCCATATTCCCGCCATGACCCGCTTTAAAATCGTCGATTTGTTTGCCTCGGGCATGTATGAATTCGACGGCACCCTGGTGTTCATCACGCTGGCGCAGGCTCAGAAACTGATGCGCATGCCCACATCGATCAGCGGCATTGAGCTGCGCCTGACAGATATGGATCGCGTCGACCCCATCATGGAAGACCTCGCCCTTCGCATCGGTGGTGACTACCGGCTGGAGAGCTGGAAACAGATGAACCACAACCTTTTCTCGGCGCTGCGACTGGAGAAAACCGTGATGTTCATCATTCTGGCGTTGATCGTTCTCGTGGCCGCGTTCAATATCGCCGGTTCGCTGGTCATGATGGTTATGGAAAAACGAAAGGATATCGCCATCTTGAAAACCATGGGGGCCAACTCAGGGGCCATCGGCAAAATCTTCGTCATCAAAGGCCTGGTCATCGGCCTGGCGGGAACCGCTCTGGGAACGGCCACCGGCGTATTGCTTTGCAGCCTGTTGGAGCGTTACGCCTTCGTTCGCTTGCCGGCGGACGTTTATTATATCGATACCCTGCCTGTGGTGCTCAAGGCGGCGGATGTTGTCCTGATTGCCCTGTGCGCCCTGGCCATCTGTTTCATGGCGACCCTCTACCCGGCCAGACAGGCCGCCGGGATTGATCCGGTGGAGGCCATTCGCCATGGATAAAAAAAGACTTTCGGACCATACGCAAGACCGCGTCGAACCGCTGATCCGTGCTGATGATATCAGTAAGGCTTACGACCACAGCGGTACACGCATCGTTGTCCTCGACCGGCTTTCTTTTCAGATCGAGACCGGCGAAACAATGGGGATCGTGGGTGCCTCGGGAATCGGCAAATCGACGCTGCTTCATATCATGGGCACCCTGGACCGCCCGGACAGTGGCAAACTCGAATACATGGGGCAGGATGTACTGACATTGGACGATACCCAGTTGGCTCGTTTTCGCAATCGGTCCATCGGGTTCGTTTTTCAGTTTCATCACCTGCTGCCGGAATTTTCGGCGCTGGAAAACACCATGATGCCGGCCCTGATCTGCGGCATCGACAAAAAACACGCCAAAAACGCAGCCGAGGCAATCCTGGTCAGGGTCGGTCTCGGTGATCGGCTGGCGCACCGGGCACGTGAGCTTTCCGGGGGCGAACAGCAACGTGTGGCTCTGGCCCGTGCCCTGGTGCAGCGACCGGCCGTTTTGTTGGCCGACGAACCGACAGGCAACCTGGACCGGGAAAATAGCGAACAGATTCACACTCTGCTGATGGAATTGAACCGTGAAATGGACATGGCCCTGGTGGTGGTGACCCATAATCTGGAACTGGCCGCACTGGTATCCCGGCGGGTAACCATTGCCAACGGGACGCTAGAGCGAATCGAAGGAGAATCTTGACCGTGAAGCGCTATTGTGCCTTGCTGCTTTTACTCATTTTCGTTTCGGCCCCATGGGCCATGGCCATGGATACGGACACGGTTCGGGTCATGGTGCTGCCCATGAAAATCCACGCCGATCAGGATCTGTCTTATCTGAGTACCGACATCCCGGAAACCATCAAGGAATTGTTGCAAAAGGAAGGGGCCCGATTCATCGAACCGGGCAGTCAGGCGACCATGGACTTGGCAGGCCGCCGAGCAGACCTTTCGGCTTTGCGCCAGATGGGGTTGGATGCCGGCGCGGATAGCGTCATATGGGGCAGCATGACACGCATTGGCGATAATATCAGCCTGGATATGAACCTGTTGGAAACGGTTGGATCCAAACAACCGGTGGTGTCGGTCTATGAGGCCGGTAAAGGCATGCAGAATCTGCGTATGGTTGTGCGGCGTGCCACCGAAAAACTGGCCCGGCAATTGTTCCGGCGGGAATTGATCACCCGGATCAGTGTCGTTGGGAACAGACGCATCGAATCGGATGCCATCGAACGGGTGATTCGGGTCAAAGCGGGTGATGTGCTGCGTGTCGGTGATATCTCCAGGGATGTGAAAAAAATATACCGCATGGGTTACTTCGAGGATATCCGCGTGGAAGCCGAAACCGACGAAGGCGGCAAGGCGATCATATTCCGGGTTAAGGAAAAACCCACCATTCGAAGAATCTCCTTTCGTGGCAATCATGTTTTCAAAGACGACAAACTTCGTGAAAACCTGAGCATCAACACCGGATCGATCCTGAATATCTTAACGATCAAAAACAATATCGAACAGCTTGAGATCATGTATAAGGAGAAGAATTACCATAACGTCGAGATTGATTACGAGGTTCATGACCAGGAGAACAACCAGGCTGACGTCGAATTCGTTTTCACAGAAGGCAAAAAGGTAAAAATCAAGACCATCACCTTTCAAGGTAATGAAACCTTCACCGACAAGCAGCTCAGGAAACGGATCGGCACCAAAGAAAAAGGGTTCTTTTCATGGCTCACCACCTCCGGGGAGTTAAACCGCGAGGATCTCAGGCAGGATGGCGCTCGCCTGATGGCCTATTATCATGCCAATGGATTCATTCACGCCAAAGTCGCCGAACCGGTGATCGAATTCAAGGATCAATGGATCTACGTAACCTTTAAGATCGAAGAAGGCAAACGCTACAAAGTCGGTAAAATCGATCTGGATGGTGATCTGATCTGGCCAAAGAAACGCCTGTTGTCCAGATTGAAGATTGCCCAGGAGACCTATTTCAACCGGGAAACCGTCAGGGAAGACATGCTCTGGCTGACTGACCTGTATGCCGATGCCGGTTTTGCCTACGCCGACGTCTCGCCAAGGACCAAGGAGGACCCTGACAACCTGCTGGTCGATATTACCTATCACATCGGTAAAGGTGAAAAAGTCTACTTCGAGTCCATCGATATTTCAGGCAACACCAGCACCCGCGACAAAGTTATCCGCCGGGAACTGCGTATTGTCGAACAGGCTCAGTACAGTGGCAGCCGACTCAAACGCAGTGTCCGCAACCTTCACCGCCTGGACTTTTTCGAAGATGTCAAGGTGGACACCATAAAAGGCAGCGGGCCGGACAAAATGAAGGTGAAGATAGACGTCATCGAAAAGCCAACCGGGAGCTTTACCTTTGGCGCTGGCTACAGCACCGTGGACGACCTTTTCGTCACCGGCTCGGTTTCCCAGCGAAACCTGTTCGGACGTGGCCAGATTCTCAAGCTCAGCGGGCAGATCGGTGGTTCGGCGGATCTGTATAACATCAGCTTCACCGAGCCGTGGATGTTCGATACCCCGCTGTCTGCGAGCTTGAACATCTACCGCACCAAGCGGGATTACGACACTTACGACAAAATCAGCCAGGGCGGTGGCTTCGGGTTCAGCTATCCCCTCTACGATTTTACCCGTGGCGGCCTCTCCTATCGCTATGACGTCACCGATATAGACGAAATCACCGACGATGCTTCAGACAACATCAAGGAACTGGAAGGTAGAAATGCCACCAGCGCTGTTTCAGCGACCATCTCCTACGATTCCCGTGACCGGGCATTCAATACCACCCGGGGGCAGGATCATCGTATCTCATTCACCTACGCCGGACTGGGCGGTGACATCGGATTCCAGAAGGTCGTCGGCGAATTGGGCTGGTACTTCCCCGTTTATAAAGGACTGGTGACGTTTCTGCATGGTGAATCGGGTTATGTTGAAGAAAATTCCGGTTATTTCCTCCCTGACTACGAGAAATTTTACCTGGGGGGGATGAATTCCGTACGCGGTTTCGATTTTCAGGGAATCAACATACGTGGCATCAACGAAGCGGGAGAGGTTACTGAAGAGGGCGGTGAAAAATATGTCCAATTCAACCTGGAGTTCATTTATCCGATTTTTGAGGAGCTGGGCATTTCGGCTGTTGTCTTTTACGATACGGGCAATGTTTATACCAAGGACGCGTCCATCGATTTGGGCAATCTGCGCCAGGCAGCCGGCTATGGCATCCGCTGGTACAGCCCCATCGGCCCGATTCGTATCGAAGGGGGGCATATCCTCGACCCTGTCGAGGAATACGGCGAAGATTCAGGCGTCAACTGGGAATTTTCCATGGGCGGAGCCTTCTAAGGTGGGAAACCCGCAACCCAATAGAAGACTTAGTGCTGAGGACTTAGTGCTGAGGACTGAGTGCTGAGGACTGAGTGCTGAGGACTGAGTGCTGAGGACTGAGTGTTGAGGACTGAGTGTTGAGGACTGAGTGTTGAGGACTGAGTGTTGAGGACTGAGTGTTGAGGACTGAGTGCTGAGGACTGAGTGCTGAGGACTGAGTGCTGAGGACTGAGTGCTGAGGCAGGAAACCCGTAAACCATATACCCCCATTTTCTTGTTTTTTTTGACAGCAACTGGAGGTGTAGGGCACTAAAGAACAAACATCTTGCCGTAAACTTCAATCGTAAGCTTTGTACCTGTTCACGGGGTAGAAGCAGCCAATACCTGTAAAGCACAGCCGGTAAGCGTTTACTCAGGTGCCGTAGATGCGCGGCTTCGGCCGCGCAGACGTATAGGGCATACTTCAAGTGCCCGGTAACAAAGCAGATGCGTTTGCTCTGTGAACGCTTACTAAGCTTTTTGCGGAACCGGCATTGATTATCGATCCGCATCAATGATACACGTGGCTGCATAATTGACGATAAAACATGGTGGAAAGGGGTTTAACATGCGTTCAACAATTAAATGGATGATGCTTGCCGTATTGACCGTTGTTCTTTCATCGAGTCCCGGTTTTGGCACCGATATGGGCAAAATCGGTGTTGTCGAATTTCAACGCCTGTTTGAAAACTCGGAGGCCGGAAAAGAGATAAAAGCGGAGATTACCCGCCAAGGGAAGAAAATGGAGGCCGAACTCAAGCAAAAGGGTGCCGAAATCGAAGAATTGAAAAAGCGACTGGAACGCGAAGCATTGGTGATGAGCAAGGAGATGCGAGAGGATAAAGAACGCGAATTTCGAATTCAGGTCAACGACATCAAGTCCTTGCAGAGAAAGTACGAGGCCGAACTGCAGAACGTCCGGAAAAAACTGATGGGTAAACTTCAGGAAGAGACCCTCGAGATCATTGATGAAATTGGAAAGTCGGGCGATTACCTGCTGATCATGGATAAGCGCGGGGTATTGTATTCCCCCGGTACCGTAGACATTACCGATGAAGTGATCAGACAGTATGACGCCCGTTACCAGAAAACCAAAAAGGATCAATAACAGATGGACAACGTGTCTGTTGAACACGATCTTGGAAGCATCGCCGATCTGATTGACGGGGAACTCACCGGCGACAGGACCAAACGCATCAGCGGCGTGGCACCTTTTGAAAGTGCCGACAGCGACCGGATCACCTTTGCCGGCGGGAAGCGCTATCTCAAGCAGATGGATACGACCTTGGCCGGTGCCATCATCGTTCCCGAAGGATTCGATGCACCGGGAAAAAATCTGATCCGGGTGGCCAATCCGCAACTGGCTTTCACCAAGGTGGTCGAACTGTACCACCCGGCAGTGAGCCCGCCTCCCGGGATAGATGAACGGGCCAGCGTGGGAGATGACGTGCGAATCGATGACGGTGCCGTCATCGGCGCCTTTGCCACCATCGGCAACCGTGTTTCCATCGGCCCTGGCAGCCGCATACACAACGGCACTTTCATCGGGGACGATGTAACCATCGGTGAGGATGTCATCGTGCATCCCAATGTTACCATCATGCATGGGTGTCGGATCGGAAACCGGGTGTGCATTCACCCCGGAACGGTCATCGGCAGCGACGGGTACGGCTTCGTACCGGACGGCGGCCGATACCATAAGATTCCGCAAATCGGCATTGTCCAGATCGATGATGATGTGGAAATCGGCGCTTGCAATACCATCGACCGTGCAACCTTCGGGAAAACCTGGCTGCAGCGAGGTGTGAAAACGGACAACCTGGTTCACATCGCCCATAACGTGGTGATTGGTGAGGACAGCATCATCGTGGCCCAGGTCGGCATTGCCGGCAGCACGACCATTGGCCACCATGCCATCCTGGCCGGCCAGGCCGGAATATCCGGCCATCTGAGCATCGGCAACCATGTCACCGTGGGGCCGCAGACCGGTGTGGGCAAAGCCATCGAAGACGGCCAGGTGGTTTCTTCCGGTTCGCCATCCATGCCTCATCGGACCTGGCTTCGCGTGCAACGCGTCATCCCGGACCTGCCCGATATTAAAAGGGCCGTGGCCCGCATGGAAAATAAAATCGCCGAACTGGAAAAACAAATCGAAGAATCCTGATCAAGACGGAGGCCATGCTATGGAAACGGTATTTGACATAGCCACGATCATGCAGGACCTGCCCCATCGATATCCCTTCCTGCTGGTTGATCGCATTCTTGAATTCGAAAAAGGCCAACGCATCCTGGCCCTTAAAAATGTTACGGTTAACGAACCGTTTTTCCAGGGACATTTTCCCGACATTCCCATCATGCCCGGCGTGCTGATCGTCGAGGCCATGGGACAGGCCGGCGGTGTGCTGGTCAATCAATCCCGCCCCAGGGAAGGCCAGGGCCGTCTGATCTATTTCATGGGCTTCGACAAGGTGCGTTTCCGGAAACCCGTGGTCCCCGGTGATCAATTGATCATGGAATTGAAAATCCTTAAATTGAGATCCAAAGTTGTAAAAATGGCCGGGATTGCCACGGTGGATGGTGAGGTTGCCGCCGAAGCGCAATTGATGGCCGCATATGGAGACTGACATGATACACCCTACGGCTATCGTCGATCCCGGTGCCACCATCGGAAAGAACGTGATCATCGGTGCTTATTCCATCATTGGAGAGGATGTGGTCATCGGCGACGGGACCCGGATCGGCCCCCATGTGGTCATCGATCCCCATGTGAGTATCGGCGAAAGCTGCAACATTTTCCAGTTTGCGGCCATCGGCGCCATTCCCCAGGATTTGAAGTTTGGCGGTGAGAAGAGCCTGGTTAAAATCGGCCCTGGCGTCACCATTCGTGAATTCGTTACCGTTCATCGCGGTACCAACGAGGGCGGCGGCGTCACCGAGATCGGCGAGAAATCCTTTCTGATGGCCTATACACATATCGCCCACGATTGCCGCGTCGGAAAAATGGTGGTGCTGTCCAACAACACCACCTTGGCCGGTCACATCTCCATCGGCGACCACGCCACGGTAGGCGGTTTGGTTGCCATTCACCAGTATGTCAGAATCGGTGATTATGCCTTTGTGGGGGGAAAATCCGCGGTTGTCAAAGATGTTCCGCCCTATGTCATTGCCGCCGGAGATCGAGCGATCCTGCATGGACTGAATCGCGTAGGCTTAAAGCGTTATGGTTTTCCGCCAAAAACCCTGACCGCACTGAAAAAGACCTATCGCATTCTTTTTCGATATGGATTGACCATCAACGAAGCCATTGAACGGGTTCATGCCGAGGTGGAAACGGTGCCTGAGGTGGAAAGCTTCATCCGATTCATCAAAGCATCCTCCCGCGGGGTCACCCGGTAATCGCAGCCGAATGAGCGGACACCATGAACGAGAATATCGGACTCATCGCCGGAAGCGGTCAGTTTCCCCTTCTGTTTGCCCGGAATGCAATCAACAAAGGCATGCATCTTTATACGGCGGCCTATGTCAACGAAGCGGATCCATCCCTGGCGGATTTCTCACAGCGCATTGAGTGGCTGCATCTGGGACAGATTAAACGACTGATCCGGTTCTTTAAAAAAAATGCGGTCCACAGGGCCGTGATGTTGGGAGCCGTCCGCAAAACCCGTCTTTTCACCGACGTTAAACCGGACATGAAGGCAATTGCCATCATCGCCGGCATGCGCCACACCCACGATGACGCCGTGATGCGGGCCTTTGCCGGTGCCTTGGAAAAAGAAGGCATCAAGATCGAACCGTCCACTTTTCTTTTGCCCGAACTGCTGGCCACCAAAGGCGTCTGGACACACCGCAAACCGTCACGGTCGGAAAAAAAAGACATTGCCTTGGGAATGTCCATCGCCCGTGAAATCGGCCGGTTGGACATCGGACAGAGTATCGTTGTCGGTGGGGGCAGCGTGCTGGCCGTCGAAGCCATCGACGGCACCGACGCCACCATCAAGCGGGGAGGCCGCCTGGGCCGGGGCGAGGCCGTTCTGGTAAAGGTTTGCAAGCCCAATCAGGATTTTCGATTCGATGTTCCCACTGTGGGGGCAAAAACCATTGAATCCATGATCCAGTATGGTGTCCGCGCCCTGGCCATCGAAGCCGAAAGGACCGTGGCGTTTGATCGCGATGAAATGATCCGAATGGCCAATGGCGGCGATGTCGCCATTGTCTGTGAAGCGTTGGAAACGGTTTCGCAGGCCGCAAACAGCAAAAAGCCGATGGTATGATGTCCTGGGTTGAGCCATTGGTCGTTAGCTTTTAGCAATGACAAAAGGGCCAGGCGCTGACGGTTAAAAGCGAATCGCTTATTTCAGGGATGTCCTGGATGAAGTTTCATAAGGAGTTAAAACCATGTCGGACAAATTGCGTGTCGGCGTTATCGGCGTAGGATACCTGGGCAGATTCCACGCCCAGAAGTATCGGCACATGCCGGACGTGGAGCTGGTGGGCGTCGTGGACACCGATGCAAATCAGGCCCGCAAAGTGGCCGATGAAAATGAAACAACGCCTTATGGAAACTACCAGGCTCTTTTTGACAGGGTCGATGCCATCAGCATCGCCGCACCGACACCGGCCCATTTCTCCATCGCCAAGACATTTTTGGAACGAAATGTCGATGTTCTCATCGAAAAGCCGATCACCACGCGCCTGGAAGATGCCGATGAACTGATACGCATCGCCGAATCCGGGGGGCAAATCATACAGGTGGGCCATCTGGAGCGGTTCAACCCGGCGGTGGTGGCCCTGAAAGGCAAAATCGACCGTCCCCGATTTATCGAGTCTCACCGGCTCAGCATCTTTCAGGGACGATGTACCGATGTCAGCGTGGTACTCGACTTGATGATTCATGATATCGATCTGATCCTGAGCCTGGTGGGATCGGAAATCAAAACCGTCAATGCCGCCGGCATAACGGTGATTTCAGGAAATATTGACATCGCCAATGCGCGCTTGGCCTTCGTCAATGGTGCGGTCGCCAATGTCACCGCCAGCCGCATTTCCGCCAAAAATGAACGCAAGTTGAGATTGTTTCAAAAAAATGCGTACATTTCCATCGACTTTGCCAACCACAGCATCACACTGGTGCAACCCGATGAAGACCGAAACGATTTTATCATCCCGGGCATGTCCATGGAAACGCTGAATTTCGACAAAAGCGATGCCCTGGACGACGAACTCAAATCATTCGTGGCGTCCGTCAGACACCGCCGCCAACCCCTGGTAACCGGAAAAATGGGACGCGATGCCCTCAAAGCGGCCCTGTCTATCATGGAACAAATACAGGCCACCAATTCATGCCTGGAATCCTGATGGTTCCGTAAAGAGTCCCCAGACATGTCATTCCTGCGCAGGGAGGATAAAAAAAGAACAATTTCGAATTGTTACGGGTTCGTCATTGCTGATGAACGCGTAAGAAGTTGAATCTCAGACAGATTGAAAGGACCATACATGCATGCTCCTCGGATCATGATCATCGCCGGTGAAGCCTCCGGTGACATGCACGGGGCCAAACTGGCGCAAGCGCTGCGCAGGCGCTGCGGTGATGTAGAGCTGTTCGGTGTTTGCAGCAATGCCATGAAGGAGCAGGGTGTCCGGCAGCTTGTGGATGCCAAAACCCTGTCAGTCGTCGGCATAACCGAAGTTTTCGCCAAACTGCCCGTGATCTACAGGGCGATGAAAACAATCAAACAGACCCTGCGGGATATGGCACCGGACCTGCTGATCCTGATCGATTTTCCGGACTTAAACTTCCGTGTAGCTGAATACGCCAAAAAAATAGGCATTCCGATCCTTTACTATATCAGTCCCCAAATTTGGGCCTGGCGCCAGGGACGCGTCAGGACACTCAAACGCCTGGTTGATCACATGGCTGTCATATTGCCATTCGAAGCGATGTTTTATCGCCGGCATAAGGTCCCGGTAACCTTTGTGGGCCATCCCCTGTTAGATCGAATCCCGATGATTGCTGACCCTCAGGCCGTTGGAGATATCGATGGGCCACCCGTTATCGGCCTTTTGCCCGGCTCCAGGCAAAAGGAAGTTGCCACCCTGCTTCCCGTCATGCTGGAGGCCGCAGCCCTCATCCGGAAAAAGCGTCCTGAAACCCGGTTTCTGGTGTCGTGCTCGCAATCCGTGGACCGCGACCTGGTCAGTGCTGTCAGCGATCCATACATGAAGGCACTCAACCTGACCATCGTCCCCGGACCAGTGGATCGGGTATTCGAGCAGAGCCGTCTGCTGCTGGCCGCCTCCGGAACCGTGACGCTGGAAGCGGCGCTGCACGGCATCCCCACGGTTATCATTTACAAAGTCTCCCCGCTGAGCTACGCTATCGGAAAACGGTTGATCAAGGTCAAATACATCGGCATCGCCAACCTGATCGCTGGAAAGCAGCTACAGCCCGAACTGATCCAGGAGGACGCTTCTCCTGAAAACATTGCACGGACGGTTCGAAGCATGATCGACGATCCGGCGTTGCTGCAACGCATGTCGGATGACCTGCTGGATGTCCGCAAACGCCTGGGCAAACCCGGTGCCTCGGACCGGCTGGCCAGCATCGCCTTGAGTCTTGTTTAAACGACGATTGCCAGTCAACACTTTCGAACCGAACCAGCTCGATCGAAGCAGGGAAAACGAAGATCCCTTTGATCCTTGAGCCATTGGCCGTTCGTTTTTAGTCATTGAAAAAAAGGATTTCGATACCATCCATCCTTTGGTAAAGTTTCCGAAAACTTGTCCGATATTCAAACCATTGCGGCGTGGAAAGCCCGCCGACAACCGACCGTGTTCTCGAATCCCGATTGGGCCTTATTGAACTGGCAGGCATAAAAATGGTTCAGGAAATCAAACCGATAACTTCGGACGGCGGCAAACCGGGGAAAATCATCGCCGTCGGCGGCGCCAAAGGCGGTATCGGCAAAAGCCTTTTCGTGGCCAATCTGGGCGTCTTTCTCTCTCGTTTGGGCAAACGCACCGTCGTGGTGGACCTTGATCTGGGCGGTGCCAACCTGCATCTTTACATGGGCGTCTGGAGCCTTTCCCATCGCCTCGATGACTTTCTCACCAAACGTGTGGCGACACTCGATGAAACCATGACGCCAACGAAATTCGGCCCGCTGCTCATCGGTGGCGGTGGAGGAAAACTAGGGGCGGCCAACATTCCTTTTGCCCGTAAACTGAAGTTGCTGCGGGCGCTGAGGACCATCGATGCGGATTATGTCATTCTGGATCTGGGCGGTGACACGACCTACAACATCCTCGATTTCTATCTGGCGGCGGATCAGGGACTGGTGCTGACCACCTGCGAACCCGCGTCTTACGTGGATGCCTACGGCTTCATTAAAATGTCCCTGCACCGCAAACTCATTCGCCTGTTCAGTGCCGAATCCAAATATCGAAAGCATCGGGATAGCGAGGTGGAGCGAATGATCAATGACTTCATTTTTGCCAATGCTTCAACCAATGGGAACCATCTTGATGAACTCGTTGCCGGCTTGGGCGAACAGCATCCCACCCATCAAACCCTGCTTAAAAAGGTGCTGGCGGACAGCCGGCAGGCAACCGTGGTGACCATGGTCGAAGCCAAGGAACAAGCCAGCGAACTGGTCACCCGGTTGAAAAAGGTGACTGATAAAATGCTGTCCATCGGCCTGGATCATTTTGGTAATGTCCCCTATGACAAACAGATTCAGGCCAGCGCGAGGGACCTGGTGCCCAATGTGACCCAAAATCCCAACGGTACTTTTGCCAATGCCCTGCGGCGCATCGTGCTGAAAATGGAGATGGCCTAGGGAAGGGTTCTTCGGATTTCTCGATTCACGAATCACCGTGACCAACCCCATCCCGCCCATAAATGTCCTCCAACCGTTTGATGTCATCCTCACCGATATATCCGCCGGTCTGTACCTCGATCACTTCCAGTGGTATCTTTCCAGGATTCTCCAGGCGGTGCGAGGTGCCCGCGGCAATATAGGTGGAGCTGTCTTCCTTGAGTACAAACTGCTCGGTGTCACGTGTAACCAGGGCACTGCCGCGCACCACGATCCAGTGCTCGGATCGGTTGAAATGCTTCTGGAGGGACAAAACACCCCCCGGCTTGACCGTAATCCGGTTCACCTGGAACCGGGCGCCCGTCACCAGCGACTCCACGGACCCCCAGGGCCGGTAGGTCCGCTTGTGGGCTTGGGTTTCCTTACGCTTGCGGGACTTGAGTTGTTCCACCAGCCCTTTGACGTCCTGAACCCGGTTCCGGGGTGAAATCATGACCGCATCCGAGGTCTCCACAACGATATGATCATTGAGCCCAACGGCAGCGATCAGGCGGTTTTCGGCGTGCAGGTAAGAGTGGCCCACATCGTGCAGCACCACATCCCCTTTGATCACATTGTGCTGTTCATCTTTTTGCCCCACCTGCCAAAGCGCCTCCCAGGACCCCAGGTCGTTCCATCCGGCATCCAGGGGCAACATGGCACCCCGGTCGGTTTTTTCCATGACCGCATAGTCGATGGAATCGCCGGGACAGTCCGAAAAGGCCTCCTTATCCAGGCGGAAAAAATCCAGATCGGATCGGCCCAGATCCACAGCCTTGCGGCAGGCCGCGAGCATATCCGGGGCAAAGTGTTCCAGGGCCTCGATCACCACGGAGGCCCTGAACATGAACATGCCGCTGTTCCAGCAGTAATCTTTGGATGCGACATATTGTCTGGCGGTCGCCACATCCGGTTTCTCGACAAAGGCTTCGATGGAGACGGCTTCGGACGTGTCTTTACAGCCAGGTAGCGGGCTCCCCATTTTGATATAGCCGTACCCGGTTTCAGGGGCCTCAGGAACGATGCCGAAGGTAATCAGCCGTCCTTCCAGTGCTTGGTTGAATCCCGCACGGACAACCTTTCGGAATCGGTCGGCCCGCTGGATGTGGTGATCGGCCGGCAGAACCAACAATACCGGATTTTTCCCCTGGGCCATGGATCGCAAGGCCGCCACAGCCATCGCCGGGGCGGTATTGCGTCCAACCGGTTCCAGGATGATGGCACCGGGTTGAACACCCAACTGACGCAATTGCTCGACCACCATGAATCGGTATTCATCGTTGCAGATCACCATCGGGTTGTCCGCATCCTCCAATCCATCGAGACGCATCACCGTGTTTTGCAGCATGGTGTGCCGGTCCACGAGCCGGATCAATTGTTTGGGGTACAGGGCCCGTGAGAGGGGCCAGAGCCGCGTGCCGCTGCCGCCGGCAAGGATGACGGGGACGATTGCCGGGGCTTTGTTTGTTGAGTTCATTGGATTCATTGGGTTCGGGATTTCGGGTTCAGGATCAGACCGTTCACACGCTCTATAATCCTGTGTTCCAATCCTTTTGACCTTTGTCTTTCTGATTTTCTATTGCCACCAGCTCGCAGCCGCAAGCCAAGAGCTGTCAGCTGCAAGCCAAAAGCTCCTTGCGCAGCACATCCAGTGCCGCCATGGCAAAAATTTTCTTGTTCATCAAACGTTTGCCGAACGGGAAAAAAAGCCGCTTACCGAAAGATCGGTCCGGCCCGGCGAAACCGATGCAAACGGTTCCCACTGGTTTTTCCTCGGTGCCGCCGTCAGGGCCGGCAATACCGCTGGTGGCCAGGCCATATGTCGATCCGGCTACCCGGCGGGCACCTTCGGCCATCTGCCGGGCAGTCTCTTCATGCACAGCTCCGAAGGTTTCCAATGTTTTTGCATCGACCCCCAGTACGTCCATTTTCGCCTGGTCGGCGTATGTTACCCCGGAAAAGAGAAAATAGCCGGAGCTGCCGGCCACATGGGTCAACCAGTTGGCCAGCAATCCGCCGGTGCAGCTTTCGGCCAGGGCCAAGGTGGTGGACCGTTCCACGAGCAAACGTCCGATGACGGCCTGCATGCTCTCCCCATTTTCCGAGATCACATACCTGCCCAACCGCTCGCACACCCATTGACTGGCCGCAGATAGACGTTGTTCCAACCGATCCGCATCCCTATCCCGACCGTAAAGCTTGATTTGAATCTGGGCAAATGTGGCCCGCAGTCCCAGTTGAATATCCGGAAAAGCGGCCTCAACATCGGCTGTCTGTTCACCGGCCTGGGATTCGGACAGACCGAAGGTGGTAATGGTCCGCACCCGGCTGTGCATGACCGCTTCCCCCTGCATGGCCAACAGGTCAGGAAGCACCTGATCCTTGAGCATGCGCTTCATCTCATGGGGCACACCGGGCAAAAAGAAAAAACGGCCGCCGCCGATGGTCAGGGAAAAACCGGGCGCCGTTCCCACGGAATTGAATAAAACTTTGGCACCGCTTGGTAAATTCGCCTGTTTGCGGTTCGAAGCGGTTATGGGCTGGTTGAAGGATTTGAAAAATTGTTCAACATTGGCCATGGCTTCATCGTTGCGTTTCACATCCACCCCGGCCGCTTTGGCCGCTGCTTCGGCAGATCGGTCATCAATGGTGGGGCCTAATCCGCCTGTCACCACACAAACATCCGTGCGCTCGCCAATTTCCCTAAGGGTTTCGGTCAAAATGGACAAGCCATCCCCCACACAATTGTGACGAACGACTTCAATACCGTTTTCCTCCAGTTTTTCAGCGATAAAGGCAGAGTTACTGTCGATCAGCGCTCCGGAGCGTATTTCGTCTCCTGTTGCCAGGATTTCGGCTTTCATTGGTTTTCCTTCCGATCTTTAAGGGGTGGATCGTATTCGGCCGGAATCATACCGGTAAGGGTGAACAGCGATTCTGGAGCTCGACAATAGCTACAGCCGTCAATGTGTGTCAACGAAACAATGAGTTTAACCCAGCGTTGCAAAAGCCGGAGGGCGTCAGAGCCAAGGGTGAAACCGCAGCACTTCATAAAAATAAGCTGCAAGCTCAAATATGCTCATCTATTTCATTTTATTGGATCATTTTTTGTTGGGGGCGACAATACGACCCGGTTTTTCGGGGCCTCCGGTCTGCCAACCGTCATTCCCCAAAAAAAAGCCCCCTTGCCGGAGGCTCATTTAATTCGAAAAATCTTTTTTTCCATTTGTCAACAATTGTGAATATTGGGTCGGCTTGCCCACATTCCAGCGCGACAACCCACGAAGCCTAAAGCCTTTGAGATAAAAAATCCTCCATTTTGCTTTTATCGGTGGCCACATCAAGCGGCACCCATTCATCGTTGAAACGGACATTGGTCGAGCTTTTGAACTGAAGGGCGTAGGGTTTGGCCTCTTCCGAATCCAGTGTGAACGTTTTAACGTCCAGTTTTGCGCTAAATTTTTCTTTCATGTCGTTGGCTACGCCTATAGCCTTTGTGCATGACAGTCAACCGGGGTTGCCACTGTGGAATACAATCAACTCAGACATTGTTAATCCTCCTTGAATACATTTGAACGTACCTGTTCACGGGGTAGAAGCAGCCGATACCTTTGAATTGGTGTTGAAAGGGGGTATAGAGCAAATTGAATTTGGTGTCAACATTGGTCCGTTCACGATAAAGCAACATCTTTTCTGTAAATTCCCTTGAGCTTTGGTTTCCCTCGCGATTCAAGCGTAGCGCTGCCTGGCGAAACTATCGAGACCAAGCCTTCGGTGCTCGTGCCTCGCAGTCTTGACAACCTCGCCGACCAGC
>PDTK01000009.1 GCA_002747175.1 Deltaproteobacteria bacterium | reverse complement strand
GGCTTGGAAAGAACCAGGGATCGAGTAAATGTTGCTGTTTTCGGTCTTTGATCCGGAGCATGCTTTCCTCTTCGCAACATATTGATATTAAATATCATAATGCCATTTTGAGAAGAAATCGTCAATGCCCATTTATATTCTTTATCCAAAGAATACAGTACGTTAAATGCGCAAAGAATTATTACGGTTTAGCCATAGCTTATCACATTGTCCAGTTTTTGGGCGCCACCGCCTACATGGGGTGCGGGTTTCCCGCCTTAGTAAAATGATTTCCCGGCCCTGCTGCGTCAAGCCATGATAAGCGGCGCTTCGCGCCGCTCATCTCGCGGCCCGGTCACGACCATGGGTGCTGTTTCCTCTTTTTCCCCGCGCTTGACACCTGCCTGGTTTCCGCATATAGACCGGATCGAACTTTTGTTCCGTCTGCGAGCCAATTTCACAACCTACCAAATAACGTTATCTGCGCTGGGTTTACGGTCTGCATGTCGATCCTGATTACAGGCGATCACACTTGGGGTAAGGCGGCGTGGACCCGCACCGAATCCACCGGATTCGTATGGTTGTGAAAAGGCTTTGAGGGTTTTCCCGTTTTCAAAAGGAGGTGTCATGTCCGCGCAGAATTCTGTCATGGAGTATGCTTTTCGCCCCCAGGACAGCCTGATTGGCGCCCAGATGCTGTTCGTCGCCTTCGGCGCCCTGGTGCTGGTTCCTCTGCTGACCGGTCTGAACCCCAATGTCGCCCTGTTCACCGCCGGTGCCGGCACCCTGATCTTCCAGTTCATCACCAAACGCAAGGTGCCCATTTTCCTGGCATCTTCCTTTGGTTTTATCGCACCGATCATTCACGGTGTGAACACCTGGGGGATTCCCGGGACCATGTGCGGACTGGCGGCCGCCGGCCTATTGTATGTTATCCTGAGCCTTTGTATCAAGACCTTCGGTGCCGGCTTTTTGCATCGCCTGCTGCCTCCGGTGGTGGTGGGACCGGTGATTATGGTCATCGGCCTGGTCCTGTCGCCGGTGGCTGTGCACATGGCCATGGGCCGCACCGGGGATGGTGCCGCCTGGCAGGTCCCCCCGGCAACGGCCATGATCGTTGCCGGGGTGGCCCTCCTGGTCACGATTCTGACCTCACTTTTGGGCAAAGGCTGGCTGCGCCTGATTCCCATCCTCATCGGCATCGGAGCCGGATACCTGACCGCACTGCTTTTGGACCTGATCGGCATTTCCACATCCGTTCAGGCCGGGTTCGACCCCGGCGCCCTGAAGAATTTTACCGGTCCTGTCCTGGTCAATTTCAAACCACTGATGGATGCCCCCTGGTTTTCCGTCCCCGACTTCGTCTTTCCCGAATGGAATTTTCAGGCTATCTTTTTTATCGTACCGGTGGCCATTGCACCGGCCATCGAACACTTCGGAGACATTCTGGCCATCGGCAACGTCACGGGCCAGGATTTCGTTAAAAATCCTGGCATCCACCGCACCATGATGGGCGACGGCATCGCCACCTCGGTGGCCTCCATGCTTGGCGGACCGCCCAACACCACATACAGCGAAGTCACCGGGGCCGTCACGCTGACCCGCATGTTCAATCCCGGCATCATGACCTGGGCCGCCATTTTTGCCATCGCCCTGGCCTTCATCGGCAAAATGGGTGCCTTGCTGCAAACCATTCCGGTACCGGTAATGGGCGGTATTATGCTGCTGCTCTTCGGGGCCATCACCGCGGTGGGCATCAACACACTGGTCAAGGCCGGTGAAGACCTCACCGAACCGCGCAACCTGACCATCGTAGCCCTGATCCTGGTGTGCGGTATCGGTGGCATGGTGCTTCCCTTCGGAAAATTCACCCTGGGAGGCATTGGCCTGTCCGGTATTCTGGGCGTTGTGTTAAACCTCGTTTTGCCTGGAAGAATCCTGGAATAAGCGAATCGTTTTTAGCCGTTAGCGCTTAGCCACTTTGCGTCATATATTTACAATGCATCCAGGCTTAACCCAGCCGGTGGCGTCATGCTTTTCGTTAACGAACCGTAATCATTTTGCTAATGGCTAACTCGTGCCCCGCCGGAAATGGCCAATTTGCTTATTTCTGGACAGACACTAACTCAGAAAGATAGTAAAAGCGCCCCATAAAAACGCTGGGGCCCATTGATTCGGCATATAAGTATAATTGGTCCGTTTCACCATGAAGAAGGACACCCTGTACAATCGTCCCCGGCAACCGGTACCACCCTTTACATTCAACACTGCCGTAGCCGATGTTTTCGATGATATGATTCACCGATCGGTGCCCATGTATGCCGAGGTGATTCGCCGTCAGGCCCAGATGCTGGCGTCACGCCACCGCCCGGATCTTCCCATTTTCGATCTGGGCTGCTCCACCGGCAACCTGGCCATGGCCCTGTGTGAAGCGGTGCCCCCGGGCGGTTTCGACATGGTGGCTGTGGACAGCTCCCAACCCATGCTGGATCTTTTTCACCAGCGTCTGGATGCCGCCGACAGGACGTCCGACGTCCAATTGCAGTGCATGGATATCCGACAGGTGGAGATGACGGCGGCCGGGGCGGTGGTGGTCAACTATACCCTCCAGTTCGTTCCTTCGGCGGACAGAGACTGCCTTATAAAGCGGATACACGATGCCCTGGTGCCCGGCGGCATGCTGCTTTTTTCTGAAAAGATCTCTCATCCGGACAACATCATATCGGACCTGCAGGTTGATTATTACTATCGTCTTAAACGGGAGAACGGCTATTCCGACCTGGAAATCAGTCAAAAACGGGAGGCATTGGAGAATGTCCTCGTGCCGGAAGCGGAAGGCGTCCACTCGGAGCGTTTGCGATGCAGCGGTTTCACCCATATCGACACCTGGCTCAAATGGTTCAACTTCTGCTCCTGGGTCTGTATTAAATGAATGCCCTGTCTTCGCTGGCCCACGATTCGCGCATCGCTCCCCACCTGACGGCGATGACCGCAATCGTAGATCGGCGTATGGAATCCATATTTCATCGCGACAAAAAAGGCATCTCTCTGGCCGCAGTTCTGAAGGATCTGCCCAACGTGGAGCCCACACACACCGATGTCAATCGGGCTCGAATCCGTATCGGCTGCCCTGCGGATCTCAACGCCGATCAGTTGGCTGCCCTGCATGAAGCCCTGGTGAAACTGAAGCCGTGGCGCAAGGGGCCCTTCGACATTTTCGGTATTTCGCTGGACAGCGAATGGGACAGTTCCATCAAATGGAACCGGCTGGCCGGCCACCTGCCCTGCCTGGAGGGAAAGCGGGTTCTCGACATCGGTTCGAGTTGCGGGTACTATATGTTTCGGCTGGCCCAGCGGCAACCCGCAATGGTGATCGGGCTCGAACCATCTCTGGGAATGTATTTCCAGTACCTTGCCCTGAGTCGCTATCTGGATCTTCCCGGGTTGCATTGCCTGCCCCTGAAGCTGGAAGAAATACCCCCCATGCCCGACTGTTTCGACATGGTGCTTTGCATGGGCATTCTCTACCATCGGCGGTCTCCCCTGGACACCTTGCGCCTGATGCGGGATCTGATGACGCCGGGCGGACAATTGGTGGTGGAAACCCTGATTCTGGAAGATCGGGGATCCCTGGTACTGTTTCCGGAAACGCGCTATGCCAGAATGAAAAACGTATTTTTCATTCCCACGGTCGATTGTCTGACCCATTGGTTGCGGCACAGCGGATTCGATGACGTTCGCTGTGTGGACATTTCCGCCACGACATTCAAGGAGCAGCGCAAGACCGACTGGATCGATGGTCAGAGCCTGTCCGACTTTCTGGATCCGGATGATCCGCATAAAACCGTGGAGGGCTATCCGGCACCGGTTCGCGCCATGGTGATGGCCACTGCCCGTTAGTGCCTTACACCCCAGTTTCTGTCAAAAAAACAAGAAAATGGGGGTATATGGTTTACGGGTTTCCTGCCTCAACACTCAGTCCTCAGTCCTCAACACTCAGCACTAAGTCTTCTATTGGGGTGCGGGTTTCCCGCCTTAGTAACCTGTTCACGGGGTAGATGCAGATACGCGGCTTCGGTCACTATTTCGCCTCGCACCCGGAAAACCGGCGGCACATCGCTCACCTTGAGGAACTGGCCCGAAAGCGCAACTATCCCACTGACAGCCCTTTGCCCCTGCCGGCAGACCTGGCAAGCCAATGGTCGCCCGGGTTTCACATCCCCGCTCGCCGGAATCACGGTGCACGTCAAGAAATCATCCAGAAGTCGATCCATCTTCACCTTGGTCTCTGCGTATTGCCGGGAATCGGCATGCATAATGTGCAAATGCGCTTGTAGGTGTTTGCCAGAAATGTTATCGAATGCTGCACCGATATCGAACAAATTGCTCCTTTCTGGATGGGCACAATCGATCAGAATGCCAATGACCGCAATAATGACAATGTATATTCTCGTAGGCGCCGTAGCTGGAGTGCTGGCCGGGTTGTTGGGAATCGGCGGTGGGCTGGTTATCGTGCCCATGCTGGTGTTCTGCTTTGTCCGGCAGGGCATCCCGGATGCCATGATCATGCACCTGGCCCTGGGCACCTCCCTTGCCAGCATCATGTTTACCGCTGTTTCCAGTTTTCGGGCCCACCACAAACGCGGGGCGGTCCACTGGAATGTGGTTCGCAAAATCGTGATCGGTATCTTTACGGGAACCTTTTTGGGCAGTTGCATTGCCGCTGTACTATCCACTCGTTTTCTGAAGTTTTTTTTTGTTATCTTCCTTTACTATGTGGCTGTCCAGATGCTGACCAACAAGAAACCCAAACCTTCCCGCCAGATACCCGGACACGCCGGCATGTTCGGCGTGGGCAATGTGATCGGCGTCGTTTCCAGCCTGGTGGGCATCGGCGGCGGCACCCTTTCGGTTCCGTTCATGATCTGGTGCAACATGAGCGTTCACCATGCCATCGGAACATCTGCGGCCATCGGCTTTCCCATCGCCATTGCCGGAACCATCGGCTATGTGTTCAATGGTTGGTCCTTACCGGATCTGCCCGTGTATTCGTTCGGATACGTCTACCTGCCGGCGCTGGCCGGGATCGTTGCCACCAGCGTGCTGACGGCGCCTATGGGCGTGCGGTTGGCCCACAGCCTGCCTGTAAACCGGCTCAAACGCGTATTTGCCGTGTTGCTGCTGGTGGTGGGGACACGAATGCTGATCAGTGTCCTATGACGATTTCAGACGATAAGTGACATATGCTCAAATCTTTGAATTCAATACGGATATCTTTTGGGACCGGACGGACGATGTCCCGAAATATTCTTGACAAACCCATCGTTCCCGAATAGGTAACGCTATTTGGTATTTTCGATCCCGCCAGGCTATTCATCTGTGTATACAGATTGTAAAAATTAAATTATCGAAAGGAGAACAAACACATGTCCAATCTTATCCCCCCGCATGGTGGCAAAGGCCTTACTGTCTGTCTGCTCGAAGGCGCCGAACTGGAAGCTGAAAGGAAAAAAGCCGAAGGTCTCAAAAAAGTAGAGATCTCTCCGCGTGTCAAAGGCGACCTGATCATGATCGGTAACGGTGGTTTCAGCCCCCTGACCGGTTTCATGACCAAAGCCGACTGGAAAGGCGTTTGTGAAAACTTTTTGACCGCCGACGGCACCTTTTGGCCGGTTCCGGTATGCCTCGACGTGAGTGCCGACGATGCGGCCGCCATCAACGATGGTGATGAAATCGCCCTTTACGATGCCGATGGTGACGAGATCATGGCGACCATGAAGGTCACCGAAAAGTTTGAGCT
Source organism: Deltaproteobacteria bacterium (assembly GCA_002747175.1). GTDB lineage: Bacteria > Desulfobacterota > Desulfobacteria > Desulfobacterales > Desulfosarcinaceae > Desulfosarcina. The sequence continues at coordinate 20,599 of PDTK01000009.1, read as the reverse complement.
GACGGACGCCGACAAAAAATGGGAATGCGAAAAAGTCTTCATGGGTGAAGGTACCCCGACCGCTGAAGAGTTCTGGAAGATCGCCGAAGAAGATCACCCCGGCGTGCAAATGGTCATGGGCCAAAAAGCCTTTAACCTGGCCGGCCCGGTCAAGGTTCTCAGCGAAGCCGAGTATCCCACCGAGTTTGCCGATGTCTATCACCGCCCGGCCGAAGCCCGCAAGCTCTTCGAAGAGCGTGGCTGGAGCGAAGTGGCCGCCTTGCAGTTGCGCAACCCCATGCACCGCAGCCATGAATACCTGTGCAAGATCGCCGTGGAAGTATGTGACGGCGTCTACATTCACTCCCTCGTGGGCAACCTGAAACCGGGCGACATCCCCGCCGACGTCCGCGTCAAATGCATCGACGCCCTGGTCAAAGGTTATTTTGTCGAGAAAAACGTCATTCAGGGCGGCTACCCGCTGGATATGCGTTATGCCGGTCCTCGTGAAGGCTTGCTGCACGCCGTTTTCCGTCAGAACTACGGTTGCTCCAAAATGATCATCGGCCGTGACCACGCCGGTGTGGGCGACTTCTACGGCATGTTCGAAGCCCAGACCATCTTCGACAAGATACCGAGACCCGAAGGCGGCAAAGGCCTGCTTTGCCAGCCCCTGAAGATCGACTGGACCTTCTACTGCTACAAGTGTGACGGCATGGCTTCCCTGCGGACTTGCCCCCACGCCAAAGAAGACCGTGTGCTGCTCTCCGGCACCATGCTGCGCAAGATGCTCTCCGAAGGCGGCGAACTGCCCGATCACTTCGGCCGTGACGAAGTTGTCGCCATTCTTCGCAAATACTACGAAGGCCTCACCGAAAAAGTGGAAATCAAGACCCACAGGGCCGCTACCGGCAATTAATTTTCCGGCAACGGTTTTCACGATTAAAAAAGGGATGCGCACCGGCGCGTCCCTTTTTTGTTTGCCGCAAATCGGCGGGCTGTGTCGACGGAGCGGTCCTGCAGCACCGGCGATGTACACCAAACTGATAGATTTGTTTGGGTGACCGGCAACAGGGTTTTGGCCACATGCGGCGGTTGACTTCCGGATCGGCGCCGCTGCGGATTTTGACATCATCCGATTCCCAACGAGCGATGCCCGGGATAATTTTTTTTCTTGCTTTTACCGGAAACGTCGGATATTGGATCAAAGTTTAGTATTGGATCACTGTTTGGTGATACGAAGTCGAGTAGGCGTTGTCTCTGGCCGATGGTCGGCCGGGATGCAGGAAAACAGTTAGGGTTTCAGGAGGTGTAGGCATAGCTGGTCCCAGATATAGACAAATGGACAGGAGGCGCCCCGATACCACACGCATCAATCAGGGTATCCGGGTAAGGGAAGTCCGCTTGATTGATCCGGAGGGGAATCAGGTCGGTATTCTTCCGATCCACCAAGCATTGGCAAAAGCAAACGACTTTGGTTTGGATCTTGTGGAGATTTCACCCAATGCCAAACCGCCGGTCTGCAAAATTATGGACTATGGCCGCTTTAAATACGAGCAGACCAAAAAGCAGCAGGAAGCCAAAAAGAAGCAGACCACGTTCCAGGTGAAGGAGATCAAAGTCCGGCCCAAAACCGGCGCCCATGATCTCGAAACCAAAATGGGGCATATCCGCAAGTTCATTGATCGCAAGGACAAGGTCAAGGTCACGGTGATGTTCCGGGGACGGGAGATAACGCTGTCCGACCGTGGGCGGGAGTTGTTGCAACAAATCGCTACGGACTTGGAGGATGTCGCTGTGGTGGAGCAGTATCCCAAATTCGAAGGTCGGACGATGATGATGGTGCTTGCTCCGAAAACCCAGATTACCTGATTGAAAAGGCCGGAGGGCGACAGCCGATTTCCGGTTAAATTGGATATAGTTGCAAGCATTATCAGGCTGGCGTGAACGCGTGCGTTTCGTTCACGCCATCGGTTTTTGAAATATGGCGGTCGCGCCGCTTGAAGGCATTTGGAATGGCCGCGTGTCGGATCGGTTTCTTGTCGATCAAACACCTTATTGTGTGAAGGAGAAAAAATATGCCGAAAATCAAAACCAACCGTGCTGCCGCCAAACGGTTCAAGAAGACGGGTTCGGGGCGCTATAAATTTTCGAAGTCCCATCACAGCCACATTCTGACCAGCAAATCCCGGAAGCGGAAACGTTCCCTGAGAAAGGTGCAGTTGATCAAGAAAAGTGACATGCATGAAATCCGGCTGCTTTTGCCAAACGGATGAGAAATACATAAACGATGATACCAACGCCCAGGCTTCGCGGAACGTGACCTTCGGTATGCCGATCGGAACGGACCGGCGATCCTGATGAGCAAGGAGACGAGATCATGCGAATTAAACGAGGTTTCAAGGCAAGACGCCGCCGCCAAAAAGTATTGAAATTGGCCAAAGGATTTCGTGGTGGACGCAGCAAATTGTTTCGGACCGCTGCGGATTCCGTGGATAAAGCGCTGAGTTACGCCTACCGTGACCGCAAACAGCGTAAACGTCAATTCCGCCGTCTGTGGATTGCACGCATCAATGCAGCGGCGCGTATGAACGACCTTTCCTACAGCCGGTTTATCAGCGGGTTGAAAAAAGCGGATGTGGCTCTGGACCGGAAGGTTCTGGCTGAGCTTGCCATATCAGATCCAAATGGATTTGCCCAGATTGCCGCATTGGCATCCCAGCAGGGCTGATTCGGGATATCCTGATTTCGGTAGATTCCGCTCGCATTGATGTCCCCTGAGGCCTTCCCCCATATGTATTCAGCGATTGTGACCGGTATCCTCGTCCCGCTCGGCGTCGTCGAGGTCCGGCCCAACCACCACCAAGCAGAGCGACGATTGTGGACAATACCATAGAACGGATTTATGCGGACGCCATGGAGGCGCTGGCATCGGTCGACACTGCCGATGCGGTCAACGCGCTGACCATTCAATTCCTTGGTCGAAAGGGCCGGGTCACCCATTTTCTGAGGCGTATTTCCAGCCTCCCGGCCGACGAGCGGCCCCAGGCCGGAAAGCGTGCCAACGAAATCAAACGGTCTTTGGAGGCGGCCTTCAGCGAGGCACTGGAGCGTCTGGCGAAGGGCGCTGCGGCGGTTACGGATCGTATTGATGTGTCTTTGCCGGGGCGAACCCCCAGAAAAGGATCCTTGCACCCCATCACCCAGATAACCAACCGGATCTGTGACATTTTTTCACAGATGGGATTTGATGTGGTTGAAGGTCCCGAGGTCGAGACGGATTATTATAATTTCGAGGCATTGAACATCCCCAGAAATCATCCGGCCAGAGACATGCAGGATACTTTTTACGTGTCCGACAATGTGGTGTTGCGAACGCACACATCGCCCAGCCAGCCGCGTGTGATGGAAAAACAGGCGCCGCCCGTCCGGATCATTGCGCCGGGCAAAGTCTATCGGTGCGATTCCGACTTGACCCATACCCCCATGTTTCACCAGGTGGAGGGGCTGTTTGTAGATCATCATGTCTCTTTTGCCGATTTAAAAGGAACCCTGACAGCATTCGTTCACCAGATGTTCAATGATCGAACCACCGTGCGATTCCGGCCCAGCTTTTTTCCTTTCACCGAACCCAGCGCGGAGGTGGATATCCGCTGTGTCATCTGCCGGGGAAAGGGCTGCCGTGTCTGTTCACACACGGGGTGGCTCGAAATCCTGGGGGCCGGCATGGTTCATCCCGCCGTTTTCGAAAATGTGGGCTATGACACAAGCCAATATACGGGATTCGCTTTTGGGATGGGGGTGGAACGTATTGCCATGCTCAAGTACGGTATCGACGATATACGGCGTTATTTTGACAATGATTACCGATTTTTGAGCCAATTTTAACGAAGTGGTGCTGAAGCGATGAAAGTAAGTCTTAGCTGGCTGAAAGAATATGTCCCCATTACCTTGTCGATTGATGAACTTGCCGATGCCCTGACCATGGCCGGGCTCGAAGTGGAAGGTGTGGAAAATCGTTATGCCTTTCTGGAAACGGTGGTCATCGGCAAGGTCGTGGAGGTGTCCCGTCATCCCAACGCCGACCGGCTCAAGTTGTGCCGGGTGGACAATGGAAACGGGCTTGTATCGGTGGTATGCGGCGCCCCCAACGTGGCGGAGGGAATGGCCTTTCCTTTTGCCCAGGTGGGAACCGTGTTACCCAATGGGCTTAGGTTGAAAAAAACGGTCATTCGCGGCGAAACCTCCGAAGGGATGCTGTGCAGCGCGCTTGAGCTGGAGCTGGGCGGCGATGGTTCCGGACTGATGGTTCTGGATGCGTCTTTGAAGCCGGGAACATCCCTGAAAGACGCACTTGATCTCCATGACTGTACCCTTGAAATCGGTTTGACACCCAACCGCCCCGATTGCCTGAGCATGATTGGCGTGGCCCGTGAGATCGCGGCTTTTCAAGGCGTTGGATTGAACCTTCCCGAATTCAGCCTGCCAGCCGGCGAAGGCGCCATCGACAAACTGACATCGGTCACCATTGAGGCGCCTGACCTTTGCCCCCGCTATGCTGCCCGACTGCTGGAAGGGGTTGCTGTGGCCCCTTCGCCACATTGGTTACAGGATCGGTTGCGCAGTGTGGGGGTGCGGCCCATCAACAATTTGGTGGACGTCACCAATTTTGTGATGCTGGAAACCGGCCAGCCCCTGCACGCCTTCGATTTTGACAATCTCGCAGGGCAGTGTATCGTCGTTCGAACGGCGACCGAAGGTGAACCGTTTACCACCCTGGATCAAAAAGCCCATCGTTTGACCGGCCAGATGCTCATGATTTGTGACGGCGAGAGACCGGTCGCCGTAGGTGGTGTCATGGGCGGATTGAATTCGGAAATCGAAGAGACGACCACCCGTGTCCTTATCGAAAGCGCCTGTTTTGATCCCATAAGCATTCGTAAAACATCCAAGGCATTGGGGTTGAGTACTGATGCATCGCACCGCTTCGAGCGCGGGGTCGATCCGGATAACACCCTTTTTGCCCTGAATCGCGCCGCCCAATTGATGGCCGAACTGGGAGGCGGAAGGTTGGTGAGCGGGACCATCGACGAAGATTTCCGCAAATCCGGCAGCCTGACCCTGCCGTTGAGCGTCCAGGAGACCAATGATCTGCTGGGTACTGATTTGAATCAGGAGCAAATGGGGCAATTGCTGGAATCTGTCGAATTCAAGGTCAAGGCGGAAAATGCGGACCGCATACAGGTCGACGTTCCTTCGTTCCGGGTGGACGTTACCCGGCCCAGGGACCTTATGGAGGAGGTTGCCCGGCTTTCCGGATACAACCTCATTCCCACGACCTTTCCTTCTCTCCCGGTTCAAGGCAGGACCCCTGCGCCCCTGCTGGTCCGGCGCAACCGGGTGCGGGAAATCCTATGCGGTTTCGGTTTTTCCGAAGCCATCAATTACAGTTTTATCAGCCCGGCCTCTTGTGATCGGATCCAACTGGCCGACGACGACCCCCGCCGGCGTCACGTGGTCCTGCTCAATCCGATTTCCGAAGAGCAGGCGGTCATGCGTACGACATTGGTCCCGGGAATGCTGGAGGCCGCCGGGCGCAACATCGCCCGTCAGCAGAATCATCTGTGCCTTTTCGAGATCGGCAAGGTGTTCCTGCCCGAAGACGGTGCGCCATTGCCCGTGGAAAAAGAAATGCTTGTGGGGATCATGACCGGTTCAAGAACCCGGTCGGCCTGGCATACACCCGACGCGGCCTTCGACTTTTACGATATCAAGGGGATCGTCGAGGGCTTGATGGCGGCTTTGGAGATCAAAGACGCTTCCTTTTCCGCCCAAGCGGATGATTCATGTGTATACATGCGTCCGGGACACACCGCCGTTATTCGCTGCAAAGAACAGGCGGTCGGGCTTGTGGGAGAGGTCGATCCTGCTGTTTTGGAAGGGTTTGGCCTGCGACAAACCGTCTTCCTGTTCGAGCTGGATTTGGAGACCGTAGGAGGGCTGATCCCGGACAGCAAACAGATGGCGGCGATTCCCCGTTATCCTTCCACATCTCGCGATATCACCGTGATCGTGGATCAGGCGATGGAATCCAGTCGATTGCTGGAGGCCGTTGGCCGATTTGGGGAAACCCTGGTCGAAGACCTGTTTCTTTTTGACGTCTTTAGCGGTGAGCCCATCCCCGAAGGCAAGAAAAGTGTTTCCTTGCGGGTGGTATACCGTGCTGCGGACGGTACGCTTGAAGATGAAACCGTCAATTCGATCCATAAACGGCTTACCAGCCGCCTGGTGAACGAGATCGGTGCGGATTTGCCTGCCTGATCTATCCCCCGATAGGCGTTGGTAAACGACGAACGCAAATGGTACCTGTTCACGGGTTAGTAGCCAATACCCTGTAAAGTATACAGCCTGAAGGCGTTTGCAGGGTGCCGTAGATGCGCGGCTTCGGGCACGCAGAAGACGTATGGGTCATACTTCAAGTGCACGGTAACAAAGCAGATGCGGTGCCCTGTGAACGCTTAACGCGAATGGGAACTGATGACGACAAACGATCACAATACGGTCGTGATTCCCGACAAATTCTATTTTAAAATCGGGGAGGTCGGTGAACTCGCCGGTGTTCCGCCTTATGTGCTGCGGTTTTGGGAGACGGAATTCAAACGCATTCGGCCCAAGCGGACAGATGCCGGGCAGCGCCTGTATAGGAAACAGGATGTTGAACTGATATTGCGGATCAAGCACCTGCTCTATGATCGTAAATTTACCATTGAGGGTGCCAGGCAGTATTTGAAACAGCGGACCAAAGAGGACCACAAGCCTTCACCAGCGCAGCCATTGCAAGATATTGACGAGATTCGCGGCGAACTGATTCGGATCCGTGACCTGATCGACAGGCATCACATCTGAGGCCAGTGGTTTTCAGAAATTTATTGACAGGGCGTAAGATTTGCATTAGTAAAATTGCTTTGGTGAGCGGGCATAGCTCAGTTGGTAGAGTACAAGCTTCCCAAGCTTGGTGTCGCGAGTTCGAATCTCGTTGCCCGCTCCATTTCAAGTCCGGTTTCGTCAGCTCCGGTAAGGATTTTCCGGAAAAGTGGCGGGAACATCCCGCCCCGACGTTTTTTATGGGCTGGTAAGTGACGGTATCCATAATCGGAGTTTTTGTGGAAACGGGCTGTTTGCCCGTTTTTGTTTTTTGGGTGGCAAGGTGAGCAGGCACGTTAGAAAAGGAAAACGCAGGGATCGCGGCCGAGACAGCAGGCAGAATGCGGATCCGGATGCAATGAAGCGTCAACGGGCGTTCATTGCCAAAGTCAATCAGTTGGCCCAGCCGCTGTGCGAGGCGGAGGGGATGGAGCTGGTTCACGTCGAGTACCAGCGCGAATCGGGAGGCGTGACCCTGCGTATATATTTGGACAAGCCGGAAGGCGTGACCCTGGATGACTGTGCCGAGATCAGCCGCCAACTGGACGATATTTTGGATGTTCACGCCCAGGAACTTCCGCCTTATCGCCTGGAGGTGTCTTCGCCGGGGGTTGACCGACCGGTGGGAAAGTTTGAGGATTTCAAGCGTTTTGAGGGCTGCCGGGCCAAAATTCGCATGGCGGTGGCGGTGAATGGCAGGAAAAACTTCACGGGTGTGCTGGCCGGTGTTGATGAAGGCATGATCCAATTACAGTCGGACAACGAGATCATCAGTCTGAATTTTCCCGATATCGTTCGGGCACGACTGATTAATTATCACGGAGAACGCTGATGTTTATCGCAGATATCAAACGTGTAGTGGAGCAGGTAAGCCGGGACAAAGGTATTGATGTAGAAATATTGATCCGTGCTCTGGAGGAGGCCCTGCGTTCCGCTGCAAGAAAAAAATTCGGTAGCAAAGTCGATATCGAAGCGCAATATAGCCAAGAAACGGGGGAGATCGAGGTCTTCCAGTTTAAAGAGGTTGTGGTAGACGTGACCGAGCCGGATCTGCAGATAAGCCTGGAAGAGGGACGCAAGCTCGACCCTGGCTGTGAAATGGGGGACAGCCTGGGCACCAAAATGGATACCTCGACGTTCGGTCGGATTGCGGCACAGTCCGCCAAACAGGTGATCATCCAAAAAATGAAGGATGCCGAAAGGGATGCCGTCTACTCCAGCTATATCGATCGCAAAGGGGAGGTCATCAACGGGATCGTTCAACGTGTGGATCGTGGTAATATCATCGTCAATTTGGGTTCAACAGAGGCGATTTTGCCAACCCGTGAACAGATTCCCCGTGAAAATTATCGACGGGGAGACCGGATTCGAGCCCTGATACTAGACGTTCTTTATGATACCCGTGGTCCTCAGATCGTCCTGTCGCGGACGCATCCTGAATTGCTGATCAACCTGTTCAAGACCGAGGTCCCGGAAATCAGCGAGGGGATCGTAGAGATCAAGGGGGCAGCACGGGAACCGGGAAGCCGGGCCAAATTCGCCGTTTCCTCCAACGATTCGGATATCGACCCGGTGGGGGCCTGCGTTGGGATGAAGGGCAGCCGCGTTCAGAACGTGGTGCAGGAGCTACGGGGGGAAAAAATAGACATTATCACCTGGCATGTGGATGCGGCCAAATATGTATGTAACGCTTTGGCCCCTGCGGAAATATCCCGCGTGATTATCGATGAGGAGGGCAGTGCCATGGAGGTGATCGTCCCTGACGAATTCCTATCCGTGGCCATTGGTAAACGGGGGCAGAATGTGCGCCTGGCATCAAAGCTGACCGGTTGGCATCTGGATGTCAATTCCGAGTCCAAATATGATGAGATGATGCGTATCGGATATGAATCCCTGGTCAACGTCCCTGGTGTCGGCGACGGTCTGGCGGATGCATTTGTCGAAAAGGGGATTTATTCGGCCGAGGAACTGGCAGATTCAATGGTTGACGAACTGGTCGAAATCCGCGGGATTGGCCAGGAAAAGGCCGTGGTTTTGATCGAAAATGCACGGCAGTATGTTGTCGAGGCGGCTGCGTCCGCCGAAGCGCGGCGACTGGAAGAAGAGGCACTTGCCGCACACGAACAACCTCAGGCAGTTCAAGGGGAGGAGACTGCACCGGAAGGGGTGCCGGCGGATGAGCCTGATGGGATCTTGGCTTCCGATACTGAGGAGTCATAGGGCAACGGGGCGAGAACCGCTGAGAATCGATTTTTTTTGGGGGGGAATTGGATGGCAAAGATCAGAGTGTATGAGTTTGCCAGAGAACTGAACATGACGAACAGGGAGCTCTTGGACAAGATCCGGGAGCTTGGCATCGACGTCAATAGTCATATGAGTTCTCTGGATGAAGATGTAGTGGCAACGGTTAAATCGGCATTTTTCGGTGAAAAGGACGATCAACTCGAAGAAAAGCGGGTCCGTCCCACGGTGATTCGAAGACGCAAAGTCGTAACACCTCCGGTGTCGCCTGAGCCGGAAGCGCCCGCTGCCGAGGCTGAACCGCAGGAAAGACCGGAGCCCCCCCCGGTTGAAAAAGCAGATATGGTTGAAGATGTGCCGGGCAAAGCCGAGGAAGCAGCGCCTGTGGAAAAACCGCCGGTAATCAAAAAAGCCAAGCCGGTCGAATCTGCAAAGATTATTTCCAAACCCGAGCCGGTTCAACCCGAAACACCCCCAGCGCCTGAACCGGTGGAACCCGAAGCCGCAGAGCCGGAGGAGGTAGCGTCCGATCCGATTGAAGATGCGGCAACACAAAAGGCGGCAGATGTAGACGAGCAAATCGAAGCCGCGCCGGTTGTGCAGGTGGACGCTGCGCCCCCCCCCGCTGCGGACACTGAAGAAACGCCGGAGACACCGGAAGCACCGAAACCGGTTGAAACATCTGACAAGGTACCGGTGGTGAAGGCCAGGAAGGTAAAAAAAGAGACACCCGCCAAGATTATCAAACTGCCGACCAAGCCTGTGGTTCCGTCCGGTACGTCGACACGCACACCGGGACCGGCAGGGCACACCTATCCGCCGCGGCCGGGTGTTACGGATGCCCCGGCTTCCGCGAAAGACAAAAAAAAGGGGTGGCGGAAGAAAGATGCCTCTGGCGAGGCCAAACGCTACGGCAAAAAGAAAGGCGGTTTCCGTAAGCGGGAGATCGTCGAAGGCGCGGCTTTGTACAGCGGCAAACGCGGGCGCAAAGGCCGCAAAGGCGGCAAGATGAAATCCATGCCGGTTGGCCAGAAAACCCAGATCACGACCGCCAAGGCCATTAAACGCCGGATCAAGATTGATGAGACCATCGTGCTTTCCGAACTGGCCAAACGCATGGGGATCAAAGCCAACGAAATGATTGTCAAGCTCATGGGAATGGGTGTCATGGCCACGGTCAACCAGACCATTGACTACGATACCGCCGTACTGGTTGCGGCCGAATTTGACTATGAAGTCGAAAAGGCCTCCTTCGAGGAAGATGTCATCCTCAAGAAAACCGATAAGGACGATCCCGAAAAATTGTCTACCCGGCCCCCCGTGGTAACCATTATGGGCCATGTGGATCATGGTAAGACATCCTTGCTGGATGTGATCCGCAAAACAAGGGTAACCGAAGGTGAAGCCGGTGGCATCACCCAGCATATCGGCGCATACCATGTCGAGACGGGAAAAGGCGTGATCGCCTTTCTGGATACACCGGGCCATGAGGCTTTTTCCGCTATGCGTTCCCGGGGCGCCAGGGTGACCGATATCGTTATTCTGGTGGTTGCCGCAGACGATGGTGTGATGCCGCAGACCATTGAGGCGATCAACCATTCCAAGGCCTCCGATGTGCCGATTATCGTTGCGGTGAACAAGATGGACAAGCCGGATGCCGATCCGGACAGGGTCCAGCGCGAACTGAGCGAACACGGTCTGGTGCCCGAGGCATGGGGCGGGGATGCGATCTTCGTCATGGTCTCGGCCAAACAAAATACCGGTATCGACGAATTGCTGGAGATGATTCTCTTACAGTCCGAGATTCTGGAACTCAAGGCCAATCCGGATAAGCTGGCCAGCGGTCATGTGGTCGAGGCCAAGCTGGATTCGGGACGCGGCCCGGTGGCGACGGTACTGGTTCAAGACGGAACGTTGCGTGCCGGAGACAGTGTCGTTTGCGGTATGCACTACGGTAAGATTCGTGTGCTCCAGGATGACCTTGGACGCACCGTGGAATCTGCCGGGCCGTCCATGCCGGTTGAGATCGTCGGTCTTTCCGGCGTACCCATGGCCGGTGATGAACTTGTGGCCTTGGCCGACGAAAAGGATGCCCGCCAGGTCAGCCAGCACCGCACCCAGAAACAGCGATCCAAGGAACTGGCCAAAACCAACCGCTTGAGCCTGGAGGGGTTGTTCGAAAAGATGCAGCAGGGAGAGGTCAAGGACCTGAACCTGATCATCAAGGCGGACGTAGACGGTTCCATCGAAGCACTCAGGGACTCTTTGGTGAAACTGTCCAACGACGAGGTCAGTATCAATGTCGTGCATGCGGCCACCGGAACGATCACCGAGTCCGATATCTCTTTGGCGGCCGTTTCCAATGCGATCATCATCGGATTCAACGTTCGGCCCAATGCCAAAGTTCAGGAAATGGCCGCCGAGGAAAATGTGGATATGCGGTTCCACAACGTCATCTACAATGTCATCAAGGAGGTCAAGGATGCCATTGTGGGCATGATGGAATCGGTCTACGAGGAACGGGTTTTGGGTCGGGCCGAGGTTCGCCAGACCTTCCATGTGCCCAGGATCGGTACCATCGCCGGTTGCTATGTGACCGACGGAAAGATGCAGCGAGGAAAATTGATGCGGCTGTTGCGGGACGGGATTATCACCTACGAGGGCAAAAACAGCAGCCTGAGACGCTTCAAGGATGATGTCAAGGAAGTTCAGTCCGGTTACGAATGCGGCATTGGCATCGAGAATTACAACGATATCAAGGTCGGTGATGTGATCGAAAGTTATTATATGGAAGAGATCCGGCCTGAAGTGGAGTAATGAATCGCCATGGTCATCGGCGTGGGCCAAATTGTTTTCAGGATTCACGATTGTCGTTCTTTGAAAGGTAAGCGCAAGGTTGTCAAGGCGATTATCGCCCGAATCCGCAACCACTTCAACGCATCGGTGGCCGAAGTGGCGGACAACGATATATACCAGCGAAGCGTGATCGGCGTCTGCCTGGTGGGCAGTGATCGGCGTGTGATCAATGCCAAGCTGGATAAGCTGTTCAACTTTGCAGAGGATTTGGGCTTGGCCGAGCTGATTGACAGCGAGTTGGAGATCATTTCCATATGATGTTGTCTTTGGAAACGACAATCACATTCGGGCTAGGAAAAAAACGTGGTAACCAGATCGTTTAACCGATCAGAACGCGTCGGCGGTCAGGTGCAAAAGGTACTGGCCGGCCTGATGCAAAATGGTATCAGCGATCCGCGGCTGGCGCAAGCGACCATCACCGGTGTCAACATGAGTCGGGACCTTCGCATTGCCAAGGTGTATGTCACGACCCATTGCAGCGAGCATGCCGAAAAGGATGTACTGGCCGGTTTCCAGAGCGCCAAAGGCTTCATCAAGCGGGAATTGGCCAGAGAACTGGGGCTGCGCTATATGCCGGACTTAAGGTTTTATTATGATGCGTCCTTCGACTATGGCAGCCGTATCGACAGGGTGCTGAAATCCATACAGACCGATGATGAAGACGATAATCCGACAACTGGAAAATAGCAAACGGGTGCTGCTGGCCTCGCATGCCAATCCGGATGGCGATGCCATCGGTGCATTGTTGGCCATGAGCTGTGCATTGGAGCAGCGAGGCTGCGAGGTGATGCGGTTCAACGAGAGCTCCATTCCCGCCGTTTATCGCTTTTTGCCTTCGGTCGAAACAATCCGCAATGAGCTGGAGCGTCCCGAGCGTTTTGACACGGCGGTGATTCTGGACTGTGGGGATCTGAGCCGGGTCGGGGCGGTTGCCGATGTCATTTCCGCCATGCCGATGGTCATCAATATCGACCACCACACCACCAACACCCGTTTCGGACACCATCAACTGGTGGATGTGGAGGCCTGCGCCACCTCGGAAATTATTTATCGGCTGATTCGGGCCATGGGACTGGAAATAGATGCGGCCATCGCCACGGCGATTTATACCGGTATTTTAACCGATACGGGCTCCTTCCGCTTCTCCAATACCAACCGTGCGGCCTTTTCGATTTGCGAATCCATGATGGCTTTAGGGGTCAGTCCCTCGACGGTGGCCCAGCATGTTTATGGGACCTATTCCCTGGGGCGGATCAAGTTGCTCAACCTGGCCCTGGACTCCATAGAGATATCCGACAACGGCAATCTTTCCATTATGACCGTCACCCGGAAAATGCTGGCGGAGACCGGAACCCAACCCGAGGATGCCGATGGATTGATCAACTATGCACGTCGGATCCGGGATGTGAGGGTTGCGGCCTTGATTCATGAAATGGAATCGGCGCCACCGCTGGCGAATGGATGCCGGCGATTCCATGTGAGCCTTCGATCGGATGGAAGTGTGGACGTGTCCCGCATTGCAACCCGTTTCGGCGGCGGTGGACATGCCGAAGCCGCCGGATTTTCGATGGATTCACGGCTGTCGGACCTGAAACAGACCATTTACGGCTTGTCCGCCGATTTGGACGAAAGATGTGCCCTGAATTGAATGGGATTGTCGTGGTCGACAAACCTGCGGGGATGTCGTCGGCAAAAGTGGTTTCCCGGATCAAACACTTGTACGGGGTCAAAAAGGTCGGACACGCCGGTACACTGGACCCCTTTGCCACTGGGGTTTTGATTTGCTGTCTGAACCGGGCGACACGGCTTTCCCGCTTTTTGCTCAAAGGGGACAAAACTTATGAAGCCGTGATGCGGCTGGGTGTGGAAACCGACACCCAGGACTACAGCGGGAGGGTTACCGGGCGGTATTCGCTGGATGGCATTGATGCACAACGGATTCAAGAGGTGGCCGCTGGGTTCGTCGGTACCAATACGCAGGTACCGCCGGTATATTCGGCGCTCAAGTACCAAGGCGTACCATTGTATAAATTGGCCCGCCAGGGCCATGCCGTTGAAAAACCGGCCCGGACGGTGACGATCTACCGGTTGCAGGTTCTGGATGTGCAGTTGCCGACAGTCCGGTTTGTTGTGGCCTGCACTTCGGGAACCTATATCCGGACCCTTTGCGCCGATATGGGGCGCGGACTGGGGTGCGGCGGTCATCTTGCACAATTGCGCAGAACCGCCTGTTGCGGCTTCGGCATTGAACAGGCCTTTGATCCGGATCGCCTCCATACCTGCAAGGATCAGGGGCGGTTGGCCGAGACCGTTGTAAACATGAATGCCGCTTTGCCCTTTATGCATGCGGTGGTGGCCGGCGAGGCCCTGGCCCGGAAGGTACGAAACGGCGGGTTGCTGGCGGCATCGGACCTGGCGGCGCCGGCGATGGCGCAGGAATCGGAAGCCTTCAAAGTCGTGGATGCGGCCGATCGCCTGATCGCCGTATTGACCCGGGACGAAGCCGGAAACGGCTATAATTATTGTTGTGTTTTTTCAACGTAAAGGTCATAACCGAAATACGATGTAATAATGGCAATTATCTCAAGGAGGACGAAACATTGGCGTATACAGCAGAAACCAAAAAAGAACTCATTGAAAAATACAAGAAGCACGATACCGATACCGGTTCGCCGGAAGTTCAGATCGGCCTGCTGACCCATCGGATTTCCTATCTTACCGAACACCTCAAGGTGCATAAGAAGGATCATCATTCCCGGCGGGGATTGTTGATGCTGGTCGGTAAAAGACGCCGGTTGCTCAACTATGTAAAAAACAACGATGTGCAGCGCTATCGTTCGATTATCGAGACCCTTGGCTTGAGACGCTAAGTGCCTCTGACTGGATTTTCAGTACAACGATTATGCACATTAAGGTGTAACCGTGATCGGTAGCCAATGGTGCCGATCCCCCATGCCGACCGGAAACGGTGGTGCCTGCCCCAATGATTCGGGCACCACGGTGCGTTGCACCCCACAATCGCGAGGCGAATCGCGGTCGGCATATATTTGGCAATGACGGACCAGACGGCATCCATTTCACATGCGCCGTTGTGGCCATGGGCCGGACCCGTGTCTCGTTATTACCGAACACATACCAGGAGAAATAAATTTGAAGGAACATACATTCAAGACGGATGTGGGCGGGAAGACGCTTAGCATCCGGGCGGGTAAAGTCGCCAAGCAGGCATCGGGATCCGTTGTGGTACAATACGGTGATACGGTGGTGCTGGTGACCGTGGTTTGCGCAAACGACACCAGAGACATCGATTTTCTGCCCCTGTCCGTGGAGTATCAGGAAAAAGTATACGCCGCCGGCCGTATTCCGGGGAATTATTTTCGGCGTGAAATCGGTCGTCCCAGTGAAAAAGAGACCCTGACCGCCCGTCTCATCGACCGTCCGATCCGGCCTTTGTTCCCCAAAGCGTACCGCTATGAGACCCAGGTTATCGCCACGGTCCTGTCAATGGATCAGGAAAACGATCCGGATATGCTGGCCATGGTCGGCGCATCGGCGGCACTGGAGCTTTCGGACATTCCCTTTGCCGGACCCATCGCCAACGTCCGCGTGGGACGGATCGATGGTGCGTTTGTGGCCAATCCCACTCTTTCCCAGATAGCGGAAAGCGACGTCAACATCATTGTGGCCGGCTCCCGTACCGGGGTGGTGATGGTGGAAGGCGGCGGAGATGTGGTCAGTGAATCGGAAATGCTTGAGGCCATCTTTTTCGGCCACCAGGCCATTCAGCCGATCATCGATATTCAGGAACAGTTGAAAGCGGAGCTGGGAAAACCCAAACGGCCGTTTACGCCACCGGAAAACGATCCGGTCTTAGAGGAGATGGTTCGCGATAAAGTCGCGTCGGCCTTGCACGATGCCCTTACCATCCCCGAAAAAATGAAACGCTATGAGCGTGTGCGTTCGGTCAAGGCCGATCTGATGGACTCCCTGGACGAGTCCATGGCCGAGCGCGGCAAAGAGATTTCAGGCATTTTCGGAGATCTGAAGAAACAGATTTGCCGCGACATGATTCTCAAAGAGGGCCGCCGTATCGATAATCGCCGTTTCGACGAAATTCGTCCGATTTCGTGTGAGGTCGGGGTGCTGCCCCGTCCCCATGGCAGTGCATTGTTCACCCGTGGCGAAACCCAGGTGCTCGGTGTTTTGACCTTGGGGTCCGGTGGCGACGAGCAGCGGGTGGAGACCCTGGCCGGCGAGGAAAACCGGCCCTTTATGCTCCATTACAATTTCCCGCCCTACTCGGTGGGAGAGGTTAAGCGGGTCGGCGCCCCGAGTCGTCGGGACATCGGTCATGGCGGCCTGTCCACACGCGCCCTGGAGCGGGTGTTGCCGGAAAAAGAGGATTTCGATTATACGATCCGCATTGTCTCTGAAGTGCTCGAGTCCAATGGGTCGTCGTCCATGGGAACCGTTTGTTCGGGGACCCTGGCAATGATGGACGGGGGGGTGCCGATCAAGGCGCCGGTCTCGGGCATTGCCATGGGGCTGGTCAAAGAGGGCGACCAGGTGGTGATCCTGTCGGATATCCTTGGGGACGAGGATCATACCGGCGATATGGATTTCAAGGTCACCGGTACGGCCGAGGGCATTACCGCCCTGCAGATGGACATCAAGATTCATGAATTATCCCGCGAAATTATGGAAAAGGCCCTTGACCAGGCCAAAGCGGGCCGCCTGCACATTCTGGGAAAAATGCTTGATGCACTGGCGACGCCCCGGGAAGACATCTCTCCCTTTGCGCCCAAAATTATTTCCATTAAAATCAACCCGGATAAAATCCGTGACGTTATCGGCCCCGGCGGCAAGGTGATCCGCGCCATTCAGTCGGAAACCAATACCAAAATTGAGATCGATGACAGCGGCCTGGTGAAAATTGCCGCCACGTCCACTGAGGACGGAGACGCCGCCCGTGCACTGGTGGAAGAATTGACCATGGAACCGGAAGTCGGCGCCATTTATGAAGGCAAGGTGGTCAAGACGACCGATTTCGGGGCTTTTGTCCAGCTTGTCCCCGGAACCGACGGCCTGGTGCATATCAGCCAATTGGCCAATCGCCGCGTCGGCAAGGTAACCGATGTGGTCAAAGAAGGCGACATGCTGAAAGTCAAGGTCCTGGAAATTTCCAAGGATGGCAAGATCCGGCTCAGCCACAAGG
Organism: Deltaproteobacteria bacterium; assembly: GCA_002747175.1. Taxonomy (GTDB): domain Bacteria; phylum Desulfobacterota; class Desulfobacteria; order Desulfobacterales; family Desulfosarcinaceae; genus Desulfosarcina. Next base: position 3,384 of record PDTK01000009.1, on the reverse strand, counting down.
CCGTTTTGGAAGATGCGCGTCAATCCGACGGTTAATAAGACCGTTCTATCGAACGGGGTGCGCATCGTCAGCATGACGATGCCCCATCTCCATTCCGTGGCCATGGGGGTTTGGGTGCATGTCGGCGCCCGCGATGAAACCGATGCCGAAAGCGGCCTTTCGCATTTCATCGAACACATGATCTTCAAGGGCACTGCCCGCCGCACCGCATTCGACATCGCCAGGGAGTTCGATGCCATCGGCGGGCAGACCAATGCCTTTACCTCCATGGAGAATACCTGCTACCATGCCCGTGTTCTGACCTCCCAGGTCGACACCATGGTGGATATTCTTTCGGATATTTTCATCAACTCGGTTTTTGATCCGAAAGAGGTCGAGCGGGAGCGACCGGTCATCCTGCAGGAAGTGGGGATGGTCGAGGACAGCCCCGAAGAGCTGGTTCACACCATGATGGGAACGGCCTTTTGGGGAGATCATCCTTTGGGCCGTTCGATTCTCGGCAGCCCCGAAAACATCCTCGGATTCGACAGCCGGACCCTTCATCGTTTTTTCTCCCACCGCTATCAACCCGGCCGGATTGTTATTGCCGTGGCCGGAAATGTGGAGCACGAAGAACTGGTTCACATGGTGGGGCCGGTTTTCGAGACCATCCTGCCGGGAGACGGTTTGCCGATGCGTCGGGCGCCGGTGAGTGGCAACCGGATCTCATGCCGCCACCGGGATCTGGAACAGACCCATTTATGCCTGGGACTCGACGGGATACCGGTAACCGATTCCCGTCGTTATATCGCTTCGCTGCTGAATATCGTGCTGGGCGGCAACATGAGTTCGCGATTGTTCCAGACCGTTCGGGAGGAGCGCGGACTGGCCTATTCGATTTATTCCTTTCTGACCTCCTATGCGGATACCGGCATGCTGGGCGTATACACGGCCGTTGCACACGAACATGCGCAGGCCTGCATCGATCTGACTCTAGAGCAAATTCGTCGTTTACAACGCGAACCGATACCGCATGATGCCATCAAAGGCGCCAAAGAATTCGTAAAGGGCAATCTTCTCATGGCTGAAGAAAGCCCTGACAACCAGATGGTACGGCTGGCCCAGAATGAATTGTATTTCGACCGCTATTTGCCCATGCAAACCGTGATTGACGGCATCGACGCCGTCACCCCCGAAGCCATCATGGCGCTTGCCTCGGACTTGTGGAGCGGCCGGCAGCCATCCCTGACGGTCTTGGGGCCCCATGCCGACCAGACAGATTTTGCTATCCAGATGACATCTCTTTAGCCAGATTCTGACCCCAAAACCGACTGCCGAGGGCTGCCATGCCGAGCACACCCGTGATCGAATTTCTCAGAATGGATCCGGAGAAAAACCGTGATCTTCCCTTTCCGGAATACATGACCGCCAACAGCGCCGGAATGGATATATGCGCGGCTCTGGAAGCGGACCTGGTGCTGTCCCCCGGCGGCATTCAATTGATTCCGACCGGTTTCGCCATGGCCCTGCCAGACGGATTCGAAGCCCAGATTCGACCCCGCAGTGGATTGGCCGTCAAGCATGGCATCGGTATCATCAATGCGCCGGGGACCATCGACGCTGACTACCGTGGAGAGGTCAAAATTGCATTGATCAATCTCGGCCCGGAAGCGGTAACCGTCAAGCGGGGTGATCGCATTGCCCAGATGGTGGTCCAGCGCGTTTATCAGGCCGATATTCGTATCGTAAAAAGGATCGAGGACACCGAACGCGGTGATGGCGGATTCGGCCATACGGGGCGATGAAGATGGATGCATCGCAGCCATCGGGCAAATTGGGTGAAAATCAGATCTCGGTTTGTGTGCTTGCCAGCGGCAGCCGGGGAAATGCCACCTACCTGTCCGGCGGCCAAACGGCCATTCTTATTGACGCCGGTCTTTCCGGCATCGAAATCCAGCGGCGCATGGTTACCCGAGGCCTGGACCCGGCGAGCCTGGATGCCATCCTGGTGACCCACGAACATTCCGATCACATCCAGGGCGTTGGCGTGCTTGCGCGGCGCTTCGGATTAACGGTCCATATCAACGATGAGACCTTGCAGGCATCGCAGCGCACGTTGGGCAAACTGGCCGATGTTCAGCCCTTTGCCTGCGGAACGACGTTTTCCATTGGGCAGTTGTCCATCCACCCTTTTTCCATTTCCCATGATGCCGCTGACCCGGCCGGTTTTACCATCACCGCCAACGGTACCAAAGTCGGGGTGGCCACGGATCTGGGCATTGCCACCAACGTGGTTAAAACCCACTTGGCTGCTTGTGATGCGTTGATTCTGGAGGCCAATCACGATCCCCGGATGTTAATTGATGGCCCTTATTCCTGGCCCCTCAAGCAGCGGATCCAGGGCCGTGGCGGCCATCTGTCCAACGAGGATGCGGCTTTGCTGCTGGAAGAGTTACGGCACGACGGCCTGTCCCATGTGATCCTGGCGCACCTCAGCGAAGAGAACAACGCTCCCGAAATTGCCAGAAAAACCATTGAAACCGTTCTTCGTGAGTTCCCGGCCAAGGTTCATGTGGCTTGCCAGGCCACGGGCTGCCGGTCGTTGTTGCTTGAAAAGGGATAATTTTCAGCTTTACCGGAGGCATATGGTTGGGTTGATATTGGCGAGGATAAAAATGTTCGTATAACGCAGCTATCGGACAAATTGGCCATTTCCGGATGGGACGACCTATGATCGGCGAACAATTCCCACAAACTTACCCAGGATCGAAACCTTTTTGCGCTGCCGGCCTCTGAAAACCATCGGGGGATAGGCAGGATTGGCAGCCTCCAGGGATAGGGTGCTGCGATTGAAATGCACGATTTTGAGCGTGGCCTCGGTTAGCACATCTTGAACCATCACGGCGGCGATGGCGCCGCTGTCAACCCGCTGTTGGGGCCTGATGATGGCCAGATCGCCATCCAGGATATGGGCGTCGATCATCGAGTCGCCCATGACGCGCAATCCGAAGCAACGCTCGCACCCGAATACTGCCGGTGATATCGCCACCTTTTCTCCCGGGTATTCAACGGCCTCTATCGGTCTGCCGGCGGCGATGGTTCCAATCACGGGGACGCCGCCATCGCTCACTTTTTTACTGAAACGCCAGGAACGTTTCTTTCCCGGTTCGGCCAAAACGTATCCCTTGTCCTTTAATACATTGAGGACACGGTGGATTCCGGCCGGCCCCTTCAACCCCAGATGGGCACAGATTTCACGCACCGTGGGCGCGATGCGATACGCCTGCTGGAAAGCGATAATGAAATCCAGCACGCTCTTCTGCCTGGGGGTCAGATCGGAAGTCATGGCGACACCTTTCCCCTTTCACCACCGAACAGCATGTCGCCGGGGCTCTGCACGCCTTT
>PDTK01000008.1 GCA_002747175.1 Deltaproteobacteria bacterium | reverse complement strand
ATTCTCAGGGCTTGTGTACACTTTCGCTCACCGCCTGGGGTTCTCGAAAATGACTCTTAAATTGCTTCAATTTTTGTCTTGACAATGGGGTCCACTTCACCTCCTGAATTTTGGTCTGACTCATAGCGTATCACATTGTCCAGTTTTTGGAGGCCACCGCCATCCGCTACCGGACAGTCTCTGACATTTCCTGGCTTCAAGGTAAAGAGAATTGGAAGGGTCTGAAAACAGTTTGTATGGTTGAACGTGAAAGGCAATTCAAGGATAAAACAGAGAGCCAAACGGCTTAGGGCCGGATGGGACAACGATTACTTGTTGAAAATCTTGAACGTTTGATTTCCCAATGCGGTTACCCTGCCCCTAATAATTGGCTTGACTTGCCCACCGGCCCAAAGCTATAGCACCGAGGAACAATTGAAACCGATTACATTGACGAATCGAAAAAAGTTTTTCGCATGTTATGACCGGCAGTAAAATGCAGGCCGGATTTTTTTGTTCCGAAAATGCGGTCATAGCTGGTCTGGAAGCGCTTTTTACGAAATTGTCACCCTTGGAGAGCTGAATGCCGGAATCATCAAATATCCGACTCGACAAACTGGTCCAACACCCTGCGGTCATGGACGCCGTTGCAGATGTCAACCTGGAATTGAAAGAACGGCTGGCCTATCAACCGCCCGTGTGTGATGTCTTCAACAAACCGTATGCCAGTCTGGAAGAAGATGCGCAGTATCGGTTTGATATCGACAAGGAGGCCCAACGCCAGCTCACGCACATCATCGGCAATGCCGTGCAGCGGGTCAACGGCCTGGATGAGACCACTGACGCACACCAGGCAGCCTATACCAAAGCCCGTAAAATCGGCATCGTTTTCTCCGGCGGCCCATCGCCGGGCGGGCACAACGTGATCGCCGGCATGTACGACGCCGCCATGCGGATCAATCCGCAGACCCGGGTGTACGGTTTTCTCATGGGACCCGACGGCATCATTGACGGAGACGTCGTTGAAATCACCCGTGACCTGGTGGACCGCTACCGCAACGTGGGCGGATTCACCATGATCAAAACCGGCCGCACCAAGATCGACAATCGTGAGAAAATGGATCTGTCCCACCAGACCTGCAAACGCCTCGGCCTGGATGCAGTGGTGGTGGTGGGAGGTGACGACTCCAACACCAACGCGGCCTTTCTTGCCCAGGACTTGTTTGAAGCCGGCGTTCAGGTCATCGGCGTTCCCAAAACCATCGACGGAGACATTCAGGTCCGCGATGCCCAGGGCAAAATCCTGTGCGCCATGTCATTTGGCTTCCACACCGCCGCCCGGGCCTTTTCCCAGGCCATTGCCAACCTGTGTACCGACGCGAGTTCGGATGTGAAATACTGGCATGTCTGCAAGGTCATGGGCCGTGTGGCCAGCCATCTGGCACTGGAAGTGGCCCTGCAGACCCATGCCAACATGACCCTTATTGGCGAAGACCTGGCCGACTACGTGGACCATGCACGCCTGGAAAAAGCCAATAAGGAAAACGTCGTCGACTACACGGCCTACGGCATGACCCTGCGGCACCTGTCACGGGTGGTTTGCGATGCGGTGATGGCACGCGCCGCCGTGGGCAAAAACTACGGGGTTCTGGTGGTGCCCGAAGGCCTGCTGGAATTCATCAACGAAATCCAGGTATTCATCATCAAGTTGAATACCATCATTGCCCATTACAACAAGCTGCACGACAAGGATTTCCACACTGCGTTTCCCTCCCTGGAGGATAAACTGGAGTATCTGCGCCGTCTGGTGCGCGGCATCCGCAAAGATGCCTCTTATCACGTCTGGAACGCCCGCGACGACGAATTGTTTAACGATATCCCGGCTTTTTTCCAGGAAGGATTGCTCACCGAACGGGACAGCCACGGCAACTTCCAGTTCTCCCAGGTCAAGACCGAAAAAGTCCTTCTGGACCTGGTCAAAGATTATTTGGGTATTTTGAAAGAGAAGGGGCTCTACAAAATCGGTATCGAAGATACCTGGTTCGTGAAAGCCCTCGAAAAAGGCGGTCTGGATCCGGAATTGTACGGGCCGGTCCTTTTCGAGAACTGGAAACAGGCCCGTTACCTGCTGATCAAAAAAAATATCATCTCCAAAAAAACCCTTAAAGCGGCCCTGGTCCAGGCCGGCTGCCTTGGGGAGGACGATCCGATACCAGGTCCCATCGACAAAATCCACGACCGTTCCGTTCCCAAGTTCAGCACCCAGACCCATTTTTACGGCTACGACGGCCGGGGCAGTGATCCCACCCGTTTTGACTGCATTTACACCTACAACCTGGGCCAAACCGTATTCAACCTGATTGCCAATGGTGCCACGGGACAGATGGCAGCCATCTTGAACCTGGAACAGGATTTTTCTCAGTGGCGCCCCATCGGTATCCCCATTGCACCGCTCATGCACCTGGAAGAACGCAAAGGCAAGCTGGAGCTGGTCCTGGAAAAAAGCATCGTGGATGTCAAATCCCCTGCATTCAGGGTGGTCAAGACCTTCCGTGACAAATGGCTGGCCGCCAAGCCGGGCGAAGACCACTACCGGCATCCGGGACCGATCCGCTTCGCGGGCACCAGCGAAGAGAACCGCCCCATCACCTTGCTGCTGAATGCCATGGGGGGCAGCGCCAACGCGTAATCCCCCTGTGTTGCCGGAGAATTTCTCATTGATACGTTTTGCTACCTCAGACTGTCTGCCACCGCCTGACTGAGAAGTGCCAGCACCCGGTCATGGGCCTCGGCCAAATCTGCAAAATCGGACCCCTTAAGATCAATTGCCCGGGTGGTGCGCTGGGAACGCACGGCCTTGGGGTCACGACCGCTGTCGATCGTCCACACGGCTGTAAGCCTCATGGTCTGATCGTCAGTCGCAATCATTTCCAAAATAGAAATGTCGACGACCCGCTCCGGTTTCAGCCCGGTCGGCCAGGGGGCATTGTAGACGTCCCTTTCGGCCATGAGGACCCGCATGTTTTCTCCGATGACCCGTTGTACCATCCGATCCGGATAATCGGCCCAGCGGTGCACATCATCAATGACCAACCGGTTCGATCCGTTTTGCCGGACCATCTGCAGGCGGTTGGCATATCCGGGGATTTCCACGGTTCGAAGTCCCACGCTGGGGGCATGCATGATGTCGCCCCCGTGTCCATGTGTCTCGGGCTGGGCCACGGCGGTCATCACGTAGTAGTTCACACGCGGCGTGACCGAGCGGCAGCCTGTCCATCCGGTGATCATCAGCGCACCTAAGAGTATCAGGCACCATTTTGCATGACGCGTCATTCGAGATTTCCTTTTCCGAAAACAATGGCATCCGGATGGCGTTCCAGATAATCGGCCAACGCTTCCACGGCCCGGGCCGTTTCCTGGAGATCGATCAGGAGCCGGTTCAGGTTGTATACAACCGGGGTGCCTTCACCCAGAACGGTATTGGCCGTGGTCATGGCTTCTTCGCCCCTGGCCAGGACCGCTTTGGCCCTATCCAGCATGGCGTTCACCCTGGGTAACGTGTCCGTGTTAAAACCATCGGCGATTTTTTTGAACTCCGAGAAGCTCTGGTCGATGTGGTCGATGGCACTTTCCAGGCTGGCCGAATCGGTCATGGCCTCGACCTGTTGGGCGGCATCGCGGATGTCCTGGAGGGTTTCCTCCAGGGCCAGGTTGTTGAATCGTACGAGAAGCCGTTTGGCCGTAGCCGTAATGGCCTCCACGGTGTTGGGAATCGTGGGGAGCACCGGATAGGTACCGCTATAATCGATGGCTTTGTAGGGGGCATCCGCATGCAGGCTGATATCCACGTAGCTCTGCCCGGTGATCAGGTTTCCGGTGCGCTGCTGGGCCCGCAGACCTTTTTCCACCAACTTTTCGATCACCTTGTATTCGGGTGTGGCCAAGACTCCGGTGAATTCGATACGGTCCGGTTCAATGGCGATCAGAACGGGAATACGAAAACTCAGGTTGTCCTGGTCAAACAGCAGGCGCACGCTGATGACCTCACCGATGTGGATGCCGTGGAATTCCACCGGCGACCCGGGGGACAGGCCCCGTACCGTTTCGTTGAAATGGAGCAGATAGTATTCGCGATAGCTGTATGATGCCGCTTCGGCCTGATCCCGATTGTCGTACAAGGTGAATACATGATTTTGGGCTACCGGCTCGATGGCCTTCAGTCCCGGCTGGGTGAAAAAGGAAATGCCGCCCACCAGCAGGCTGGCCAGAGAGGGGGTGTCCAGCCGGACGCCGTCGGCGCTGATCTTCATATCCAGGCCGCTGGCGTTGAAAAACCGGGAGGTCCGCTTGACCTGTTTGTGATAGGGCGCTTCTACGAATATCTCGATCATCACACTGGTACCGTCATCGGCCATGTCCACATCGCTGACCCTGCCCACATTGACCTGCCGGTAATACACCGGTGATCCGATATCCAGAGAGCCCAAGGTGTCCGATTGCAGTGTGAATTGCCGTCCCGGTGTATCCCGCATGACTGCCGGCGGTTTTTCCCGGCCGACAAACCGGTACATCATGTCTCCCTGCTTGCCGGGCAACATGCCGATATACGCACCGGACAAAAGGGTACCGATGCCGGACACCTCCTTGGCGGCAACCCGTGCCCGTACGACCCAGAACAGAGCCTCCTCGGTCAGATGGGATGCCATCTCCCGCGCCATCTCCGCCGTTACCAGCACCTGGCTCAGATCGTCGCTGAGCTGGATGCGCCGGACTTTGCCGACGGACACATCCTTGTATTTGATTTCGGTCTTACCGGGTATCAGCCCTTCGGCGGAATTGAAGACAATGGTGATGGTGGGACCGGTTTCCCGGATGGTCTTTACCACCAGCCACCCACCGATAAGGAGGGCCACCAGGGGGACCAGCCAGATGATCGACAGCCGCTTGCTGGTCTGCACCCGCGGCTTGGGAATGGCGTCCGCGACGTCTTTTTCAGGAGGTGCCTGATCCATCGTTTTTCTCCATCGCATCCCAAATCATTCTCGGATCGAAAGTCATGGCGGCAATCATGGTAATGACCACCACCGCTGCAAAATACACGACCCCGCTCCCGGCTTCAATCGTGGTCAAATATCCCAGTCGAACCAGGGCCACCAATACGGTCACGACAAATACATCCAGCATGGACCAGCGCCCCACCAGTTCCGTGATGCGGTACAATCGGGTCCGCTCTCGCGGCCGCCAGCAGGCCCTCCTTTGTACGGAAATCAAAAGGCCGCCAAGAATAATCAGTTTGGCAATGGGCACCATGATGCTGGCCACGAATATAATCAGGGCAATGCCCCAGCTCCCCGTTTGCATGAAAAAAAACACACCGCTCATAATGGTATCCGACTGGGTGCTGCCAAGGTAGCTGGTCCGGGTAACCGGCAGCAGATTGGCCGGGACATAAAAAATCGTGGCGGCGATCACCAGTGCCCAGGTTCGCGCGATGGCGTTGGGTTTGCGAAGGTGCAGGCGTGCTCCGCAACGGGGACAGCAAATCCGGGTGCCATGGGGCGCGGATGGGTGTTGGACCAGCAGGCTGCAACAGTGGCAACTGATTTTTCCACAACGGGCAGCCGTGAGAGCCGGGGGATCTGGAGTCATTCGCGTGAATCCATTTTCTCCCAGATGGTATGCGGCTCCATCCAGGTGTTGACGGTTGCCAGAACGAACACCAGACCGAGAAAAGCGAAGAGGGCGATGCCCGGGATGACGGCAGCCATCTTGGCCAGTTTGACCACGGAAACCAGAATCCCCAGTAAAAAAATTTCGGTCATGCTCCATGGCCGCAGGGACAGGGCCAGACGAAACATACGCCGATCGGCAGGCAGACGGCGGCCCATTCTCAAAGGCCCGAGAACATAAACCAACGAAAGCAGCAGCATGCATGGCAACAGCATACTGGTAAACAGAACCAGCACGGCCACGCCTGACATGTTCTGCTGAGCCAAAATGATCGTACCGGTGACCAGCGTGGTTTCCAGCACGGTACCTTGTGACGCTAAGGAAAGAAAGGGGTACAGATTGGCAACGACCAGCAATGCCAGACCGGCCAGGGACAGCGCCAGGGTCCGGTCGATGGTTTCCGGCCGATAAGAATACAATACCGCCCCACAGCGGATGCAGCATGCTTTGCTGTTTGTCGGCAGCGGGTACATGCGGTGGAGCAGATCACATTCGTGGCAGGCGATCAGCGGTTGCGTCATGGTTCAGCACGCTCCGGAAATAGTGCTTAAATACCACTGTTTTACACACCACGCAACCATTTCGTACAACCCGCGAAGATCAGGCAGGAGCACTATGCGGTCCGAAAACGCACCGATTGGGGGTCGGCTCCGTGCGATTATCCGCGGGACCGAATGAATGGGCTGTTATGGGTGATGTTTTTACGGGCTGCCGGCGATCGGGCAGCGCTGCTTCAGGCAACCTGCATATCGGGTTTGCCTTTGCGGCGGCGTATGACTTTGACCACTGTCGGAGAGTTTGTTTTTTTGGCCTCGGCGTTTGAATGTCGGTCGGTCTGGGTAAACAGTTTAAACAGCTTGGCTTCAATTTTTTTTAATTTGTTCTCGTCCATCTAACTTTCTTTTCGGTTCCTTCGTACAGGTAACATGTTGCATGGGTTATCTGCGCCATCGGCTGCCAATTATCGGCACCCGTTTTCCGATGCGCGGTTGAATGTGAATTGTCCGCCTGCCGTCCAGGGAGTTACGTTATCGCTTTACGCTTTTTTAAAGGAAGGTAAACACCGCTTTACGTAGGGGCAACGAACCACCTGCCGAGGCAAGGCGGATACGTGAACTCTGTTTATAACAGTTATTCGGCCTTGGCAAGTATTAATCGCAAAATACAGGCCTTTGGAACAATCTCGACGAACCCCATGGTTGCATAAAAAATGCGAAAGTTATCGTGATAGTTTCGTAAAAAGGTCACCAGGCATGTCATTCCTGCGCAGGCGGGAATTTATTTGACGCGTTCTCCTGTGTACAGCGTTTTTAAATTGAAGCGGCCAGTCCCAGGATTTGTTTCAGGTGGCCCATGAGGCGTTCTCCATCCTCATCCGCAGGCGGGGATGGCAATTGCATCAAAATCCCCAATCCTTCGCTGGCTTCGTGATATTCATCAGGCGGCAAGGTGCTGACCAATGCACAGTTGAGCATGGGGTTGACCTTTACCACCTGTTCGATAAATGTGAGCCCGGTCATGTCCCCCAGATTGTCATCAACAACAACCAGTTCCATGGCGTTTCCATTCAGTACTTCCAGGGCCTGCTTGCCGCCGGTGGCCCAGTGGATGGCCGCGTCCAGGGTTTCCATCTTCATGGCAAGTCCACTGAAACGTTTTTTGTCCGGTGAAATAAGTAAAATCGCTAATTTCCGTGTCATGCTTTCCTCCTCGGCATTCTCGGCACTGTCCATGCCGCCGGGCATGGTAAATTCTGTATGGGTGTCCGTTGCTGTCCATTTGCCGGTAGCCGACAAGCATTGACGTTTGCAAGGCCGATGTGTCGTTATCTGTACCCAATGGGGTTCAGGCACGTTATGGGCTATTCAGCGATTGGTCTGCACTCTCAAAAAAATGCCTTAATCGGCATTTTTTTGAGAGTCAGTGAGCAGTTACAATCAGGAATCAGACATTGCCATGATCAATCATTGCGTTAGCGACCTTGATAAATCCGGCAATGTTGGCACCGGTAAAATAATTGCCTTTTTTGCCGAACTGTTCTGCAGCGTGCAGACAAGTCTCGTGAATATCGACCATGATGGTTCGCAGCCGATGATCCACCTCCTCGGACGGCCATCGAATCTTGCCGCTGTTTTGGGCCATTTCAAGACCGGAGCAAGCCACTCCGGCGGCATTGGAGGCTTTTCCCGGGGAGTACAGAATTGGGCTTTCCAGGAGAAATTCCATGGCTTTTTTCGTCGCCGGCATATTGGCGCACTCGGTTACACACTGGCAGCCGTTATTGAGAAGATTCCTGGCATCGTCTCCGTCCAATTCATTTTCACAGGCGCAAGGAAAGGCAAGGTCACAAGCAACTCCCCACGGCCTTTTCCCTGGGTGAAATTCGACCTTGAATTGCTCGGCATAGTCTTCGACCCGATCCCGGTTGCTGCGCCTCATGGCAAGCATGTAGTCGATTTTTTCTCCCTGGATGCCTTCCGGATCATGAATAAAGCCGTCCGGTCCCGACAGGGTAACTACCTTGCCTCCCATTTGCGATGCTTTGGTAACGACGCCCCAGGCCACATTTCCAAACCCGGACACAGCGATGGTCTTTCCATCGATGCCGTCACCCTTTGTTTTGAGCATCTCCTCTGCAAAATAGACCGCACCGAAGCCGGTGGCTTCAGGCCGTAGGTAAGACCCTCCCCAATCAAGCCCTTTACCGGTAAAAACACCTTCCCAGGAATTTTTCAGTCGCTTGTACTGACCAAACAGGAAGCCGATTTCACGAGCCCCCACACCGATATCGCCTGCCGGCACATCGGTATTGGGGCCGATGTGCTGGTAAAGGCTCGTCATAAAACTTTGGCAAAAGCGCTCGATTTCTTGGTCGGATCGATTCCGGGGATTGAAATCACTGCCGCCTTTACCGCCCCCCAGAGGTAATCCGGTCAGTGCGTTTTTAAAGGTTTGCTCAAACCCCAAGAATTTGAAAATGTCAAGGTTGACCGAAGGATGGAATCTCAATCCCCCTTTGTAAGGCCCAAGCGCGCTGTTGAATCCGACGCGATAACCGGTATTGACCTGAATGGCGCCTGTATCGTCTCTCCAGGGGACCCTGAAGATGTATATGCGTTCCGGTTCAGTAACTCGCTCAAGAATATTCTCATGCTGATATAGTGGGGCTTGCTCCAGAACCATGCCAATGGAGGCGAATACTTCCTGAACAGCCTGGAGGTACGCTTTTTCCCAAGGGTATTTATCCTCCAGAGATTGCAGCGTTTTGGAACAATAGGGGTGCAACGAATTCATTTCTGTCTCCTGATTCTATAGTTTTGTTCTAAGGCGGGAAACCCGCAACCCATGTACCCCACCCCGTTTTCTTGTCTTTTTGACAGAAACTGAGGTGTAAGGCACTAAAATCGATTGGCGCCGTAGGGTTTCTCGGTTATCTCTCATTTCCTTGCATAGTTGATTTCCAAAAAAAATTCTCAAATTTCTCAAATATTGAATATCTTGCTATAATAATTTTTAATAACCGACAAACTTGCACACATCCAACAGATAAAAAAGCTATGAACACTGTGGATAAATATATCAGAAATTACCGGAAAAATGAACTCAAAATTCGACGCATAGAAGCCGCCTCCGGTCAGTTGACCGGCAGAGCGGGCTTGGCCCTGTTCGAAGCGTATCTGCAAAACATTGAGATTTTTAAATCGAAGCCGGTCAAGCGGACATGGCCTCTTCCCATTAGATCAAGCTGATTGCCTGTTATCACGACCGCAGCAGCGACGAATTGGTCAACCGGGCATTGAAGGATTACGGCTATGAGCAATTGCCTGCCCTTCAAGGGTTTTGCATCCGACGCGGCCTGGCATTATACGATGCCGGGGGGCATTTCCTGCTCGAATCGTTTCACGGATCCGTCGGCTTTCGGACGCCATCGCCCGGCATGGCCAAATATGCCCTTTGGTTGCGGCGATCAGTGAAGATGAACGGCTGATTCGAAATTTTTTTTTCGTTTGCCAACGATTGTGAAAAGTTGGCCGCTTACCCGCATTCGAGCGGGGTAACTTACATCAGGATTTACTTAAAGTCTCCCAGCACATCTATAAGGGGTCTTACAATGACTTCTTTTTTCTTTAAATATTTAATGGCTCTTGTTGCTGCGTGGGCTGCTGATGTAGTTGTCGTATATGTCAGCTTCTTTTTAACAGCTTCAATCCTTATTAGATTGTCACTTTTTTCTGCGAATTTACCAAGGGGTGTATTTATTAAAAGTGAAAAATTACCTGCTTTTATATGATCAATAACATTGGGTTTTCCTTCATGTATCTTCAGTATTACTTCCGAAAAGATTCCGTTTTCAAAAAGAAAGTTTGCAGTTCCTCTTGTTGCCGCTATTTTGAAACCAAGGCTGTCGATTTCTTTGACAATGGGAAGTATCGCTTTTTTGTCATTTTCATGAACAGATACAAACACCTTACCCTCTGTTGGAAGAACGCCTCCTGCTGCATCCTGTGCTTTTGCAAAAGCTTCTCCAAAGCTTGATCCTGTTCCTATAACTTCGCCTGTTGATTTCATTTCAGGCCCGAGTACAGGATCGTAGTCCGAGAAGCGGTCGTTTGAAAAAACAGCTTCTTTTACAGCCCAGCCTGTCTGCGGCTGTCCCTTTCCTATCATGCATTCATCATCTTTTATAAAGCATGCCTTTTCCTTTGTAAGACCCTGTTCAACAAGGTCTTTGCCCTGCCATATTTTTACAGCTGATTGTATAAGATTAATTCCCGACGCTTTTGAAAGAAAAGGCACAGTACGGGAAGCTCTGGGATTAACTTCTATAATGTACAGTTCATTGTTTTTTACTGCATATTGTATATTGAGAAATCCTACGACCCCTATTTCCCGTGCAACTCTGACAGTAGCTTCTGTCATTTCGTTAATAATTTTTTCGGTAGATTTATATGCAGGGAATACGCATGCAGAATCTCCAGAGTGTATTCCTGCTGCTTCAATATGCTGCATAATTCCTGCAATATATACATTCTTACCATCGCATATTGCATCGATATCATATTCAAAAGCATCTTCAAGAAACTTGTCAACAAGAATCGGGTTGTCTTCCGAAACCTGTATTCCCTTTTTGAGGTAAAGATCAAATTCATCTTTGTTGTGTGCAATAAACATGCTTTTTCCCCCAAGCACAAAAGAGGGGCGCAAGAGTACAGGATATCCTATATCTTCTGCACATTTTTCTATCTGCTCAAAGTTAGTTGCTGTTCTGTTGTCAGGCTGCTTGAGGTTTAGTTTATTTATAAGCTCAGCAAACAATCCCCGGTCCTCTGCGGTCTTTATCGCATCAACCGAAGTACCCACAATATTGACGCCCCAGTCCGCAAGTTCTTCTGCCATATTAAGAGGTGTTTGCCCTCCCAGTTGAACAACTACATCTTTAACGCCCTCTTTCCTGATAATGTTTTTTACATCTTCTGTCACAAGAGGCTCTATGTAAAGTCTGTCCGATACATTAAAATCTGTCGATACAGTTTCAGGGTTTGAGTTAACCATAATAGATTTAACACCTTCGTTTCTATATGCGATTGACGCAAGTGTGCAGCCTGTATCAAACTCAAGACCCTGTCCGATTCTGTTAGGACCTGATGCAAGAATTATTACAGCTTCTCCTTCTGTTTTTCCTCCCTCATCAATCTCTCCAAAGGTTGAATAAAAATAGGGTGTATTTGCCTTGAATTCTCCTGCGCATGTATCGACAAAATGATACGATGGTCTGATATCAAATTCTTCTCTGTACTTTTCTATTTCTTGTGTTGATTTTCCTGTTATTTCTGCGATTCTCTTATCGGAAAATCCGCCCTGTTTTGCATCCATAAGAAGTTTTTCAGAAATAGGCCGTGTTTTAAGCTTTGTTTCAATCCTTGCAATTGATGCCATATTATAAAGAAACCATTTATCATATTTTGTTTTCTCGTAAAGCATGTCAATTGCACCGCATCCTTCTCTTAATAGTACAGTATATATTGCATATATCCGAAGAGGATGAAGGGTTGTAAGCATGGGTTCCAATTCTTCTTCTGTTGGTTCTCCAGGAAGCGCGGTAAGCCCTTCCCTGCCTGTTTCTACCGATCTTACAGCCTTGTTAAGCGCTTCGTTAAATGTTCTTCCAATTGCAAGCGCTTCTCCCACAGACTTCATCTGTGTCCCAAGCGTTTCACAGCTTGTCGTAAATTTTTCAAGTTCAAAACGCGGTATTTTAACAGCTACATAGTCAAGTGCCGGTTCAAAAGCTGAAACTGTTTCTCCTGTAATTTCGTTTACAATTTCATCAAGCGTATATCCCACAGCAAGACGCGCAGAGCACCTTGCAATAGGAAAACCTGTTGCCTTGCTTGCAAGCGCAGAAGAACGGGAAACCCTTGGGTTCATCTCGATAACAATCATTCTTCCGGTCTCCGGCTTTACCGCAAACTGGACGTTTGATCCTCCGCAGTCAATTCCCACAGCTCTCAAAATATCAAGGGACGCTGCTCTCATTACCTGATATTCTCTGTCTGAAAGGCTTTGTATCGGGGCGACCGTTATACTGTCTCCTGTATGTACTCCCATGGGATCGACATTTTCGATGGAACATACGATTACTGCATTATCTGCTGCGTCTCGTATAACTTCCATCTCAAATTCTTTCCACCCAATAAGAGACTCCTCTATAAGTGCTTCGTTTACAGGACTTTCTGAAAGTGCTTTTCCAATCTGTTCTTCAAATTCAGCATCTGTGCAGGCAATGCTGCCGCCTTTTCCACCAAGGGTATAGCTTGGTCTTATTACAAGGGGAAGCCCAACCGCTTTTTTAATGTCAACAGCATCTTTAACTGACGTTGCAACCGCAGACCGTGGAACATCAAGCCCTATCTTTCGAACTACGTCCTTGAATTTACCCCTGTCCTCTGCAAGCCTGATCGCTTCTATACTTGCACCTATAACTTCTACATCGTATTTATCAAGAATACCATCATCATGCAGATCAAGTGAAAGGTTGAGTCCTGTCTGCCCTCCGATTGTCGGGAGTATTGCATCCGGTCTTTCCTTACTGATTATTTCTTCAAGATATGGGACAGAAAGAGGTTCCATATAAATCCTGTCGGCAATTCCAGGCGTTGTCATAACCGTGGCAGGATTCGGATTTACAAGTATTACCTCGTACCCATCCTCCTTGAGCACTTTTACAGCCTGTGTTCCCGAATAGTCAAATTCACATGCCTGTCCAATAACAATAGGTCCTGAACCTATTATAAGAATTTTATGTATATCTCTTCGTGCCGGCACTTTATTCTCTTTTTTGATATTTTTTTATCTGATTTGAGCCATTAAAAGTTTGAAGCACATTCAACAAAATCATCAAATATCCATGATGAATCTACAGGCCCTGGCGCTGCTTCCGGATGAAACTGGGTCGTAATTATATTCAGGTTTTTGCATACGATTCCTTCCTGACTTTTATCATTTGCATTTATGAAACGCTCTTTAACATTTTCAGGAAGCGTTTGTGAATCGACAGCAAATCCATGATTTTGAGAAGTCACAAAAACCCTTTCTGTTTTCATATCCCTAACTGGATGATTAAGACCATGGTGACCGAATTTCATTTTATATGTTTTTCCGCCCAGAGCCTGGCTTATAAGCTGATGTCCAAGACAGATACCAAAAAGAGGCTTCTTACCTATAAGTGCTTTAATCGTTTTTGTCAGATTCCCAAGAACGGCCGGGTCTCCCGGTCCGTTGGAAATAAGGATTCCGTCTGTGTTTTTATCAAGTATTTCTTTTGCAGATGCTGTATAAGGGAAAAGCGATATCTTGCAGTTCCTGCATGTAAGCTCCCTAATGATATTTGCTTTTATGCCGCAGTCTACAACAGCCATATGTATTTTGCCGTTAGGATTGATAACTTCCTTTTCCAGCGAACCAACCTCTTTAACAAGGTTTTGACCTTCCATTTCAGGTATGGTTTCTATAAATCTTTTAATTGCTTCAATATCGTTGTCTGTCAGTTTTTTATCTTTACTGTCTGAGGGGCGGACAATAATCCCTTTTGGGCTCCCGTTATCTCTTATGTAGAGTGTAAGTTTTCTTGTATCTATGCCGGTAATGCCCGGAGTATTGTTATCTCTCATAAATCTGTCAAGAGTTGTTCTTCCTTCAGGAACAGGACCTCTGTAAAGTTTTTTTACTACCAGACCTGCAAGTTTTATCTCGGTAAGCCTTTTTCCTTTTTCAGGGCCTGTTTCGCTCCATTGATGATTATTCCCGTAGTTCCCTGCATGAGGATAAGTCATGGTAACTATCTGGCCAGTGTAGGAAGGGTCTGTAAGTATTTCGTGATAACCTGACATCCCTGTGTTAAATACTACTTCTCCCAAGCCTTTTTTTGAGATTTCAAATTTATCAAGTTCGTGAGTTCTGGGTGGAATTGCTCCAAAAGAATAGCCGGGGAAAATCTTTCCATCGGCAAGGGCTATATAGCAATGTTTCTGCATACTCAAACCTTCCCTGATTTTTTTGTAAAGCAACTCCCTGCAAAGCCAGGGATTATTTATTCACAAACTATAGATATAGCTGTTTAGGTCATTAAAAGGTACGGATAAATTTTGTATGGAGCGGGACATCCCGATCAGATCACGATGTTGTGCCGATTTTTCCTTGACAACCTATTGTGAAATCGGCATAAATTTTCCGTGGAAAAAGTTACTGGTAGAAATAGAAAAAAGTTCAGACGTCGAGGCGGTACAGGAACGACAGTGATGCGTTTGATTAAAAACATCGATGCATACAAAACGATTATTTTCCCATAGAAAGCTGATTATGAACAATCGTATTTTTATTCTTTTTATCGTTGCTATCCTTGCTGGGCTGTATTTTATTTTGCGCTCTTTTACACCAGTTGTATTCGATCAGCTACAGGCTGCGTTTGTTTCTGCTGAAGAGCTTTTCATTTGGTCAACCATTGCCCTTGGTACCGTTATGGTATTGTTGTTTTATGCTTTTGGAAAGAAATACCGCATATGGGGTACGGGACTGGGCATTGTCATTGTTGTTATGGGCGTGTTGATGTTCATTAAACCCGCTTTTGGCGCTGTAATACTTGATGTCATACTGGCTGCCGCCTTGCTGGGGTCAGGTATTTTCAAGCTGACCCGGGTTTCCCAAATTTATCCGCAACGATTAAAATGGCTGGCTGTTTGCTCAGGCGGTATTTCCATCATTGTGGGATGTGTTGCCGTGTTTCATTTTTTTAATACAGGCACGCATGAGTTAATCACGTTTTTTGCCATTGATTTTATTGTAAGCATATTTATTTTACTTCACTTGGCCTTCAATGAAAAAAAAACGTAAATTTCAAGAGGAATCATGTGGGCCAGGGTCATGAATTCCCGTATATTTCCTCATTATATCCCACATACAGGACACCATCCATATCTATGACCGGCGCCCGTAAATTTCCGGTTCTACCCAGACAATGACTTAACACCGTTTCTTTGTTTTCCGGCCCAGGACTGAATTCCAGTACCTTTTTTCCCTTGGCCACTTTAATTTTTTTATACCGACCAATTCGTTCCCAGGCATCATCTCCCTGTAAAGGATTTTTCCTGGCATCAGTCATGGTGTGAATGGTCTTACCTGTCTGCTCAAAAAACTTTTGAGCCTTTGTGCAGGAGGTTCAGCCTTTTCTCATATATGCCCATTGAATCATCATTTTTCAGTTTCTCCATATCTTGTTTGCAATAAGAACAATGGGTGCCCCCGTCTGTGCGGGGCGTCACCGTGTTTAACGATTCCGGGAATAAACGCAACCCTTTCCCCGCTCAAAGAATAAATAGTGTCTGTCCAGAAATAGGTAAATTGGCTCAAGATCAAGGCTTACGAACATTTTTACCACAGGCATATGGTTGATATTGCCGAGGATAAAAATGTTCATATAACGCAGATATCGGACAAATTGGCCATTTCCGGATGGGCACTAATTATAGAAGTTTAAGCCAGGCCGCCCGGAAATGCAAGTATCATCTTGCAGGGATTGCAAAAAACAAAAAAGCCAGACCCGGGGCGTTTTGGACCAGGATGCAAAAAATAAAAAAGGCTTACGGTCAAAATCCGTGAGCCTCTGTTTCTTTGGTGGGCCGTGAAGGAATCGAACCTTCAACCTACTGATTAAGAGTCAGGTGCTCTGCCTAATTGAGCTAACGGCCCCTTGAACAAAAGCGCTACATAACAGCCAGTTTTGAAGATGTCAATGCGTTTTTTATTTTGGCCAGATTGTTGATGTCGCGGCTGTGTTTCATCGTTTCCCCAACCGTTCCACGGCCTTGACCCGCATGTTGCGGTTTGGTAGTTTCCGCATAAATCAAACTGAAAGTCAACAGGCTTTGAAATTCAAGTCGGAAAGGACATAAAACAATGAATAATAAACAGTCAATCGCTTTGTACCAACGCGCCTGCAAAACGATTCCGGGAGGTGTCAACAGCCCGGTTCGGGCATGCAAATCCGTGGGTACCCAGCCGCTGTTTATCGAACGTGCTCAGGGCTGCCGGTTATTCGACGCCGACGGCAACGTCTATATCGACTATGTCGGTTCCTGGGGACCCATGATTTTGGGGCATCGTCATCCGGCGGTCATCGACGCGGTCACTGCGGTCCTGGAACGGGGAACCAGTTATGGCGCACCCACCGAATTGGAAATCGAACTGGCTGAGTTGATCGTCGATACGGTTCCCTCCGTGGATATGGTGCGCATGGTCAATTCCGGTACCGAGGCCACCATGAGCGCCATCCGACTGGCGCGGGGCGCCACGGGTCGGGACAAGATCATCAAGTTTGACGGATGTTACCATGGACATGCCGATGCCTTGCTGGTTGAGGCCGGCTCCGGTGTGGCCACCTTGCAGATTCCCGGCAGTCCGGGGGTGCCCGCCTCCTTTGTCGAGCATACCCTCTCGATCCCCTACAACGATGTCGATACCGTGCAGCGTGTCATGGCGGAGCAGGGGGACCGTGTGGCATGCATCATCGTCGAACCGGTGGCCGGCAACATGGGTATGGTCGCTCCCGCACAAGGATTTTTGGAGACACTGAGGGAACTCACCCGCAAGCATGGCGCCATGCTTATCTTCGATGAAGTCATGACCGGGTTCCGGGTGTCCCTTGCAGGGGCTCAAGGACTATTCGGAATCACACCGGACCTGACCTGTTTCGGAAAGATCATCGGTGGGGGCTTGCCGGTGGGGGCCTACGGCGGGCGGCTGGATATCATGGCGCATATCGCGCCCAGCGGCCCAGTGTATCAGGCCGGCACCCTGTCGGGAAACCCGCTGGCCATGGCAGCCGGCATCGCAACGCTGAAGCAGATCCGCGAACCCGGTTTCTATGATCGGTTGGATGCGAAGGCTGAACGGCTGTTACTCGGACTGGCCGCGGCGGCCGAGTCCGCGGGTATTCCCGTTGCCTGCAACCGTGTCGGCGCCATGCTGGGCATGTTTTTTACCGGAGAACCAGTTTGTCATTTTTCCGCTGCCAAGACATCCGACCTGGACCGGTTTAGCGAATATTACCGGGGGATGCTGGAAAAGGGAATCTATCTGGCACCATCGCAATTCGAAGCCTTTTTTATCTCTGCGGCCCATGACGACGACGCCATCGAACAGACCCTGGCGGCAGCCACTTCGGTATTTGCCGGATTGCAGGTGGGCGACGGCACCCAGATTTGAAAATATTTTGGTAATCGTTCAACGTAGGTATTATTTAAAGAAGTATTTCTCAGGATTGACCGGTACACCGTTCAAATGCACTTCATAGTGCAAATGCGGGCCGGTGCTGCGGCCGGTATTGCCGACCAGGGCCAGGGTTTCGCCGCGTTTGACCCGTTCTCCCTTCTTTTTCAGACATTTTTTCAAGTGTCCGTAGCGAGTGATCATGCCGAACCCGTGATCGATGGTGGCCATGTTCCCCATCAGCCCTTTACGGCCGGAATAGGTGACGATGCCATCGGCGGGAGCGATGATCGGCGTACCGGCACGGGCGGCGATATCGATCCCCCGATGCAATCCCCGGCGGCCGGTAAATGGGGATCTCCGATAGCCGAATCGAGATGAAATCCAGCCCTTTACGGGACGGATCGATGGGGTCGCGGCCAGCAGGTTGCGCTTGCTCTGCAGTTGATCCAGCAGGGATGAAAATGCGTTTTGCTGGTTATAGGCGGCATGATCGATTTCGTCGATGTCCGCGTGCATGTCTCTGGCCAGGTCCTGATAATCCTGCGCCATCATTTGGGTGGGATCCAGGTCTTCCGGAGATGAGCCACCCACACCGAAGACATTGGATTCACCCTTGCCGGGATCCAGATTGGCAATAATTCGAATCTTGTGTTCAAACCGGTGTAAGTTGTTCAATTCCGTTTTCAACTCATTTATTTTACAAGAAAATGCAATTAGTTGCCGTTCTTGTGAGGCCACCCGCTCAGCTTTGAGGGAGAGTTCCGCTTGCAAATGATCGACCTTTTGTGCCTCATTTTTCAAGTGCGTGTAATCACAGATACCTGCAAAAAGAGCGATGGTTGCCGCCATGACCAGCAGGGCCGCCATAGGTACCCGCAGCCTGGGTATGGCCGCCCGTTTAACCGGTGTGCCATGGGCATCGAGAACCAATAGGGTGAACTTTTTTTCCATGCGGCGGTCCAGCCTCAATTGGTGATATTTGATTGGACCACGGGAAGCAGGTCGATGGTACAATGGCCTTCGAAACGTCCGCAATTCTCGTTGTTGATGGAGCCGATGCGTGTCTCAATCTGGGTCCGCGGGCATCGGGTGTCGCTGCTGTAGTAAGTCATGTTCAAAATGCTGCCGGACTTCAGTTTGGGAAGGACGGCAGAATTTTCCTTGACCACGACGAACATGGGATGGGTATCGCTTCTCCACAATTTGAATTGATACAGTGGGTGCGGTTCTTCGACGCAGAATTCGACACTGTAAAATCCGGCGGATGTGTTGAGCCGGTTGTTTTTCTCGCTGGTGCCGGTGTTCATTTCCGTGATATCCATGGCAAACCCTCCAGAGTATGCGGGGCGATTAAAATCATCGACCAAACATTTAAGCAATATTCATACCACAAATCAAAGGCGCGTCCATGCGTATTTTCGCCTGCACTCAAATATCGGCCATTTGATTAATAACTTGAATTGACAGGTAAATTTAAATGCCTATGCGAGGTCCCGGATATCGTAACGGGTGATCAGGCGAGACAGGTAGGTTCTTTGGATATCCATTATTTTTGCAGCTTTACTACGATTCCCACCGGTGTGCTTGAGGGTCATCAAGATGAAATCTTTTTTGAATTCATTCAGGGCCTCATCTAGGGTGAGGCCAAATTTCAGACCGCCAAATTTGGGAAGCGTTGCCGTGATGGGAAGGTCTTCGGGTTTGATCATTACGCCATCTCCCATGACAACCGCCCGTTCAATGGCATTGCGCAGTTCTCGAATGTTACCGGGCCAATTGTACAAAGCCATCTTGTCCATGGCATCTGGTGATATGGTGAGGTCCGCCAGGCCGGTCTCTTTTTTGAACACGTTCAGAAAGTGTTCTGCCAGGCATTGAACGTCGTCGAGGCGCTCCCGCAGGGCGGGCATGTCCAATTGTACAACATTGAGCCGGTAAAAAAGATCTTCCCGGAACCGTCCCTCGGCGACCTCTTTTTTCAGGTCTTTATTGGTTGCCGAGAGTACCCTCACATCCACGGTGATCGGGGTGTTTCCACCGACCCGATAAAATACGCCCTCCTGGAGGACGCGCAATAACTTGGCCTGAATGCCGGGCGCCATTTCTCCGATTTCGTCCAGAAACAGGGTGCCCTCGTGGGCGGCTTCGAATTTGCCGGTCTTGCGGCCCGTTGCACCGGTAAAGGCCCCTTTTTCATAACCGAAAAGCTCCGATTCCAGCAGCGTTTCCGGCAGGGCGGCACAATTTAGAATGATCAGCGGTTTGTTTTTGCGGGGGCTTTCCCGGTGGATCAGGCGTGCCAGCAATTCCTTGCCTGTTCCGCTTTCACCCTGGATTAATGCCGTTGTTTTGGTGCGGGAGAGTTTTTGGGCATCCTGAATGACTTTTTTCAGGACAACACTCTGGCCGATAATCTGATACTTTTCTCCCAGTTCCTTTTTCAGGTCGAGGTTTTCCTTGCGGACGTCCTCTAAGCTTCGGGCACTGCCGATGGCCAGCGCCGCAAGACCCGAAAACTCTTCCAGGACCTCCATGTCCAATGGGGTGAACTGGGTCCCGTCAGCTTTATTGATCACCTGCACCACACCAATGATGTTGCTGGCATTGATTTTCAGCGGAACGCAGGCCATGGAGCGGGTTTCGTAGTCGATGCTGTTGCTGATACCGCTCAGCCAGCGGTTATCCTTTTGAGCGTCTTCGATCAAGAGTGGTTTACCGGTTTTGGCCACATGGCCGGCGATTCCCTGGCCCATCTTGACCTTGAACTCCTTGACCGCTTCGCCTTTGGACCCGGTGGCAACCTTGAAGTACAGTGAATCGGTTTTCGGGTCCAACAGCAGCAAGGACGCTGCCTCCGCCTGCACCACATTGGTCACCGACTCAATGATCAACTCCAGAAGTTTGTCCAGATCCTGTACGGAAGAAACCCAGGATGAGATGGCTTTGAGCTGGCTGATGGGGGCCGTGGTGTCGCTGATGTTCGTTTTCATATTTTATCGAATCTTTATGGTCACTCGGCTTTATGCTGAACCGATTGGTAATGATTGTGTGGTTGTGCTGTTTTGGCCGTGTTTATTATACAATATCATACAGCTTAATCCTGAATCCATCTGATGTCAAATCATATCATGGATATCATTGAAGCGTTGATGGCTTCGTAAAAAGTCACCGGAATTCAGCATTCGACGTTGAACGTCGAATTTTGAATATTGACCTTGCTTCCCTCGAACGATTATACCAAACGACAAAATACCTTACTCGTAAAAAAACGGGATCGAGGCTTGCGAATCGTCAACAATGAGGGGTAGATAGGGTATAGTGCCGTGGCGGGATACGGCGTAACGCAGATATCGGATGTTTTGCGAATCCGTCAAGGCTGGGAAAGGTCATGCCATGATGTTACCAGAGAACAATCGAATTCCGCAAACCGTGCGGCATATCCATCTGATTGCCGTTTGTGGAACCGCCATGGGGGCCCTGGCCTGCATGCTCAAGGATCTGGGATACACGGTCACCGGTTCAGACAATAACGTCTATCCGCCCATGAACCGTTTTCTGGAAGAAAAAGGCATTGTCCCTGCCGGCGGTTTCGACGCCGGAAACCTGGCGGATCGACCCGACCTGGTGGTGGTGGGTAACGCCGTATCGCGGGACAACGCCGAAGTGGTGGCCGTAGCCGAAATGGGCCTGTGCTATTGCTCCATGCCCCAGGCCGTCAACCGTTTCGCCGCGGCAGACAAGCGCCAGGTGCTGGTTACCGGTACCCACGGCAAAACCACCACCTCGGCGCTGATTGCCTGGATTCTCCAGCATGCCGGTCGCGATCCATCGTTTATCATCGGCGGCATCTTGTCCAACTTCTCCAGCAACTACCGGTCCGGGGCCGGAGACTGCATCGTCATCGAAGCCGATGAATACGACACGGCCTTCTTCGACAAGAGACCCAAATTTTTGCACTACACCCCCCAGGCTGCGGTCCTGACCAGCGTTGAATTCGACCATGCCGATATTTATCGGGACCTGGATCATGTGCGTGACGCTTTTTCCCGGTTCATCCGGCAGATGCCCGGCGATTCGCTGTTGCTACATGTGGACGACGACCCCAATGTGGCCGGGCTGGTCAATGCAGTGCCTTGCCAGCGGGAGACCTATGGGACCCTTGCCGATTCTTGTTGGCGGTTCGACAATGTGGCCTTGCAGCCGTCGGTTACCCAATTCGATGTAAATCGCCGGGGCGATGCTTTTGGCCGCTTTACCTCCCGGCTGATCGGATCCCACAACCTCAAGAACACCCTGGCTGCCATCGCTGTGGCCGATTATCTGGGGATTTCGGCTGACCACATCACTTCAGCCCTGGAGACCTTTCGCGGTGTGCGCCGGCGGCAGGAGATCCGCGGGCAGGTCAATGGGGTGATCGTCATGGACGACTTTGCCCACCATCCCTCGGCTGTGCGGGAAACCGTGGCCGCAGTCAAAGCCCATTTCCCCTCCCGGCGGGTTGTGGCGGTCTTCGAACCGCGGACCAATTCGAGCATGCGCCAGGTTTTTCAGAACGATTACGCCGGCGCCTTCGATGCGGCCGACCGGATCTGTATCCGGCACCCCCCCATGCTTCACAAGGTGCCCGAAGGTGAGCGGTTCTCCAGCCGGAAATTGGTGGACGATTTGAACCGGTGTGGGAAGCAGGCCTCTTATTTCGAGGATACCGATGCGATTCTGGAGGATTTGGCACAGACATCGCGGGCGGGTGATGTGGTTCTGGTCATGTCCAATGGCGGTTTTGATAATATACATGAAAGATTACTGGAATTATTGTAGTACCTATCCGGGAATTCCCAATTTGTCCGATATCTGCGTTATCTTTATGCTGTCTGATAATACTGGTGTTTTGCCTACGCGGGGGCGACAAAAAATTGGCATTCCCGATTTTTTGCGGATTTGTCAAACTTAAGTCAGTAGATGTACCTGTTCACGGGATAGAAGCCGCCAATACCTGTAAAGCACAGTCCGGATATCTGGACGCTGTAGAGAACCATGAGGCTCGCATAGAGCGCCTTGAAAAGGCGATTTTAGCATCATCCTGCCCGGCCTGGCGTCTTCTCCCGGTCGTCGAAGCCCTGCAGGTGCTCAGGGGCGTTAGCATGCTCAGTGCGGTTTCCCTTATCGCCGAACTGGGCGATCTGACGCGTTTCGATGAAAAATATCGACCCAATTTATTTTGGTCTGGACAAGTTTTTTCCATTGACAGATGTTCAACCATATCAGCGTTTACAGTGCGAACGCAGATGCGCGGCTTCGGGCACGCAGACGTATGGGATATACTTCAAGTGCCAGGTAACAAAGCAGATGCGTCTCCCCTGTGAACGCTTACCAGTAGATTTTATGCTTGGGAGGAAATAAATGCTCCTGGATCGATTTTTTGAAAAAGGAAGAGAATTTTTAGGATGTCGGCTGCCCATCATGTGTGGGGCCATGACCTGGGTCAGTGACCCGCGACTGGTCAGCAACATGGGGCGTTGCGGCGGATTCGGTCTGCTGGCCGGCGGTAATGCGCCGGTGGATGTGCTGCAAGCCCAGATCGAAGAAACCCGGGCATTGTCGGACGATCCTTTTGGCGTGAACCTGATCACCATCGCACCTGCCTATCAGGATCAGCTGGATATGGTTTGTGAGATGGGTTGCCGGGTCATTGTTTTTGCCGGATCGATTCCCCGGGCCGGCGAGATCCAACGCGCCAGGGACAGCGGGGCCAAGGTGATCTGCTTCGCACCCACTGAACAACTGGCACTAAAGCTGATCAAGATGGGTACGGACGCCCTGATCCTTGAGGGATCCGAGGCCGGCGGCCATATCGGTCCGGTGTCTCTGGCCGTCTTGATCCAGCAGATCCTGTTCAATGTGGACACGGTACCCATCTTCGTTGCCGGTGGAATCGCCACGGGGCGCATGATGGCGCATCTGCTGATGATGGGGGCGGCCGGGATCCAGATGGGAACCCGCTTTGTCATGTCCGAAGAATGCGCGGTGCATGCGGACTTCAAGGAAACCTTCAGATGTGCCAAGGCCAGGGATGCGGTGGCCACGCCCCAGTTTGACAGCCGTCTGCCGGTGATTCCCGTTCGGGCGCTCAAAAATGTGGGCACCAACGAATTCGGCAGGCTGCAGTTGGATTTGATCCGCAAGCTGGAAGACAATACCATTGATCGCGTGGAAGCCCAATACGAAGTGGAGCGTTTCTGGATGGGTGCCCTGAAAAATGCCGTCGTCGATGGAGACATGAAAAACGGATCGCTCATGGCCGGCCAAAGTGTGGGACTGGCGGACGAGGTTTTACCGTTGCAGGGGATCTTCGATGAACTGGTCCATGACGCCGAGGTTGAAATGCAGCGACTGGCAAAAAGGTTTTCAGACCCATGTGAATGACACCTGAAATAAGCGATTCGCTTTTGGCCGTTAGCGCTTGGTCCCTTTGTTTCACAGAACATTGAATATCGAAGGACCAACGTCGAATGTGGAGATCGCTTCGCTTCATCGTTTGGCCCGAGGAACCAAAGGGCATTTGTTGCTAACTGTGAAGCAGTGTTTCAATGGATTGGTGCTTGACAATCATTGTCGAATTTGGTTAACCATCTCAGTTCTTATGGGTTAACCAGATGAATTCAAAACAGAGAATCTTTCATATCCTTAAACAACATAACTGCGTGGTTTCCGGCGAAACCCTGAGTGCCGAACTGGGCATCAGCCGGGTCTCGGTCTGGAAGCATGTCAGGGGGCTGGTTCAGGACGGTATCGCCGTTCAGTCTTCTAAACAAGGATACCGCCTGCAGCCGGATGCCGACGGTCTGCATCCGTTCCATTTCGATGCACGCGAGGAGCGCATTCATTTTTTTCCTGAAACCGGGTCGACCATGGACGAGGCGATGTTGTTGGCACGCCAGGGATGCCCGGCTTTCACCGTGGTCGTGGCCCAGCGCCAGACCAGGGGGCGTGGGCGCATGCAGCGGTCCTGGGCGTCGGCAGACGGCGGCCTGTTTTTTACGGTCGTACTTCGACCGGCTGTTCCCCTGTTGCTGTCCGGGCTTGTGAACCTGGCCGCAGCCGTGGATATGGCCGGGATTCTGATTTCGACCTACGGCGTAGAGGCCGGTGTGAAGTGGCCCAACGATATCCTGGTCAACGGAAAGAAAATCTGCGGCATCTTGTCACAAATGGAAGCGGAAGGGGATCAGGTGGCCCACCTGAACATCGGCATGGGGCTCAATGTCAACAATTCGCCGGAACAGGAGCAGCCCATGGCCGTCTCCCTGAGTTCGTTGCTGAAGCGGAAGGTCCCCCGCCGCCAGATCCTGACAGCCTTTCTGGATGTATTCGAACAGCGTATGCGTGCCTGGGATACCGGACGTGTGCTTACCCAATGGAAATCTTGCAATGTGACACTCGGCAAGCGGGTGCGGGTGGAAACCTTGCGGCAGACCGTCGAAGGTATGGCTGTGGACCTGGACGACCACGGCGGGTTGATCCTAGAGATGGAAGATGGCGCTATGCGGACTGTGGTGCATGGGGATTGTTTTCATGAATAGCTTTATGGCTGCTCGTGCCTTACACCTCAGTTTCTGTTTAAAAAACAGGAAAATTAGGGTGGGGTACATGGGATGCGGGTTTCCCGCCTCAGGACTTAGCACTCAGTACTTCGCCCTCTATGGGTTGCGGGTTTCCCGTCTTAGCCGATAGCGCGTGCCCATACGGAAATGGCCAATTTGTCCAATACGAAAATTTTTATTCTTGCAAAAGAAAAAATGGAACCAATAAAACCGCAGTATCCAACAACCCAAACAGATCCATCCACCCTTCAATTAAAACGCATGGTATACGCATCGCTCATGGCGGCTTTGACCGCTGCCGGTGCCTATATCGCCATTCCTGTGGGCCCGGTGCCCATTGTTTTGCAAAATTTGTTCGTCATGCTGGCCGGTTTGCTTTTGGGGGGCCGCTGGGGATTGATCAGCATTGGGGTCTACCTACTGGCCGGTGCTGTGGGCTTGCCGGTTTTTGCCGGTGGCACCGGCGGCGTCGGTAAGTTCGTGGGGCCAACCGGCGGCTATCTTCTTGGATTCGTCGCGGCCGCCTACCTGATCGGCGTTTTTTCTGAGCGCGGGCGGGGCAGGGTCGTCGTTGATATTTTGGCCATGACCGCCGGTACCATCGTCATCTATGCATTCGGCGTTACCTGGCTCAAGATGGTGACGGGAATGAGCTTTTCCAAGGCCGTTGCCGTGGGCATGCTGCCGTTCCTGATAGGAGACGCGCTCAAGATTGCGGTGGCGATTCCCATTGCCCGAGCCCTGCGGCCCATGATCGACGGCTCCTTGCGGGCTGCCCAGGCTGCTGGCTGAAGCCATGCAGGACAATAGGGTTAAATGGTGGCCCCACTGGCCGGAAACAGAATGGCCTGCTAACTCTTTTCGATCACATTTGCCTGTTTCTGGACAGACACGAAATACTTCGGTATGTATTGACATAACTTGGCAAATTCATTTATAGGCTAAATCCTCAGCCATTTAACCCATCATAAAGGTGAACGGCCCATGGTCTTGAACACCAAACCATTCATCAATGCCTCCGATTTGCGTTTCAAGCTGTTTCACGAGCTGATGGGCCGCCGGGTACTGAACATCATGCTGGTGTCCACCCCTTACGATGCCTGGATCATGGAGGCGGACTGCCGGTTATCCGAACGTATTGTCAACGAGTATCGGGGGCTCAACCTCAGTCAACCGCCACGATTGACCTGGGTGGCAACGGCCGAGGAGGCCATCGCCGCCCTGGATGCAAATCCCTTCGATATGGTGATCACCATGCCGAGCCTGGCCGACATGGGTGCCGCCGCATTGGGGAAAGCCATCAAACAGAAAAAGCCCGGGCTGCCGGTGATTCTGCTTTCCCATGACGCCATTCCATCCCCTGCGACAACCGAGTCGAATGTCGTGCCTGGCATTGATCAGTCCTTTGTGTGGTCCGGCAATACGGATATCCTGGTTGCCTTGATCAAAAGTACGGAAGACCGTATGAATGTGGAAAGGGATACAAGATCGGCCGGCGTTCGGGTGATTCTTCTGGTGGAAGACTCGCCTTATTACCTTTCCTCCTTGCTGCCGATCCTGTACCGTGAGCTGGTTGGCCAGACCCAGGCCGTCATGGAAGGCACGCTCAATGACGAGCACCGGCTGGTTATCATGCGGGCCCGCCCCAAGATCCTGGTTGCCGGCACCTACGAGGAAGCGCTGGAACTATATGGCCGTTTTGAGTCGTATGTTTTGGGCGTGATTTCCGATGTCCGCTTTCCGCGTGATGGCGCCTTGAACGATACCGCCGGCATTGATTTTCTCAAACACATCCGTGAAAAATGTTTCGACATTCCGCTGTTGCTGAGCAGTTCGGAATCGACCAATGCCGCGAGGGCCAAGACCATTCCGGCTGAATTCGTAGACAAGAATTCGGATACCCTGCACCGGGATGTGCGGCGTTTTTTCAAACGCCGACTGGGATTCGGAGAGTTCATTTTTCGTAAACTAGATGGATCCGAGATCGGACGCGCGACTACTCTCAAGTCCCTGGAACGGCATCTCAGAACCCTGCCGTCGTCCTCTTTTTCCTACCACTGCGAACGCAACGATTTTTCCCGCTGGCTGTTTGCACGCACCGAAATGGACCTGGCGACAAGGATCCGTCCCATCAGTGATGCGGATTTTTCGGATGTGGAAAGTCACCGGCAGCACCTGGTGGGGCTTATCGCTGATCGACGCAAGGAGCGCCAGAAGGGAATTGTGGCGGATTTCGATCCGGCCGATGCGGACTTCGATACGGAGTTTTTCAAAATCGGCAAAGGATCCCTGGGGGGCAAAGCCAGGGGCCTGGCTTTCGTGGCTTCCCTGTTGCGCCAGAATCCGAAAATCACTTCCGGTTATTCGGGCGTGGAGATTCTGGTGCCTCAGACCCTGGTCATCACCACCGAAGGATTCGAATCCTTCGTGGAGAGTAATCAGCTGCGGGATCTATCCAAGGCCGATCTGCCCGACGATGAGATCGCCCGACGATTCCTTGAGGGCCGGTTCCCCGGATGGATTGAAGAAAAGCTGCACGCCTACCTGGAACAGGTGACCTATCCGCTGGCCGTCCGCTCCTCCAGCCTGTTGGAAGATGCCCAGTTCCGGGCATATGCGGGTCTGTATCGAACCTATATGATCACCAATGATTGCGAAGACCTGCGGCTTCGCCTGGATCATCTGATTCATGCCATCAAGCTGGTGTATGCCTCCACCTATTACAAAGGACCCAAGGCTTTCTCCAAACGGGTGGGGCATCGGACCGAAGAGGAGCAGATGGCGGTGATCATCCAGAAGCTGGTGGGCACTAAGTGCGGCGATAGCTTTTATCCCGCGATTTCCGGCGTGGCGCAATCGTATAATTACTACCCCTTTTCGCGTATGAAGCCGGAAGACGGCATCGCGACGGTGGCCATGGGGCTGGGCAAGGCCGTGGTCGAGGGTGAAAAAAACCTGCGTTTCTCTCCGGCCCATCCCCAGTTGCTGCCCCAGCGTTCGACGGTGGAAGATATACTCGAAAATTCCCAGCGGCGGTTTTACGCCCTCAAGCTCGAAGGTGCTTGTCACAACCTGGAGGTTAACGATGGGGCCCATCTCTGGGCCCGGGATATTGCCGATGCCGAGGGGGAAGCGCCATTGGCGCGACTGGCCAGTACTTATGTTCCCGAAGAGCACCGCATCCGCGATACTATCCACGTTCCGGGACATCGCGTTCTGACCTTTGCCCATGTCCTCAAATACCGTGAATTCCCTCTGGCCGAACTGCTTCTGGATCTGCTCGAATTGGGCTCTCAGGGGATGGGATGCCCTGTGGAGATGGAATTCTCCGTTGATCTGTCCGGGGAAGCGGACCATCCATCCCAGTTTGCTTTTTTGCAGCTTCGCCCCATGACGGCCAAGTCTGAACTAGAGCAAGTAAACATCTCCGACCATGAGATCGAAAATGCATTCTGTTACTCTGGCAATGCGTTGGGAAATGCCAGAAAACAGGACATGGCCGATATCATTTACGTCAAGCCGGCGGACTTCGATCCGGGGCAGACGGTACAGATTGCCAGGGAAATCGCCAAACTCAACGCCATGATGGTCAAGGCCGGCCGGAAGTACCTGCTCATTGGCCCGGGGCGCTGGGGATCGGCTGACCGGTGGCTGGGGATACCGGTTTCATGGGCGGATATTTCCGGGGTTGGCGCCATGATCGAGACCGAGTCGGAAAAGCTCGTTGCCGAACCTTCCCAAGGGTCTCACTTTTTTCATAATATCACGACCCTGGGTATCAATTACATCACTGTTCACGCGGCCGCCGGCGGCCGGTTGGATTGGGAGCGGCTCATTGCCATGCCCCGTGAGAATGATCTGAGCTTTGTTGCCCATGTGGTGCTGAAAGAATCGCTGACGCTGAAAGTGGACGGCAGACACTCGAGAAGTGTTATACTGATTGATGACGGATGTGCGTAACTGATGCCTGTCCATAAATGGCCAACATATTTAAAATAATAAATAAAATACATGATTTTACGCAAGGTCCCGGAATTCACCGAACGTGCGATTCAGGGTGCAGCGATAATTTTCTCATTTTGTACCCTGCCGGGAAAGCCGGAGGAGGTCAGATCCCACCTTGCCAGGGGATCGCAGTAAAGTGTTGCCGCTTTACCTCCTGGCTCCCTCCGGCTTTTGCAATGTTGGGGTATACTCTTGCAAGACGACCTGTTGGGACCGATGAAGCATTTTGATATCAGACATCCAGCGCATATGGGCCTTACTCTATGGGGAGCCACCCGTATATCGGATCCCGTTGCGCAAAAGAAAAGATAACAGACGCTGTTTACTTCTCTTCTCGTCACTCCTGGCATCTTCCCTTGCGCGGGTCAGATCCCTGACGGCTTTGTCTTCGGCTCGGGGCACATATACCGACGTCAGTTCACCGGTACGATGTAAACGAGCCAGTATCAGCGCATCTCGGCGATCATTTTTGATCTGATAACATAACCCATGTTTGCAAGAATGGCGTTTTTTTTGTAATCCAGTTTTGCCACGGTGGTTAGCGAAATTCATCCTGGCCGAGAATGGGTCCACAAAAGCGCGCGGGAGGCCATGATGAATGTTCGCGGGTTGTGCGTACCGGCTGCCTGATCGCTCGGTCTAACCTGTCAGCCATTATGTATCGTTTGTTCATGATTACGATTTAATGCATACATTTGGTGGGAGGATGGCGCATTGGGCGCCATCCCTACATATTCATGGACCATTTTAAATAAAAAAGGAGGAATCCAGATGGCGGACATTCTTCAATTGGTAAAGAAAAAGGATCCGGCCCAACCGGAGTTTCATCAGGCGGTTACCGGGGTGATGGGCTCCATCAAGCCGGTGATGGATCGCAACCCCGAATACCGCGCTGCCAGGATTCTGAAACGGTTGGTGGAACCCGAGCGGGTGATTCTTTTTCGGGTACCCTGGGTGGACGACCAGGGAGAGGTACAGGTCAACCGCGGATTTAGGGTTGAGATGAACAGCGCCATCGGTCCCTATAAAGGCGGGTTGCGCTTCCACCCTTCGGTGAATTTGGGAATCCTAAAATTCCTGGCTTTCGAACAGGTGTTCAAAAATGCCCTAACGACCCTGCCCATGGGGGGGGGCAAGGGCGGTAGTGACTTTGATCCCAAGGGAAAATCGGATTCTGAAGTCATGCGTTTTTGTCAGAGCTTCATGGCCGAATTGTTCCGCCACATCGGGCCGAACACGGATGTACCTGCTGGAGATATCGGTGTGGGAGCCCGAGAAATCGGTTACCTGTTCGGTATGTATAAAAAGCTGCGTAACGAATTCACCGGCGTCCTCACTGGAAAAAGCCTTAACTGGGGCGGCAGCCTGATTCGCCCCGAAGCAAGCGGATACGGTTCGGTCTATTTTGCCGCCGAAATGCTGGGAACCCGGGATGAAACTCTGGAAAACAAAGTTTGCTTGATTTCCGGAGCGGGAAATGTGGCCCAGTACACCATTGAGAAACTTCTTGACCTGGGAGGAAAACCGGTGACCTGCTCGGATTCGTCGGGGTATATTTATGACGAAGCCGGCATTGATCGTGAGAAGCTGGCCTTTCTCATGAACCTCAAGAATGTACGCCGCGGCAGGGTGAAGGAATACGCCGAGAAATATTCCAGCGCGGTCTATACGGAAGCGGATCCAAGCCTGGATCATAACCCCTTGTGGAATCACAAGGCGGATTGTGCCTTCCCGTCCGCGACCCAGAATGAAATCAATGCCAAAGACGCTCAGAATCTGGTAAGCAATGGTGTCTCTGTCGTCAGTGAAGGGGCCAACATGCCCACAGTTCCTGAGGGGATCGACATCTTTATCGATCACAAACTGCTCTACGGACCGGGAAAAGCAGCCAATGCCGGCGGCGTATCGGTGTCCGGTCTGGAGATGATCCAGAACAGCATGCGTCTGGCCTGGACGCGTGAAGAGGTGGACAGCCGCCTGCAGAAGATTATGAAGGGCATTCATCAAACATGCCTGGCGGCGGCCGAACAATACGACACACCGGGTAATTACATGAACGGTGCCAACATTGCCGGTTTCATCAAGGTTGTGAATGCAATGATCGATCAGGGGGTCGTGTAGCGTATCCGGCGTCGGCAACAGGGGGACCCGGATGAAGAATTCCCCGGCGCCGGCGTGCCGGCCTGGGCGGTATGGCCGGCCGGCATCTTTTCTGTTCAGACCCAAAAAAACGGGACCTGCACTCAGCGGGTCCCGTCTTCTTTTTTGGTTGTTGCGGGTTATTCTCTGATCACATTGGCCGCAGCGGGACCACGATCGGTCTGTTCTACGTCAAAGGTTACCCGATCACCTTCGGCCAGGGTTTTGAATCCTTCGGCCTGAATGGAAGAAAAATGGACGAAGATGTCTCCCTGGCCCTCTTCCTGTTCGATAAACCCAAACCCCTTCTTGTCGCTGAACCATTTTACAACCCCGTTTGCCATTTCTGCAGCCTCCTTGGAATAATTAAACGTAGCGGACCATATTTCATCCGGTAAGCAGTCTCCCAAGAATAAAAGATCTATTCAAAACGTCAAGAGAAAAACAAAATAAGTCCGGTGGGACATGTTTTAACCGAGGGCGTCAATGGGTATTACGGTTGCCCCATGGATCTTGCCAAATGCATGAAAAACGGGTTCTATCGCCAACAAAGGCCCTTTCCGGACATTCCGAACGGAATCCGTTTATGAAATTTCTCCAATCAATCGAAGAAGGAGTCGCTGGCACGAACGGCACACCGCCAATGTGGATGTACCACCCGTCTGCGATTGCCCCGGCGTTGCAAAATCCGGAGAGATTCAGATATTAACGATAACTTTCTCATTCTTTATGCAACCATGGAGATTATAGTCCGAATACAGAATAGATACCGCGTCCGATCCGTTTCATCTTTTCTTTTTTGCAAGCGCGGTGGACGATGTTGCTGATTTGCTTTTCATTGAGTCCGGACTTTTCTCTTAGCGCCTCGACAGTGATTCCTTTTTTATAGCGTTTCATAATTGCGATCACCTGATCCGTGGGGGTCGCGCCTCTGGATCCTGATGCCGCTTTCTTTTTTGCAGGAGCTGCTGATTTTTTCTTTTTGGTGGCTTCGGCAGGAGCCTTTTCGAAAGTTTTTGCCAAGTCTTCGGTTTTCTGAGCCAGGGTACTCAATTGTTGGGCAATGGTTCTCAGATCTTTGGCAAGTTTTTTCATGAACAAAATCCTCCATGTAAAGGGGTGATCAATCGCTTTCCTCACATAGCGATAACAATTAAAAAGGCAGGCTGGGACAGCCATTGTGGGGACTGAACCGTGTCTCAAAGGAACAGCGATTCGGTTGTTATTTCGTTGATGACCCGAATGCCGGTTGATTCATGGCCTGGCTGGCATTTCCGGACAGAGAGCAAACATGGGGCGTTCGAGAACATCCCGTTGTAAGGCAATGAGAACAGATGGTCCAATTATAAAAAGCCATTGAGGAAAAGCATAATGGATCGATTGTTAAATGTCAAGCTGCCAGAATGCCAGCCAACGATATCGGGCCCGGCATATCTTGTATTTCGAAAATCGTGGTCGGTAGATCGCGAATTGCTACCAGACCTTGATGGGTCCGGTGTCCAAATGGACGAAATTCGAATCCGGATAATATCCGGCACCCCCTGATTTCATGCCCACCGCCAGTTGATGGAGCGTTTTGGTCCGGCATCCGGGGATGCGAATATCAATGGCACGTCCCTGCATATGCAGACTGTTTCGGGCTACGCCGGTGGTGATTTTTCTCAATGCCGCATTGGTGCGGGGCGACCGATAGCCTGAAATGATGCTGATGGGCGCATGGGGTGAAATTTTAACGACCATGCGGTGGAGCAGGTCCAGCAGGCTCGGATCTACCGGTTTGATTTCGCCGGTACGGTAATCGCGCAGGATATAGTTGATCCGCATGAGGGCACGCTCAATCAGTTTACCATTGGCCCGATAGCATGTCTTCAAAGACTCGCCGGTATGAATGTTATAAAATGAAAGGATGTGGTTTTCGTTTTTAATTGAAGCCATTGCCTGAAGCGGACATGCAGCTGAAGCGATTGCCGCTACACCCAGTTTGAGGAAGGTGCGACGCCTGATAGGGTGTGATGTGAGGTGGTTCATTGATCAATATTTAAAATTGGACGTTCGATGTTCGACATTCAAATTTCATATCGCCCCAATTCTTAAGGTAAAATCGGTGGTCTGTCAAGTCGGATTTGCTCCCGAAACGCGGGTATTCGGTTCATGAAAATTCATGGTAAAGTTTTTTTCAGAACTGCCGATAAAAAAAATATCAATCTATTTCATTGGAGCAATAATGAAAAAGTGTCGAACCGCTAAGCAAAACGATTTGCCTTCACGCCGTACAGGACTCGACCGCCGCTGGATTCCGTCTCCGGGCCATCAGCCAGAACGCAGACGCGGCCAGGATCGTCGGGCCGTGAAAACACGCAATTTTACCGATGGCTTCGGTCCGGCCTCCGAAACGGCCCCTCAAAAAAACATTCAACCCGGGATACCGCCGAAGCCAAGCCTGCCGGAGGGCGAAGTCTCCGACGGCAACACGTCCTGGTCCCACGGGCAGATTGCATCCATTTCCGATCCGAAGGCCGCCATATGAATAAAATCTGCAGAGAAAAAAGATGAAATTCGACTGAGCCTACGATAACACAGGTTTTGAAACCGATTTCTAAAAGCTAACCGCTAATGGCCCAATTCAGGTGTAATTATACTTTCTGGTATGGAAAACTCGGGTCATCCAGGAGTTTATACATTCGCTGTTTTTTGCTGGTTTTTTTCTGGTGAAAGTCAACGAGGGTTTCAATGACCTTAATGACTTCTGTTTCGGTGATAGCTTTTTGTATTCTGGTTCCGACCCGGGGAGAGACACCTCCTTTACCTCCGGCATATACGTTAAAACCCGCCCCCGTTGCCTCTATGGCGATATCAGTGTATTTGGTACCGGAACAACCGAAGGTGCATCCGGCAATAGCCATCTTGAACTTTTCTTTAATATTGGTACGGTCGGCAAAGACATTCATTATGTTTTCATTGAGCCTGGCAGTATCAATTTTTGCCATTTTGCAATGGGGGGCGCCGACACAAACGCGGGGCAAAGGAAACAACCCCTTGGCTTTGAAGGCAATGCCATATGGGGTTATTCTTGCCTTTATTGTTTCCAGGGCATGTTCAGGCACATTGTTGATTCTGAGGTTTTGTTGGGTGGTAAGATACATTTCAAGGTTGTATTGTTCCACGATCCGACAAACCTCTTTCATCACATCCATGGGAACCCTTCCCGCAGGAATTCGCATCACAAGACTTACAGTATTTGTTTTCTCAGGCATAATATTCGAATTCAATCTTTCTTTTATTGTTTGGTAAGCGTTTATAGATGCACCGCATCTGCTTTACAGGCAGCCGTATCCGCCCCAGCAGCAGGAGGTCTTGCGTCATCGGGTGTCGGGGAATTCAATTGTCGCGTACTGACAGGTGGGGGTGTAATCGATATCGTGGGAATATCAATCCGGTCGTGTCGTATCCACCCGGATTTTTAATCCAGCCTGTGGCGAACCGTTTCGTTGCCATCAACCCCATGTTGGAACCGCCGGGGGGCAACCCCAAAGTTGCAAAAGCCGGAGAGAGCAGCGCCAAGGGTGACGTCCTGACACTTTACTGCGATCTTTTTGCAACATAGGGGTTCACGCACCATACTGTTAGTGACCCAGATAGGCTTTGCGAATATGCTCGTTGTCGATCAGGTCTTTTGCCCGACCGGCAAGGGTGATCTGGCCGGTTTCCAGTACATAGGCTGTATCGGCCATGCTCAATGCCATATAGGCATTTTGCTCCACCAGAAGAACGGTTGTTCCCTTTCGATTGATTTCGACAATTACTTCGGCAACCTTTTCCACCAGGTTCGGAGCCAGTCCCATTGACGGTTCGTCGAACATGACAAGCTTCGGGTTTGACATCAAGGCACGCCCGATGGCCAGCATTTGCTGCTCGCCACCGCTCAGTGTCCCTGCCTGCTGTGCGCTACGTTCGTACAGCCGTGGAAACATCTCAAAACAATTTTCGATGCGTGCGTTCATCTCCTTGGGGTTTGTGTAGCCGCCGATTTCGAGATTTTCCTTTACCGTCATCTCGGGGAATACCCGACGTCCTTCGGGGCATTGGGAAATGCCGCATCCGATGATCAGGTCGGGACGTTTACCATGGATGGCTTCACCGGCAAAGTGAATGGAACCCGAGCTGGGTTTGATCAATCCCGATATGGTCAGCAGGGTCGTTGTCTTGCCGGCACCGTTTGCGCCAATCAGGGTCACCAGACTGCCGTCCGGAACCTCCAAAGATATGCCGTGAAGGGCTTCGGCATGGCCGTAGCTTACATGTAGATCTTTTATGGTCAGCATATTATCTTTCTCGCGAATACCAGCGTTACGCGGTAAGATGTTCTATTTAGTGTCTGCCCAGAAATAGGCAAATTGGGTCGAGATCAAGGCTTTCGAACATTTTTACCGCAGGCATATGGCTGATATTGGCGAGGATAAAAATGTTCGTATAACGCAGATATCGGACAAATTGGCCATTTCCGGATGGGTACTATTTCATCATCGGATGCCGGGGCCTATAATTCCTTTTTTACGAGTTCCTGCAGGTTTGCGATGACATTTTCGGCAATCAGCCTGCCTTTTTCGGCACTGCTGGAACACGGGGTGTGTAAATTTCCGGAAGCCGGCAACAGATCGGGATCCGGTGGAAAACAGTGATAGTTGGGCACCTTTTCCAAGCCTTCCTCCAGAAACTGTTCCTCGTGGACCAAATCCGGAGCAAAGTGCATCATGGCCGATGTCTCGACGATGGCGGCATGTTCCAATTCCCAACCGGCAAAGGGGACTTCGTCGAACACCTTGGGCATCACTTCGTCCGAAATGCAGTCCCACCAACTGGTGAGGATGACTTTCGGAAAGCGTGTCTTCTGGTCGCGCAGAAGCAGGTCGGCGGCCTCGATCAGAAAGGCATGGTTTTCGTAATGGCCGTTGAGTATGAGGATCTTTTGCCAGCCGTCGTCCAGCAGTTCCTTGAGGATGTCGCGGACCATCAGGGTCAGGGTCTGTCCATTCAGGTCGATGGTACCCGGGAACAAGGGGCCGCCCCCGCTGCTGGGCTGGGATTTATACCCATAGCAAATCGTCGGGGCAACCAGGGCGTCGGTCTCTTTGGCCAGGGCCAGGGCCATACCCTCGGTGATTATCGTGTCCACACCCAGGGGAAGGTGCCTGGAGTGCTGTTCGGTGGCTCCCACCGGCACAATGATCATGCCGTCGGTTGTCTTGGCATGGTATTCTTCCCAGGTGATGTTGGAAATAAGATATGGATTCAAGCAGGTGCCTCCTGATTGTCATTTGGCGGTTATTTTTGGAAAGGTCCGGCACCGGTTTTACCGGCGCCGGACCTTGTTTCAGATAAACACGGGACGGTTATTTACACTCGACGACTTTGGATTCGCCACCTTCGATCTTGACGACCACGATGTTGGGGTTCTGATCGTGAAATTCGTCGAATTTGATGTGGCCGGTGATGCCTTTCATGTCAATCTTTTCGAGTCCTTCGCGGATTGCTTTACGTTTGCTGGAGCCATTGGCCATCTTGATGCCTTCGGCAATGGTGAAAATGGCATCCCAACCACGTGACCCTTCCTGGACACCGTCCCAGGAGAACTCAGCCTTTTTCCAGGCGGCGGTATAAGCCTTGGCCTGGTCGGGATTGGGGGTGGCTTCGGGGGCGAACGCGGGGAAGAA
Organism: Deltaproteobacteria bacterium; assembly: GCA_002747175.1. Taxonomy (GTDB): domain Bacteria; phylum Desulfobacterota; class Desulfobacteria; order Desulfobacterales; family Desulfosarcinaceae; genus Desulfosarcina. The sequence continues at coordinate 12,792 of PDTK01000008.1, read as the reverse complement.
GCTCAGGTGGTAGGAGCCTTCCGCGGCCTCGGCGCCGGCCAGACGGCTGATGGTATAGGTCCAGGTGCTCCCGCCGGTGGTCATGATTTTCTGGGTCAGCCCCAATTCCTTATGCTGCTGAAGGAGTTTGGCAGCCGGGCCTGTGCTGTTGACCACGATAATGGAATCCGCTTCCGACCCTCTCAATTTGGTGAGCTGAGGATAGAAATCCATGGTGGAAGAGTCGAGGAATTCGGCCTTGACGACCCTGCCGCCGGAAGCTTCGATGACTTTGGTAAATTCGGCCACGGTGCCACGGCCCCAGTCGTTGTCTTGGGCCATGAAAACCACGTTCTTGAATCCCAGTTCGCTGAGGCAGGGCGCCACGGAGGCTGCCTCTTGGGAAAAGAGGATCGAGGTGCGGAAAACCCATTTGTTCAGGGGATGGGTAATGCCGTCGTATCCGGAGGTCTCCACCACCAGGGGGACCTGATTGCGGTTGATGATCGGAATCATGGCGAGCGTCGCGGTGCTCAGCCAGGCGCCCATCATTACCGACACTTTGTCACGGGTGACCAGTTTTTGGGCGGCGTTGAGGGATTCGGTCGGGTCGTTTTTCCCGTCCTCGGCGATCAGTTCCAGTTTGTTGCCCTTGATCCCGCCTGCTGCGTTGATCTTTTCCACGGCCAGTTTGGCGCCGTTCAGTACGTAGGTGCCTTCTGCCGCACCCCAACCGGTCAGCGGCAGTACAGCGCCCACCTTGATGGTTCCGGCAAAGCTGATAGAACAACCGAAAGCGAGCAGGATTACTGAAATCAGTACTACCTTAAAAGCCTTTTTTTGTTGGATACGCGTCATTTCAATTTCCTTTCAAACATTGGTTAGTGAAAATGGCTCGCGGTCCGCGAGATTATGCTCCGCAGGAGTTAACGTCGTGACGAGGAGCCGATGATTGATCAGTTTTCGCCCGGGGCGCCGGGGTTGAGATCCCTGGTTCCCAGGTAGGCTTCGATAACCTCTGGATTGGCCGCAATTTCGTCCGGCGATCCGCTCGCGATCTTTTTGCCGAAATTGATTACCTCAATGTGGTCGGAGATGGACATGACCAGGGACATGTCGTGCTCCACCAGAAGAACCGTGTTGCCGACATCGCGGATTTTCTTGATCAAAGCGATCATTTCCTGGGTTTCCGACGGGTTGAGGCCGGCTGCCGGTTCGTCCAGGAGCAGTACATCGGGCTTCACCGCCAGGGCGATGGCGATTTCCAGCAGGCGGCCTTCGCCATAGGAAAGGTTCTGGGCCACGGTATGGGCCTTATCGGCCAGACCGCACAGTTCCAGAATCTCCATCCCATGCTTGCGGAAAGCGCGTTCCTCCTTTTTGACCGACGGCAGGCTGAACAGAATTTGCCAAAATCCAGACCGGAAAGAGAGGTGGGATGCGGTCACCAGGTTTTCCAGGACACTGATCGTGTCGAAGACGGTGGTCTTCTGAAAGGTGCGGGATATTTTTTTCTTGGCGATCTGGTGCGGCATGAGGCCGGTCAATGGTTCCCCGGATAAGGAGACCTCTCCATGAGTGACATGGCAAAATCCGGTGATGGCGTTGAAGCAGGTGGTCTTACCCGCACCATTGGGTCCGATCAGGCTGACGATCTGGTTGCGTTTGACCTCGAAAGAGACATGGTCAACCGCGGTGAGCCCTCCGAACTGGACAGTCAGATCTTTAACTTGAAGCATTTTCGCCCCCCCTTTTGATCTCGATCTTGTCAGCACCGGTCGGCCCGGAGCGATGGGTCACACGGCGCCATATTTTTGCCAATTGGGGCGTAATCCCTTCCGGTAAAAAAATGACAATCGTTGTAAGGAGTGCACCAAAAATCAGCATCCGGTACACCGCGAACGTGCGCATGAATTCTGGGATCAGCGTGAAGATGATTGCACCGATCACCGGACCGGAGACGCTGTTTCGGCCACCGCCGATGACCATCATTAAAAGGCTGATCATATAGGCGAACGAAAAAATCTCCGGACTGACCAGCGTCACGTAGTGGGCGTAGAACCCGCCGACCGTTCCGGAGAAGAAGGTACTCACGGCAACGGCGATAATCACGTATTTAAAATGGCTGATGCCGACCGATTCAGCCAGGGCCTCCGATGTCCGCAAGGCGTTGAAAGCACGCCCGAACAGTGAATAGCGAAGTTTGTAAGCGATGTAAATGGATACCAACGCCAGAATCAGAGCCATATAGTATTGTGACGGATAGCTGGAAAAGGTCACATCCAGTAGGCCTGGAATCTCGATGCTGGGAAAGGGAATCCCGCGCAACCCCATGGGGCCGTTGGTCAGGCCCACCCAGTTCCTTGCAACCAGGCGGCAGATTTCGCTGAAGGCGAAGGTTACCAGAATAAAGTGAGAACCGCGCATCTTGAGCGTGATTCTGCCGATCAGCAGGCCGATCAGACAGGTGAGCACCCCGGCAGTGATAATTGCCAGGGGAAAGGGCCAGTTGAGCTTGACCATCAGCAGCCCGGAGGTGTAAGCACCGATTCCGAAGAAAGCGACCTGCGCAAGGGAGAGCTGCCCGGTGCTCAAGATGATATTAAAGTGCGTCGCAAGGGTGATCCAGATGACCGACAGGATGATCATGTGCAACAGATATACGTCGGTGACCACTATAGGAACTGCAATTAGTCCGCCTATCAGGATTAAAGCTCCAAGAATGCCGCGTTGTCCCATGTTTAGATCTTTCTTTTTTGCTTTTTGCCAAAAAGACCGGAGGGTCTGAAAATCAGAATGAGTATAATCAGCCCGAAGGCAATTACATCTTTGTAACCTGAAGAAATGTAGGCTGCCCCCAGGTTTTCCGTCACCCCAAGAATCAGACCTCCCAGGATGGCGCCGGGAAAGCTGCCCATGCCACCCAGGATGACGACGGCAAATGCTTTAACGATGGCGAAATCGCCCATGGTGGGGTTGACAATGAACATCGATCCCAGCAGTGTGCCTGAAACCGCCGCCAGGGCTGCACCGAAGGCAAAGGTAAAGGAAAAAACGATGTCCACCCGTATGCCGAACATGGCGGCGACCTCTTTGTCCTGGAAGGTGGCACGCATGGCCTTGCCGACGCGGGTTTTTTGGACCAGGTAATGGGTGGCCACGATTAACACCAAGGCCAAAAAAGCGGCGAAAAGTCGTAATTCCGTGATGCGGATGGGGCCGATGGTGTGGGCGATGGCGGCGAAGGGGTGGTTGATGCTTTGGGGAACGGGGCTCCAGATGAAGCGGGCGGCGTTTTGCAAAAAAATCGAAACACCAATCAGGGCCAACAGACTCATGTCCGGAGATCTGTCCCGCAAGGGGTATAAAATGGTCTTTTCGATGATCAGACCCAGCCCGGAAACGGCGACGATGGCCACGGCGACGCCGACGAAAAAGTTGATCCCCAATATGACCGTCATGGTGTAAACGACATAAGCGCCCAACATGTACAATTCCCCATGGGCGAAATTGACGACGTTCATGATCCCGAGAATCAGGGTCAAGCCGATACCGATCAGTGCGTAAGCACCACCAATAATCAGGCCGTTGAGGATGTGTTGCAGGATCTCTTCCATACCCCTTGAGTCCTTTTCTTATATGGGTTCATAAATTGATATGTGTGCAGATGGACTTATTGACGAAGTGACTATTAGCACATTGGTAGATTCCATGTTGTTAAATTTATGTTTAGATACTATTGGTAAAAAACTAATTATTTGGGTACGCCCTTCTCCTGTGCCGTCGTGCCCAAATCTTGATACACCCGATGGTTGGCCATATCAGAGGCCACGCCGGGAAAACCGCTAAGGGAATTGTTTTCGCTGGCCGATTCACCGTATACTCCCACTTGCATGAAGGGAGCGCTTAAAACATGGCGCAACCCATTATTTTTTGGGCATAGATGGTTCGAAAGGACCCGTGATGAGGATCAAGCCCAAATTGTGGCTATTTATTGGGTTACATAAAGGGAAAAAACGCGATTCCAAAAGCATCAATTTACCGATTACCGAAAAAAATGCCCCGCCGGAATCGGCGGGGCATTGGTTCAAGATTAAGATTCGAGAGTGTTTGGGACGGTGTAAAAATCCAGCTTCTACGCAGTCACTTCTCCGGCCCGTGCATTGATGCCGAATGTCATTTTGCTGGCAACAATGTAGAGCACAATACCGACCACGTCACCGATCAGCGGGGATACCACCCAGCCCATATCGGTATAGAGCAATAGGCATCCGGCCGTAATGGCACCGCCCAGCATGGAAACGATGGCGCCGATGGAGTTGCCGCGCCACAGGGTGCCGATGAACACCGGACCGGCCATGGCGGCCTGCAGGGTGCCGGTTCCAAGGATGCTGATGAAGTTCAGAAATGCCGGCGGGGCGGCCAGCATGGCAACGTATCCGACAATGCCCATGACGACGACGGCGCCGCGGTTGAGGTGCCGGACTGTTTTGGGATCGTGATCGTCCTTGCCGGACAGGGCTTTTCTGAGGTCATGGGATACGGAGGCGGAAAGCACCTGCAGGATCGAATCGGCCGTGGAGCCCATGGCAAAAACGATGAACAGGGAAATGATGCCGCCCAGGACGCCCGGCATAAAATTGCTCAGGTAGGTGGGCATGGCCATGTCGGCCGATTCCAGCATGGGGATGGCGCCCATATGGGCTTTGACGCGGACATAGGCACCCACGATGGGGATCAGTGACAGGATAATTCCCAGAGGAACACTGATGGCGGCGATGTGGCGCCATTTGGCATCTTCGCGCACACCGAGAAAACGCACGCACATGTAGGGCAGTACAGCTGCGAACATGAAGGCGTAGGGGGCCACCAAGAAAGGACCGATTTTGGGCTCGCCGTAGGGTCTTCCAGAACTGGGATTCACCAGCTCGGGGTCAATTTCATTCATTTTGGCGACCAGGGTGGACATGGACATGTCGCCAAAAATCTGGAAGAGGATGAACATACAGCCGATGGTCATGCCGATCACCATGATCACGTCGGTCCAGGCCACGGCGGCCAATCCACCAGTGGCCGTGTAGAGGATGATGATCACGAGCATCAAGATGGCGGCCACGTTGAAAGACACGCCCAGCCATTCGGAGCAGATCAATCCCAGGGCTTTGGTCTGGGCGACGATGAACACAACCATCAATACGATATTGATGATGGCGGCCAGACCCTGGGTGACCCGGCCCAGGGGATCGTCTTCCGACGACTGGTGACGCTGGCGGATATATTCGGGCAATGTCAGGCTGCCGACTTCACCGGCCCGGCGGCGCAGGTAGTTACCGAAAAAAAGAATGGCGGCCGTGATGGAAAGGCCGAAGAAAAAGTTGGCCAGCAACTCGGTGAAACCGAACTCGTAAACCACGCCCGGGCATCCCACAAAGCACCATCCGCTGAAACCGGTAGCCATAATCGTGCCGGCGGCCACGAAGGGGCCGAAGCTGCGTCCGCCCAGTAAAAAACCGGCCTCGTCATCCGTGCTGGCGATATCGTTTGCCTTGATTCCCAGATAAATCAAGAGCGCCATACCTACTACCATAATTATCCAATCGGTAACCATTTGAAATCTCCTGTTGTTGTCAATGTTTTTCTATTTTGAGACGAATGTCTGTCGGCGCGCATCACGGATGATTCCGGTTAGCCATTGTCCTTGTCGTTTTTGGCCTGAAAGTAGTAGCCGATGACTGTCATCACAACCAGCAGGATGTTGCAAACAATAAACGATGTGAGTACCCAGGAACCGTATAGCATTGTTTTCTCCTCTCCATTGATAATAATTGGTTTGATTTTCAGAAGCATACCATATGACGTCTGACTTTTGTTGTTAATTAAAAGGCTAGAAAATACCAGTTAAAAACCAACAAAATATGAATGCGTTTCGTGGCCCGGAGAAAGAATCCGAAGCCGGTTCATGCACCGGACGGTGTTGGTTGCGGCAAACGGTGAGCCGGCATGGCGGTCATCAATCCGTGCCGCCCAAGGGCTGGTCGGGGCATCGGGACGGTTGTTTTTTTACGCGGCATTATTCGAATTCCGACAGGATTTCCTGATCTTTGCCAAAGATGTAGGCGATCAGGGCCGCCCGGATCCACATGCCGTTGCGCTCCTGACGCCAATAAGCCGCCCGGGGATCCTGGTCCACCAGAACATCAATTTCGTACCGGCGCGGCAATGGGTGCATGATGGCGCAGTGGGGCTGGATCAGGGACAGGTGTTCGGCCCGGAAGTGAAAGTCCGGATAATCGGTGGGCTCGTTTTCCGGACCGCCTCCGTATTCGTTTTGGACCCGGGTCATATAAATTGCGTCCACCAGTGGCATGACGCTTTCGAAATCATTGCTTTCAAAGTACGGGATCCCGTTTTTTTCCAGAAAAGCGGTGATATCGCGCTTCATCTTGAACCCATCCGGTGCCACATAGTAAATGGATGTGTCGCTGTAGTTCTTCATCAGGTAGCTCAGTGACCGGACGGTACGGCCGCGTTTCAGGTCTCCCACCATAGCGATCTTTTTGCCGTCCAGGCCTCCGATGGATCTGAATTCACGCTCCAGCGTATAAATGTCCAGCAGGGCCTGGGTGGGATGCTGGTCCGGACCCGAGCCCCCGTTGATTACCGGAACCGGGCGATGGGTATTGTTCAGTACCCAAGCCGCGCGCTGGGCGAATCCGGCTTCCGGATGACGGCTGATAATCATATCCACATAGCTGGCGAAGGTACACAGGGTGTCTTCGGTGGATTCTCCTTTGACTTCCGAACTTGTGGAGGTCTCGCGGCTTTCGGATATTTTCATACCCAACAGGTGACAGGCATTCATGAAGGACAGGAAGGTCCGGGTGGATGGCTGTACAAAATACAGCATGGCCCGTTTGTGCTCAAGCAGTCCCCTGAGCTTGCGGGAACCGGTTTTGGTTCTGGCCAGTTGCCGGATCAAATCGGCGAGGTGGCAGAGTTGATCCAGAAATTTCCGGTCGAATTGCTGTCCGTAGACAATGTCGAACAACCGCCCGTTGCGGCTGAAAAATGGAATTTGTTTGTCCGGTGTCTGGCTGCAGAAGGCTTCCAGCCCGGGAATGGTCTGGCGCGTCTGGTCTACGGCGGTTGTCATGTTTACCTTCTTTCTGTCGGGGGAAGACGATCGGGTGGCATGAATGTATTATCTCCTTGTCATAAGCGTACGATCCTGTCAATCTCGCTTTTCGTTGTCAACAATGTTTGCCTGATAACAATTGTCTGTGAAATTGATAGGTTTTGCCCAATGATGTGCTGTCTTTTTTTTGATAACAAGTTTTTGGGGGCCATGATAAAAAAGCACTTCATAAATTTAACACGCTCTGTAAGCGAGGTTTGAACCTTGATTGATCAATTCAAAATAATGAACCAGCCCAATTATATCCCTCAGGGCGATGAAATCGAATGTCTTAAAATTGCCCAGGCAGAAAAAATTCCAGCCATCCTGAAAGGACCCACGGGTTGCGGGAAAACGCGTTTTGTGGAATATGTGGCCCACATGCTTGAACTCCCCTTGATCACTGTTTCCTGCCACGAGGATCTAACGGCTTCGGATCTTGTGGGACGTTACGTCTTCAAGAACAATGAAACCGTCTGGGAGGACGGTCCGCTGACGCTGGCCGCCCGTTTCGGCGCCATCTGTTATCTGGACGAAATTGTGGAAGCACGCAACGATACCACTGTCATCATCCATTCGCTGACCGATGACCGTCGGCTGTTGTACATAGACAAAACCCGCGAGGTGATCCGGGCCCATGAGCGGTTCATGATGATCATGTCCTACAATCCCGGTTATCAAAGCGTGCTGAAAGATTTGAAGCAAAGCACCAAACAGCGTTTCATGTCGCTGGTCTTCAACCATCCGGATATAGATACGGAGACGCGCATCATCACCTCGGAGACCGGTTTGGATGAAACCACTGCCCGGCAACTGGCCTCTCTGGGCCAGAAAATCAGAAACCTGCACGATTTTGGCCTTGCCGAGGGCGTTTCCAGTCGCCTGCTGACATATGCCGCCCGTATGACGCGATCCGGTATGCACCCGGTCAAGGCTTGCCGGGTGGCCATCGCTCAGTCCCTGACCGATGACCCGCTGATGACAGCGAGTCTGATGGATATCGTCGAACTCTATTTTTCTTCCGATGCGCCCAACAATTCCTGATACACTTACAAAAGTGCTTGAGGGTGTTTCGTCAGGCTACCAGGTGGCCTTCAAGCAGGCCACCGATGACCTGGTCCGCAAAGACATCCTCGGACCAAACAATCCCGAGTCTACCCGGGTGCTCGAAAAAATGCTCGCCGACGCGATCCGGGACCGTGCGTTGGAACATGTTTTGAGTAAATTGTTCTTGTCCCTGACGCCGGAAAATCAGTGGTTGCTGCGCAATCCGTCCCTGCTTCAATCCTGGGTCGAAGTGGCTTCTGGCCTGGGGCGTACGAAAACCTATATGGGCGTTCGTTATGTGGAATTGTGGGCCGGCGGGGGGCTCGGTAAAAACCCTTTGAAAATGGGCTCGGCATTGCGCAGGGCAAAGGTGCTGCTCAAAACGGACGCCGGCCTCTGCCTGAGTTTTTTGATCGGTTATAATAATGTCGCCGACCATCTGGATACCGCTGCCATAGACGGGTTCGTTGCCAAGGCCCTTCACCGATTTGCCTACCAGCCGGAACAAAGTTACGCCTTTTTACAGGGCCGTACCAAAGCGGCCCAGACCTACATCGATCAGTTCTCGCGCCATAGCGGGGTCAACGCTCACAAACAACGGTTGACCGTATTGCTGCAGTCCATCGCGGGCGCCCCTTTGCGGATCGAAACGCGGCCGGAGATGCCCATGGCTGTAGAAGAACCGGCAGGGCAGCCGCCTTTGATCCAGGCCGGTACCGTTTATCTGCCGTCCAGTTTCAATTCCTTTGAATCGCAGGCCGACAATTTCGAGCACATGCAATTGGCTGTGGTGACATCTGCCATGGCATATGCCCATCACGGCTTTTGCCGTATTCATGGCCAACGCGGGATGACCAGCAGCCGGTCCTTGTTTCAGGGGGTTCCCGATGCCGCCGTTTTGAACAATTTGTTCATTTGCATCGAAATCTATCGGATACTGTACCGCATAATGACCGCCTACCGAGGGCTGTTACCGATCTTGCGCAGGGGCGTGGGGTGTGACGCTGTGCGTCGCCGTCCCAATGGACCCGATCTGCTTTCTCAGATTCTCGATCTGTTTGAAAAGCCGCACAGCGTCGGCAAGTTTGGAAAATCCGATTTAAAAAACACCGGCTCTGCAGAATTGATGTGCCGGGTTCACGAAACGGCCTGTGCCTCCGAATCTTACGAGGATGTCGTTTCCGCCATTGTGTTGCCGGACTGGCAGGCAATGGCGGACCGTTTCAAAAGCCTTCTCAAGGCCCCCGTGTCCCTTTCCTTTTTTCCGGATTACAATCATCCCTTTGCATCGGTATCCGCGTCTGAACCGTTACCGGATATGGATTCCGTGCAGCGGGAGGATTCCAATCAAAAACGATCCGGCACCCAGGGTCCTCAGCAAACAGACAAAAAGGGCCGGGATGATCCGGATGAGGGCGGGGGCGGAACGGAGGCCATCTCCGAGGATCGGGGACGGTCCAAAGGCAGGGCCAACACCGATTCGGATGGCGCGGAACATCGTTTTTTTTACTACGACGAATGGAACCAGGCCAATGGGGATTATTATCCCAATTGGGTTCGCCTGAAAGAGATTGTCCCCCCGCAAATCTATTTGCCGGCGGTGATTGCGGATAGCCGGCTCAGAGAGGTGCAGCAGATCAAGCAGGCTTTCGAGCAGCTCAAGCCGGACCTGATGCGCAAACAGAAATTTCTCCTGGAGGGGGATGCGATTGATACCGATCTGTTGCTCGAACACCTGTGCAGTCGCAGGGCCGGCATTATCACCGATGAGAATTATTACCAAAAGCCTTACGTCAACCGGCGTGACCTGGCAGTGGCGCTGCTGCTGGATCTGAGCGGATCGACCGGCAGTCAGCTGGAAAACGGCCGCCAGGTGATCGACATGGAAAAAGAAGCGGCTTTCATCCTGGGAGAGGGGCTGGCCGAACTGGGGGATCGATTCGGTATCTTCGGATTCACCGGCCAGGGGCGCCTGGGTGCCGAGTATTTTAATTTCAAAGAATTTGACGACGCCTGGACCACCAAAGCCCAAGCGGCCCTGTTCAATGCCGATACCGGCAGCACCACTCGCATGGGGGTCGCCATTCGGCATACGGGGCATAAATTGGCCGGACTGGATGCCCGCAAAAAACTGGTGCTGGTGATTACTGACGGCAAACCCATGGATGCCGAATACAGTCCCCACGACGGCTACGCCCAGTTCGACGTGGCCAAGGCGGTGGGGGAACTCAAACAGCGGGCCATCGACGTATTCTGTATCTCAACGGAAGAGAACAAGGTCAAGGATCTCGAACTTATGTTTCATTCCAACCGATTCGCCATCATCAAATCCATGGCCGACCTGCCCCGGCTGCTGACCCGGTTCTATCTCAAGCTGACGACCTGAAATCAAGATTTGTTGACAGCCTGTTGAACGAGCTGAGATAATACACGAAACAGACGGATAATATAAGGGGCCCATCGCCTTGGGATCGTCCCCATCCGGAATCTGAACGGACAGCAGGGTAATTATCATTGAACGACACCGTGTAATTCATCAGCAGGGACCGGAATGAAATCGACTTCAAAAAACCCTAATGACGGTAACGCCTTTACTGCTCTGAAATCGGAACTGCCCGGACAGGAATTTTCCATCCTCCTGGATTTTTTCGACCATAGTACCATTCCAACCCTGATCCGGAATATGGCCAGCAAACAGAATATTCTCTATAACGCGGCCATGCAGACCCTGACGGGATATTCCCATGAAGAACTGCCGGATATGGAGACGTGGCTTACCAAACTGTATCCCAATAACTATACCCGGCAGAAACTGACCGGGATCATTTCTCTCACCGAACAACGTGAAATCATCATCAAGGATGACGAGTACGAAATCTGCCGCAAGGATGGAGAAAAACGGCGCGTCCAGTTTTCGATTCATAATGTCACGGCCCGGGAATCCTCCGCATCGCTTCAAATCGTACAGGCCAAGGATATCACCGACCGCCTTCAGGCCGAAATGCGTCTGAAGGAAGCCAACCGGGAGCTGGAATCCTTTGCCGAAGAACTGGACCTGCGTGTTCAGAAACGAACCAAAGCCCTGAAAGAGAGCGAGAACCGTCTCAAGCTCGCCCTCGAAGGGGCCAAAGAAGGTTTGTGGACCATCGATTTTGTAAAAGGGACGATGTTTTTTACCAACCACTCGGCCGAAATGCTGGGCTATTCACTCAACGAGTTGGGGGAGACCTCCAGCAAGTGGGATGATATTACCCATCCGGAAGACTGGCCGAAGGTGGAGAAAGCGTTGAACGACCATCTTGAAGGCCTCACCAGCCATTACGAAGCTGAATATCGTGCCAAAACCAAAGATGGCCGGTGGAAATGGATCCTCGGCCACGGCAAGGTGACCCGGCGTGATGAAGACGGCCGGCCCTTGCAGGCCATCGGCACCCATGTTGATATCAGCACGCTCAAAAAAACCGAACTCAACCTGCGAAAAAGCGAGGAACGCTTCAAGTCGCTGGTGGAAAACGCCCCCTACGGCCTTCTGATCATCAACCCGGATAAAACCATCGACTATTCCAATCCCAAATTCGGGGAGATCACCGGCTACCTGACGCAAGATTTGCCGGATGTGGAGACCTGGTTCGAGAAGGCCTATCCGGACCCCGATATTCGAGAGACCGTTTATCGCTTCTGGCAGGACACACAGGGCAGGAGCGACGAACACCACGAGACCGATCCCCAAGAGTTTCTGGTCCGCTGCAAACAAGGGGAATTCAAGACCCTGCGCGTCACCCATGTAACCATCACGGGAAGAAAGCATTTCGTATGCTACGAAGATATCACAGAGAAAGCCCACGCCTTGGAATCGCTGAAGATGCGGGAACAGGAACTGCGTACCAAAACGGATAACCTGGAAGATGCCAACATCGCCCTGGAGGTTTTGCTGAAAAAGCGGGAAAAAGACAAAGCGGATATGGAAAGCAGTATCCTGGTCAATGTGAACAACCAGATCATGCCCTACATCGAAAAACTGGAGGTGAGTCAGATGTCGGCGCGATCGAAGACCTTTCTCGAAATTCTTAAATCCAACCTCAAGGATATCATTTCTCCGTTTTCCCGCAGACTGTCCGCCACCTATCTGAAATTGACGCCCAAAGAAGTTCTGGTCGCCAATTTGATCAAGGATGACAAATCCACCAAGGAGATCGCCACCATTCTCACCATATCGGAAAGTTCGGTTCAGTTTCACCGGCACAATATCCGGCGAAAGCTGGGCCTTATCGAAAAAAAGATCAACCTGAAGTCATACTTGCAGTCGTTGGCATAACCCCCATGGCTGCATAAAAAATGGGAAAATTATCGTTACTATCTGAAATAATAAATAAAATAAATAATTGCACCAAATTAAACCTCGGACTCAGCCCGAGCGATCCGAAGCGCTTCGGACCGATCCGGCGAGACATGTAACCCGCAGAAATTTTGAGAATGTCGGATGTGGTAAAAGGGCTGAGGGCTGGTGTTGGCTATCAAATTCACTACGACTTCCTGACTTGTCAGGGGGCTGCCTCGCCAATTCCTGGGAATGATGTTTTCGCCATTTTTTT
>PDTK01000007.1 GCA_002747175.1 Deltaproteobacteria bacterium | reverse complement strand
GATGAAAAATATCGACCCAATTTATTTTGGTCTGGACAAGTTTTTTCCATTGACAGATGTTCAACCATATCAGCGTTTACAGTGCGAACGCAGATGCGCAGCTTCGGGCACGCAGACGTATGGGGTATACTTCAAGTCCCCGGTAACAAAGCAGATGCGTCTGCCCTGTGAACGCTTACGGAGTCTTTATGAGCGATGAACCGTGAGCTGTTCACTCACCACAACCACCCCATCCCCGCATATCTTGCCAAAAGCGCAATCCCCAGATTGGTCAGTCCGTGAATAATGATACAGACCCACAGGCTGCCGCTCTTTTTATACAACCAGGTGGTGAACAGGAAATAGGCAACGGCAGACAGATACTCATAGGCATGGTGTCCGCCGGCAAAAACGATGGTTGCTCCGACGATAGAGAAGGTACTTAAGGGCAGACGCCTGAGTGGTTTTGGCAGTTCGTCCAGCGTGTCCAAAAGGGCGTTGAGCATGCCTTTGTCCTGGCGGTTTTCTCCGGCCTGATGCAGCCACCCGAGTATGTAAACGCGAATGAACATCTCCTCGAAAACAGCCACCAGGATCACCGAATTGACCACCCCCAGATAGAAGACCAGGGGCGAAAAAGGATCCCCTGTCCCGCTGGACACCACATCGGCAATGCCTGACGCCGTCAGCAGATAAAACGGACCGATCCAACATGCCAAAGCCATGGGCAGGGCCAGCAGGGAAATGAGGGCATGCCTGGACGTCAACGGCCCGAATCGATAGGTTCGACGGAAATAGAACAAGGCTGCCGCCGTGGTGACCAATTTAAGAATCTGGCCGAATTCTGCCGGCAGCAGGGTTTCCGGTATGCTCGAAATCGCGACGAAGACCAGGTAGGGAGTCAGATAGGGCCAGAGCAGATCATAAAATGACTTGTTTTCAGGAAGTAAGGTGACAGTCTCGTTTGTATTTTCGTCCATGGACATGATTATCCTCTCTGCAGGACCCCCGCATTTCCGGATGATGCGCAACACGCAACCATGCTCTATGATCAGCGATGCGCAACAGGCAGTGACCCATATCGGCAGGCCAGATCGGCATACCGCAGGCCGGTGCCCCCGAAGATGTCAAGAGCGCTGCCTACGGTAAAGTCGATTCCGCCGTCGGCCAGCGCATCGATTTGATCGATGTCGGCCTGGCAGGCAATTCCGCCGGCGTAAGTGACGGGAAGGCCCTGCCACCGGCTCAGGTAGGCCACAAGGTCGGCCTCGATGCCTGAGCAGCGGCCCTCCACATCCACGGCATGAAGTAAGAATTCGTCGCAAAAAGCTGCCAGACGGTCCATCAGCCCATAGGTGACGGCTTCCTCGGTAAAGGTCTGCCAGCGATTGGTGGCGACCATGTAGGCGTCCCCGTGCTTGCGACAGCTCAGGTCCAGAACCAGGCGTTTTTTTCCTATCAGCCGCGTCAGCTTTTTTAACCGGTCCATGTGGATGCGGCCATTGTGAAACACCCAGGAGGTGACGATCACATGGCTGGCGCCGGCGTCCAGCCATTGGACAGCGTTGTCGGTATTGATGCCGCCACCGATCTGCAGTCCGCCCGGCCAACGGGCCAGGGCCGCCTGGGCGGCGGCGGTGTTTCCCGCCCCCAGGCGGATGATATGCCCGCCGGTCAGGTTGTCGCGCCGATAGAGACCGGCAAACCAATCGGCTGGTTTGCGGGCTTCGAAATTGGTTTGAAGGCCGGACGGCGTCGCATCGTTCAGTGTGCCGCCGACGATCTGTTTTACGACACCGCCATGAAGGTCGATGCAGGGTCGAAAACGCATATGCTCTGCTCCTGTATCATTTTTTGCGGCTTCACCCTTGGCACCCCGGCTCGGGCGCCCAGCGGATTTTGCAACGCCGGGGGTAGAGAGATACGACCACCGGCGGCTCAGGTCCCATCCGGGGACGAGGGAGGGGACGGTTCCTGGCGCTCCAGCAGGTCCTTGAATTTATCCACCGGAACGGGTTGGGCGAACAGGAAGCCCTGCATGCTGTTGCATCCGTAGGTGATCAAAAAATCCTTTTGTTCTTTGGTTTCAACGCCTTCCGCCACAGCATCGATATTCAGATTGTTGGCCATGGCAATAATGGTTTTGATGATCTCCTGATCACCCTTGCTGTCCATGGCATCGGCAACAAAGGAGCGGTCGATCTTTAGGGTGTCGATGGGAAAGCGTTTCAGATAACTCAGCGAACTGTACCCTGTGCCGAAGTCATCAATGGAAAAAGAGATCCCTGTGGCCCGCAAGGCCTTCATTTTGTCGATACACTTGTCCGGGTTCTGGATCATGCTGCTTTCGGTCACTTCCAGCCTAAGCTTTTCAGGGGGCAGGCCGGTTTCCTCAACAATGTCCATGACCATCTGCTCGAAGTCTCCCTCCTGAAGCTGCCTGGCCGAGAGGTTGACGGCAACGAACAGGTCACGGTAACCCATGTCGTGCCAGCGTTTGGTTTGGATGCAGGCGGTCTTCAGTACCCAGCGGCCCACGGGAACGATAATGCCGGTCTCCTCGGTGATGCGGATAAAATCGGCGGGCAGGATGAGCCCCAGGTCCGGGTGCTGCCAGCGCAGCAGGGCCTCCATGCCAACGATACGGTTGGTGTTGTCGACCAGCGGTTGGTAGTAGAGCATCAGTTCGTTGTGGTCCAGCGCTTTTCTCAGGTTGCTTTCCACGTTCATGCGGAACAGCGCCTCGCGGTTCATCTCTTCCGTGAAAAACCGGTAGGCACTGCCGCCGCTTTCCTTGGCCGCATACATGGCCATATCGGCGTTTTTAACCAGCCCCTCGACCTCCCAGCCATCGTTGGGGTACACGCTGATACCGATGCTGGTGGCAGTGAAAATTTCCTGGCCGTTGAAATTGAATGGGCTTTCAAATGTATCGAGGATCTTGCGGGCCACACGGGCCACATCGATATCACGATTTAGGTCGGTGAGGATGATCGTGAATTCATCTCCACCGAGCCTGAACAGACGGTCGGTTTCGCGGATGCAGTGCTTGAGTCGATCGGCGACCCCTTTGAGCAGATGGTCACCGGTATCATGGCCCAGGGCATCGTTGATCTGCTTGAATTTGTCCAGGTCGAGAAACAGCAGTGCCCAGGAACGATCCGAATTCCGGCGGCTGGAATGCTGCAGCAGGTCATCCAGGCACATGTAAAAAAACTTGCGGTTGGGCAGGCCGGTCAGTGTGTCATGATAGGCAACATAGTGAAGCGCTTCGTCCTTTTTGCGCCGCTCGGTAATATCCTGGAGGATCATCACATATCCTTCAGGGTTGCCGTCGCTGTCGAAGAAGACGGCTCCGCTGATAGAGACATCCACCAGTCGGCCTTCCTTGGTCTGTCGCCGGGTTTCAATGCCCGAAAAGGAAACGCCCTGCTCGATGTTGGCCATGAATTTCCGTGTTTCAGAAAGATGTGCTTCGGGAATGAAGTCGATTGACCGATCCAGACATTCGTCCATATGCCAGCCGAATACACGGGTGAATGCCTGGTTCAGGTAGATGACCTGGCCGTCCATGTCAAGAACCATAACCGGATCGGGTGCCGCTTCCAATACCGTGCGATGCCGCTCTCCGCTTTTGCGTAACGCTTCCTGGGCGCGGATACGCGCGGAGATATCCCGGTAAATCACATAGGCGGCCGGTTCATCGTTTTCCGTTGCAATGGGTTTGATCAACACGGAAACATCCACCAGGCTGCCGTCTTTGCGCATACGCTGGGTTTCGATTTCGAAGCAGGCGCCACCGATGGCCCGGGCCGACAGGGACAGGCTTTCGGCTTTCAGGTGGTCGGGTACGATCAGTTCATCGATGCGTCGCCCCAGACAGTCGGATTTCGCGTAATAAAAGAGGTTGCAGAATTCTTCATTGACGCGAACCACCCGCTCTTCCAGGTCCTGAATGGCGATGGCTTCGGGAGCCATATCAATCAACTGGTCGGCGTAATTTTTCTGGTTTTCGAGCCTTTTTTGTGCCAAACGGCGTTTGGTGACGTCATGAATGATACTCTGGTAGCCATAGAGACTTCCATCGGGGGCATCCAGCCGCATCATCGTGATCAGGCTATGCTTCAATCTCCCGGCCTTGTCCACGAAGATGATTGCCGCATCATGGACAAGGCCGGCTTCACGGGCTTCAAGGGTCAATCGTTCACGATCATCGCGGTTTGCATAAAATGCGGTGATATCGGCCCCATAGAGTCCTGATTCGGAAACACCCAGAAACGCCCGGGCGGCTGGATTGTGGTCCAGCACACGGCCATCTGGACCAGCGACAATGACCGCATCGGGGGATCGTTCGAATAAGATGCGGTAGCTGTTTTGAGCTGTTTTGCTTTCCATATGAACCTGGAGATAGGGTATGGATTCGCAGTTTTCGTTTCTGCTCGAAACGGTTTTTGTAAGATCTCTCTAACAAAAAAACACCAATGCTGGCAAGTGGTTAAAAAGGATGGCGCATGAATGTGAATTCCGAACAATGGCACCGCACGGTGATCGAAGGGGCGCGAGCCCTGGGTGTGGATGTGTCTTTGGACCAGGCCCGTACCATGGGCCTCCATGCGGCTGAACTGCTCCTTTGGAATCGATCCGTCAACTTGACGGCCATTACCGAACCATTGGCGGTGGCGGTCAAACATTATGTGGATTCGCTGGCGGCGCTTTCTTTATTGGGGGAGGCGAAGCGCGTCCTGGATGCCGGTTCAGGCGGCGGGTTTCCCGGCATCCCATTGAAGATTTCACGGCCCGGCCTGTCCCTGACCATGGTGGACAGTGTCCGCAAGAAAATTTCTTTTCTCAAGCATGCCGTTCGGACCCTGGGACTGAGGGAGGTCGATGCTGTTCACGGCAGACTGGAGGCCATGGGACGGCATCCGGATTATTGCGGTCGGTTCGATCTGGTGATCTGCCGTGCGTTTGCTTCTCTGGACGATTTTGCGGCTCGAACGGTGGCTTTTCTGGCTCCCGGCGGCTGCCTGATAGCATTGAAAGGACCCCAGCCCGACCCTTGCGAGGAAGCAGATGCCGGCACCGGTGAAAAACGCGTCATTCAACTTGGCGGTGCTTCCTTTTCCATCCAGGTTCACCGTTACACGCTGCCGACCCTCGATTCTCAACGCCGGTTGGTGAGGTTGACGCCTTTGGCCGGTGAAGGGGTCTATAAATCTTGAACCGTAGGCCCGGCCCCCCAACCGACCTGATCACACCCACATACGCCTGAGATTTCAAGGTGTAAAATGGCGTGTCGCGGGTCGCTAATTCCTTGACATGGCCGATGGTTCAAAGTAATTATTTCAGTTTACACGAATTATCGCACACGGAGGCATTGATGGAATATAAAAAGACCCTGAACCTTCCAAAAACCGGATTTCCCATGAAGGCCAACCTGGCCGGACGCGAACCCAATCAGCTAGCGGCGTGGGAAGCCATGGGGCTGTATGCCCGCATCCGGGAAACGTCCGAAGGACGGCCGCCTTTTACACTGCATGACGGTCCGCCCTATGCCAACGGCAACATCCATATGGGTACCGCGCTGAACAAGATTCTGAAAGACATCATTATCCGCTCCCGGCAGATGGCCGGGTTCAATGCGGCCTATGTTCCCGGCTGGGATTGCCACGGCCTGCCCATTGAGCACAATGTGGACAAGGAGCTGGGTTCCCGAAAAAAGGAGATGACCCAGGCTCAGGTCCGACGCAAGTGCAGGGCCTATGCGGAGCGTTTCATCGATATCCAGCGGGATGAATTCAAGCGGCTGGGGGTCATGGGCGAATGGGACAACCCCTACCTGACCATGAAGTATCGCTATGAGGCCATCATTGCCCGTGAGTGCTGCAAATTCGCCATCAATGGGAGCCTGTTTCTCAGCAAGAAGCCGATTCACTGGTGCTGTAGCTGCAACACGGCGCTGGCCGAAGCGGAAATCGAATATCACGACGTGACCTCTCCGTCTGTATATGTTTGTTTCCCCTTGACCGGCGATCCTGGCGACATCTCGCCAGCGCTGGCCGGGAAGAACGTATCGGTGGTGATCTGGACGACCACACCCTGGACCCTGCCTGCCAACCTGGCCGTGGCCCTGCACCCCGATTTCGAATACGCCGCCGTGGAAACCGCCGAGGGTGAGGTGCGGATTCTGGCCCGTGAGCTGGTTGACGACTGCATGGACCTGTTCGGCATCGGCGATTACCGCATTCTGGCCGAGTTCCGTGCCCAGGAGCTGGAGAACAAGAAATGCCGGCACCCTTTTTACGATCGGGACTCGCTGATCATCCTGGGCGACCATGTCACTCTGGAAGCCGGTACCGGATGCGTCCATACGGCACCGGGGCACGGTCGTGAAGACTACGATGTGGGCCTGAAATACGGTCTCGACGCCTACTCGCCGGTGAACGACAACGGCGTGTTTACCGACGAGGTGGACCTGTTCGCCGGGCAATTCGTATTCAAGGCCAACGATGACATCAACGGCACCCTGGCCGACCGGGGCGTGCTGCTGGCCAAAAACGATATCAAGCACAGCTATCCGCACTGCTGGCGCTGCAAACGGCCGGTGATCTTTCGGGCCACCCCGCAATGGTTCATTTCCATGGAAAACACGGGGCTGCGCACCAAATCACTGGAGGAGATCGATCAGGTCCAGTGGATTCCCCACTGGGGCCGCGAACGGATTTACGGCATGATCGAAAACCGCCCGGACTGGTGTGTTTCCCGCCAGCGTGCTTGGGGAGTGCCCATCACCGTGTTCATCTGTGAAAAATGCGAATCCATGCACATGGATGAGGCCACCATGGCGCATATTTTCGATCAATTCTCGGCCCACGGAGCCGACGTCTGGTTCGAAAAAGAGGCTGCCGACCTGATGCCCGCCGGCACGGTCTGTAAAAACTGCGGGCACACCACCTTTATCAAGGAGACCGATATTCTGGACGTCTGGTTCGACTCGGGGGTCAGCCACGCGGCGGTTCTGGAAGACCGGGACTATCTGCATTGGCCCGCCGATCTTTACCTGGAAGGCAGTGATCAGCATCGCGGCTGGTTCCACAGTGCCCTGCTCACCGCTGTGGGCACCCGCGGTCAGGCGCCGTATCGGAGTGTGCTGACCCACGGCTTTGTCGTGGACGCCGACGGCAAAAAAATGTCTAAATCCGTCGGCAACGTCATCGCGCCCAAAAAAGTGATCAACCAGTACGGCGCCGAAATCCTGCGCATGTGGGTGTCGGCGTCGGACTACCGGGACGATGTGCGCATTTCCGATACCATCCTCAAGCAGCTCAGTGATGCCTACCGCCGCATCCGCAACACCAGCCGCTTTTTGCTGGGGAACATCAACGACTTTTCTCCGGAAACGGACAGCCTGCCGGTGCCGCAAATGCTGGAAATCGACCGGTTCGCCCTGCATACGGTCCAGGGGCTGATCCAGCGGGCACTCAAGGCATACGATACCTATGAGTTCCATACGATTTACCATCGGCTCTACAATTACTGCACGGTGGATCTGTCCTCCTTCTACCTGGACATCCTCAAGGACCGCCTGTACACCAGCCCACCGGCATCGGTGGAAAGACGCAGCGCCCAGACGGCCATGTATGCCATCCTGGATGCCATGGCCCGCATCATGGCACCGATCATGCCTTTTACCGCCGAGGAGATCTGGAAGTACATGCCGGCGGTCGCCGACAAGCCCGAAAGCATTCACCTGGCCGCGTTTCCTGAAGTCAATGCGGATCTGCAAGACGACACCCTGGCGGACAAATGGGCCACGCTGATCAAGGTCCGCGCCGAAGTAACCAGGGCGCTGGAAGAGGCCCGGTCCCAAAAAGTCATCGGCCACAGCCTGGACGCATCGGTGACCATCGGACTCAACGACGATCTATATGCGGTGGTGAGAGGCTTCGATGATGATCTGCGATCCATTCTGATTGTTTCTTCCGCCGCTATCACCAGAGGGGAAATCCCGGAAGCCTATACCGGTCAGGAGACCGAGGGGGTGTGGGTCCGGGTTGAGCCGGCCGGTGGTGAAAAATGTCAGCGCTGCTGGATTTATGATGACAGCGTGGGAACCATCGAGGCGCATCCCACCATCTGCAGCCGGTGCCACGATGCCCTGATCCAAACGGATGCATGGGCCTGTCGGCCATGAAACGCGTTGAACCGGCAGCGAACGACAAAATGGGGCTGGGTGATTGAGGACAATGGCTGCAAACCGACACAGCGATGCGCACCGGCGAACCTCCGAACCGTTTCCGGGTGCGGAGGTCCGCGAGCCTTCTTTGGGCTTCAAGCCCTTCGTCCTCATCGCCGCCCTGGTTGTGATCCTGGACCAAATCACCAAATATTTGATCCTGGTTCATCTGCCGCTCTACCGTTCCATCACCGTGATTCCCGGTTTTTTCAATCTGACCCATATCCGCAATCCGGGGGGCGCCTTCGGGTTCATGGCCGGCGGCAGCCAGGGCATGCGCAGCCTGTTGTTCATCGGGGTATCCTTGCTGGCCATCGGCCTGATCGTCTATTTTTATCGCAACACGCCCAGGACCTTCCCCTGTCTGGCATCGGCCCTGGCCATGATTTTCGGCGGCGCCGTGGGAAATCTCGTTGATCGTTTTCGGTTCGGAGAGGTTGTGGACTTTCTGGACGTATACGTGGGGCCCCATCACTGGCCCGCGTTCAATGTGGCGGACAGCGCCATCACCGTGGGGATCACTGTTTTTGCCATCCATGTGGTGCTGGGAAAAATGCCGGAGTAAGGGCTGAAAACTCAAAGCTGTGGGCTGACGGATGCCAACCATTGCCTACGACAAGCTCAGCGAATATATCGGCAGCGTAGACAGTGCCGGCTGGCCGGCGGTCACCCTGGTATGCGGCGAGGAGCTGTTGTGTAAAAAAGCGCTTGGGGCCGTTATCGATCTTCTGGTTCCCGTGTCGGACCAAAATACGGCCGTGGAGAGGGTCGATGGTGCCGAAGCGCCTGTTACCGAGGCATTGTCCGCCCTGAATACCTACGCGCTTTTGTCGGTGGCCAAGGTGGTGGTCCTGCACGACGCCCGATTGTTCTATTCGGCCAAGGCCCAGCAGGGATTGCGTGAAAAGATGACCACGCTTGCCAGGAGCGGTGAGATGGAAAAGGCATCCCGTCCACTGTTGAATTTGATGGCGCTGCTGAATTTGTCCTTCGAGGATCTTGAAACACCCGCTGGCCAAAAGAAGCTGCTCAGTGACGGTGAAGATCCGTCGGTCGAATGGTTTTCCCAATTGCGGGACCATTGCAGGGACAACCGCCTGCGGGTTCCTGAAAAAAGGAATGATGCCGATCGGCTTGCCGATGACATGGCCGCCGGCTTTCCAGATGGGCATCGGCTGGTGATCACCACGGACTTCGTCGATCGTCGCAAGGCGCTGTACAAAAAAATCGATGAATCCGGCCTGATCGTGGACTGTAACGTCCCCAAGGGAGAAACCCGTGCCGACCGGATGGCCAGAGAAGCCGTCATGCAAGCCGCCATTGACGAGGGGCTGGCGGGTTCGGGAAAAAAGATTGCCATAGATGCCAGAAACCGCCTGATTCGGTTGACCGGATTCGATTTGCGCATCCTGGGGACCAACCTTGAGAAACTGGTCGATTTTACCGGCGACCGGCAGACCATCAGCGAAGCGGATGTCACCGCCGTACTGCAGCGGTCCCGCAAGGATCCGATTTTTGAATTTACCAATGCGCTGGCAGAGCGCAATCTGAACGCGATGCTGGGATTGATGCAGAGCCTGTTGGAAGACGGCATGCACCCCCTGCAATTGCTTGCCGCTGCTGCCAACCAGCTTCGCCGCCTGCTGCTTGCCAAAGAATTTATCCGGCGCGATCAGGGCGCAAGCTGGACCGCCAACATGGCCTTTCCCCGCTTCAAGGGCGCTGCATTTCAGGCCGTTCAAAATGCGGATGCCGCACTGGGGGCGACCCGTGAGGAATGGCAGCGCTTATTGGAACCACCGGCGGACGGCAAAAAGAAAAAAAAGTCCGGAGCCAGTGATCTGGTCCTGGTGCGCAATACCCGAAGTCCTTTCCCCGTTTATCAGACCCTGAAGAACGCAGATCAGTATTCGCTGGATGAATTGCAACAGGCCATGATCCGGCTCAGTGAGACCGATGTCAAAATGAAGTCCACCGGGCAGGATCTGCGATTGCTTCTGGAGGCTTTTCTGATCCGTTTGTGCAGAAAAAGAGGCTGATAAAAGGTGAAATTTCAATGTTGACAAACCGTACCTGTTCACGGGGTAGAAGCAGCCAATACCTGTAAAGCACAGCCGGCAAGCGTTTACAGCGCGAACGCAGATGCGCGGCTTCGGGCACGCAAACTTATGGGGCATACTTCAAGTGCCCGGTAACAAAGCAGATGCGTTCGCCCTGTGAATGCTTACAACAAACCCGTAACAATTTAAATTTCAAACAAGGAAATATCGTGACCAAAATTCGTGCAGCCGTAGTCGGTGCCACCGGTTATGCCGGTGCTGAGCTGGTCCGCATTCTCAGCGGCCATCCGGATGTGGATCTGACCGTCGTCACTTCCCGGCAGCAGGCCGGAGTGGACTTCGATGCCATTTATCCATCTTTGAAGGGAGTTGGACGCCTCACCTGTAAAGACAGCGATCCGGCCGTTGTTGCGGAAAGCTCCGATGTGGCTTTTCTGGCCCTGCCGCACAAGGCATCCATGGCCATGGTGCCCCCATTGCTGGATAAAGGGCTGAAGGTCGTGGACCTTTCCGCGGATTTCAGGTTCAAGAACCGTGCGGCCTACGAGGACCATTACCAGCCACACAGTTACCCGGAATTGCTGGAGCGGTCCGTGTACGGGCTTTGTGAAGCATATCGGGAACAGATTGTCGGCGCGGACCTGATCGGTAATCCGGGGTGCTACCCCACCAGCATCCTGCTGCCGCTTTTGCCGTTGGTGCGGGCCGGTATGGTGGAACCCGATTCAATTGTGGCGGACTGCAAATCCGGGGTCAGCGGGGCCGGCCGTGAAGCCACGGCGGGCACGCATTTTTGCCATGTTAACGAATCTTTCAAACCCTATAAGGTCGGCGGGCATCGTCACACTCCGGAAATCGAGGAAAATATCGGTCTGGCGGCCGGGCGCGAAGTCAAAATGACCTTCGTACCCCACCTGGTACCCATGACGCGAGGCATGCAAAGCACCGTGTACACCACACTTGTCGGGACAACGGCGGAAGCGGCGATTCAGGACTGTCTGGAATCGGCCTATGGTGACGCACCGTTCGTACGATTGCTTCCGAAAGGACGCTTTCCGGATAGCCTGCATGTCCGGGGAACCAACTTTTGCGACATCGGCTGGGCCATTGATCCGCGCAACGGACGATTAATTCTGATGTCGGCCATCGACAATCTGGTCAAAGGAGCCGCCGGTCAGGCCGTGCAGAACATGAATCTGATATACGGTTTCCCAGAGTCCGCCGGTCTGGAGACGGTGCCTTACCCGCTGTAATCCGTGTACACCCAATGTCATTGACCGGATCCATATCGATTTGTTGACATCAATGGTGTTTTGGACTAAACAGGCACCGTTTTGCCATCAATCCTAAAACGGTCAAAACCCGCACCGGTACAAACGTTTTCCCGCGATTAATTCATGAAACACCGCAAAGGGTTTCATCTCTGAATGAATACCATCGCAACCATCAATCTGAAAGGAGACTGGAAATGACAGCAACCCTTATCAAAGGAACCGATATTCGCGAGCAGATCCTTGAGGAAATCACTGCCGAAGTCGCCAAGATCAAAGAGGAACACGGTGTCGTTCCCGGGCTGGTAACCATCCTCGTGGGAGAGAACCCGGCATCCATTTCCTATGTGACCCTGAAAATCAAAACGGCTCACCGGGTGGGCTTTACGGAAATTCAGGACAGCCAACCGGAAGACATTTCCGAAGCGGATCTGCTGGCCCTGATTGATAAGTACAACAACGACGACAGCATTAACGGTATCCTGGTGCAACTGCCCCTGCCCAAACACATCGACGATAAAAAAGTGCTCAATGCCATTGATCCGGACAAGGACGTGGACGGTTTCCATCCTGTCAATGTCGGCCGTTTGATGATCGGTGGTGATGAAGTCAAATTTCCGCCTTGTACACCAGCCGGTATCCAGGAGATGATCGTACGTGCCGGTGTAGAGACCAGCGGTGCGGAAGTCGTGGTGGTGGGACGCTCCAACATCGTTGGCAAACCCATTGCCAACATGATGTTCCAGAAAGGACCCGGCGCCAACGCCACGGTTACCGTTGTGCATACACGCACCAAAGACCTCGCCGCACACTGCAAACGCGCAGACATCCTCATCGTCGCCGCCGGCGTTCCGGACCTGGTCAAGCCCGAATGGATCAAACCCGGCGCCTGCGTCATCGACGTGGGTGTCAATCGTGTGGGCGAAAAGGTCAGCGAGAAAACCGGTAAGAAAGTTGCCATTTTGAAGGGCGATGTGGATTTCGATGCCGCCAAAGAGATCGCCGGCTCCATCACCCCGGTTCCCGGTGGCGTCGGCCCCATGACCATTACCATGCTGATGCTCAACACGCTCAAGTCTCTCAAGTTCAAACTGGGCATCGCGTAATCCATGACCGGTGTGATAAAATGGACGATTGGAATGTATTTGTTTAATTAAACTAAAGGGTTAAAAACGATTAAAGGCTACGGTGGTATTGACAACCCAACAATATCATGGTAGCCTTTTTTCGTTTATTTGAAGATAGCATAACCATTCAAAACAAAAGTAAAATTTGAGTCTTCGACAAGGGCTGGACAGGTCAACGGATGGCAAAAAAATACTCTCTGATTATCATAGGCAACTCGGGGCAAACCGTCAGGCCGCTAACGGTATCCATCGCTCAGTTGCTTCTGGTCCTGACTGTGTTGGTCCTCGGAATTGCGGCCATCGGACTTTCATTTTACGATTACCGATCCATTCACCGCATGATGGCTGAAAAGCAGGACATGCAGGCGACCCTCAATCAGCAACAGGAAGAGATCGGGCAGCAGCGTTTACAGATTCAGTCCTTTGCCAACGAAATCAACACGCTGAAGGATCAACTGGTCAAGCTCGACCAGTTCGAGGAAAAAATTCGGGTGATTGCCAATCTGGACCCCAAATACGCAGAAGAAAATCTGTTCGGCGTCGGCGGGGCGGCCCTGGAGGATCTCGACCCCCAATTGGCCATGACCGGGGAGAATGACGCAATGGTGCGCGAAATGCACCAGCAGATAGACGAACTGGATGCCGCCTCCCGGTCTCAGGAAAAGCGTTTCAATGCCCTGCTGGACAATTTAAACGGGCAGCAGAACCTGTTGGCTTCCACCCCGGCCATTCGTCCTACCGTGGGCTGGGTTACGTCCCGATTCGGTTACCGGGTCTCTCCGTTTACCGGTCGCAAGGAACTGCACAAGGGGATAGACATCGCCTACCGTGAAGGAACCGCCATTCTGGCCACGGCCAATGGCGTGGTCTCTTTTGTCGGGCGCAAGGGGACCTTGGGCAATATTTTGGTGATTGATCATGGTCACGGTTTGGTCACCCGATACGCCCATCTGAACAAAGCCCTGAAAAAACGTGGCGAACGTGTGAAACGGGGCGATATCGTCGCCGAAATGGGTAACAGCGGACGCAGTACAGGCCCCCATTTGCATTACGAAGTTCACCTTAACGGCGTTCCCGTCAATCCAGCCCGATACATCCTCGACTGATTCATCCAACACCATTTCAAAATTCCGGCGCAGCGGATGTGAAATGCGTCCCAGGGCCTGTCGTTGCAAATACCCCATCGTTTCATAAAAATGGGGAAAATATCGTTGGGGTAGATACACCGCCTTTTCGTATTCAATTTTTCCATTGCGCTTGAGCGCGGGGATGAAATGGTTTAGGATGCTGCAACGAAACGGATGGTACACCCCAATATGTGGAGACAATATCAATGATTGGCAACTTTTTGACCCGCATGTTCGGCAGCAAAAACGACCGCGAACTCAAAAAACTTCAACCACTGGTGGAACGCGTCAACGGTTTTGAAGAAGATATGAAGGCCAAAAGCGATGAACAGCTCAAGGGCATGACCGCAAATCTGAAAACCCGGCTGGTAAACGGCGAGCCTTTGGATGACCTGCTGCCGGAAGCCTTTGCTACGGTCAGGGAGGCATCCGTACGTGCTCTGGGAATGCGGCACTACGACGTGCAGTTGATCGGCGGCATGGTGCTCCACACCGGCAAGATCGCCGAAATGAAAACCGGTGAGGGCAAGACCCTGGTGGCCACGTTGCCGGCTTATCTGAATGCCCTGACCGGCCGGGGGGTACACGTCATTACGGTCAACGATTATCTGGCCCGCCGTGACACCGAATGGATGGGACAGGTCTACCGATTCCTGGGGCTTTCCGTCGGCACAATCCAGCACGGACTCGACGACAATGAGCGCAAAACCGCTTACGGTTCGGACATCACCTATGGCACCAACAATGAATTTGGTTTCGATTATCTGCGCGACAATATGAAATTCGACGCCGAGTCGCTGGTTCAACGGGAACTGTATTTCGCCATCGTAGATGAAGTCGACAGTATCCTGATCGACGAAGCCAGAACGCCGCTGATCATTTCCGGGCCGGCTGAAAAATCGACCCAGTTGTACTACCAGGTCAACGGCATCATTCCCAAGCTCAAGAACGAAAAAGATTTCAAGATCGACGAAAAGGCCAAAAGCGCTTCCCTCACCGAAGAGGGGGTGGCCCATGCCGAAAAGATGCTTGGGGTGGAGAACCTCTATGATCCGAGCAATATCGAGCTTTTGCATCACACCAATCAGGCCCTCAAGGCCCACAGCCTGTTCAAGCGCGATGTGGATTATATCGTCAAAAATG
This sequence comes from Deltaproteobacteria bacterium, assembly GCA_002747175.1. GTDB lineage: Bacteria > Desulfobacterota > Desulfobacteria > Desulfobacterales > Desulfosarcinaceae > Desulfosarcina. The sequence goes on along the minus strand of PDTK01000007.1, from coordinate 12,230 downwards.
GTGAAGTCATCATCGTAGACGAATTCACCGGACGTCTGATGCCCGGCCGCCGGTACAGCGAGGGGCTGCATCAGGCACTGGAGGCCAAAGAAAACGTCAAGATCGAAAACGAAAACCAGACCCTGGCGACCATTACCTTTCAGAATTATTTCCGCATGTATGACAAGCTGGCCGGCATGACCGGTACGGCGGACACGGAAGCGGCGGAGTTCAAAAAGATTTACAATCTGGAAGTGGCGGTCATCCCCACCAACAAAGACATGATCCGCAACGATTTTCCCGATGTAATTTACAAAACACGAAGGGAAAAATTCGATGCGGCGATTCGGGAAATCAGGGAACTTCACAAAAAAGGGCAGCCGGTGCTGGTTGGCACCGTTTCGATCGACATATCCGAACAACTTTCCAAGACCTTGAAAAAGCGGGGCATTCCCCACGAAGTGCTCAACGCCAAAAATCATGAAAAAGAAGCCGAAATCATCTCCATGGCCGGGCAAAAAGGGGCCGTGACCATTTCTACCAATATGGCCGGTCGCGGTACCGACATCGTTCTTGGTGAAGGCGTGACAGAATTGGGCGGGCTGCATATTTTAGGCACCGAACGCCATGAGAGCCGGCGTATCGACAATCAGCTGCGCGGCCGTTCCGGCCGGCAGGGAGACCCGGGTTCTTCTCGTTTTTACCTGGCCCTGGAAGACGATCTGCTGCGCATTTTTGGCGGTGAGCGCATCACCGGCATTATGGAACGCCTGGGTATGGAAGAAGGGGAGCCCATTGAGCACAACCTGATCAGTCGCGCCATCGAAAATGCCCAGTCCAAAGTGGAAGGGCACAATTTTGACATTCGCAAGCACCTCCTCGAGTACGACGATGTGATGAACCAGCAGCGTGAGGTCATATACAAACAGCGCCGGGATTTATTGACCGGCGTGGACCTCAAATCCACCATCGAAGACATCATGATGGAATCGGCGGAACTGATTTCCGCCCAGTTCGCAGACGAACGTTTGCTGGCCGAGGATTGGGCATGGGATGCCATTTCCGATGCCGTTTTCCAACAATTCAATTTCCGTCTGGCCGAGATGGATGCGGATACCCTGGACGGTCTCAATGAAGATGGTCTGGCTCAGGCCATTTACGAACAGGCCCATGATGTATACAAGGCGAAAGCAGCCCTGTTGGGTGAATCCGATTTCAGACAGCTTGAACGGGTGGTCATGCTGCAAACGGTGGATAATCTGTGGAAAGACCATCTTTTGTCCATGGACCATCTCAAGGAAGGAATCGGCCTGCGCGGCTACGCCCAGCAGAATCCCTTGCTGATTTATAAAAAAGAAGGCTTTGATATGTTCCAGGAGACCATTGACCGCATCAAAGCCGAGACCCTGGGAATCTTGTTCCGCATCCAACTGGCCGAGCCGGACAGCCTTGACGAGATCAATCAGCCCAAAGAACAAAAGCTGGTCTTTTCAGGCAGCGGAGAGGCGCCGGCCGGCAAAAAAACGGTTAAACGGGAATCCCGGAAGGTCGGCCGGAACGCGCCATGTCCGTGCGGGAGTGGGAAAAAGTACAAAAAGTGCTGTGGACAATAGGTTGGTACAGGTTTGTATGGAGCGAAGCGATCTCCACATTCGAGGTTGGACGTTCTCACGATTTCTGCGGGTTACATGTCTCGCCGGTCCGAAACGCTTCGGGTCGCCCGGACCGAGCCCGCGGTTTAATTACTGCAATTAGGGCGAAAGCCCTGATCTCGACCCAATTCGCCTGTTTCCGGACAGACACCAGGTATCGGTGTTTATGCAAACCAAAAGGAGCCCCATGAACCGCAAAAGCACCACAACCGTTGGCATTTTATCCGACAGCCATGGCCTGTTGCGTCCCGAAGTAGAGGCGGCACTGGCCGGGTGCGACCACATCCTGCATGCCGGTGATGTCGGCACCCATGAGGTGTTGGAAAAGCTGGGGCAGATCGCCCCGGTGACGGCCGTGCGCGGCAATATGGACTACGGCTCATGGTCCAATGCCTTGCCGGTCTACGACATGTTGGATATCGGCGGGGTATTTTTCTATCTCCTGCATGACCTCAATCATCTGGGTCTCGATCCGGCTGCTGCCGGCATCCATGTGGTCGTGAGCGGCCACACCCACCGGTCACATCTTTACGAAAAGGGCGGCAGCATTTACCTTAATCCGGGCAGTGCCGGACATCGTCGTGGCAGTGCCCCGGTGAGTGTCGCCATGGTGGAGATCCACGGCGGCCAGGCCTTACCGCACATCATTGAAATTGACTGTTGAAAGCCGCATGGGTTCTGCACCCGGGGGCTGGTCATGGGCAAATCGTCGGAAAAGGGATTTGCTGTCATCATTGTTCCCACACAACAAATGCGCTTTACAACCTATGGCCGGGGTGGTTATAGTCTGACCATGACTCAGTATCAGACAGACACGCAGGTAAGCTCGGATACGCGGGATAAAACCCGGGAACCGCCCATGTTCAGGGTTATTTTGCACAATGACGATTATACCACCATGGAATTCGTCGTCGAGATTTTGATGTATGTATTCAACAAGTCTCCCGAATCCGCAGCAAAAATCATGATGGACGTCCACAAACAGGGTATTGGTGTCTGCGGTATATACACCCATGACATCGCCGAGACCAAAGTTGAAACGGTTCACAGCCTCGCCCGTGAAAACGGTTTTCCTTTACGGTGCAGCATGGAACAGGAATAAGCCATGATCAGTAAGGAACTCAGCGCCACTTTGGGGTTCGCCGTTCGCGAAGCCAAAAAACGGCGCCATGAATACGTTTCCATTGAACACGTACTTTTTGCTATCTTACATGACAATACGGGGTTGGATATTGTAGAAAAGTGCGGCGGTAACGCGGACAACATTAAATCCAACCTGGAAATGTTCTTCAATGAAAACATGGAGATGATCCCCGAAGAAAGTGAGTATGTTCTCCAGCAGACCATCGGCTTTCAGCGGGTGATCCAGCGTGCCGTAAACCATGTGCGCTCCGCCGAGAAAAAAGAAGTGGCCGTCAGTGATATCCTGGCATCGATTTTTATGGAGAAAGAGTCCCATGCCGTCTTTTTCCTCAATGAAGAGGGCATCTCCCGGCTGGACGTATTGCGCGTGATCTCCCATGAATTGCCGGCGGCGGATGATCCTGAAGGGGATACAACCGAGGCACCGGTCGAAAAGCAGGGCACCAGGAAAAAAGTCAATCCGCTGGAGGCCTACACGGTCGACCTCATCGACCGGGCAGCCAAAGACGAGCTGGACCCGTTGATCGGACGCCAGGCGGAGATGGATCGTACCATGCAGGTGCTGTGTCGCCGCCGCAAAAACAATCCGATTTTCGTCGGTGATCCAGGAGTGGGCAAAACCGCCATGGCCGAGGGCCTGGCCCGGAAAATCCGGAGCGGTGAGATACCGGACCTGCTCAAGGATGTTCGGATCTATGCCCTGGATCTGGGGGGTTTGTTGGCCGGGTCGAAATTCAGGGGTGATTTCGAAAAGCGGCTGAAAGGTGTGGTCGCCGAAATCAAAAAACGCAAGAATGCCATTTTATTCATCGATGAAATCCACACCATTGTCGGTGCCGGGGCGACCAGCAGCGGTTCCATGGACGCCAGCAATATCCTGAAGCCGTTTTTGTCCACCGGTGAATTGCGCTGTATCGGTTCGACGACCTACGAGGAATACAAGAACCATTTTGAAAAAGACCGCGCCCTTTCCAGGCGATTCGAAAAAATCGACATTCTCGAACCGCCTGTCGGTGAATCCATAAAGATCCTCAAGGGGCTGCGATCGCGTTATGAGGAACATCACGAGATCGTTTATACCGACACGGCGCTCAAGGCTGCCTGTGAACTGTCCGCCAAGTATATCAATGATCGTTATCTGCCGGACAAGGCCATCGACGTGATCGACGAGGCCGGGGCCGCCATCCGGCTCAGTGGTGCTGCCAACCGCAAAAAGATTCATCCGTCGGACATCGAGAAGATCGTGGCCAAGATCGCACGCATTCCAGCGGTCAATGTTTCCACTCCGGATCGAACCAAGCTTGAAAATCTGGGCGAACAATTGCGTGAGGCGGTGTTTGGCCAGGATGATGCCATCAATGCCCTGGTTACGGCCATCAAACGATCCCGGGCCGGTCTGGGACAGCCGGAAAAACCCGTGGGGTCCTTTCTGTTCACCGGTCCCACCGGTGTGGGTAAAACCGAAGTGGCCCGGCAGGTGGCACAGCGACTGGACGTGGAATTCATGCGCTACGACATGAGTGAATACATGGAAAAGCATGCCGTGGCCCGGCTCATCGGGGCACCGCCGGGCTACATCGGTTTCGATCAGGGCGGCCTGCTCACGGACGGGGTTCGCAAGCATCCATACTGCGTCCTGCTTCTGGACGAGATCGAAAAAGCCCACGAAGACCTGTTCAACATCCTGCTTCAGGTGCTCGACCATGCGACCTTGACGGATAACAACGGCAAAAAGGCCGATTTTCGCAACGTCATCATCATGATGACCTCCAACGCCGGTTCGCGTGAAATGAGCAGCGCCACCATCGGCTTCGGCGACCCCCAGGCGGATGCATCGGGAAAAGGCCAGAAAGCCATCGAAAAGGTTTTCAGCCCCGAATTTCGCAACCGCCTGGACGGTATCATCACCTTCAATGCCCTGGATCCCCAGATCATGGAGCGCATCGTGGACAAGTTCATGGCCGAATTCAACGACCAGTTGGCCGGCAAACGGGTCTCGCTGGCCTATTCGGATGCCGTCCGAACCTGGCTGGCGGAAAAAGGGCACGACACCCGGTACGGGGCACGCCCCCTGGCCCGGGTCATCCAGACCGAAATCAAGGATGTACTGTCCGATGAAATTCTTTTCGGCCGATTGGAGAAGGGAGGATCTGTCGAATTGGATTTGGGAGATGATGGGCTGGTGTTTAAATATAGCGCATAGCTTGTGGCGCAAAGTACAACTGCCAAAGGGAATGGAATTTCAGGTCAAACTTGAGAAACGCGTAAGAATATTAAATTGTTCTTTTTTTCCTCCCCTCGCAGGCGGGGATCCAGCTTTTTTATACACACTTGCTTTCTGCTAACTGTCCATGCCCGTCTTCACCCTAACCTCGAGACTCTCCTTTCCGCCCCCCCACCTGGCCATTGAAGAAGGCCTGCTGGCCGTGGGCGGCGATCTTCGTGTCGAACGTCTGCTGCTGGCTTACCGCAACGGCATTTTTCCCTGGTATTCTCCTGGTGAACCTATTTTGTGGTGGTCGCCGGATCCTCGTCTGGTATTATACCCGGAAGCCTTGCACGTATCCCGGTCGCTTCGGCGGACCATCAATCAAAAGCAATTCAAGATTACATTCGATCAGGATTTCAAGGCCGTGATTCGTGCCTGCGCCGCAACCAAACGATCCTATGGCGAAGGCACCTGGATTACGGAGGAGATGCAGGCGGCGTACACCGAACTGCATCGGCAGGGCCATGCCCATTCGGTAGAGGCCTGGCAGAATGATCATCTGGTGGGCGGGCTGTACGGCGTGGCCATCGGCAGGGCCTTCTTCGGCGAATCCATGTTCAGCCGGGTCAGCAACGCTTCCAAGGTCGCCTTCGTGGTTTTCGTTGAATCTCTCAAACGGTCCGGTGTAAAACTGATCGACTGCCAGGTAAAAACCGACCATCTTGCCCGTTTCGGGGCGCGGGAGATACCGCGAAAATTGTTTCTGGAACAATTGGCCGAAGCCATCACGGGGCCGGTGCAATCCCGTATAGAGCGGTCGTCTCCTTCATTTTGAGTCCCAGTTTCTCAATCCCATCCAGCACAGGCAGGTAGATTTCCTTTTTGATGGGAATCTGGACCCCTGTCAGGCGGATCTTCTCCTCGGCCATGAGTTGAATGCCCATGGCCATGGGCAGGCTGACCGTACGAGACATGGACGAATCGCCATGGGGAATGCCGAAGTCGATCAGGGTAGACGTGATGGTCTTCATGGAGCGATCCGCATTCTCCACGATGAAGCGGTGGCGCAAAAGGATCATATCTTTTTCACCGGTCCGGTAGTACAGTTTTTCCTGGAGGCGCTCACTCAGGATGTCCAGTTTGCTGTCGGCCCTGGCCAGGGGTTCCTTGCCGAACAGGCTCAGCCAGTCCAGGTTGCCGATCACGAGCCGATCACGAAGTGATCCCGATCCAGACCGAGTTTGGTTGCGGTTGCCGCCGCCACGTCGTCGTTTTCCGCAGCACCGACCAGTTGGGCCATCATTTCACGGTAGGTGGCTCCAGGGGAGCAGGCTGACGATAATGTCGTTGCGGCTGACCAGTTCATCCAGACGGGCTTGATCCTCAACCATTAAGGACAACGCCGTTCCATTGTCCCTCCCTTGTACGATGGCGGCGGCCTTCTCGACCGTCCGTGAAGCCACCGAACCGCATATCCTTGTTCCAGCAGGTACACCACCCCCGGTTTACTGACCAATCCAGCCCCCAATACCAATATCTTTTTCATGTCCGCGCCTTAATTGATGGTTCCATAAAAAAGCGATTCCCAACGAAGTATGGCCGCATTTGCACAAAAAACGCAGCCATACCTCGTTGGAACAAAATCCGTTTTAGCCGTCTTTCTAATTTTGTCGTTTCAGCACCTTGAGCTTGGCATCGATAAGCTGCTTATGTGAAAGCCGCAACAGGTTGGACAGTTTGTTCATCAGGTAATGCTCATATGGGTCCATTTTACCGTCAACGTATACAATCTGCCACAACTGCTCAATCAGCCGTTCTTTATCAAGAACACTATAATTTTCGTTGATCACCCGGGCGAACTGCCACAGATCGACGCTGGTATCCAGTTCGTGCTCGGCTTCTGCAAGCATGGCCTCGGCGGTATCCGTGGACAGGCCGTAATTGCCGGTCAACACGGACAGAACATGGGCCATCTCGTCAGTGGAAAAATTATCATCAATGCTCCCCATTTCAAGAAAGAGTGCGCATACCGCTACGGTCACGATTCGTTGCGGATCCAGTTCGGATGTTAGGCCCTGGTCCAAAGCGGCCGGATTGAAAAAACGCTTGAGCAGTTCGATCATGGCTGTTCTCACTATAATGGGAAGGTTGAACAATAAATGGCATTTTCCCAAAACACCGTTGATGGGTTCGGGCTCGCCGCGTTTCGGTCGATCATATACGACTCCACAAAGCTCAAGGTGGCTGGAAAGTCAAGCCCAAACACAGACACATCGTTTTTAAAGTTTGGATTTCAGACGAATTCGTAAAAAGTCCGGGATCAAGGCTTGCGAACCCCGAACAATGAGGCGTACATAGGGTATTGTGCCGTGACAAGGGATGAAGCGTAATGCAGATATCGGTTTTTACGAATTCGTCATATTGTGTTGGCAGCACCGATGCGTATATAATGATGGTTTCGGTCATTTTATTGAAAACAAGGAAAGGAGAAGCGATGTCTGACAAGAAAGTGGTGCTGGCGTATTCAGGAGGTCTGGACACCTCCGTCATTTTAAAATGGCTGCTGGAACAAGGCTATGAGGTATATGCCTACATGGCCAATATCGGTCAGACCGAAGACTTTGAAGCAGCCCGGGAAAAGGCTTTGAAAATCGGCGCTTCGAACGTCTTTATCGAGGACATGCGCCGGGAGTTTGTCACCGATTTTATTTTTCCGGTTTTCAAGGCCAATGCCATCTATGAAGGCCGCTATCTTTTGGGAACCGCCATCGCCCGGCCGCTCATTGCCAAAAAACAGATTGAGATCGCCCGAAAAGTCGGAGCGACTCATGTGTCCCATGGCGCCACAGGCAAAGGCAACGATCAGGTGCGTTTCGAATTGTCCTACTACGCACTCGACCCCGCCATCAATGTCATCTCTGCCTGGCGGGACCCGGCTTTTATAAAAGCGTTCAAGGGCCGCACGGACCTTCTGGCCTATGCTGAAAAGCACGGGATCCCCACCAAGCAGACCGTTTCAAAGCCCTATAGCGAAGACGACAACCTTTTGCACATCTCCCATGAGGCGGGCATCCTGGAAGACCCTGCCCTGGAATGTGAGGAGAGTATCTACTGCAAAACCGTTTCTCCGGAAGACGCACCGGACACGCCCACGCTCATCAAAATAGAATTCAAGGATGGCATCCCCATCAAGGTTACCAATCTCGACAACGGGGTCGTAAAGACCGATCCCCTGGAACTTTTCGAGTATCTCAACCTTGTTGGACGGGAGAATGGCATCGGACGGCTGGACATGGTGGAGAATCGTTTTGTGGGCATCAAATCACGCGGCGTCTATGAGACCCCCGGCGGGGCGATCCTCCACGAGGCGCACCTAGATATCGAAGGCATCGCCATGGACCGCGAGGTCATGCGACTGCGGGACATGCTCTCCGCCAAATTTTCGGAATTGGTTTACAACGGATTTTGGTTCAGTCCCGAAATGGACTTTCTGTCGGTTGCCATCGACAAAAGCCAGGAAGTCATCGATGGCGAAGTCACATTAAAGCTGTACAAGGGCATGGCCTATCCCATTTCCCGGATCAGTCCGTCATCCCTGTACGATAAGGATCTGGCATCCATGGACATCGAAGGCGGCTACAACCAGGTGGATGCCGAAGGATTTATCAAAATCAACGCCATTCGACTGATGGCCCATCGAAAAATTATTGATAAATCCATGGAATGACCCGGGCATCGGCGATCATTTATAAAAAAAACGGCCGATAGCGTTCATCAGAATCTGTGCGGCCAGGATTGACGTCGTGCCTGAAGGATCATAGGGCGGTGAAACTTCGACCAGATCCATGCCCTTTATCTGTCCGTGCTCGGCCAGTCCGGCCAGAAATTCCAGTATTTCGTAGTAAAGAAATCCGCCGTGGCTGGGAGTGCCAGTCCCCGGGGCGATTGAAGGATCGAAGCAGTCGATGTCTATGGTAACATAGTAATTCCCGTTTTTGGGGATCAGTTCATCCAAAACTTTTTGAGTGCCCATCTGACGGAATTGCCGCACGGACCGATACCGGGATCCCGCATCCACTGCGGCCTGGTAGTCTTTACGATTGGAAGAGGAGACATTGCGGATGCCAAGATGGGTGATTCCCTGGATATGATCCATTTCCGACGCTCTGCGCATCGGGTTGCCGTGGCCATAACGGACGCCATGCCGCTCATCAACGAAGTCAAGATGGGCATCGATATGAACCACGTAAATAGGTGTTTCCTGGTCGAATGCCTTGAGCACGGGGGCTGTAATGGCGTGATCACCGCCCAATACCAGCGGCATCGCGCCTGCGGCCAGAATTTTCCGCACCGCTTTCTCGGTATTGGCGTGGCTTTGGGCCTGGTCCGTGTGGACGATATCGGCGTCTCCGATGTCCACGATCTTTACCTGTTCGGCGGTCAAATATGTTTTGTCATCCTCATGGTCGTAGGCCCCGCCATGACCGAAAGAAAAGAGCGTTGAGGCTTCGCGAATCGCCCGGGGACCGAAACGGGAGCCGGAGCGATACTGGCCGCCCATATCGTTGGGAACGCCAAGCACAGCGACATCGGCGTCAATTTTATCCCAATCCTGGCAGATCGGCGATTTAGCAAAGGTGCAAAAGCCCACGAAGGGGAGATCCAACCGTCCTTTTTCATAGGAGAATTCGTCCATTTATGCATCCTTTCCGATTGCGCCGCATTGCATCTTTTCCACAGCCTCCATACAACACAATGCGAATCGCTTTAAATTCAACTATAACTCGTAGAGCATACCGATCTCGTCGCAATTGAAATATTTGGGGCAGCGGCTGCACTCCCCCCACAGTTTTTGGGGCAGATCATCCCCGCCGATCTCTTTAAAACCGAGTTCCGTAAAAAATTCAGGCGACATGGTAAATGTGTACAGGTGCTTAATTTTCAATTCGCGCGATTCCTGCTTGATGAATTCGATGATCGCTTTTCCAACTCCCATGTGGTGATAGTCCGCATCGATGGCCAATGCCCTGACTTCTGCAATGTCCCGCCACAGTACATGCAGACTGCCGCATCCCATGAACCGGCCCCTGCCGTTGTGGTCCTGGCTTTGATTGGCTTCGGCACCGTCAGGGTCTATGGCAATGGCGAAATCGCGTATGTTCTCATAGAGGTATTGGGGGCCTCTGGGGAGCATCAGGTTGGAAGCGGCGAAAGGGTTCACCAGCTCCATAATGTTTTTCACATCACCCACATTGGCTTTACGGATGATAATCCGCCCGGATGTTTTATCCTTTTTGAAGGTGTTGTGATCAGGCAAGGCAATTTGCTCCAGTCCTCAGGTGAAAAAATGAGAAGATTATCGCAATTTTTTGTGAAACGTTGGGGTTCAATCAGGCTCATTGTTGAACCGGTCCGCAAGCAAAAGACGGGTCTGCACCGGCAGACCCGTCTTTTAACTAACAGCATTGCATTCGAACTGCAAGATCCGTACGGTTAAATAGATACCATTTAAAATCTTCTGGCGGCAAACCGCATCAAAAGTATTTAACCGTTGACCGAAAAGCTGGAGTCGTAGTTGATCTCACGTTTGCGGGAGAAAAATCCCAGATCCAGCTTGCGACCGATATATTTCATGGTGAACTGATACGGCTCGGCGTCATGGTCCAGGCCCTTTTCGACAGCATCAATCAGTTCGGCCATCAGCCGGCCCACCACAGGTGCATTTTTGTACTGGTTGCCGCTGGTACCAACGGCCATGTAGAAACCGCCCAGGTCGGATTTGTCATAGATCGGAATCCAGTCGTCGGAGCAGTCGTACAGATCGACCACGCCCTTGGGCTGATTGGGCACTTCCAGGCTCGGGATACGACGGCCCAACCGGTAGCACTGTGCTTTCCACTGCGCTTCGGTAAGCTGGTTGTCGCGACCGGGGCCGCCCTTTCCGGCGTAAAACTCGTCCGGATCCACCCACTGCTGGGGATCGCATTCCGGATCTTCGCTGCCGACCAGGAACAGGTTGCCCGCCTCCGGACGCGTGTAGCAACCAATGTCTCCATCGCTATGATGGTAGCCGTCGTTGAGGTAGTCATAACCTTCCGGTGAAGGACAGTACATGACTTCGTGACGCAGGGCCTTGGTTTTGATGTTGCAGCCCTCCCAGACACCTGGGGCCATCTGGTTAATTTTGAAGGAGTGCGGACCGCCGGCGTTGACCACGACGGGAGCGTCGATCTCGGTTCCGTCTGCCAGGGTAATGCCCTGGACCTTGCCCTCGGAAGCACGGATCTTGACCACTTCGGCGTTGAACATGAACTCACCGCCCTTGGCTTCGGCAGCACGCATGATGTTGTGGGCCGACAGGGCCGGATCGTTGACGTAACCGCCTTCGGGGCAGTACAGGCCGCCTTCGAGCATCTTGGTGGGCTCATCCCAGAAGTTCGAATCCTCGGGACGCCTCACCGGCCAGAACTCGTGCAAATCCATCACCGGGATCATCTCCATGATTTCGTCATTGGTCAGCTCTTTGTACTGTACCCCGACGGAGTCATAGTGTTTCTTGACGTTCTGCCATTTGTGGCCTTGGGATTTGATCAGCAACGAACCGGTGTTCATGTATTTGGCCAAACCCTTTTCGTCTTTGACATTGTCGAGGTAGTTTTCCCAGTCCAGCCAATACTTGAAACCCTCGTAGGCCAGAGCAACCCCGTCTTCGGTAGAGTAGTGAGCCCGCACGATGGCGCAGGAACCGGCGGTGGAACCTTCACCGGCATCGGGCAGCTTGTCTACGTTGAGGGTTTTGTACCCCATTTTGCACAATTCGTAGGCGATGGGAGAGCCGATCACACCGGCTCCGATGATGATAGCATCGTACTTTTTGGTCATGGTAACAACTCCTTGTTTCGCTGATTGTTTATTGAAACAGTTCAGATGAGCCCGCCTCATCCATTTCAATTTTACTTGAATCTTAATTAACACAATTCAGAGCCAGATGGTTGTTAATTATACAACGGGACAATGACAGGTAAAAACCGACAATATCAAAATCACCGACCACCCGCCGAGCGGGTGGTCGGTGATTTTGGAATTTCCCGAAGCCGCAAAAATTGATGTCCGCCCCACTCGCAGGCACAGGCCGAACATTTCCAGCCGCCCGATGGTCCCGTAAAAAAGTCCCCATGTATGACAGGGGCGGGAAGCGTAATCCTCTCCCCGCCCTCCGAACCGTGCGTGCGGTTCTCCCGCACCCG
>PDTK01000058.1 GCA_002747175.1 Deltaproteobacteria bacterium | reverse complement strand
CGAAACTCCCGTTGTAAGACCGAGGCAGCTCCACGACGAAGCCTAGTCAGGCGGTATCCAACCCGCGAATATCAGAGTGCTCAAGCGTCGTTATTGCGGACCCCGCCTCTATCCAGGCGCTCGATGAAAAATATCAACTCAATTTATTTTGGTCTGGACAAATTTTTTCCATTGACAGATGTTCAACCATATCATCGTTCACAGGGTACCGCATCTGTTTTGTTACCGGGCACTTGAAGTATGTCCTATACGTCTGCGTGCCCGAAGCCGTGCATCTACGTTCGCCCTGCAAACGCTTACCGGCTGTGCTTTACAGGTACTGGCTGCTTCTACCCCGTGAACAGGTACTAAATGAGGAGTTGATTGATGGCATCGCCGCCGCTGTTAACCGTCACCAATCTCACGAAACGGTTTCCCGCCAACCGGGGGTGGTTTCCCCGGTCGGACCGATGGCTGCGGGTCGTCAATGGGGTCAGCCTGGATATCCGGCGGGGTGAAAGCCTGGGCCTGGTCGGCGAGTCGGGTTGCGGCAAAAGCACCCTGGCCCGCTTGATTACCCGCTTGCAATCTCCCTCCGGCGGGACCATCGCCTTTGACGGAATGGATATCACCACCTTGGGACGACGGGCGATGCAACCGCTCAGACGGCGGATGCAGATCATTTTCCAGGACCCTTATGCCAGCCTGGATCCACGCATGACCGTGGCGGCGATCGTTACCGAACCGCTGATGAACGGCAAAAGGCCCGCGGCGTCCGAATGCAGGCATATCGCCGCCGACCTGCTGGCCACTGTCGGTCTGCGCAGTGAAGATTTGGATAAATATCCCCATGCCTTTTCCGGCGGGCAACGCCAGCGCATCGGCATAGCCAGGGCCTTATGTGTAAAACCGGAGCTGATCATTGCCGATGAACCGGTCAGTGCTCTGGACGTTTCCATCCAGGCCCAAATCCTTAACCTCATGATGCGGCTGAAAAAACGATTCGGCCTTGCCTATCTGTTCATCTCCCACGACATCGGCGTGGTGGCCCATTTTTGTGACAGAATTGCAGTAATGTATGCCGGCCACATCGTGGAAATTGTCCCGGCGGCCGCATTTGACCGCTACTGTCGGCACCCATACACGCAGGCCCTGGTGAACGCCGTCCCCAGGCCCGACCCCGGCGATCCGCTGCCGCCGGCCACAGGCCGGGGGGAACCTCCAGACCCCATGGACCTGCCCCCTGGCTGCCCCTATCACCCCCGCTGCCCCCATGCAATGGCGGACTGCCCGGTACGCATTCCCCCGTTGGAACCGTTAAATACCAACCATCAGGTGGCCTGCTGGCTGGGGCATGAAAAACGGAAATTAATAAGCATAGGGTATTGAACCCATGTCTGGAATTGAATATACTGACGTGTGTCCATCCCGAAACAGGTTGAAAGAATGAAAATGTTTTTTGGTTTGGGTTTCAGCCCCCTTCGAGGGGGGCTTCATCAAACCACCCGCGTTGCGGGTAGGCGGTGATTGAGGACTGCTGAATATGGGAGACGCAGCAAAGGTTCAAGGCCAAAAACTTTACGGGCTGTTCAATGAACTGGTTGAAAAAAAGATCATCATTTCAATGAGTGTTGTCGGCGCCGATTTTGATCGGCTGACCTGTATTACCGGGCTGGAAAAAGACGACGACGATCACTACCTGGTCGTTGATGCCCCCGACGATTTCGAAGAAACGGCCAAACAAAAGCAACAATGGCATATCCGTTTCAATTTCAACGGGCCGGATCAGCTTGAATATATCTTCAGTACCCGTGGCGGTGAATTGTGCCCCCGTGGTTTGAAGATTCCCTTTCCCGAACATGTGGAACGTCTCCAGCGCCGACGCAATTTCCGGGTAGAGACCCTGGCCGGCACACAGATGCACTTCCGGCTGAAGAAAATCAAGGGGAGCTTTCATGTGTTCAACATCAGCCTCGGCGGTATTTACGGGGCCCTGGTCAAACACAATTTCAAATTCATACGCGGCCCGGTGTTGAAAATGGACCAGACCATCGAGGATGTGGGCATGATCTTTCCGGGAGACGGCGATAAGCCGGATAAAACCATCATCGTCCAAAAAGCCACTGTTAGACGGGTGGAACACGACCCGGAGCGTGGGCTCTATCGCTACGCTTTTGCGTTCAAGGAAATGCAAAAGCATGAACGCCAAGCCCTGACGGAGGTGATCTATGACCTGCAGCGATGGCATCTTCAGCGTCGCCGATGATTGTCTCTTTGCGCCTGATGTTGTTATGGGATCGGCGGGGGCCCGTTTTCAAGCACCCATTTCCCGGTATCTTTCCGATAAATCCAGGATTGACTGAATTGTTTTTTTTGCAGGACGATATCCTTGAGCGCGTGGTATTCGATCTCGATTTCCTGCTGAACCTGTGAACGGTCGTCGGAAACTTTCATGTCCGTCTGTTTAAAGTTCACGATTTTGATATCCCCGAAACGGGAGATGCAATTTTTTCTCGATAAGGTCTCAGGATCCGCAAACCGGCATATGGCATCGAAGTCCGAAAGCTGCAATGCGGTCTCGTATGCATACATGGTTCGATCATATTCATCCTGCTTTGTCTGCTCCAAAAGGGCCGCACAGCCGCAAAGCAGGTGGGAAACCACAGCCATCGCGATAAATAGGGACTTCATAAAGATTTCTTTCCTGGGGGTGGACGATAATGGTGATAAAATCACAAAGCGTTCCGCGAATCAACCATCGACTTGCATACCGGCCCGTAAAAACATTGGAGATTGAGGTAAGGCCAACACCTGCTGTTGCGGGAACGACAAAAAAATAACAATTTCGAATTTTTACGAGTTTGTCATACTTGCACGGCGCATGTCGTGTGTCAAATTTTCACTTTTTCAGCGATGGGGGGGAATTCTGCGGCCAGCCCCCTGACAGGTCCCATCCCTCCACGTCTCTATTGCCGTCCTCTTCGTTGACGATAGGCTCCCAAGTCGATTTTTGCTGCAGACTTGTGTCGAAAACACCGCCCTGGATCATAAATCCGGCGATCACCCGCTGGAAGATCGTACCGTTGTAAAATCCAGCGGCAGCGTAATTCCGGTCCGAATACGTATTGGGCGTGATGCTTCAGGATAGATGCGGAATGACTTATTCAGCCGGTTTTTCGGCTCTCAGGGGATCGTCGAAATCAAAACCGAACAAACGTGGGTTCTGCCCGATCACCGCTGCACTGAAGATGGAAAAGACGTAATCGTAGGTCTCGTCGGGAATCTTTTCGGGATATTTGGAGATCAACTGCCAGAAATTGCGCTCCATCGGATTTTCGGGCATGGTTCGCAGCAGCTTGACCACACGGTGTTCACCCCAGTTGTAGGAGGCCATCACCAGCAGACCGGATGCCTGTGCATCGGTGGTATAGATATCCCGCAGATAGGCGGCGGCAGCCTGTGTGGATTTCTTGAAATCGTGCCTTTCGTCCAAAGGGTCCACAACGGGATCCTCATGTTGGGGACCGACGCGCAGTCCATATTTGGAGGCCGTTTTGGGGATGAACTGCCACATCCCCTTGGCAATACCGTGGCGGGTGGGCGGCCCGACGGCCTCATGGTTCAGGTTACTTTCCTGAACAGCCAGGTAAAAGAATTCAACGGGCAGTTCTTCATTTTCCAACGCCGTGAGAATGTCGGGAATGTATCCTTCCCGTCGGGCACGTTTAATGACCCGGAACAATCGTTTGCTGGACTGCCACTTTTCGATAAATGTGGTGACCTCATCCATCAGCCCCTCGGGCATGTTGATTTCACACTCCCCGAACCGGTGGGCCATGCGCATGATCAGTTTTTCTTTTTCGCTGAGGTCTTTGCCATAAATGCCCAGGCTGTCCATATAGCGGTCGTACTTTTGTTCCAGTTGTTTCTTCCTGGATGCAGCCGACTCGATCTGTTTCTGGGCCTTGACGGATTTTTGTTTTTGGGCCTCGACCCGCAGCTTGATCAAATCGATTTCCAACTGCCGAAGCGTGTAAAACACCTCGGTGGCCAATGCCTGCTGTTCGATCACCTGCGTGTGCTTGTACCAGGCAACACCGGCGGCGCCGGCAAGCAGCAGCAGGATCAGGCCGATAACGAGTCCGTAGACCCATCGCTGCTTGTTGCGAACGTCGGCGTAGGCCCGGCGTATCATCATTGTGTGATCGCCGGCGCTTTCACCCGGTTTTTTCCCGAAATAGTGGTCTTTGTAGTGCTCGATATCCGATTCGGAGGGCCGGGCCGGTGAGCTGTCCGGGGGGCTTATGTCCTCTGTCTGCGGTGGATTCTGCTCCGGCAGCGCGACGGGTGCTTCAACCGAATAGGACAGGATGGGTCCGTTATCGCCCAGTTGAATCTGTCCCGACCCGGCAAGTGTCATCCGCTGGATACGCTGGTTTTTAAAAAAAATACCGTTGGCGCTTCCCAAGTCTTCTACCAGCCACTGTCCGTCTTCCCAGAAAACACGGGCATGTTTGCGGCTGACCACGCCGTTGCGGATACAGATGTCGCAGTCGGAATGGCGGCCTATTTTAGTGCTGCGGTCAA
This sequence comes from Deltaproteobacteria bacterium, assembly GCA_002747175.1. Lineage (GTDB taxonomy): Bacteria > Desulfobacterota > Desulfobacteria > Desulfobacterales > Desulfosarcinaceae > Desulfosarcina. The sequence goes on along the minus strand of PDTK01000058.1, from coordinate 729 downwards.
CCGGGCACATCCGGGGAGGATCGGTTTGGTGTTCGACGGTGATGGTGAGGCTGGGAATGGCTGTGGACATTGGCGGCAGTCGATTCAATGTTTTTTGGGAATGAACGTTAACAAATCTTGGCCAGCATACAGGTTTTGGCGCATTCGTACAAGCAACGATTATGCACCCATTTGGCTTGACAACACTTTGGGGAGAATTTATGAGGATTGTATTTTCAAGTCACGCAAAGGTTGCGGGATCTGCGTGGCGTTCTGTCCCAAAAAGGTATTGGCGCTGGATGACATGGACAAGGCGGTAGCGGTGCGGTTAGAAAACTGCATTGTCTGCCGGCTTTGCGAACTGCGCTGCCCGGACCTGGCGATTGAAGTGGAACCGGAACCGGTGAACGGTGAACCGTGAATATGGAGGGCCGGCAACTTCAGCTATCCCCTGGCCAAAAAGGCTGCTCGCTATTTCATGTGGGTAAATCAAACGCCAGTTTGCCTGCAATGAGATAAATCATCGTGATAAGATTTCGTTTCGTTCGGTAACCGCGTGCTCTGGCTTTGGCAGCCGGTATAAGGCTATTGATTCCTTAAAGATGCCATTGTTGATTTTTGAAGTAAACCAACGCAAGATGCCGTCCCAGTATTTTTTAAACCGATCTTCGAAATCCCCACCCTTTGGGTGGGGTAACGGGGACTGGCTTCGCCGGTCCCGGATGGGCATGGCCGTAAAGGCCGCTCACT
>PDTK01000006.1 GCA_002747175.1 Deltaproteobacteria bacterium | reverse complement strand
ACAACTTTCCTGGCCCGCCCCCTGTAGGGGGGCAGGGCCTTGTCCCCCCTATGGGGGGATTAATCAAAACCGCGCCCTCTGGGTGCGGATATTTATTTATGCATTCAAACAGCCATGCTTTTATGCGTTTTTTTCGGTTAAAACAATTTACTCACATTTGATAAAAGATGTCGATAATCATCGACCACCCGATCTGCTGGTGGTCGATGATTTCGTCTTCCGGCACTCAATGGTTTCCGGCGTTGCAAAGGCCAAGCCCCTATACAGCCATCATTTTACGCATCACGCAAGGCAGTATCCCGCCGTTTTCGAAATATTCCACATCTACCTCCGTGTCCAGGCGCGAGATAACCGTGAAATCGATTTGGCTTCCATCCTCCTTGAAGGCTGAAATGGAAAGCTTTTTACGCGGGTGCATGTCCTTTACGCCGGAGATCGTGAAGGTCTCGGACCCATCCAGCCCCAGGCTTTGGGCATCTTCGCCCGATTCGAACATCAGCGGCAGCACCCCCATACCAACCAGGTTGTTGCGGTGAATGCGCTCGTAGGACTGGGCAATGACAGCCTTGATGCCCAGCAAATTGGTGCCTTTAGCAGCCCAATCCCTTGACGACCCGGTGCCGTATTCCTTGCCCCCCAGCACGACCAGGGGCGTGTTTTCCCGCTTGTAGGCCATGGCGGCGTCATAATTGTACATTTCCTTTTTTTCCGGGAATTTGAGGGTGTAGCTGCCCTGTTTGGGAGATACCAATTGGTTGCTGATGCGGATGTTTCCAAAAGTACCGCGCATCATTACTTCATGATTGCCGCGGCGCGACCCGTAGGAATTGAACTGCGCTTTGACCACACCGTTGTTCACCAGGTATTTCCCGGCCGGGTAATCTTCCGGAATGGCACCGGCAGGGGAGATGTGATCGGTGGTCACCGAGTCGCCCAATAGCAAAAAGGCGCGTGCACCGGCGATGTCTTCGGGAGGCTGGATTTTCAGGGAAAAATCCTCGAAATAGGGCGGATTTTTAATGTATGTGGAGGCATCTTTCCAGGAAAAGGTCGTGCTTTCAGCCACTTCAAGAGACTCCCAGAACCGGTCTCCATCGAAAATACGTGCGTACTGATTGGCATAAAATGTCTCTTTGACATGATTTTTGACCAGTTCACCGATCTGTTTATGAGAGGGCCACAGGTCCTCAAGATAAACCGGCTGGCCGTTGGGATCAATGCCGACCGGTTCAAATGTCAGATCGATATCCACGCGTCCCGCCAGGGCAAAGATTACCACCAGCATGGGAGAGGCCAGGAAATTGGACTTGATGTTCTGGTGGATACGGGCCTCGAAGTTGCGGTTTCCCGACAGCACGGCAGCCACATTGAGATCGTTATCGACGATGGCTTTTTCGACGTCCGGGTTCAGGGGGCCGCTGTTGCCGATGCAGGTGGCGCAGCCGAAAGCGGTCAGATTAAAACCCAACGCGTCGAAATAGGGCATCAGGCCGGCCGATTCCAGGTAGTCCATGACAACCCTGGAACCGGGAGCCAGTGACGTTTTTACAAAAGCGGGCACCTTGAGTCCCCGGGCCACGGCATTTTTGGCGATCAGTCCGGCCCCTATGAGCACACTGGGGTTGGATGTGTTGGTGCAGGAGGTGATGGCTGCAATGACAATGTTCCCATGGCCGATTTTGGCAGGGTGGCCGTTGATTTCCAGGTCGACACCGCTCTGGGTGACCGGTTTGCAACGACCGGCTTTTATGGAATCGGCAGCGGAATCATCGTTTACCCCGGACAATTGTTTTATCTCGGCATCACGGTCGTAATCGATTCCCACAATACCGGCGAAAGTCTTTTTGAGACCCGGCAAGGTAATGCGGTCCTGGGGACGGGCCGGGCCGGCCAGGGATGGTTCGACCGTGGCCAGATCCAAATTGACCACCTGGGTGAATTCGGGTTCCGCGTCACCGGCGTAAAACATGGCTGTCTTCCGTGTGTAGGCCTCCACCAGCCGGGCGCGATCACCTCGGCCGGTCAACTTGAGGTAATCGATGGTTTTTTCATCAACCGGGAAGTACCCCAAGGTGGCCCCATATTCCGGGGTCATGTTGGCAATGGTGGCACGGTCGGTCACAGACAGGTTCTTCATCCCGGGGCCGAAGTATTCCACGAATTTTTCGACCACATTCAGTTTGCGAAGCATTTCGGTAATGGTCAGCACCAGGTCCGTTGCCGTAACGCCCTCCCTGAGGGAGCCCGTGAGGCGCACGCCGATCACTTCCGGAATGGACAGGTAGTAGGGCTGGCCCAGCATGACCGCCTCGGCCTCAATGCCACCCACCCCCCATCCCATGACGCCGATGCCGTTGATCATGGGGGTATGGGAGTCGGTTCCCACCACGGTGTCCAGAAAGGCGACGACCGGTTCCTGATCCTCGCTGGTGATGACAACGCGACCAAGGTTTTCCAGGTTCACCTGATGACAGATGCCCGAATTGGGTGGTACAACCTTGAAGTTGGAAAAACTTTTCTGGGCCCATTTGAGCAGTTCGTAGCGTTCACCATTGCGGCTGTATTCGAGGTCCACGTTGTTTTCCAGGGCCGCCTCGGTACCGAAATGGTCAATCTGGACGGAGTGGTCCACCACCAGTTCCGTCGGTACCAGGGGGTTGACTTTGGCCGGGTCTTCACCCAGATTTCTGACCGCATCACGCATGGCTGCCAGATCCACCACGGCCGGCACGCCGGTGAAATCCTGCATGAGTACCCGGGCCGGATGATAGGGAATCTCCACGGGCGCATCATAGGTTTTCTTCCAACCAACGATATGTTTCAGATCTGCCTCGGTGACGATCTTTCCATCTAGTTTGCGCAGCAGGTTTTCCACCAGTATCCGTATGGAAAAGGGGAGCTTTTCAATGGTTACGCCTGCATCGGCGGCAAATTGCTTGAAATCGAAATACCGATATTGTTTTCCGTCAACGTCCAACAATTTGGCGTAGTCCGTGTTTTTCATGGCAGCATCCTTTTGCGATTTATTGATTGTTTGGGGAAACGACAAACACACAGGGCCGGTTGCCGGGAAACCAGTTCGAGCTATTGGGGATCGGTTGGCATGCCTGCGAACGCCCTAACGTAAAGAAAAAAGATTGGCAGGGCAAGAAAAAACAGGCGTCTGGCCCTGGACCATACAAACAAAGCTGCCATGTATGCGGGTTGCCGGCCAGACCGACAATGACGCTTGACAAAAATGCGGGCATGGCGCATTTGAGGCTTCCGGACAGGTTTACGGCCGTTCGATGGCAGACGACTGACGATGGAAGGCTGGCGGCAGGGACATGACGGAAATCGTCCATCCTTCGGCGCCTGTATTGTGAGGTTTGGGACATGGGAATAAAAAAGAGACAGACCTTTGAATGTGAGATTACGGATGTGGCCTTTGGCGGGAAAGGCCTGGCCAAGATCGACGGTCTGGCTGTTTTTATCGATAAAACCGTCACCGGGGACCGGGTGCTTGCCCGGGTGGTGCGCAAGAAACGAAACCATGCCGAGGCCGTGGTTCAGGAACTGCTTGAGCCGTCACCCCTGCGTGTCGATCCACCCTGTCCTTACAGCGGCTTTTGTGGGGGTTGCAAATGGCAGTTCATCGCTTATGAGCACCAGCTCGGTTTCAAACAGCGGCATGTGGCCGAGTCCCTGGATCACATTGCACGGATCAAGGGCACCCAAGTGCATCCGACATTGCCCTCGGAGCGGGTATTCGGCTATCGCAACAAAATGGAGTTCTCCTGTTCGGACCGCCGCTGGTTGATGCCGCACGAAATGGGAACCGATGCCGATATCAGTTTCGCGCTGGGGCTGCATGTTCCCGGCACCTTTCATAAGGTATTGGACACCGATGCCTGCCTGTTACAGCCGGAAACGGGCAATGGTATTTTGAATGCGGTCCGTCAGTTCATGCGGTCTTCTCATAAACCGGTATACGGGCTTCGCAGCCATAAGGGGTTCTGGCGATTTCTGATGTTGCGGCATTCGGTGGCCCACGATCGGTGGATGGTTAACATCGTGACTGCCAGTGAAGACCGGGATGCCGTCATGCCGCTGGCAGACCGGATCATGTCAAGTTTTCCGGAAGTGACCTCGGTGGTCAACAACATCACGTCCCGCAAATCGGGCGTGGCCATCGGTGAACGTGAAATTCATCTGGCCGGTGAGCCGGTATTGATGGATTGTATCGGTGATTTTGAATTCGAGATATCGGCCAATTCATTTTTCCAGACCAATACACGCAGTGCGCGCAAGCTTTATGAGACCGTCGAGCGCTATGCCGATCTCCAGGGGCATGAAACGGTCCTGGACCTGTATTGCGGAACCGGCACGATTGCCATTTGGTTGGCCGCCCACGCCCGCAAAGTCGTCGGTCTGGAACTGGTGGAGAGCGCCGTGGTCGATGCACGTAAAAACAGCCGACGAAATGGTGTCGACAACTGCGAGTTCATTCTCGGCGATATCAAGGATACCTTGTCGATTGTGGAGACGGTGCCGGATGTCCTGGTGATTGATCCCCCCAGGGCGGGTATGCATAAAGATGTGGTCAGGCTGGTACTTAAACTGGCCCCTGAAAAGATCGTCTATGTTTCATGCAACCCGGCTACCATGGCCAGGGACCTGCTTGAACTCAAGGAGATCTATGACTTGGCGGAGGTTCAGCCGGTGGACATGTTTCCCCACACATTTCATATCGAATCGGTCGCCCGGCTGGTTCGAAATGGATCTTTTCAGCCAGAAAGATTGCCATAAAACCTGCATACGCGGCATTGCAAAGCCTGCCGGCATATCCGCCGGCATTTATCGTTACATATAGGGGGTCGGATCGGGGATGCCAGCCTCGGCAAATCCGTTTTTGCGCAGGATGCACGAATCGCAGCTTCCGCAGGCCTTGCCGTCGCTTGACGGGTCGTAGCAACTGTGAGTGATGCCGTAGTCCACGCCCAGCGCCGTGCCAGCCTGAATGATCTGCGCTTTGGTCATTTGGATCAGCGGCGCATGGATGCAAAATTGCCCCCTGCCTTCCACCGCCGCTTTGGTGGCCAGGTTGGCCATGGCTTTGAAGGCCTGGATATATTCCGGTCGACAGTCGGGATATCCGCTGTAATCCACTGCATTTACCCCGATAAAAATCTCCCAGGCCCCCAGTACCTCGGCCCAGGCCAGGGCATAGGAGAGGAAGATCGTGTTGCGGGCTGGTACGTAGGTAACGGGGATGACCTCATCCATATGGCGCTGGTTGCGGCCTTTGGGCACCGCGATATCGTCGGTAAGTGACGACCCTCCGACCGGCTTCAGGTCCACCCGGGAAACGATATGCCGCTTCACCCCCATGGCAGCGGCCACCTTCTCAGCCGCTTTCAATTCAAAGAGATGGCGTTGGCCGTAAGCAAAGCTGAGGCTGTAAATCTCAAACCCCTGTTCCGCGGCCATGGCCAATGTCGTCGTTGAGTCCAAACCACCGCTGGACAGCACAATGGCACGCTTGTTCGTATTCATGGTAATTTTAGAGTCTTTTCGTTTATTAATTGTAAATTCCGCCAAAATATCACGCACAATTACATAAGCTGAGAAAGCGTCTGAGTTGGAAAATGAAAAAACAGTGAACCGGAAGCACAGGTTTTTTGTGATTAGCAGGAACCACCGATGCCTGGGTTATCTTCCTCCCCCCATCGGGGGATAAGAGGGGGATGTGGTATAAATAATATTTTACCCGAAATATGATTAACCACCACACCCCCGACCCTGATTATGTTTTGCAGATTATATGATTTAGCCTCTTTTGCCAAGGAGAAAAGAGGGATCTGCTGTCCCCACTGTTCATCCCCGAAGCGACCCGGAAACAAATACAGAATTTTGAATACAGCGCTATAAATACAAGAATCCATCATTCCCATGGACGACGTTTTCAATCCTTCCGCCCCGCATCCTGCCGACAAATATTATAGGGTGCGCGATCCCGCCTGCCGGACCATCCAACGGCGGGGCCGGGCGTATCGGCCCCCGGGACGCCGAAGATGTTTTCAATCAGATCAAAAAGGAATACCAGCCCATTATCCGTGGCAAGGCAGTTAAGGTGTTGAAGGACGTTCGGGTCAGTGATCAGGGCTGGGTTCCGGACGTGGAGCCTATCTTCAATCCCGGGCCGGGGTGGAATATGAAAACGGAGACCTCTGGGATTTCCGGTCCCACAGCTACTGGTTGAAAAGAGAAGTTGGTCGGGGAGCAGCGGAGTTTTGGGAAGTATTAGAGCAAAAATCCGCAAACCTTTTTGAAAAGGCGCGATCCTTTGCTCGCATCACGGTAGAGGTTGATGAAAAGACAGGTCACCCAGATTTATCCGACGACACGGTGTATCTGAAAAAATTGGAAGAGATGTTGAAAAAAAATCCGTTCCCTGGCCAGACTGCCTGAAAGACTGATTGCGCTTTTGGAAAAAATTTCCCCGCCAGTTATCAGATAGTTTCATCAATCACCGGATTTCGCAGCACCCCGATTCCCTCAATGTCGACCTCGACAATATCCCCATGGTGCAACGGTCCCACGCCGGAAGGGGTTCCGGTGAGAATGATATCGCCGGGTACCAGGGTGATCTGGGTGGATATGAAGGCGATGATCTCCGAGATGCTGAAAATCATCTGCCCGGTATTGCCCTGTTGAACAATCTTCCCGTTCAACCGACAGCGGATGTCAAGATTATGGGGGTCGGGTAAATCCTCGGCCAGTACCACCCGTGGGCCGATGGGGCCGAACGTGTCCAGGGATTTACCCCGAAACCAGCCGCTGCGGTCGTTGTTTTGGATGTTGCGCTGGCTGATGTCGTTCATGCATGTGTAGCCCAGGACGCAGTCCACGGCATCGCTGGCGGGAACATCTTTGCATTGCCGACCGATGATGACGGCCAGTTCGGCCTCGTGGTCGGTCCGCAACCTTTCAAACCCGTACCCCTTGAGAAAAGCGGGAATCACGATGGGTTCGTCAGGACCAATGAGCACGTTGGGAGTTTTGGGAAACAGCAACGGTTCGTCCGGCTCGTTTTCGGTAAAGCCCTTCACTTGCACCGTGACGCTTTCGGCGATATGCTCCCGGTAATTCAGTCCCAGCGCAATGAGTTTGTCTGGATTGACGGTATAGATCTCGGTCCTGTTTTTTATGGGGAGTTTAATCATGCAATATCTTCTTTAATTACAATACTTAATTCTTTTTTGTGAAAGGAATGGATTAGCGATTCGTCAATGGTTGCTTCGTACCCGGATAAGGTGGCGACAACACGCTGCTGCTCATCCAGAAAGGTGAAATCGGCAACCAGTTTATGGTTGGTCAACGAGTTGACTGCCATGGCGACCATTACCCCTGAAGATGGGAAAACGGTCCGGTACTGCCGATATGAGCGGGCATAGCTGGGCAGGCAGACCTTTCCGGTCTGTTCGAAACACCATACAATGGCCATTTGAAAGGCTCCGTCCAGGACCATGGGATCCGCTGTCCAGCGTTCACGGATGGGATCCTGCATCCACGCTTCGGGTTTGGGGGCATTGACCAATTGGGCCGTCATGCCATGATCGGAATAGTCGATGATCGATTTGATGGCACGCAATTGGTCGCCATGAAACAGGATTTTCGCATACACGTCGTCCAGTTGGCGGGGATAGGGACGGTGGCCGTTTTTTCCATTACCGCTAAATGCGGGGGCATCGGGAAGCCTATCCACCAACAGTGCACGGGCACGGGAGTGAATGACGTCTTTCCCGTCTTTAACACCGTTGCGTAATTCGATGTCAACTTCCCAGTTGTTGCCGCTTTTTCTGGGGGCTCCGGCCATCAAGCGAACCAGCTTGCGTTCCTTCTCGATGCGGATGCCGCTTAACAGTCGAAAGTCGTCGATGCCGTGCAGTGAAAATCCCGGGTTTTCTTTCAAGGCCCCGTGGCCGATCCATTCGGTCATCAAGGCGAAGGGGACCACGGGTTTGCCGCCGATGACATGCGATGCCAGCACCGGATAACGATTCAAATCCAGTTCCCGGCGTTCCAGCATATTCCACCGGACCCCTTCGGTTTGCGCCCCGGCCTCTTGCTTTGGGGAAAGCATGCTTCCGATGAGCACCTCGACGGGGCCGGCGTTGGCCTGCTGAATTTCGGCAACCATCATTTCGGCACCGGTTTCGAGGGGAATCAACGGCACTTCACGTGATTGGAAAACTTTTTTTAGAGAAGGGGTTACCATGCCCCCGTCCCAAGGTCCCCAGTTGATGGCTGCCACGCGGCATTCTGGGCGCTTGGCGGCCTCCGCCCAGGCCATTTTGTTCAGGGTTTCGTTGGCCATGGCGTAGTCGCACTGGCCAATGTTTCCGGTTCGGGCCGCCACAGAGGAAAACAGGATCATGTGCCGGATGGGATCCTGGCTGGTGGCTGCCAACAGATTCTTGAATCCATCCACTTTGGTGGCATAGACCTGTCGGAACTGCTCAATGGATTTATCCACGATCAGCCGATCACGGAGGACGCCGGCACCGTGAATCAGGCCGCCGATGGGGCCCAGTTCTGCACGGACCGCATCTATGGCCATGTTCAGGCTTTCCATATTTGTCACGTCGGCACTGAAATAGGCCGCCGACACGCCGGTTGCCTGAAGTTCCTGGAGGGTGCCGAGAATGTCCCGATTGGCTATTTGCCGGCGGTATTCGGCTTCCAGGTCCTTGGGTGTGGGTGCCGTATCGGCAAATGCATTGGCTGCAATGGCCCGTTTGATTTTGGCTTCGCCATGGAGTCCGTCAAGCCATGCGGGAACGGCAAAAGGCCGCTCCGATCGACCGACCAGGGCGATGGAGGCACCCGTGGATTCGGCCAGGGACCGTGCACAGGCAGCGGTCACGCCACGGGCTCCGCCGGTAATGACAAAGACACCTTTTTTTATGGGTTCGATCGTGTCCTCAACAGATTCCGCATAAATGGGTTTCAACTGGATTCGACGACCGGTTCCCAAGCCGATTTCCACGGGATCGTCATCGGCCAGTTGCAGCAGTTCCGTCACCACCGCCCTGGCCGCATCGTCGGGATCGGACAACTCGGGAGCCAGGTCGATGGCCCGGCAGGTGATCGTTTCCCACTCCAGTGCCGCAGTTTTCACCAATCCAGGCAGGGCGCCTTGCCCGGGACGCTCGAAGTGCTTACCGGTAAACCCGAATGCACCGTCCATACAGGTAACGGAGGCGAACAGGGCATCGCCGGCCAACGCGGCCTTTTTTAATGCATCCGCGGCATGTTTGGCAGATAGAAAGGCCGATTCCGCGTCCACCTGACTGGTAAGGATCCATCCGGCAATATCGGCAAAGGTACCGGCATCGGCGATGGCATCAACGGAGATCAGGCGGGTGGGGATATTCCGCTTTTCCAGGTTGCTGGCGATGGCCGCAGCCAGTGCCGACCGGTCGTCCAAGACGCCTACCCAGCCGCTGCTGCCAAAGCGGACCTCGCGTTTTGGGGTTGCCGGTGTGTCGGCGACCTCCATGACGCGGCGTGCAACGCGGGCAGACCCACAAGGTTTCTCCGGGGAGGCCTCCGCCGGTGATGCGGGCGCCGGCTCAACTGCCGGTTCGGTCTCTGCCTGGGAAAGGAAATCGCAGATCTGTCCCAATGTTTTCAGGGTGCCGACCATGTCCGGTGTAACCTGGGGCAGGTGAGGCATGCGTTCTTCCATGGCGGACAGGATTTCGACCCGCTTGATGGAGTCGATGCCCAGATCGGCCTCAATGTCCATGTCCAGTCCCAGCATTTCCACGGGATAACCGGTGAGTTCGGCAACCACGGCCAGCAAGGCTTTTGAAACCTCGGATCCGTCATTTTCTGCATCGACGGGTTGCGTGTTGCGGGTCGGATCTGCCGGCCGGTCCTCAGTTTCCGGAGCCAGTGCCGCTTCCTGCAGGATGGGTTCCGGTTCCGGTAAAGGCGACGGCGTCGCTGCATCGGGAACAAAGAAAGGTTGAGGTTCGGGCGGTGCAGGTGGAACCGCAGGAACCGGCTGAGATTGCCGGGACACCCCGGACACCGGGTGGGCGCCGGCGGACAAGAAGATGGATCGGGTGCTTTGGACCATCTCCTGGAGGGTGCGGCTGGCCTGGGCCTGGGTTTCCAGAAAGGTCTGATGGGCCTGTGCGGTCTGATGCTGGAGGGCCTGGATGGATTCCAGGCCCTTTTGTACGATGGCCAGGGTGGTGTCGATATTGGTCGGATGGCGATCTGCGCCATCAGGTGGTGGTGTCTGCGGCATCGGTGTCCTGCTTGCCTCGTTTTGGGGGTGTTGTTGGGAGTTCATGAAATCCGGTGAAGCCTTTGGCCGGCGGTCGGCTCGGACAGCCGGGCGCTGCCTGTCAGGGGTGGAAGCGATGGGTTTGCCTGGCGGTGTTTTTTCCGACGGACGAGCTTGGCGCGGTGTTCGATAATTGGCACCGCTGAGCGGTATCACCATTTTGGGTGAGCGGTCCGCCGGCAACGCCGTTTCCCAACACTTAAGGTCGAGTTTGACACCCAGTGCGGCCAGTTGGCCGATGGCATGGCCCAAGTCCAGCATGCCGGACTGCTTGCCGGCGGAGCGGTCCATTGCAATGGTGTAGATATTGTCTGTGCCGATGGTTGCTCGAACCAGCCCGGATAGAACGGTTTTGGGACCGACTTCGACAAAGACGTTCACTCCGTCTTGGCGCAGTTTTTCAACGATGCCGCGAAAATTGACCGTCGAGGTCATCTGACGGCTCAACAGGTCGGCGCATGCGGATGGATCGTCGGGGTAGGGGGCTGCCGTTACATTGGCATATACCGGGAGACCGCCGGGTTCAAAAGACACGCTTTTCACCGCTGAAGCAAAAGGTTCGCTGGCGCTTTGGACGAGGGGACTGTGAAAGGCCGCCGCCACCGGCAGGGCAACGCAGCGATAGCCCTTGTCCGCGCATATCTCCCTGGCGGCCGCAATGGCGTTTTTCGAACCTGCCAAGACTCCCTGTTCGGGGCTGTTGATATTGGCCAGGACCGTACCGGGCATTGTCCCAAGCATTGATTTCAGTTCCTGGATGGGCGCTTTTACTGCCAGCATGGTGCCGGCCTGGCCATCTTTGCCGGCTTGTGCCATCAGCCGCCCCCGGGTCACACTCAATTGCAGCAGGGTCTGTTTGTCTATTCGACCGGCGGCATGCAAGGCCGGCAATTCGCCATAACTATGGCCGCAAACGGCTGACGGCCGGATATTGAAATCTTCGAGGATCGCCAGCATACCCAGACTCACGGCCCCGATGGCCGGTTGGGCCACATGGGTTTTTCGCAGGGTTGCTTCCTGCTCGGTCAGGTGGGCAGGCAAATGGCCGGACTCCGGATAAATGTGCGCTGCCAGCGACACGTCCGAATCGAAAGCCTTGTCCGCGGCCTCAAGAGCCTGCATAAACTGTGGGAACCGGCAGGCCAGATCATTTCCCATGTGAACATACTGGCTGCCCTGACCGGGGAACATGAATGCCACTTTGGCCAAATGATCCGTCCCGGAAAAAAAATAAATGCCTTTATCCGGCAGCCATGTGGTCTGATCCGTTTTTACCGTCTGTCTGGCATGCTGGCAGATCTTTTTGATCCCGGCAATCGCGTTGCTGGTTTGTACGACCAGGATCACACGGCGTGAATGATTGGTCTTAAATGTTGAACGTTGATCCATGGCCATGGCGTTCAGGGTCGCCGGGCTGGAAATTTTGTCCAATCGCTCAATTAATAGATCGAGTTTTTCAACGATGGTGCTGGCATCATTGCCTGAAAATGCGAACAGCTCCACCGATCCATCCCAGGCGGTCACTTTTTTTTGGCGGTCATACTCTTCGAGGACCATGTGAAAATTGCTGCCGCCGAAACCGAATGAACTCACACCGCTGCGTCTTGGGCCCTTTTTGCCGCTAAACCAGGGCCTGGCAATGTTGTTCAGGTAAAAGGGGCTATCCTCGATATTCAGTTTGGGATCCGGCCGATCCACTTTAAGGGTAGGGGGCAGCACCTTGTTATACAGGGACAGGGCCGCTTTGATTAACCCTGCGGCACCGGCAGCGGCTTTGGTATGGCCGATCATGGATTTGACCGCCCCCAGGCAGCACCTGTGCGTCTGGTCACCTTCTGCGGCAAAAACCGTTTTCAATGCGGAAAACTCGACTTCGTCGCCTACCCGGGTACCGGTGCCGTGTGCCTCGACCATCCCGATGGACCCGGGCGCGACGTCGGCGTTGCGATAGGCTTCTTTCAACGCGCGTACCTGGCCGGCGGCCCGCGGGGCATAGATGCTTTGCGATTTGCCGTCACTGGAAGACCCGATACCGCGGATCACCGCGTAAATACGGTCATTATCGCGCTGTGCATCGGCAAGCCGTTTGAGCACGACGATGCCGATTCCCTCTCCCAGGACGGTGCCGTCGGCATCGGCGGAGAAGGGGCGGGCGTCTCCGGTGTGGGACAGAACACCGGTTTTGGAAAAACACATGTGCATGAAAATATCGTTGATCGTATCCACACCCCCGGTGATGACCATATTGCTCTTGCCGGTCTGCAGTTCCATCAGGGCCAGATGGATGGCACTCAAACTGCTTGCACAGGCGGCATCGACGACGCAGTTGGTACCGCCCAGATTCAGCCGGTTGCAGATGCGGCCGGCCACCACGTTGCCCAACAGGCCGGGGAAAGAGTTTTCCTGCCAGGGTACATAGTTGTCTGCAATTTCGTCGATAATGGCATCTTTCTGGGCATCGCTGAGACCTTTCGCCTCCAGCGCTCTGCGCCAGTGGGGATGCCCCAGGCGGGATCCCAGGGATATGACCAGTTCCTGGGTGCCGGTGACCCCTATAACGACGGAGGTCTTTTCACGGTCGAATTCCCGCCCTTCACCGTAACCGGCGTCCGCCAATGCCATTTTTGCAGCCACCAGTCCCAGCAGCTGGGATGTGTCCGTGGCCTCCAGGGAGGCCGGTGGAATGCCGAACTCCGTTGGGTCGAATGGGTAGGCAGGCAGAAAACCGCCACGCTTGCAATAGATGTGGTCTGGTTTTTGGGGATCCGCATCGAAATAGTCATTCAATTGGCGATGCGAATCGGGCGGGTCGCTGATGCCGTCGATGCCGTTGACCAGCGTTCGCCAGTATTCTTTGAGATTTCGGCTGTTGGCAAACATGCCGGCCATGCCGATGATGGCTGCCGAATGATCGGGAAGTGGTGTGTCTGGTTTCATTTCAACAACATAGTTCATCATTATTGAAAATACAAGCGCTTGAAATATCTTTTAGAACTTGATAAGTTAACATATCAACTTAACAGGTACTTCTTCGAAAATAAGCCAATGATTCACTTTTATACCAATCGGGAACTTTCCAGGCGACTTGAGATTAATCTTGCCCGCTGGAAACGCTGGTCACGATCATTTCTTCCCCCGGATCCGCTTGGCGGCATGCAGTCCGGATACGCACGGCAGTATTCATATAAGGAAGTCTGCAAGGTTTACCTGGGGGGATTTCTGCTTTCCCACTTGAAGATGTCGGTGCCCGAAAGCCAGGAGGTGTTGGCAGATCTGTCACCGTGGCTGAAGAAAAATGGTTTTTTTGATATGAATGGGCCAAATGATGGAAAGGTTTCACCGCACATACCGTCAGCAGTCCACAGACTCTACATCAGCCGAAACCAGGCCACCCACAACAAAGCGGCCGGTTTTTCCTACCTTATAAGGTATTCGGTTGATCGGCCTGACCCCAATTCCGAGGATGATCGGATCATCACCGATATCATCCGGGACCAATTGCTGAATGCCGGTGCGGTGGACGGGATCGCGTTTTTGAAGGACCCCTTTGTGCTCCTGGTGAATCTGACGCCGCTTTTCGAATCGATGAAACGGCGATTGGTCGGTTTTTAATCGGGAATACGCGCTTGTATCATGTCCAGAGATATGGGTTGGGTTATATCTTTGCCCAAAGGATGGTTCAAACCCTGGGTCTTCAAACCGTTTATTCGCGCGATAATCGCAGCGCCATACAGCAAATTCATGGCAATGGTGACGGTTTGACGGTTTTCAGGTGGTTCCAGAAGGGAGCCCTTGACCCATTCATTGAATGCCCCCATGGCGGGTCCACACCATATCTGGTAGTCGATGGTCCGTTCCGGCACTCCCTGTTTTGCCCACAGGGATGCCCGTCCCAGATATGAACGGAAGACCAACGCCATTTTGTGTTTGGGATCTTTTTCGGCCCGTTCGACCTGCAAAGGATCGCGCCGGTTGAAAAAAGACCTGGTATTTTGCCACTCCTGATCGAAGCTGCACTGAAGGAAGGCTGACTCTACCAACTGGCGCTGATCCGGCGGTATGTCTTCGAAACGATCATAGGTACGATAAAGATCGTAAAGCTTGGCGCCCCGCATGGAAAACATGGTGCCCCGTTTGAGCACCTGGACCTTCACGCCCATCTCGAACATGTCTGCCGCCGGCGCCATGATGATATCCGCCTGACGGGCTTCGGCCAGCATCTTTTTTACCGCCGCAGATGTATCCGCTTCGATACAGGACTGATTGACGGACCCGGTCAAAATGTATGCGGCTCCCATGGCAAAGGCGGCCGCAGCGGATTCAGGCGTTGCGACACCGCCGGCAAGGCCCACCCGAAGGGGAATATTATCGTCGTATTGCCGTGCCAATTCATCTCGAAGGGCCAGCATGGTGGGAAAAAGGGACAGGGCCGGCCGGTTGTCCGTGTGCCCGCCCGAATCGGCTTCGGCCGTCAGGTCCTGGGCCATGGGGACCTGCCTTGCCAGGTCGATCTGTTCGTCAGTGAGTTTTCCCTGCAGACGAAGGGCCTTAAGATGTTTTTCCGCCGGTGGCGAAAAAAATTTTCGGGCAACCTCTTCGCGGGAAACCTTGGCGATGACCCGGTTGGGGCAGACGATATCCCCGTCGCTGTTGCGATGAATGCCGTGAAGCCGATATTGAACCAGGGGGAGCGTGATATCCAGGTAGGCCGAGGCTGAGATCAGCTTGATGCCCTTGTGGATATACAAGTCTACCGTACCTTGCTCCAGTGCCATGTCGTTGGGGCTATGGATCAGGTTGACGCCGAAGGAGACATCACCGAGCTGCTGGTATAAATGGTCGATGGCCGTTTCGATCTGGTGGAGGCTCAATCCGCCGGCGCCAAAAAATCCGATCATGCCCGCCTGTCCGGCTGCCGCCACCATCTGCGTGGATGTGATGCCGTTGGCCATGGCCCCACAGATATACGCATATCGCAGACCATGATCCCTTTTGAAGCCGGAATCACCCAATGATTCCAGCGGCAGGGGCGGTGCCCAGCCCAACAATGCGTGGCTGCCGGTTTCGCTGTGTACGGAATCGCCGAGGATGGCTTTTCCATCCTGAGCGACACCCGTCTGACCGTCCACATCGACCGCGTAAAACGGCCGTGAAAGATCCGCCAGTGCATCACCGAACGCCCGGTTTCCGGTTCGCGGCAGATGGGTCCCCGGAAGCCAATAACCGATGGATTTCATTTGATACTCCGTTTGTAAACAAGGTTCATCATGCGCAATGTACTTTTTTCATCAGCCTATTGAATCAAATGACCCATTACACGATCGACAACATCGTCTATGGTCCTGTGATGGGGCAACGATCTGGCAATCTCGCCCACATCGCCGCGTAAACGGGCCTGTCTCAGGGATTCAGGCCAATTCAGGTCAAATACCCAACTGAGCTGAAGCAGTTTGAAATCGCAGATGCTTTGCATGTCCTCAAACCTGGCCATTTTCCCCTCCATGATGGCATTTACGATGGCATCCGTCCACGTCGGCTGATCGGATAGATGCTGCACAATGGCCGCTTCAGGTTGATCCCCGTTCCTGCAAAAATCGGCAAATACCTTCCAGATATCAAGTTTGTCGGCATCGCGAATCAGTTTCATGTATACGGTTGATGCTTCGGGTCGATTTTTGGGAAGGGCGGGCGCATTGTGAAAACGAACCGCATCACGGATTGCCTGGCGTTCGTCCGATGCACATGACGCCAACAAAGACGCATCGTCAATGATTTTAACGGCAAGCGCAGCGTGATTGACCGACCGGCGGTCATTGAAGGTTCGGTATTGCCGATATTGTTTGAAGCGTCCTGCATCATGAAACCACCCGATGGCCTCGGCGGCGTGACACTGGTCTTCGGACAAGTGGGCCGCCTGTCCCAACAGCCGCATGTTTTCACTGACCCGGGCGGTGTGGTCGATTTTCAACACCAGCGGCCCATCATCGGCCGTACAACCTGTCAGAAATGATTGGGTATATGTTTCGAACCAGTTTTTTATGTTGGCAAGTTCATCGAACTGCATCACCGGATCACCTTTCAACCTCGGGGGTGGTATTTTCGATGCGCCGCCAACAATTGGTGCTGGGCTACATGGGTATAGATCTGTGTCGTTGAAATGTCCGCGTGTCCCAGCATCAATTGCACGGCCCGCAGGTCGGCGCCGCCTTCCAGCAGGTGGGTGGCAAATGAGTGTCGAAGGCTGTGGGGTGTGACTTTTTTGGTCAGGCCGGCCTGACTGGCATACCGGCGAATCAGGGTCCAGAAACCCTGCCGGGTCATGGCGCCTCCGCGCCGGGTCACAAAGAGGTCGTGGCAGGTGCGCTGCTTCAGCAAAACCGGCCGCGCCTGTTCCGCATACGTCTGAACGGCGGTCAGGGCCATTCGTCCGATCGGAACGATGCGTTCCTTGTCTCCTTTACCGGCCACGCGCACAAATCCGGCTTCCATGTTAATACCATTCACCTCCAGGCCAATCAATTCGGACACGCGAAGGCCGGCTCCATACAGCAATTCCAGCATGGCCGTATCTCTCAATCCTTCGGGTGTCTGCGTGTTCGGCGCGGCAAGCAGCGCCTGAACCTCCTCCACATCCAGTACATCGGGCAAAGAGATCCCGGTTTTAGGAAGATCGACGGACTGGGTCGGGTCGGCCGGGATCATTTTTTCCATGACCAGGTATTTAAAAAATCCCCGCAGTGTAACCAGATGCCGGGCCCGCGATCTGGCGCCCAGTTTTTTATTTCTCAAATGAATCAAGTATGTTAGTATCAGACTGGTATGGATCGCATGGATGTCGTCAATCTGCCGGCTGTCCAGGAAACGACTGAATCGCATCAGGTCTGACGAATAGGCCGAAACCGTTGTCCGGTTCAAACCCTTTTCCAATGCCAGGAATGCAAGGTAGCGGTCCATGCACTGCGTAAAAACCGGTATGGATGGCATGGACTACAGCCTGATCCAGGGATCGAATGGATCCGAAGCATTGATGACCTGGGGACCATCGCTCCTGACGACCACCTGGTTTTCCATGCGTACGCCGCCCCAGCCGGGAAGATAAACACCCGGCTCAACCGTTACGATCATGCCCGCTTCGAGACGGTCGTCTTTGATTGGGCTGAGCCGTGGAGATTCATGCACGGCCAAACCGGTCCCATGGCCCAGGCCGTGTCCGAATTTGCCTGCGAACCCGTTTTCATGGATGTAATCCCTGGCGATCTTGTCTATCTGTGTTCCGCTTGCACCGGCCTTGATTGCTTCGATGGCCTTCTCCCTTGCCGTGACGACGGTGTCGAAAACCTTGTAAAATTGTTCATCGGGTTTGCCCAGGACCATGGTTCGGGTCGTATCCGAACAATAGGCGTTCAGACAGGCACCCCAGTCGATGAGGATCGGTTCACCCCTCTGGACCCGGCGATCCGTGGGAATGGCGTGGGGCAGGGCGCTGTTGGGGCCCGATGCGACGATGACGGGAAAGGACAACCGTTGGGCGCCGCCCTCGCGCATCGCCGATTCCATTGACCATGCGATCTGTTTTTCTGTCATTCCGGGCCTCAGTTCGTTGACAACATGGGCAAAAGCCTTTTCCGCCACCCGAAGCGCATCAATCGTCCGTTGGATTTCATCCTCGGATTTAATTTGGCGCAAGGATTCCACCAGGTTGCTTGTCGGAAGCAACTCGGTCGCTGAATCCGACTCGGACAATGCGGCCGTCATCCGGGCATGATTGTGATGCGACAGTCGCTCGCTTTCAAAGCCGAGGCGTTGTATTCCCATATCCTGAACGATTGCGGGCAGTTCTCTTTCAAGCCCTTTTCGGTAGCAAACCACCTCGAACCCGGCGGCCTCGGACTGGGCCTGCAGTTCGAAACGGCTGTCGGTCGCCAGGATCAGACGTGCGTCTGAAATAAACAAGGAACCGGCGGATTCATCGAATTGGTTGTCTTCGCCGGTAAACCCGCTCAGGTAATGCCGGTTTTCCTGCACGGATACCATCAAGGCCTCCAATCCTGCGTTGGCCATTGCCAGCCTCAGTCCGGCAATCCGGTCGCTAATGGATCGTTCCACGCACGCTCCTTTCTTTTCTTTGGTATGATCATGCGCAATGGTTTGACAGCAATACATCTTTTTTATTATTATTCTTAGCCAATTTCAAGGTAAACCAAAGCAGCCCGTTTCAATTTAACCCAGCGGGCCGGGATATCCTGACATCCGGTGGGTATCGGAAGACAACTTGAGAATCAATACGCATACTTTGGCCTGGATAGGCACGTTCTGGACGGATAGCCGTCCGTTTGTGTTCAAACACGAGGAAAGGAGTTTCCGATGAAACCTACAATTGGTGTATTGTTGTCCGGATGCGGTGTGTTTGACGGATCGGAAATCCATGAAGCGGTGCTGACGCTGCTGTTTCTGGATCGGGCCGGCGCTGCCATACAATGCATGGCTCCGAATATGGATCAGTTGCACGTCATCGATCATTTCTCCCAGCAGCAAATTGACGAACGGCGCAACGTGCTGGTTGAATCCGCACGCATCGCCCGGGGTGAGATTCAGGATCTAAAAAAGGTAAACGCTGGAGATATCGACGCATTGATCATGCCCGGTGGGTTTGGTGCTGCCAAAAATCTCAGTGATTTTGCCGTTTCCGGCCCCGAGTCCAAGGTTCACCCCGAGGTTCAGCGGCTTCTGGGCGAAATGGCCGATCAAGGCAAACCCATCGGTGCCCTATGCATTGCCCCCGCCACCCTGGTGCGAGCGCTTTCCGATCTGTCCCCGCGTGTGACCATCGGCGATGATGTCGGTACGGCTGCCGCCATCACCACCATGGGCGGTGTTCATGTGGATTGCCCGGTTACGGATATTTGTGTGGACGAAACCCGTCGAATCGTCACGACACCCGCTTATATGCTGGGCCCGGGGCTCAAAGACATCGCCATCGGTATAGAAAAACTGGTAAACAAAATTGTTTCCCTTTGTTGAATGCAGCGTATCACATCAACCAAAATTGGATTGGAAAAAAATCAGCCATGCTCAATCGATTGCTTTTGACATTTTATGCCACTGTGGTTTTCCTTTGCTGCAATCAGGCATTGGCGCAGGTGTACACGCTTGCCTGGGACCCCCATCAAGAGCCTTCTTTGGCCGGTTACAACCTGTACGTGCTTCCGGAAGGCAGTAAGGAAGGATTCATCCTGTGGAAACGCATCGGGTTGACGGAGATCGATCCAGAAAATCCCTCAATACAAGTGTCCGGGTTTGAAAAATATCGAAAATACATTTTTTTCATGACGGCTTTCGATGAACTGGGCAATGAAAGTCAAGGCTCCAATTCGGCCTGCGGACGGGGCGGTGCGTCGTGTGCGGCTGCGGATCCCGCTGACGGAAGGATGCCGGATGAAAGATGGCGGTGGATCGACGGGTCGGTTTCCTTTCAGGGCGAACCGGTTTGCGCCATTGTCCTGGCAAACGGACAGCATTGTTTCAGTTGTGACGCCCAGCAAGGGGTTGGCAACTACCGCATGATCGTTCCTGTGGATGAAGATGGCACGATCACCGTTCAGGCCTTCGCCAATGGGTTGGCGCCCTACAAGCGCGTGACCCACGCCCTTGATTCGGCCGTCGATGTTGAAATGAAGCGCAGGCAGCCGGCCGACAAGGAAATTGATATGAATCTTGTGCATGAAAAAGATGCGCCGTTGCCCGAAGGGTGGGCAAGAATCAGCGGGTCCGTGAAATTGGTCGATACCCCCGTATGCGCCATGGTTCTCGCCAATGGGCAGCATGTTTTTTCCTGCGGTTCAGAGATCGGGCGATACGGGCTTAGCGTTCCACTTGATTCAAACGGGCAAATCACCGTTTTCGGGTTTGCCCATGGATTTCAACCCTGCAAGCAGGCTTTATCTCCGGCATGGTAATCCTGCAGGAATTTCCTGATTGATTCCGGGGAAAAACAATCAGCATTGGACGCCGACGACTGAGCAATGGTTGGTGACAGACAGATGGGCGATATTGAAAAGCGAACAATCGATTACCATGGCGGTCAATGTGTCAATCTGCAGGTGAGCCCGAAACGGTCGGAACTGTTGAAACGGCTGTCCACGGATTTGGCCAGCATCACCTTGAACGACCGTCAGCTTTGTGATTTCGAACTGCTGACAATCGGTGCATATTCACCCCTTGGCGGTTTTATGAACCGCAGTGACTATGAATCCGTTCTGGATCGCAAGACCCTTCAGAACGGGACCCTCTGGCCGGTCCCCATTTGCCTGGATTGTGCCGAAACGACAACCCGGACGCTGAAGCCCGGACAATCCGTGGCCATCCGTGACCCTGAAGGATTCATGCTGGCCATTTTGCATGTTGAGGATATTTGGAAACCGGATAAGAAAAAAGAGGCCCGGCAGGTATATGGGACCTTTGATGCCTCCCACCCGGGTGTCGCCCATCTGCTGCAGCACACGGGCCGGTATTACATCGGCGGTTCCATGGAAGTCCTCAACCTGCCATTGCATTTTGATTTCAAACAATTGCGCATGACACCGTCCGAAGTACGCAATTTGTATCGCAAGCTGGGGTGGAGCCGCGTCGTTGGCTTGCTGACGACCAATACGCTTCATCGTCCCGAATTCGAGATGGCCATCCGTGCCATGCGTCAAAGCCAGGCCAATTTGTTGCTGCTTCCAGGTGTCGGAATCAGCGGACCGGGAGACTTTGATTATTATACCCGCGTTCGATGTTACCGGCATGTTGTCAATTACTTTCCGCCGGAGTCTGCGGTCATGAGCCTATTACCGATCTCGATGCGCATGGCAGGCCCCCGGGATGCGCTTCTTCAAACGATTATCGCGAAAAACTATGGATGCACCCATTTTATCGTTGGCTATCAACACGCGGATCCCGGCCGCGAGAATGGGATTCAACCCTTTTACGACAGTGCCCGAACCCAATCCGAAGCCCAGGAATTTGCACGGGAATTGGGGGTACGGATCATTCCTTCGGACGAAATGGTCTATCTCCCATTTGAAGATCAATTTTTACCACACTCAAAAGTGCCCGAAGGAACCCACAGCCTCTCTCTCAACAGCCTGGATATCCGCGAAAGGGTTCGTACAGGCAGACGGATACCTCGCTGGGCAACTTTCCCCGAGGTAACCGGGGAGATTAAAAAAGCCTATCCCCCGCCGTCCAAACAGGGATTCACGGTATTTTTTACCGGCCTTTCCGGTGCCGGCAAATCGACCATCGCCCGCGTGGTGTATGCCAAAATGCTCGAAATCGGCAAACGGCCGGTGACATTGCTGGATGGAGACATTGTGCGCCAGAACCTGTCCAACGAACTCTCTTTTTCCAAGGAACACCGGGATATCAATGTCCGCCGCATTGGATTTGTTGCCAATGAAATAACCAAAAATCGTGGTGTCGCCATTTGCGCCCCCATTGCTCCCTATGCGGCCACACGGGCGGAAATCAGGGCCGCTATCGAAGCCCACGGCGGATTCATCGAAGTGCATGTGGCGACACCTTTGGACATATGCGAAAAACGTGATCGTAAAGGAATGTACGCCAAAGCCAGGGCCGGATTGATTAAAGGTTATACCGGTATTGACGATCCTTATGAAATCCCCGTGGCGCCCGAAGTCCGCGTGGATACAACGGGAAAAACGCCGGATGAGGCAGCCCAGGAAATTTTGATTTATCTCGGACAAAAACGTTATATCTGAATGGGAGACACTGAATGAAACACAATGCCCGCTTGCTGTTTATCAGCTTGCTGATCATCACCTTTATTTTTCCGGCATGTTCATCGGACGAAGAGAAAAAATTCGCACATTTTGAAAAAGGAAATGCCTATTTTGAA
Organism: Deltaproteobacteria bacterium; assembly: GCA_002747175.1. Lineage (GTDB taxonomy): Bacteria > Desulfobacterota > Desulfobacteria > Desulfobacterales > Desulfosarcinaceae > Desulfosarcina. Next base: position 6,457 of record PDTK01000006.1, on the reverse strand, counting down.
AAAGGGGAGTTCAAGAGTGCCGAGCTGGAATACCGCAACGCCATTCAGATCGATCCCGAATTCAGCGATGCATGTGCACGCTTGGGCGAAACGTATCTGAAACTGGGCGATCCCCGCAGTGCGTTCAGGGAATACAGCCGGGTCGCAAAATTGGATCCCGACGATATCGATGCCGCCTTGAAACTGGCGACTTTTTACATGTTGGGAAAGCAAGCGGATGAAGCCAGAAACAGGGTCGAATTCGTACTGTCGCGCCAGCCCGACCACATCGAGGCGTTATACCTGCTTGCCGGCTTGAATGACATTGATAAGAATCTGCCTGAAACCACTGCGGTGTTCCAACGGATTTTACAACTGGATAGCAAGCAGTCCCGTGCATATATGGGGCTGGGGCGCATATACGCCCGTCAGGGAAAATCGGAAGCAGCCGAGCAAGCCCTGCAAAATGCCATCCGGATCGACCCGGACCAGATCAAACCGCACCTTGAACTGGTTCGTTTCTATGTCAGTCAGAAAGATTTTGAAAAGGCCCATAACCAGATTCAAAAGGCCATCGAACGGCATCCTGACGACGGAAACCTTCAGGTCACGCTGGGAAATTTCTATTTTGCAATGAAACGGCATGATGAGGCTGAAAAATCCTATCTCAAGGCGATCGAGATCAATCCGGAGGCGGTTCGGCCTTACATGGTGGCTGCCGGTTTTTACGATGCCGTCGGCAAGAGGGACAAAGCCCTGGGCATGTATGAAAGAGCAAGGGCCGTCAAACCGGAAGACAGCAATATTTTGACAAGCATGGCCGGTTTTTATCTGAAACAAGGTGAAACCGGAAAAGCCCGGGAGTACCTGGGGCGGGTCCTCGAAAGTCGACCCAATTTTTTTCCGGCGCGCATGATGAAGGGCGAAATCGCCGTCTTCGACAAAAAATTCTCCGAAGCCATTGAAATCTTCGCCCAGCTGGTTAAAGAAGATCCCCGTTCCGCCAAGGCGCACTATCTGAAAGGGCTGTCCCATTCCAGAAAAGGAGAGACCCAGATCGCCAAGACTTCCCTTGCCAAGGCGATCGAACTTGCTCCCGACAATGTGAAAGCAAAGTTGTTGTTGGCAAATATTGCCTTCAGGGAGCAGGATTATACCAATGCCGAAAAATTGAGCCGTGAGGTCCTGACCATAAACGCCAAAGACCTCTCCGCCCGTTTGATGCTGGGCAACATCTATATGGCACAGGGGAAAGCTGCGGCGGCGGAAAAAACGTTCCGGACGCTGATCAATGAAGCGCCGGACAATCCGATCGGATATTATCGATTGGGAATTTTGCAGCGTTCCATGAAGGCCTATGACGAAGCGCTTGCCAGCTTCGAATCGGCATTATCCATCAATCCCATGCTGATAGACGTTTTCACCAACATCATATGGGTTCACCATGCCAAAAAGGAGTGGGGGACCGCGCTGGAAAAATGTGATGCCCAGATGGAGCGGGTGGCGGATTCCAGTGCCCACCAGGCAATCATTCTCAATTTGAAAGCAGGGCTTTATCTGGCCCGGAAACAACGGGACAAAGCGGAGCAGTTGTATAGAAAAGCGATCGACACCCATTCTGATTTTATGCCGCCTTATTATGCACTGGCACGCATCTACCTGTCCGGCAAGCGCCAAAAAGAGGCGATTGCGCAATATGAGGCCATTCTCCGCAAGGACCCCAAACAAGCCGGTCCACATATGCTCCTGGGCACCATCTATGACATGAACAAGCGTTTTGACCTATCCGAAAAACATTACCGTTCAGCATTGGAGATCGACCCGCAATTTACCCCGGCGGCCAATAATCTGGCCTACCTGCTGTCCGGCCGTGATGACCAACTTGACGAAGCGCTCAAGTTTGCCGAGATCGCCAAGGAAAAGCGGCCCAATGACCCGCGGATCATGGATACACTAGGCTGGATTTACTATAAAAAAGGCCTGCTTGGCAATGCGATCCGGGAATTTGGGGACTGCCTTGAAAAAATGCCGGATAATCCAACCGTCAATTATCATATGGGCGCGGCCCTGTTTAAAAAGGGAGAAAAAGGACGCGCCAAACCGTATTTGGAAAAGGCGCTGGCCCTTGCCGACGATTTCGATGGTGCCGAGGATGCACGAAAAATACTCTTAGAGATGTAATCATGCGTTTTTTCCCTTTTAGAGCATTGATTTTCTGTGTCCTTTTGCCCCCGTTGGCATACGTTGGGTCTATTCAGATACTGGAAAATGTGCTGCACAATCGATACGATCATCAACTGGCGGCAGTTTACGCAGTTGATACCAAAGCGCTGTTCAACGGCAATGTTCGTTTGCAGGATGCCATCCGGAAAAATGTCGAGCGGTTTGTCCAAAACAAAAAGCTGCTGCGGTGGGGAGTCGATCTCGATATCGTTATCAAAACGTCGAAAGGCATTTATCTGTACCCATACACCTACACGGCCGCAGCACCGTTTGCGGATGTTGAAGACAGCCTTGAGATCGCGCGGGACAATTACCAGAAACTAAACGATGGCCTGATCCGTTCAGTCGACGTCCAAATCGAACATAATCGACCGCTATCAAATGCCATCCTTGCTTTATGGATCGGCATTGCACTTCTCATCCTCTCCTTTTTCTATCGTCGAGGGCTAAAAATGTTTCGGCGGGAGACGGCTGCCAGACAGGGACTTATCGATGACCTGGATAGTAAGCGCCGCAATGATCTGAACCGCCTGAAACGTCTCGAAGTCCAGCGCAATCAGTTAGCTGACAAGATCGACACGATGAAAACGGAGTTGGCACATGAGCGCCGCAAGGCAACGGCCAATGAAGACGAAATGATTGCCGATCTGATTGAACTGGAGGAAAAGATCAGCGAACACGAGGAGATGAAGGGCCGGCAGCTTGAGGAAATCGATGCGCTCAAAGATCAGATCAAAACCCTGGAAAAAGAGCGGACGGCGAAAGACCGCCAGCAGACCAAAGTCGCCGATTCGGTTGGTAAACGGTTCAGCACCCTGTATAAAAATGCCAGCGTTCACAACCGGGCCATTAATGGCTACGCGGGTTTAACCGAAGAATTGAAAATCAAGGCTGAAGAAATAATTCATCAGCTAAATGCCGACCCGAAAAAGGTTCAAATCAAGCGTAAGGTTTTTGGAAAGAAAAACCGTGAAACTGTTTTTGAAGTGATTTTCGCCTATAAGGGACGATTGTATTTCAGGAATCTTTCCAATAACCAGATCGAAATCCTTGCCATTGGCACCAAACTCACGCAGAATAAAGATTTGGCCTTTTTAAGCAAGCTGTAAAAATAAAGACACGCATATAACACCGGACTGAGTGAAGCGCATGTACCTTGACCATTATCATTTGCGGCTGAAGCCTTTCCAGATCAGCACGGATCCTCAATTTTTGTGGTTGGGTGAAAAACACGAGGAGGCCTTGGCCGTTCTCAAATATGGTGTGCTCGATAACAAAGGTTTCCTCCTGCTGACAGGCGATGTGGGCACCGGCAAGACGACCCTGCTGAATGCACTGATTGACAGTCTCGGAGACGATACACTGGTCGCACTGGTTACCGATCCCGGCCTGGCGAAAATGGATTTTTTCAATTTTGTTGCCGATTCTTTTGAGATGGACAAAAGTTTTAAAACCAAAGGCGAGTTTCTGATTTATTTAAGAAATTATCTGCACCACATTCATCAGCAGAACAGACGAACCCTTCTCATCATCGACGAATGCCAGCATCTGAACCAGAAACTGCTGGAAGAAGTCAGGCTTTTGTCCAACATCGAAAAATCCAATACCAAGCTGATAAATATTTTTTTCGTCGGCCAGAGTGAATTCAATGATATCATTCTGCGCCCTCGAAACAGGGCGATTCGTCAACGCATTACCGTCAATTACAACATCTCGGCGCTAACTGCATCCGAGACCGCCGAATACATTCGTTTTCGCCTGGATGTCGCCGGCGGCGCCCCGGCCCTTTTCACTTCAGGCGCCATCAAGCAGGTTTATCAATTCTCCAATGGCTACCCGCGGCTGATCAATATCATATGCGACCAGGCGCTTTTAACCGGCTATGTTCGGGAACAAAAGCATATCGATCATAAAATTATCGCCGAATGTGCGGCCGAGTTGAAAATTTCAGGAGGAACGACGCATCGGAAAAATTTGGCGACACCTGAAGGAGCGGCTCATCCTGGACCGCAGGCTGCAAAGGGCGATGAAAGACAGCTCGATGATCGGGAATCGAAGGGATCCGATCCGCTCAACCGCATCCTGCCGATCATCCTGACCATTGTGGTGATCCTGTGTATGGGTTTGGCGGCCGTCCTTGCTCTCAGTCGGCTGCCAGGCGATAAAGAAACGCTTCCCATCACCGTAGAACCAAAGAAAACGATTCAGGAAAAAGTTGCCAAGGTGTCCGATCCACCAAATGATGATGTGGCAACGAAACAATCGGTCAACGCATCGGTAAAAAATCCAGTCCCGGGAGATAGCGGTCCGGACACGGATACGAACACCCTTTTGGAACCGGTTTCGCCCGGAAATGAAAACCTTCCGGCCAAAATCACCACACCTGGGCCTGAAACGATCCGCGAAACGCCGGATAAGATCATTTTGCTATCAGCCATTACGGAGCGATTCGGCGCCTATCCGGAGATTCTGTTCGATTTCAATTCAAACACCCTCGATGCATCCGACTACGAGAAACTGGATATAATTGCCCAGTTCTGTTCACAGCATCCCCAAACCCGGCTTGTTTTACGCGGTTATACGGACAAGTCCGGTGTAAGGGCCTACAACATTAAACTCTCGGAGTTCCGGGCAACGATGGTTAAAACATATCTGGTCGGGCGGGGGGTGAAAGACAGCGCCATCAAAACCATTGCTGTTGGGCCGGACCAGGATGGGCCGGCCGGCATGACCGTTCCCTATGACGGGAAACGCCGCAAGGTCCTCATTGAAATCCTTGCAACCACGTTAGCTGAATAGCCCCCAGGTACAAAAAAAAGGACTGCCATCATGAAGAATTCAAATTCGACAGACGACGACAAGAAACTTACCGAACGATTGCTTCAGGCGGTTTCCAGTTTGACTCTCCAGCGAAAAAAAATGCTGGAGAAACTGTTGCAGGAATGGGAGCGTCTGGACTACCGTGAAGATTCACGGATACCGTGTTTTCTGCCGGTGGATTATTCAACCTCAAATCGTGTTTACCAGGATTTCATCAATAATTTGAGCCGTGGGGGGGCGTTTATCGAAACCGTATCGCTTTTTCCCGTCGGCCAATCCATTTCATTGATATTTTCAATACCGTCCTTTCAAAAGTCCTTTAAAATATCCGGCAGCATTGTTAGGACAGAGGAGGATGGAATCGGTGTCCGGTTCGCTGAAAAGCTGACCCCTTACCAAAAAGAGATTATTTACAGCGCGATCACCAGCAACTGATTCCGCTCCTGTCGAGATGTTTGACAAACCACCCGGTGGCCTGATCCATGACCAGCGCCTGATGCGATTTGTCGGTAATGCGATGATCACCGTTTTCAAGGATAACCAGTTTCTTGGGGTTGCCGGCATGCCGATGTATCTTCCGTGCATTCGAAACTGACACGGTTTCATCTTTTTCTCCGTGTATAACGAGTATATGATCGATGTCCCCAAGATTCTCGCTCACACTGAATTTCAAACGGTTCTGGTGAATTTCGGCTCTGAGAGAGGCCGGTGAGTCCTCAGGGAGGTGAACCGATCGGCTCTCCACCGGAGTCGCCAATGTCACCATGGCAAACGGTTTGATGATTCTGGCCGACGCCAGGCAGACCGCTCCGCCGAAGCTGCTGCCAAAAAGTCCGATCGGGGCAGACCTTCCCAATAATCGATGAATTGCTCCAACCGCTGCCAGAAGATCTGAACAACGGTTGCGCAAAGACGTGTCGTTTGCGAAATCTCCGCCGCTTTGCCCACATCCCCTGTGGTCGAAGCGAAGATAGGCAAGCCCTGCTTCTGTGCACCGGTTGGCCAGGGCAATTTGTTTGGGAGAGTTCTTGTCCGCGATCAAGCCGTGGCAGCCTATAACTACGGCAATCGCCGCGCCAGGTGGGTGATGTAAAATCCCCGAAAACGTGATGCCGTCTGTCTTGAAAGTGATTGCTTGTTCCATTTTTTTAATGGGTGTGTCTCTTTTAGGACGACTGGTCGTAACAGTTTGAAGCAGTTTATATTGTATCAAATTCCAAAAACGTCCTTCTTTATCGACAGTTTCAGTTCATGTTCCCACGGATATGGAGTAGGGGGAGTGGAACAGATTGCCCGTTTCATCCTCGCTGATATAATGGTAGCGGTTCAGGGCGAATTCGGTGTTGCCGGCCTTTTCCCGAGCTTGTTCCCATCAAGCATCGACGCAGATTTACATCTGACGGCATTCAATGCTTCTTCGAGCCCCATGACGCTG
>PDTK01000003.1 GCA_002747175.1 Deltaproteobacteria bacterium | reverse complement strand
ATAACGAGAAGAGTGAGCGGTCACCTGTTTATTACGTTGCTTGCGTATCACTTGGTTCATACAATTCGTGTTCAGTTGAAAGAAAAAGGAATCCATACAAGTTGGTCAGATTTGAGAAAGCAGTTGCAGGGACAAAATCGTACGACGGTAACAATGAAATGCGAAAATGGGAATATGGTACATGTAAGAAAAAGTACCCGTCCGGAATCGAGGCAACAAGAAATTTATGATATGATGGACTTGTCCTGGACACCAGCCTGATGTGAATTGTCAGGCGCCACCAGGTGATAGCGTTCGCGACGAAAACCCGATCTCCCGCAACCAATATGGCCAAGGTCCATCAGTGCCCGTCATGTATTGTTGCCAGTCCACACGCCGGCGCACGCGGATACTGCTAACCCCATATTTTTTTTAACTTATTTCTATTAGTTACATATTTTTTTGCTTAATGCGAATCATTGCGTGTTTCGCCACAAGTACTTATTTTTTTATATTTTCTTGACAAATCGACCAACTCCTGACATCAAACTACGGACAGGGTTTCCAATTATCATTTACAATTTAAGTGGTTAGCGGGTGATTGGCGTCGGTTGGCATCGCCTTCGGCCATAAAAGATGTAACCTTTATCGGGCCAAACCGGGACTGGGTATCAAAAAATACAGGGAGCATGCAGCATGAGTCTGACAAAGGCGCAAATCGTAGAAAACATACAGGATCAGACCGGCCTCACCAAAATCAAGGCCACGGAAACAGTTGAAACCCTGCTTGAAATCATCAAATCATCCCTGTCATCGGGAGAAAATGTCTTGGTCAGCGGTTTCGGAAAATTTTGTGTAAAGGAAAAAAAACAGCGCAAAGGCAGAAATCCGGCAACGGGTGCGGAAATGATGCTTTCCGAGCGCCGGGTCGTGACTTTCAAGTGTTCCGGCAAACTTCGCGATAAAATCAATTAATCTTGATAGTCCCGCAAAAAGTCAAAAATTGAAAAATCGCCTTTAATAATTTCAACAAGTTATGCAGGGTAAAATCGCTAAAGAAGACCTTTTTACGAAACCATCAATCTTTATTTGAAGATCATTCATTTAAAAATGATTACAACCGACCACACCATCGCGCGCATGTCATGAAAGGAATCACAGTCAGATGGGCTTTCTTGACGGTGACCATTTTCATGGCGGCCTATTTTATTGATGGCATTCGTGTTACGGGCCTGCCCTCTGCCATCCTGTCGGCGGCCGTGCTGGGCATTCTCAACGCATTTTTCCGTCCGATCCTGCTGTTGCTCACCCTTCCTTTGACCATTTTAACCCTTGGCCTGTTCACATTCGTAATCAACGCGATCCTGCTGATGATGGCTTCCGGTGTGATTGGGGGATTCGAGGTGGATGGATTCGGCGCAGCCCTGTTGGGTGCCTTATTCATCAGTGTCGTCAGTTGGCTGCTCAATACGTTTGTCAGCGAGCGGGGTACGTCCAATATATTGATTTGCGGCATAAGGGGGGGGCAACCACTGGGAAAAATAGCCATAAGCGCTTACAGATGCACGGCATCTGCCTTGTTTCCAAAATAAGCGATTCACTTTTGGCCGTTAGAGCGTATCCTTTTTATTTAAGATGCTTATAAGAAATTCAGGCTTAACCCAGCGGGTGGCGTCATGCTTTTCGTTAACGAAACGGAATTCTTTCGCTAATTGCTAAAAGCGAACAGCTAATGGCTCAACTCAGGTTATTATAATGTTAAACTTTCAGCTCCCCTTTCCCTCTCCTCGCACCATCACGATATGATCCTTGATTTCGTTTAGCACGAAGTAGCGGGTCAACGCATCGGCGGTTTCGGCCGGGCTGGGCTCCTTGCCGGTTACCTCCTTGACGAAGTCTGAAATTTTATCCAGGGCCTGGGCCAAAATGGGATCTATGGGAGTTTGATCTGTCATGGTGTACTTTCGGGGTAGGGTTTACCGCATTCCTTGCAGCGGCCATCGGGTCCAATAATGCCGATGCAATTGCCGTCGATGCACAAGGTGCGGTCTTCCCATGTGTCATCCAGGCTATCCGAATCTATTGCCGGGTTGTCTTCATGGCTGTTTGTATCCACATCGGAAGGCGGCACCGCTTCGTGGTCATCCTCAACCTCCGGCGCTTCGTGAAAATCTGTTGCGTCCGGCAATTCGCCCTCATAGGCGTGTCCGCATTCCTTGCAGCGGCCGTCAGGCCCCACGACGCCTATACAGTTTCCGTCACTGCACAGGATGCGGTGGTCCCAATCGTCTTGTGGCTTATTCATGTCGTCAGCTCTCGGTATAATACCTAGTGCCCATCCGAAAATGGCCAATTTGCCCGATATCTGCGTTATACGAACATTTTTATCCTCGCCAATACCACGACCATACCATATCACAAGCCGAAACGCATCTCAAACCGGCAAATGGCACCACAGCAAAAAAAGCTAAACCATTTTACCGAACCGCCGATAAGCTTTAGTAAGCGCAACCAATCAATGCGCAATACTCCTCTCCTCTTCCTCGATAAAGGCGGCCGAATGGTCGCCTTTATTGTTTTTTTTCGGTGCCCGCCCAAATACGGAATATGGTTTGACAGCCAGTCTCGGAATCCGTTAAACATCCAGGCACATCGGCAATGTCATTCAACTCAAGAGGATCACCCAGGTGAAAAACAGAAACGAAACCGGAAAAATCAGCCGAAATGCACCTTGTCCCTGCGGAAGCGGGAAAAAATACAAGCGGTGCTGTCTGAACAAAAAGACCACGCCCCCAACGCCCGACACCAATTATGCCAAACAGCACCGCATCCATCTTAAAACGGCTGCCGAGATCGAAGGCATCCGAAAGGCCGGGCAGTTGGTGATAGAGACCTTGGCCCTGGTCGCGCCCATGATCCAGCCCGGTACCGTCACTGATGAAATCAACACGGCTGTCCACAATTTCACCCTCGAACATGGCGCTGTTCCGGCTCCCTTGAACTATCGGGGCTTTCCCAAAAGCGTGTGCATCAGTATCAACGAAGTGATCTGCCACGGGATTCCTGATGCACGAAAGCTGTCCGACGGGGACATCGTCAATGTGGACGTCACCTCGATCCTTAATGGATTCTATGCCGATGCGAGCCGAACATTTTTTGTGGGAACGCCCAGCGAAGACGCCCGTAAAATCGTCGATGTATCACGCCAATGCCTGGCGGAAGGGATACAGGTCGTGAAGCCGGGTAACAGCGTCGGCGATATCGGTCATGCCATCCAAACTTATGCCGAACGCTGCGGCTGCTCGGTGGTGCGCGAATTTGTGGGCCACGGCGTGGGTATCGATTTCCACGAAGCACCCCAGATTCCCCACTATGGTCGTGCAGGTACGGGGGTAAGGCTGATTCCGGGCATGGTCTTTACCATCGAACCGATGATCAATCTGGGTGCCAAAGAATTGAAGGTGCTGGGCGATGGCTGGACGGCCGTTACCCTGGACGGCTCCCTGTCGGCCCAGTTCGAGCAGACCCTGCTGGTGACCGAAAACGGTGTGGAGAGCTTGACGCCTTACCCGCTGTAGCCGAACGAGTCATTTAGCAATTCATTTGAAGCATGACCGATACGACTGCGAACCCGGTAACAAAGCAGAGGGGGCTGTCTAAGCGAACCGGTTAGGCTTTACATTGAAAAAACAAGCCTTTTTAAACAATCTGTTCTGTCACGTTTACGACGACATCGCTGCCTGAACCCACGCCAGGATCAAAACAAAAGCCGCGATTGAGCCAGAAACGATTTGCGTCTTCGGCCCAAAAGTCTCATGTTTTAGAACCCGATAAACCGCCCCCCCGAACAATCCGACAGCAAAACCGAACAGATGGGCGCCCAGGTCGCTGCGCTCGCCGACACCCATGAAAGCCAACAGGGACAAACCGGCACCCAATATCAGGATTACCCGTTTCCACCCTCGGCCCGTGCGCGTCGCCACCACCGCCTGGAAAGCGCATTGAATGCCCACCGCAGCAAACACTGCGGTTGAGGCGCCGATGGACAGATGATTGGTTTCATGGACATGGGCGTTGACCAGATTGCCCAAAATGCCACCGGCAAGAATCAGCAGCCAGCCGACGCCGTTGCCGGCGGCCGCGCACACGGTACCGCCGAACAATGTGATGCCGGCCATGTTGCCGGCGATATGGGCCGCATCGGCGTGCAACAGCAGGGCCGTGGCGCAGCGATAGACCTCTCCACGCAGAATGCGCCGGGCATCGGCCCCGAAGGACGACATATAATCGTCAGGCACACCGCTGTAAACCACGGCCAGATGAATGGCCAGCAGGACGACGGCAATGACCACACCAGAGAGCCGCAGGTGCAAGGATGAATGCGGCATAGCATCCAGCCGGGGTTCAATGGTGATAGGGTTTTCCGCAAGGTATCGTTCGATGGCCTCCATGGATGCGTCCACCAAGGCCGGGGGGACATCCAGACGGAACCCATTGCATGAGGCAACCACGCGGTTGCCGATGCCTGTGGCATTCAGGACCAGGCTGAATGTTTTGGCCCGGTCCTGGTCGAGGCCTTCAAACAGGGGAATCATTTGTGAATCTGCAAAAATTTGGACCGCATGAGAGTGTGCGGAAAGGGCGGCTTGCCATACAATCAACCGGCACGGCACCGGCAAAGGCGGCCATCAGTATTCTTTCAGGTCTTTGGCCTCGTCGTCTTCATCCCCGTCGCCAAATTCGCCATCTTCGGACTCGGCATCCTTGGCAGCCAGCCTCGCTTCGGCAGCCCGGATCAGTGCTTCTTCACGGGCTTTCTTTCTGCGTTCGGTGGTTTCCAATGCAAGTGTCTGTCTGGCTGCCTCCACAGCCTGGCGAGCCAGTTTTTCACCGCCCAATTGAAGGTAGGCGATCAGGGTCTGGATCAGATCCTCATCTTTTTTCAGTTCAACGGGAACCCGGCGGGCAATGCGTTTGAATGATCCCTGCAACTCGCTGGGGACCTCGTACTTGTCTATCATCGATCTCTCCTTCAATCATATCTTGGTGGCCGCAATATAAGTCCATTGAAAAAAAAGTAAAGCGTTGACTTAATCCTGAATCGGTGGCACAAATTGTGCTTTTATTAGACTCGGGGCGGTTGATTGCCTCGCACCCCAGGTTTGATCGAAAAAAATCCTCGCCGTTTCCTGTGATTTTAGACCATATGTTCTTTTTTCCCAAATTATGGGAATAACCGATCACCAAGCCAATGCTTGTAC
>PDTK01000002.1 GCA_002747175.1 Deltaproteobacteria bacterium | reverse complement strand
GAGTTAGTGAGAATTTGTACTTGATTTTAGGCATGGTCTCCTCCGTTTTTATTAACCATACCATATTATACTAACATTTCAAGTATGACATGACACTAATATGGTTCCCTGAACAGGGCGATGGTACCGGTGCGGGCAATCTTTTTAATGCCCATGGGTTTGAGCAGGTTGACCAAAGCGCTCATTTTATCCGCCGTTCCGGTGGCCTCGATAATATAGTACTCGGGGCCTACGTCAACCACCTTGCATCTGAATATATCGACGATCCGCAAGATTTCATCCCGATTCTCAGGTTTGGCGCGAACGCAAATCAAGGCCATTTCCCGTTGAACCGATCCGGACCCGGTAAGGTCCCTGAGCTTGATTACATTGATCAGTTTCCGAAGCTGCTTCTCGATCTGTTCGACGAGCGGTTCGTTGGCTTTGGTAACCATGGTAATCCGGGATACCTTGGGGTCGATGGTTTCGGCGACGCAAAGACTTTCTATGTTAAAACCGCGTCCGCTGAACAGCCCTACAATCCGGGATAAAACGCCCGGCTCATTGTCCACCAGCATTGTCAATATGTGTTTTTCTTCTGTCATGGTCCTAATCCTTCAATTGGTCATGCAATCGATCAAACCAGCAGCATTTCGGTAATGGGGGCGCCGGCGGGCACCATGGGGTAGACGCACTCTTCCTTGGATACCCGAAAATCCATGATCACCGGGCCGGATGCCTCTATGCCCTGGCGCAAGACATCCTCCACCTCGTCCGGCCGGGTGGCCCTCAATCCGGTGGCACCGAATGCGTTTGCCAACTTGACGAAATCGGGCGCATGATCCATGCAGGTGCTGGCATATCGTTTGTCGTAGAACAATTCCTGCCACTGGCGGACCATGCCCAGGTAGCAATTGTTGAGAATCACCACTTTAACCGGTAGATTATACTGGACGGCTGTGGCCATTTCCTGGATGTTCATCTGGATGCTGCCGTCCCCGGCCACATCCACGACCAGGGTATCGGGAAAAGCCACCTGTGCACCGATGGCTGCCGGCAGGCCGAACCCCATGGTTCCCAGGCCGCCGGAGGTGACGAAATGGCCCGGCCGGTCGAAATGGTAGTATTGAGCCGCCCACATCTGATTCTGCCCGACTTCCGTGGTAATGATGGCTTCACCGCGGGTCAGCTCGTAGAGCTTCTCTACCACGTACTGGGGCTTGATTTGTTCGTCCTGCTTGTAGGCCAGTTTATAGTTTCGCTTCCATTCGTCGATTTGTGCCAGCCAGGGGGCCCTTTGGGCCCGGATCGTATCGAGATCGGTTTCGGCCAGGTATTGATTGATGACCTCCAGACTTTTTTTGCAGTCACCGACGACGGGAATGCTCACCGGCACATTTTTGCGGATAGAGGTGGGGTCGATATCGATATGCACAATCTTCGCCTGCGAAGCGAAACAATCGGTCTTGCCGGTGACACGGTCGTCGAAACGGACACCGATGCCGATGAGCAGGTCGCATTTGGATGTGCTCATATTGGCCCGATAGGTGCCGTGCATGCCGATCATGCCCAGCGACAAGGGGTCGGATCCGGGAAAAGCCCCCAATCCCATGAGTGACATGGTCACCGGCGTTTGGGTACTGCGAGCCAGTTGGGCCAGGTCATCGGCTGCACCCGAAAGAATCACACCGCCTCCGGCGAAAATGAGCGGCCTTTGGGCGGTTTTGAGTAGTTCTACCACCTTTTGAAGCTGTTTGGCGTTGGGCTTATAATTGGGATTGTAAGACTTGAGTGTGACCTTGCGGTTGGGCGTGAATGGGGCCGTTACCTGCTGAACATTTTTGGGGATGTCCACCAGCACCGGTCCCGGGCGCCCGGAGCGGGCGATGTGGAAGGCTTCTTTCAGAATTCGTGGCAGTTCCTCCACTGAGGGAACCAGATAGTTGTGCTTGGTGCACGGCCGGGTGATGCCGACAATGTCGACTTCCTGGAATGCATCGTTGCCGATGAGTTGGGTGGGTACCTGGCCGCTGATGAGAACCATGGGAATGGAGTCCATGTAGGCCGTTGCCAAACCGGTAACCGCATTGGTGGCGCCCGGACCGGACGTGACCAGGCAAACTCCAACTTTACCGGTGACGCGGGCGTAGCCGTCGGCGGCATGGACCGCAGCCTGCTCATGGCGTACCAGGAAATGGCGGATGTCGGTTTTTTCGATACTGTCGTAAATGTCGATGGTGGCACCACCGGGAAACCCGAAAATGGAGTCCACGCCCTCTTCTTTGAGAACTTCCATCAGGATTTGCGCGCCGTTGAGTTTCATTGATTTGTCTCCTTCCTTACCTTACAATGGCCCCTTTACTGGCCGACGACACCTGTCCGGCATAACGGGCCATATACCCGTGGTGGATCTTCGGCTCCGGCGTTTGCCAGCCGGACAAACGCCTGTCGATTTCATCATCGGAAACGAGCAGGGTGAGCTGCTTGGCAGGGATATCGATGGCGATGCGATCACCTTCTTCGACGATGGCAATGGTTCCGCCCTGGGCGGCTTCGGGTGAAATGTGCCCGATAGCGGCTCCCCGGGATCCACCGGAGAAACGTCCGTCGGTGATCAAGGCCACATGGGCATCCAATCCCATACCGGCGATGGCCGACGTCGGGGTGAGCATCTCGCGCATGCCCGGCCCTCCTTTGGGTCCCTCATAGCGAACCACAATGACATCCCCTTTGTTGATTCGACCTTCCATGATGGCCTCGGTGGCCGCTTCTTCCGATTCGAAGACCCTGGCCGGACCCTCGTGGACCATCATCGATTCCAGTACCGCCGATTGCTTGACCACGCACCCGTCCGGTGCCAGGTTACCGTGCAGAACGGCCAGACCGCCCTGTTCATGATAGGGACGATCCAGCGGCCGTATCACGTCCGGATCGAAAACACCTGCCGCAGCAATGTTTTCGGCAATATTCTTGCCGGTGACAGTGAGGTTGTCCTGGTGGATCAGCCCGGCGGATGACAATGTTTTAAGTACGGCTCCGATTCCGCCGGCACGGTTCAGATCCTGAATATGGTGTACCCCGCCGGGACTCAGGGAGCAGATATGTGGTGTTTTTTCGCTGATGCGGTTGATCATTTCCAGATTCAGCTCCACACCGGCTTCCGCGGCAATGGCCGGCAGGTGGAGGACTGTGTTGGTAGAGCATCCCAGCGCCATATCGACAGTCAGGGCGTTTTCGAAGGCATCGGGTGTCATAATCATCCTGGCCGTGATTTTCTGTTTCCAAAGGTTCAGCACCTGGATGCCGGCCTGTTTGGCCAGCCTGATCCTGGCGGAATAGACTGCCGGAATGGTGCCGTTGCCCGGCAGGCCCATGCCGATCACCTCGGTCAGGCAGTTCATTGAGTTGGCTGTAAACATGCCGGAGCAGGATCCACAGGTCGGACAGGCCGCATCCTCAATGGCCATCAACGCGTTTTCATCGAGTTTGCCGGCCTTTACGGCGCCGACGGCTTCGAAGACGGTGATCAGATCGATTTTTTTGCCGGGAACCGTGGGATGCTCGCCGGCTAACATGGGGCCGCCGCTGATGAAAATGGTAGGCAGGTCCAGGCGGGCGGCGGCCATGAGCATACCCGGAACGATCTTGTCGCAGTTTGGGATCATGACCATGGCATCGAAGGCGTGACCGGTGGCCATGATTTCGATCGAATCGGCGATCAGCTCTCGGCTGGCCAGTGAGTATTTCATGCCGGTGTGGTTCATGGCGATGCCGTCACACACACCGATGGTTCCGAATTCAACTGGCGTCCCGCCGGCCATATAAATGCCCGCTTTAACGGCCTGGGCCAGCGTATTTAAATGGACGTGCCCGGGAATCGCCGTGTTGACTGCATTGGCGATGCCTACCAATGGCCGTTTAATTTCCTCATCGGTGTAACCGATGGCCTTGAACAGGGACCGGTGCGGTGCCCGTTCGATACCCGTTTTGGCGCAGTCACTTTTCATTCTGGCACGATCCTCCTTTTTCTCCGGCCGGTCACGCCTTTGACGATCATATCTTTGGAGACGGATGGTTTTTCCCTCCCCACAAAAAAATCCGTTATCGCCTCTGGGGGTGATAACGGATTTTGCAGTTTCCGGTTTGGCTGGTTCAGGCCATTATCGCCCCCGTTTCCTCGTTGTGGACAAGGATACCCACTACGAGGATAAGAATAATGCCAATAATGCTAAGCAGGGCGTAATGTTTATTCATATAATTATCATACCAATATTAATCTTGTTGCCAGCCCTAACAGTCCATCTGAATCAAGTCAAGCTTTTTCTTGCCTTTGGGATGCCCCGCCGATAAAGTAGATAAAAAGGAAATTACGAATCAATGGAGACAGTCACCATGGATCCAACATGGCAATCCCTGAAAGGTCAGTTTCTAATGGCCATGCCCGGCCTGACCGATCCCAACTTCTACCAATCCGTCACCTGTCTGGCTGAGCACAATCAAAACGGCGCTATGGGAATCATCGTTTCCCGCATTTATACGAACCTTAGCGCCAGGATAATTTTTGACGAACTAAAGATTTCATCAACGCCTGCTGCGAAGACCATTCCCATCCATGTCGGCGGGCCGGTGCATACCAATGAACTGTTCGTGCTGCATACAGCTCCTTTCGAATGGGATGGGTGCATGATGATTAACGAAGGACTGGCCCTGAGTCATTCCCCGGACATTCTGGAAGCCATCGCCATTGAACGGGGTCCCCGTTTTTATCTGATGGCTCTTGGGTGTGCCGGCTGGGGACCCGGCCAATTGGAAAGCGAAATTCGTGGCAACGCATGGATCAACGGGCCTTATTCTCAGGAAGTCGCCTTCAATGTGGCGGTGGAGCATCGCTGGCGGATATGCCTTGAGAATATTGGCATCGATCCCGCGTTGCTATCCGACACGGCCGGCCATGCTTGATCCTGTAACAGATGGTACATTCGTAAGCGTTCACAAGGCCCCGCATCTGCTTTGTTACCGGTCCCTTGAAGTATGACGACCCATACGTCTTGCGTGCCCGACGCCGCGCATTTACGACACCCTGTCAACCCCATGGTTGCATAACAGGGTATTGGCTCCTTTTGTCCCGTAAACAGATAGAGGAAGTTCAACCTGCCATGAATATGGACGGCTGGAAAGCCACCCGCAATGCGTGGCAAGCCTTTTTCCCGGCGGTGGTTATTGTTTGCTGTTTTCTACATGTATTCATCAAGATCCGTGATCGTTCGAAAA
>PDTK01000001.1 GCA_002747175.1 Deltaproteobacteria bacterium | reverse complement strand
TCAAAATCAACTAAAATTGTAAATGAACCTCAAAAATTTAATTGTCCGTCTCATTTTCTAACAGAATGGGTGGATGATCATGGAGATTTGACCGACCCGATGAACTCGCACGAATTCGAATTTGGGGTTTCCGGTCGGGCACTAATTATACACCATTTTTGAAAATATACGAAATATTAAGTGTTACGTTGTACTAGGGCGGGAAACCCGCAGCCCATGTACCTGAACCCTATACTCCTGCTTTTTTGACAGAAACTGAGGTGTAAGGCACTAAAATGCGTGAACGGCTAATGGCTCAAATCAGGTATAGGTGCGTTTTTCCGTTAAGATGTTTTAACATTTACGCAGCCTGTGCTCTGGTTGGGTTGGATCTGATTCCTTTTCCGGCACCCGCGGCCTGATGCTTTTGGGAATCAGCATCGGCACCGCCTGCCGATATTCACGGTAGGCATCGCCAAAACATAGCATCAGATCCTTTTCTTCCAATGTGGCGCCGATGAAGATCCAGATTGACCAGAGCAGGTTGTGGTACAAACGGTCCACGGTGAATACCGGTCCGGCCCAGATGATGGCCAGGCTAATCAGGTAGAGGGGATGGCGTACCCACCGGAAGGGGCCCCGAACGATGAAATCGACCTGGCCCATCTGTCTGGGGCCATTGAACGCTGCCAGGGCTGATTTGACGCCCAGGGCATCAAATTCTTCCAACGAGCGGCTGCCCCACCAGCCAACGGCCAACGCCGACAAAATGATCAGACCCAAGCCCCACAGGATCCATGCTGGCGGAGACCACAATGGCAACCCCACCGGCTGCCAGAAGAGGATCAAAAACAGCAGGCAGCAACCGGATACCGAGGCATACAAGGCTCCGTGAAAGTCAGGCCGTACGAAACGGGTCAACCAGATGTGGAACCGGCGGCGTACCATGAGGCTGTGCTGGAAGAAGAACAGCAAACAAAGGAGTGTATCCACCAGCAGGCTCCCGGCGGATGACAGGCCGAGATGCCAATGGTATTGTGGTCCCAGCACAATGAACGCCATCCAGGCCAACATGCCGCCGCCGCCGAAGACATAAGCGCACACAACCAGGATCATTGCTGCCGACTTTTTGGGTATCCGCTGCCCGCCGATGCCGCGGGTGTGATGGGCGTTTTCCACGGCGGATCGTTTGCAGGTTTTGGGGGAATGCTGCGGCATGGCAGATCTCTTTTTTGCACAGTCCTTTCCGGTGTGGGAGGATGCCTTTGGAGGAAAAAAAGCGCTCCGGCAACGTCAGACCACCGGGGCGTTTGTCCATTCAGTATGGCGCCTGATGATAGCGCGGTGAACGAATTGATACGGATCTTATCTATTGTCTGTCCAGAAATAGGCAAATTGGCCATTTCCGGATGAGCGCTATCTAAGGCGGGAAACCCGTAGCCCTTCTACCCCACCCCAGTTTCTTGTTTTTTTGACAGAAACTGAGGTTTAAGATACTAAAATTCCAGAATCAACCGGCCATATAGGGTCGTGTTGTCTTTCACATTTTTGTTGAAGCCTCCGGCTTTCCAATAATCCCCGGCATCCAGGTGGGCGACGACGCCCTTGAACTTCAAATTGTCCATAACAGCCCACTCCACGGTGAAATCGTATTCGGAGCCGTGATCATCATCCCACTCTATACCGGCGTTGGTTTTCGGTGCGTCATCCGCTTTGGATTTGACATACAGGAATCCCAGGTTGAGATTTTCCAGAACCTGATACTTGATCCCCCCCCAGTAGGAGGCGTAGCCTGCCGGTCCGGTAACGGTAGTACGGGCGCCGGCGGTGTTGCCCAGAGGAATACCGTTTTCGTCCGTTCCGCCCAGGGTGAAGTTCAATTCGCTGAGATCCGAGGTAAGCAGGAAGCCGTGCTCCAAGTCTATCGATTGCTCAAGATAGCCAACCGAATTGGTTTCGTCATCGTCGAAATTGCTGTCGCCCTGGACATAGGTGGCGCCGGCGTTGAAGGTGAATCCGGCAACGTTGTACTTCAGATTGACGGTGGCAGCCACCGCCTCGGCATCAATGGTGTCAAAGGATTTGCCCTCCCATACCCGGGTTTCGTCCATTTCTATTTCACCCCAACCGTAGAGGGCTTCGGCTTCGACGGAAATCGGTCCAAAGGTGCCCATGAAATAGGAGTTGATTACCCAGATTTTCAGATTTGATCGTCTTTCGACGTTTTCCCGGAAGCTGGCACCGGCAGCGGCGGCGGCACCCTCTGCGCTGATTGCGGCGGAATTCAGCCCATACAAATCGAGTCCCGGATAACCCATACTTCCTAGCGTTGCATCAAGGGTTGCACTGGCGGTCGCATCATAAGGGGCAGCCTGAACCAGCGATGCGGCGCCCAGGGGAGCAGCCAATTGGAGTGCTTGAGCGTAAGTGCCGGTATATATTCCCCTGGCCGTGGTGGCGGCATCCGCCAGTTCATTGTAACCGGCATAGCTCATCTGGATATCTCGCATCGCCCGACCGTTCAGAAAGTTTTTATGGGCATAGCGGCTCAGCAGCAGCCCGGTGGACCAGTTTTCCTGTTTGTAGGTGGAAAAAAAATAGTATTTGTGATAATCGGCATCGTTTTTTTCGATACCCTGGTCGTATTCGTCGTTGCGTTGGAGCACCAGGCCGGAAATGAAATCGCCGGTGGGAACCACCCACATGATACGGTCCTTGCCATAATTGTTCTTGCCGTGGCTGAGGGTGTTGTCTCCAAGGCCGGTACCCCATGGGGTATCGATATAACGGCCAATGATGAAGCCGCCGATGCTGGTCTTGAGGGTCATGTAGGCGGCTTTCCATTCCAAATTGCTGGGATTGTCGGTCCGATACGGATAGATGTCCCAGGCTTCAAAGTCACTGGTCAGCGTATGGTCGTTGTAGTTGACCGAGTTGCCTTCCGGCTGCCCCCAGACGTGGCCCTGCAAGGCGGTGAATTGAGTGGTCAAGGAAATGTTGTCGTTGATTTTGAACACCGGTTCGGCCATGAATTCCATACGGCCGTAATCGTTGGTGGCATCTGTATCGCTGAGTGTTTGGTTCGAGTTGTTGAATGTCTCTACGAAATAGTGGCCCGAGATCTCCACTTCCAGGGCCACCACGGGCGCAGCAGTCATCAGCATTGCACAAATGACAACAATTAACCTAACCTTTTTCATCTGTCTCCTCCTTGTTGTAACGTGGTGTGCATTACAGCCGAACTGATTCAACTACCTGGAAACGGGTGATCACCACCTTTGCGTCAAAGCGTTGATGCAGGTGTCCAGGCTGCATCAATGATCATCCAGCATATGAAATGGTTCTGGCCGTATTGGGATTTATTTGTCCGACAGGTCGCCGATTTGCTCGACGACAATGTTGCTGGATTTGGTCCGGGTCAGGCCGGCACGATTGACCCTGACATACACAATCTCCCGACGACCGTCGGCATTCATGTCGGCCAGGGCAAAATCGCTGATATATCCACTGTTCTCTTTACTCGTCCAGACTTCATTCATCCTTATCTTGTTCCACCGCAAGACGACGATGCGTCCGCGGTTATAGATACGAAAACGTTGCGCGAACCCCCTGGCGGCATCACGGTTGCCGGCCGTGATCACTTCCACCCGGCCGTCATCATCAAGGTCGGCAAGGACCAGCCGCTGGCTCAGGTAGGTTCTATCGTTGTTTCTCGAATCGGCACTCGATGCCGATTCGAGAAACAGGGGATTCCCGCCGAATTTTTCACTGCTGATCCATTGGGGGCTGCCGGCCGGATCGTAAATTCGAAGTTTGTCCGCATCGGTATAGGCAAGGGTGCGGATCTTGCGGTCGCCGAAGATATCTCCCCGGGTGAAGCGGTAAATGTTCAGGTCACCGGGCAGCGCCAGCCGCCGACCGGCCTGATATGATTTTCCATTCCAGGTCAGTTCGAACACCCCTGGTAGAAAATGGTTCGATTCGTATAGCCCGCCGGTATCGTTGGCCCTGGGCATTGCCTGCCGTTGGCCCATCAAAAACGGGCTTTTTCCCGAGTTGTCTGCCACCCGGAAATACCAGCGCTGACCGTCGGCAAGGGTACCCAGGCCAGTACCGTTCCATTCCAATACAAAGGAATCCACCCCCCCCTGGGGGGTCAGGCGTGTCACGAAGATTTCATCAATCCGGTTGCCATTGATGTCCCCGCTGTCCACGGCGATGATCTTACTGGTCCGGCCCCCATCTGTGGCGGCAACGCGCGTCAGGCGATTGTTTTCGATGCGTTCGACAACGATATGATTGTCGCGTATGAGAACGATGTCCGGGGTGCCGTTCCCGTCTATATCACCCGTGGTCAGGGCACTGATGGTGCCTTTGAGTGGATTGCTGACCCACAGGCTTCCGAGGGATTTTTCGGTTTCGGGCGGCTGCATCACCGGAACCGCCACCGCTACCGGTGCTACCGGCTTTGGGGTGGTCATCACAGCCGCGTGCGGCGATGCTGCAACCGGAGCCGAAGGCGTTGCCGGGGTCGGCAACGGTGCGACCTGGGGGGCCACCCCTGCGGATGAGGCCTTTGCGGGTACTGTCACCGGTGGTGCTGATGCCAACGATGACAGGTGGCGGTTGACCTTTTGGGCGAACTGGTCGATGTGCAGGAGCACATCCCCCCCACTTTGGCCGAACCGATTGTACTTCAGGGTGGCTTCGCCCGTTTTCACGTTGGTCAGGACGGCATCCGTGCTGGCGTTGTTTCCGAACAGGGTCAAGCTGCCCGTGATGACGTAATCGGCACCTGCATCGCGCCCCATTTGAACCGGCGTCGTACCGGGCATAATTTCATTTTTTCGAATGACCGTGGCCGCCGGGCTGATACGTGAAACCAGCATGTCCATGATTCCCTGATTCAGGAAATCCAGTTTCTCTTCCGAGTGGACCGTCAAGGGTACGAGCAGGACGCGGTAGGATTGATCGACGGTGAAAGCAGGTGGTACAAAAAGGAAATTGATACTGATCAACAGACAGAAAAACCAGATCCGCCTTCGATTGGTGAACTTCAAACCGATCAATCTCCTTTCCCTATATCAAGCGTGGGATCGCTTGTTAACATGAACGGTTAAAAATGAAAAGATTAATTTCAGGACACTGTATTTCTGGGAAGCGCGTATGACATCTTCGGCCCAATTTTAAAACCTATTTGTGTTTTTCGTGCCGGTTAGCCGATAACCGGCGCTGTGTAACACCGATTCAACAATTCCGGCAAGCGAAGGTTTTCCAGGCAGGCCCTGGATACCATGCCAGCGGCCGAAGCTGGCTGGGAAGGGTGAAGGTGATCAGATAGTATTCGGCCGGCAGGTGCTTGCTCAGTTGATTTTCAATCCACTGCTGACTTTCATGGTTCTGGCAGTGGGGGCAGTTTCTATGGCCGCAGGAGTGAGGGATGTATCTTCTTTGGCCGCATGTGCGGACCATGTGCCTGCCGGCACCCTTCCATTGCCCAAAGCGCCTTTTGATGACTGGGCAGGAGAGCCTCTTTGTAGGGCCTGCTGAACAATCAATAACTCCTTTAAAAATTTACTTAAATTTGCTATTTTGGGTGCTGTAAGTGCATAGGAATTCATTGATTCTTCACAAAAACCTTGCACCTTCCGACACTAAAATCATGTACAAACACAATTTGAAGCAACTCGAGTT
>PDTK01000014.1 GCA_002747175.1 Deltaproteobacteria bacterium | reverse complement strand
GTTCGCCGAGGCTGCCTGATGCCTGTTTTTAATTTTCTAATCTCAGGGCTCGTAGCTTATCCCACCCATCAGGCTGTCCAATTAATTGGGTCCACCGCCTGCATCCATTGGCCGATGCAATGGATTTTTTAAATGTGAGTTGAAAAAACGATTCGATGACCACCAGATGCCGGCAGCCGATAAGCTGTTTTTTGCGGTGTTCGGTTCTGTATTTTTGTTGAGGGGCGGTCAAGCGGGCAAGATCCCAGCAGATGCTTAATGCCGGATTTTCCTGAAGCACAAGGTTTAACGCCGCCCGGCAGGTCCGGGGCAACTGTCCGGCGGTGGTGATCCACCGATGAACCGTCGATGGGGAAAGTGTCGCATCGGCTTGTGGATACCCGGGCATAATGGCGTCGACCATCACGCACTTTTGGTATGTCATCCGAGTCGGTGTACCTGGCGGAAAACCCCGTGACGCTCTGTTGAGTATAGTGTTTGTGCGGGATGGCAAACTCCGGATAATGGGTGAACGTTTTGCCACAGCCAAGGCATCCAAACCGGACCAGGGCGCAGTAAACCGCTTTGATTAACGTTTCGACGATAATTAAAAACCGGCGTTCACGGTATGCGTGAATCTTGAAAAATTCAGATTCAACTTTGCATCGCGGGCACGGTGGCAGGTTGACGGGTATGATTTTATCCTTTTCTACTTTTTCCTGGTGTGCTTTAATGTCCTCATGTGTCGCTGTTGGCGGCATGTTAGTATCCCTTCTGTTTTACGGATTTGGCCGACAAACCAATCTCCTATTACAGGAGGGATACTTTTTCAATCTGGCCGGGGTATTGTCTGATTCTTTCCTTTGGCGGGTAGCGGGATAGCTGGGTCAACTACTGCGGGATCTTCGGGGTCAATTAATCTGCGACTTAGCAACTACCATGAAACCATCGATGCTGGACATGGGAAAATAGAAATCCGCAGATACCGGACAGTCTCTGACATTTCCTGGTTTCAAGGCAAAGAGAAAGGAAGGGGCATGCACCAGACAATTTTGCGGTGCTCAGGCATATTGCCCTGAACATGATCAAAAAAGAAACTTCTGTAAAAAAAGCATCGAGGCCAAACGGCTTAGTGCCGGATGGGACAACGATTACTTGTTGAAAATCTTGAACGTTTGATTTCCAAATGCGGTTACCCTGCCTGCTATCGTCATTTTGCTTGACCGGATCACCGTTATCCGCTAAGGAAAATCAAAAAACAGTGGCCGCACCAAGCGGTGTCTAAAACGAGTTATGCAATAGGCGAAAGCCACCCAGACTCAAACGGGGTGGCTTTTTTATTGGCGGCGTTACCCTTGGCGCTGACTTCCTCCGACCTTTGCAACACTGGGGCAAACCTCCGATATCTGACAGGAGAAAATTGTGCCGACCCTGCTGGTGATCGACAACTACGATTCATTTACCTACAACCTGGTGCAGATGTTCATGTGCTACGATCTGGAAATCCGTGTTCACCGCAGCGATCAGATATCACTGGATCAGGTTGCGGGCCTGTCCCCGGACTACATCCTCATCAGTCCGGGGCCCCGGGATCCAAAGCATGCCGGTATATCCAAGGACCTGATCCGGGCATGCTACCGGAATGTTCCGATTTTGGGCATCTGCCTGGGAATGCAGTGTATCAACGAAGTCTTCGGTGGGCGGACCATCCGCTCGACGGTCCCCACCCATGGAAAAACCAGCTTGGTATTTCATCGCAACCAGTCCCTGTTTACCGACATGCCCACCCCCTTTTCGGCGGCCCGCTATCATTCGCTGACGGTAGCCCCAGCGGCGTATGCTCTGGCCGAAGACTTGAAAATTACCGGCCGAACCGAAGACGGCACCATCATGGGCATTTCTCATAAGCATCACCCGCTTCACGGCCTCCAGTTCCACCCGGAAAGCTTTCTGACCGAAAAAGGCTTCACGATGATCGATTCGTTTCTACAATTGGGACCTTTAAAAACGGTGCGTAAGGGCGAAACGCGCCGCCGTTGTACACCGACGGACCCGGCAGTCAGAGGTGAAGACAGGGATATCAAACAAGCGGGGGCCTGTTGAGGGAACTTGACGACAGGCTGACCGGCATCCTCGGGGTCCGGACCAGAACCCTGATTCTGGACGAACCGTTTGCGGACATGGCGGCCCGCTTTGCCGGGGAGCCAGGAACGGTCGTGCTGCTCAGCGGTGGGGATCTGGATTGTGCCCGTTACCATATTTTGGCGCTGCGTCCATGGCTGATGCTGACCGGTTGGCTGGGAAAGGCGTCTTTGATTGTCGACCAAAGAGCCGTTGATGTAACCGGCCGCCCCCTGGATGTGCTCCAGGCGCTTCTCGACCGTTGCCGCCTGGAATGTGGCGATGTCACCGATCCGGTTGTGGCTGGCCTGTTCGGGTATCTGGCATACGACCTGAAAGATGATCTGGAGCGTCTGCCGCGAACCTGCGTCGATGACCTGAAGCGACCCACCCTATACCTGGCCGCACCAAGCGTATTGGTGGTTCATGATAAAGTCGCCGGCACGACCCATGCCCATGTGCCGATTCGGGGGAACCATGGGGCGCCGGAGGCTGATGAAATCATTGAGGCCTTTTCCCGGGAACTGAAAACGCCGCAACCCACCAGAATCGGCTTTTCGGCAGACGGCGGCCGGTTGATATCCAATTTTTCCCGAAACGAGTACGAAGCGGCAGTTGGGCGCATCCGGGAGTATATTGCGGCCGGCGATGTATACCAGGTCAATCTGTCCCAGCGCTTTGAAGCGCGACTCAGGGGAGACGCATACGATCTTTTCCTGGCCCTTTACAAAAAAAACCCTGCACCCTTTTTCGCCTTTGTAAATACCGGCGACCATCAGATCGTCTCAACCTCGCCGGAACGGTTTATCCTCCGTTCCGGAAACCGGGTGGAAACCCGGCCCATCAAGGGAACCCGGCCGCGCGGCCGGACACCGGAGCAGGATGAAAAGATGAAGGCCGAGTTGTCCGCCAGTCCCAAAGACGATGCCGAGCTATCCATGATCGTGGATCTGTTGCGCAACGACATCGGCAAGGTATGCGCCGGCGGTTCGGTGGTCGTGGCACAGCACAAGCGGCTGGAGGTCTACCGGAATGTCTACCACCTGGTTTCCGTGGTGGAAGGAACGCTGGCCCAGGGCAAGGATGCCGTGGATTTGATCCGTGCCACCTTTCCCGGCGGCTCCATTACCGGCTGCCCCAAAATCCGATCCATGGAGATCATCGACGAACTGGAAACCCACCGTCGTCACGTGTATACAGGATCCATTGGATATGTCAGCTTCCATGACACCATGGACCTGTCCATCGCCATTCGCACGGCAACCATCTTGGGAGATCGGATTGTCTTTTCCGTGGGTGGAGGCATCGTATACGATTCCGACCCGGCCGATGAATATGAAGAGACCCTGCACAAGGGCCGTACCCTGATGACCGTTTTCGAGGGCACGCACAGGCCGGAAACAGATGAAAGCGCGTCCGGCCCCTGGGTCTGGATGAATGGAAAACTGATTTCGCAAGAGCAGGCCATGGTTCCGGCCACTGACCTGGGAATGCAGTACGGTTTCGGGTTGTTCGAGACCATTCGTGTGGAAAAAGGGGCTGTCTGTCGATTGCAGGCCCATTTGGACCGCTTCCACCGGTCCTGGAAAACGGTATTCGACGAGGTGCCGCCCGATGTGACCTGGCGGGACATCATCGTCCAGGTGGTAATGAAAAACGGGCTGGGTGATGTGCCGGTGGCGGTCAAAATTATGGCCACTCGGGGAACTCTTCAGGCATCTCCATTCAACGGAACCCTGCTCGTGACGGCCAGGCCCTATCTTCATAAGCTGACGGAGATCGGAGCAGAGGGCCTGCGTCTGGCCACATATGAACACCCCCGCCTGACGCCATTGGCCGACCACAAGAGCCTGAATTATCTCTACTACCACCAGGCAGGCGCCTGGGCCCGGAAAAACGGTGCCGACGAAGCGGTGATCCTGAATCCCGACGGCACGGTATCCGAGACCCACACCGCCAATCTGCTGGTCGTACGCGGCCGCACGGTGACCCGGCCGCTGTCCCCTTATGTGCTGCCCGGTGTGATGCAGGCGGCGGCCTGTCGTCGCCTGGAAAAGCTGGGTTACACTTTCCTTGAAGAGCCTGTCCGGCCGAAGGGATTGCGGGATGCCGATGCGGTGCTGCTCACCAATGCGCTGATGGGGGTGGTCCCGGCGTTCAGCCTGGACAATCGGCCGTTGAAAACAAACATGCCCCTGATCGAAAACTTGAACCGGTGGCTTTTTTCACACGCGGCGTGTACCCATGGCTTACGATGAGAACCTGGAAAAGCGGCGTGGATACCGATGCGTCGCTGATTGCCGGTTTGAAAAAAGCGGATCAGGATTGTAATTTGGCGTTGTTGCGATGGCGAGCCTTGTCCCGGTCGGTTTTCTTCTTCAGATTCCGGGCAATGGCCGCCTCCAGATCAACACCGGTCTGGTTGGCGATGCATACCAGGACGAAGAGCACGTCGGCAATTTCGTCGGCCAGGTCCAAAGATTCCTCACCTTGCTTGAAGCTCTGATCGCCATAGGTCCGTGACATGATGCGGGCCAGTTCCCCGACCTCTTCCATGAGTACGGCCAGGTTGGTCAGCTCCGAAAAATAGCGCACCCCGTAGGTTTTTATCCAGCCGTCAATGTTTTTTTGGAGTGTTTTTACCGTCAGGTCTTTTAATGCATCCCGAGGCTTTTCCATATCATTGAACATGGCCCACCACGTGTCCCAGATCAGGAAAAATCAATGCTTTGCAGGCAAGCTGGCAGGCCTTTTTGCTGCCGGGCATGCAAAAAACCACCGTACTGCCGATAATACCAGCAACGGCCCGGGAAAGAATCGCGGCAGAGTCAATCTTTTCGTAGCTGAGCTGGGCAAAAATGGCCCCAAAGGCGCTGAGTTCCTTAACGAAAAGGGGTTTGAGGGCCTCAATTGTAACATCTGCGGGGGTGATGCCGGTGCCTCCGGTGACCAGCAGGGCCTCTATGCCGGCTTGCCGGACGGCCCGCAGGGCAACTTCACGAATGGCCGCCACGTCGTCGGTGACAACCTCATGAA
This sequence comes from Deltaproteobacteria bacterium, assembly GCA_002747175.1. Taxonomy (GTDB): domain Bacteria; phylum Desulfobacterota; class Desulfobacteria; order Desulfobacterales; family Desulfosarcinaceae; genus Desulfosarcina. The sequence continues at coordinate 368 of PDTK01000014.1, read as the reverse complement.
AGCGGACGTCATGGCCTTCTTGGCCGGCACGCTTGGCGATCCATTGCCCACTTTCATCCGTATCAATGGATCGCGTGGTGGAAACCGATAAGATTCCTATCCTGACTGCTTTGGGAGCTGATTTGCGGTGCTGGTGTACGCCCATAACTTTTTTTCTCCTTGGTTCATGGTTTTATCGACACTAACCCATGGCGAAGTCCCTGGCAAGTCGGAACCGCCAGGGTAACCGCTCACGTTCAACCATACAAACTGTTTTCAGATCCTTCCAATTCAGGTTCATCACCAGGAAGCTTAACATGATGGCGGTTTCACTGGTTCCCGAAAGCTTGGTCATGATACGGTTCAAACTATAGCGACGTTTGCCCTGT
>PDTK01000005.1 GCA_002747175.1 Deltaproteobacteria bacterium | reverse complement strand
TGACAAAGCCCGCATCGCCGTCCCGACCCTGCGCGACATGCGTGGTGACTTCTGGATGAAGTATTACAGCCCGACCTACGACCGCCTGATCGGTAACGATTAATCGCAGGTCGACAGGTTGTTTGTTTGTGACCATTAGTTGGCGTTTAAAGGGGTTCACTGCGGTGAACCCCTTATTCAAGAAGAACGGCATCAATGGCCGTGGCTTCCAATCGGATTCCATTTGCAGCTTTCGGACAGACCCGATGCACTACCGGTAATGAGACATCGTAAATCAAGAAGAAGGAATGACACCATTGAACCTTGAGTCCGCTTCCCCATCGGTTACCCTGGCACAGAAACTCGCTAGTTGGTCCAGCCGTCTTGAATTGGAGATGGTTCCTGCTGAGGTGGTTCAGACCGCCAAACGCTGCATCATCGACACCCTGGGTGTTGCCGTTGCGGCATCGACCCACCCGTTGACACGCAACATGCTTGCGTACAGCAAAGAGAATTTTTGCACAGGTCGTTGCCGGGCATTGGGCTTTGATGATCGCCTGTCTCCGCCGGCAGCGGCCCTGGTGAACGGTACCGCAGCCCATGTGCTTGATTTTGACGATACCAGTTACACCGGCATTATGCATGGTTCAGCCGTGGCGCTGCCTGCTGTTTTGGCGGCAGCCGAACACGGACAGGTGGATGGCAAGCGGCTTTTGGAAGCCTTCATCGTCGGATCTGAAGTAACTTACACCGTCGCCATGCAGTGTACGATCCGCCACTATTTCAAAGGGTGGTGGAGCACTGCCACATTCGGTGCTTTTGGTGCAGCAGCCGGGGCTGCCAAGGCCTTGGGCCTGTCCGAAGCACAGACCCTGAATGCCATCGGTCTCGCAGGTGCCCAGGCCAATGGTCTGAAAGCAGCGTTCGGCACGGATGCCAAACCCTATCTGGCGGGAAAAACGGCATCCATCGGGGTCGAAGCGGCCCTGTTGGCTGCCAGGGGATTGACCGGTCCGGCGGCGGTCCTGGAAGATGAGCGCGGTTACATCCAATTATTGAACGACGGTATCAGCGACAGCGATGCCATCAATGCCTTGGGATCCGTTTGGCGATTGATCGACCCCGGTATCATGTTCAAACAATTTCCGGTCTGTTCGGCGGCCCACGCCGCCATAGAATTGACCAAACGCCTGTTGGAAGAACACCACTTTTCCGGAGACGATATTGCAGAGGTGATTTGCGAAGTGACGCCAACGGTCGCCATCAGCTTGGTATACAACCGGCCGGAAAGTCCTCAGCAGGCGCAGTTTTCGATGCCATTTTCCATCGGTACGGTGCTGGCCTACGGCGATCTGGACGTGGAACATTTGGATCCGTCGACGTTGACGGATCCCCAATTCAGGGCCTCCATGGAAAAAGTCACCATGCGCCGGGTGGATGAACTGCATACGGAGGCGGCACCCGAGGGTGCGCGCGTGACATTGATTACGCGCAAGGGTGAAAAGTTTCAATCCTATCTGGGTGAGCCCACCGGTATGCCGGGCAACCCCATGACGGATGCACAGCTTCATACCAAATTTTTCCGTTGTTGCGAGATAGGTGGCATGCAAAAAGACCATGCCGACAATCTGCTCGATCATCTTTTATATCTCGATACCCGGGCATTGCCAGAGGTCTGAATCCAATTAAGGCGAGCATTCCTCTGACCGGAAGCAAAACACCCTTGAAGTAGATACAAAATCTGCCGGCGGAAATCGGCGTAACGAGGCTGACGGGGGAAAACATGTCGAATGGCGACACAGGCAATTGCATCATCGAACCTTTGGGTAAGCTGGCGAAATGGGCCTCCGATTGTCGCGTGGAAGATATCCCCGAAGCGGTTCTGTCCCAGGCAGCGACGGTGCTGTGTGATGACCTTTCCGCATTGATTTCGGCCGGCAGCGATCCGTTATTGATGCGGTGGGCAAAGCGTCAGTTACACGATACCGGTAAACCGGTATCGACGGTGTTCCTCGGCGGAAGGATACGAACCGATCGATTCCATGCAGCGCTGATCAACGGAACGGCTTTTCCATGGAATGAATTGGATGAAGGTTCGCGAAGGGTTCCCTGTCATGCCGGTATATACCTGTTGCCGGCTTTGTTGGCCGAAGCGGAAGCAGAGGGGCTGTCTACCCTTGAAATGCTGCGTTGCCTGGTTGTCGCTTATGAAGTTGTGACACGTATTGCGTGTGCGTTTGTGCAGCCATCCCTGATCCTGCATCCGCATGCGACATTGGCTGCAATCGGTTCTGCCGCAGCCGTTGCCGCAGCCAGAAAGTATGATTCCCGTTATTTTTTCGACAGCCTCACCAGCGCCGCCACCCTTTCCATCCCGGGGCCTTTCGATCATGCTGTCCGCGGCAGCCTCATCCGCAACTTGTGGGTTGGCATGGGTGCCTGGAACGGGTTTAAAGTGGCCGATTCGGTCGATTGTGGTCTGGTCGCTTTGGAAAACGCACCACAGGCCGTCTTTCAGCAAGTTTTTCAAACCGAGTGCCATCCCCGGTATCTGACGCAAGACTTGGGCAAGGACTGGCAAATTCTCCACGGTTATCAAAAAATCTTTCCCTGCTGTCAATACACCCACTCCATGATCGAGGCGATTTTGGGAATGATACCATCGGTGCCGGATGATATATCATTGGCCCACTGCCGGGAAATGATCGTTGAAATTCACGAAAAAGGCTGTCTGCTAAACGAAAGAAATCCGCCGACAACGCTGTCTGCGCGGTTTTCGGTACCGCATATCGCCGCCGTTGCCACCGTTTACAAACGCGTCGATACGCAGACCCTGTCGGCTGCCAGCCTTACCGATGAAAACGTGAAGGCCATGCGGAGCAAGATTACCATTCGCCGCTATGAGCCGGCGTTGCCCGAACCCAATGACCGTCCGGCACGGGTGCGTTACCTTTTCGATGATGGCCGATCGTTCGAAGGTGAATGCCTGTGCGCCCAAGGTTCGCCGACGACGCCTTTTAAACCGGAGACGATTCGGATGAAAGTCTCTAACATCTGCAAGGATATTTATCCGGGCATGCTCAATGTCATGGATCCTATGGTTGGCTTGGATCAACATCTGTTGACGTCAGCATGGGAAAATATCGTAACCACCATAACAGGAGAGGGGGCTGCCATTTAAATAACTGAAAACATGAAAGGACGATAGTAACCGGATTACTTGGCAAGAACAATTGAAACAAAAGAATTAATCTCAACAAACTCAGGAGCAGTGATTATGAAAAAAATGAATCTCTTTAACGTTTTTATTGCTGGATTAATTTGTTTATCTTTGGCTTTGCCGGGTGCTGCGAATGCTAAAACGATGATCTGGGATATGCCCAACGAATATCCTGCAACCTCTGTTCAAGGTGAAGGCGATACCTATTTCGGAGAACGGCTGAAGGAAAGAAGCAAAGGAAAAATCGAGATCGCCCATCACTTTGGCGGCGCTCTGGGCTACAAATCCAAAGACCAGCTCGATGCCGTTGCAGACGGTGCCGTTGTTCTGGCCAATACTTTCGTGCCGACCCTGGGCGGGGTGAATCCTATTTTCCTGCTGTCCTCCCTGCCGTTTCTGACGGCCAATACCGATGAGGCCAAACTGCTTTTCGACGTGGGCAAGCCTTATTATCAGGAAGTCCTGGCCAAATATAACCAGAAGCTGCTGTACGCTTCCCCCTGGCCTTCCAGCGGAATTTGGGGCAAAGCGCCCTTGAACAACATGGCTGCCATCAAAAATCTGAAAATGCGTACCTATGATCCCAATGGTACCAAAGTGTTCCGTGCCGCCCATGCGTCTCCGATCCAATTGAGTTGGGCGGATATTGTCCCGCAGTTGAGTACCGGTGGAATCGATGGCGTGTTGACTTCCGTAGAGGCGGGGCTGACGGCCAGCTTTAACGACTACTGCACCCATTTTACCGCGATCAACTATGACAGCACCATCAACATGATCACCATGAACCTGGATGTTTGGAATAAATTGTCCCCCGAGCTGAAAAAAGCGGTCACCGATGCCGCCAATGACGCCGAAAAGTATGTATGGACCAATACCCCCAAGGTGATCGCGGATGCTTATACCGTTGCCGGCAAACGCGGCGTCACCGTGGTAACCGACGTCCCTTCGGATTATCGTGAAAAATTGAGCAAGGCTGCCGAACCGGTGGTTGCTGAATGGGTTAAAGACGCCGGCCCCAAGGGAAAAGAACTTCTTGAAAAGTATCGTCAAGAGTTAAAAAAATTGAAGTAAAATTTAAAAATTGAAGTAAAATTTGTAAACATCCTGCTGTCTGCCACCGAAATGGCAGGCAGCGGGCAAACTTGAGGCTTTTTCCTGGCAGCAGTCGAAGTGGTAACGACATTGACTATCGGATTAAACAGCGAGGTTACAAAATGACTGTGATGGCGACCGTTCTCGATGGGTATTGTAAACTCAGCTCATTCATAGCGAAGGCGGCAGCGGTTTTTTCGGTCGCTGTGATGTTTTTCATGACCGGCCATGTGATTTATGAAATCATTTTGCGGACATTGTTTGATTCTTCAACTTATGTGTTGGATGAATTCGTAGGTTATGGTGTGGCGGCGATGACCTTCCTGTCGCTGGGCTATGCACTGGAACACGGCGCCCTGATTCGCGTGAACATTCTGCTGGTAAGGCTGAAAAACAATATTTTGCGGCGTGCGGTCGAGCTTATTTCGGTTGTGCTGACGTTATGCCTTTCGCTTTTTATTTCATCTTACCTCCTCAAGAGCATCACACGCAACTACGAAAGGAACGCCGTCAGTGAAACCATTGCCGAGGTTCCTTTGTGGATACCTGAAGGTTTGGTTTTGCTTGGGCTTTGTATTTTATCGATGCAGCTTATCTCCTATATCTTAAAGATTTTGACCGGACGAAACCTGATTGGGGATACAAGCCCGAAAGAATAGTTTTCTCTGGATGTGTGAGTCGATCAGTATCGAAATGCAGACAACCAAAGACCCCTTTTTTATAAACCGCGATCATGGATTCGTGTGTATATAAAAAGATAGACCTGGGAGAAAATTATGGAAGTTCTCGTACATATGTTCATCTTGCTGTTAACAATCATCCTGTTTCTAGGGCTGGGAACTTGGGTTTTTGTCGGATTGTTTTTGGTGGCCGCCTGTGGGTTGGTTTTTCTGGCCGGTTTTCCCGTTGACCGGATCGGTTACATTGTAAAAGCTGTGACCTGGCGAAGCTCAAGCGCCTGGGAGTTGGCTGCGATTCCGCTGTTTATCTGGATGGGTGAAATCATTTTCCGCACGGATATCTCCGAGCGCTTGTTTCGCGGGCTATCGCCATTGGTGCAATGGCTGCCCGGACGTTTGCTTCACACCAATATTCTCGGCTGTACATTGTTTGCGGCAGTTAGCGGATCGACCTCGGCGACAACCGCGACGGTGGGTAAAATCACGACCACTGCGTTGGATGAACGCGGTTATGACAGCGATTTGGCCGTGGGGTCGCTTGCCGGAGCCGGCAGTCTCGGGTTTCTGATTCCGCCCTCCATCGTTATGATCGTCTACGGCGTCCTGGCCGAGGTTTCCATTGCCAAATTGTTTGCTGCCGGAATTTTACCGGGGTTGCTCGTGGCTTTTCTGTACTCTTCCTATATCGTGGTGCGCAACATCTTCGATAAGAGTCTGGCTCCCCAGGAAAAAGAAAAATATACCTTTATGCAGTATATTTTTGCCATCAAAGATCTGTCGCCGGTTATTATTTTGATGGTCGTTATTCTGGGCGGCATTTACAGCGGCATCGTTACGCCATCGGAAGCTGCTGCGGTCGGCGTGGCAGGCACCTTCATCCTGATTGCGATAATGGGCTCTTTTTCCTGGAAAATTATTCTCGAATCGGCCATGGGGGCCGTCAAAACCTCGGCTATGGTTTGTTCAATCCTGGTGGGTGCCGCGTTTCTTTCAACGGCCTTCGGTTATCTGCACCTTCCTGCTGAACTGGTCAAACTAATTAAAATGCTGGAATTGTCTCCTTATATGCTATTGATCATTCTGGTGGGATTTTACATCGTACTCGGATGCTTCCTGGATGGCATCTCCATCATCGTCATGAGCCTGCCGATTACGCTGCCGATGATCGTTGCCGCAGGTTTTGATCCGATCTGGTATGGTGTTTTTATGGTACTGATGATCGAACTGGCGCAGATTACACCGCCGGTCGGATTCAATCTGTTCATCCTTCAAGGACTTACGGGTCGGCCCATCGGATCGGTGGTCGCGGCCGCTTTTCCCTTTTTCATCTTAATGTGCATCGCTGTGCTTCTTCTCAGCATTTTTCCCATCATCGTACTTTGGATTCCCAACTCGATACTATAGGAGTGTTTCGTGTCAATACCGAAAATCAAAACAATACTGTATGCAACTGCAATGCGGCCCGAGTCCAAGCGGGTGTTCAGGTATGCCGTGTCTCTGGCGAAGCAATACGACGCCAAAATGCTCATGCTCTATGTAATGGAGCCGCTGGGCGAACTGGGCCGTGAGCTGATCAAGAAGTATTTACCCGATGAAATGGTCGACAAAGTGCATGATGAGGGGGTTACCTCGATCATCAAGGAAATCCGGCAACGGGTAACCCGTTTCTATACCGAGGAGCTCGAAGCATTGGGGCACAAGATTGACGTCCAGATCGACCCGCTGGTCGTGGAGGGCCGTCATGTTGCATCTATTTTGGAGCAGGCCGAGGCCCATAATGTAGATTTAATCGTCATGGGCAACAACCATAAACGGAGCAGCCAAACGGTAAATAGGGTGGTAAAAAAATCCAAAATTCCAGTGACCGTTGTTCAAATGGGAAAAGACCTGGGATATTGACCAGAATGGAGAGGCACCTTGGCACAACCATTGATGGAAGAAAGTGGAGCATTGGATCGCAAGATCGGCAATAGCCGGATCCATCTGCATCTGAAATCAAGAGGAGAATTGGACGATGCGTACAGAATATGATGCCCTGGGCGAGCGCCAACTGGATGAATCACTGTATTACGGTATTCAGACCCTGCGTGCCAAGGAAAATTTCAATATTTCAGGCAAAACCATTGCCGACGTGCCCAATTTCATTCAAAGCATTGTACAGATCAAAAAGGCTGCCGCGATCGCCAACAACAAGGTCGGTGCCTTGAGCGACACTTTTTGCGATGCGATTTGTCAGGCGGCCGATAGAATTGTAGAAAATTTCAAACCGGACGCCTATCTGGTAGACATCTACCATGGTGGCGGCGGTACGTCGGCAAACATGAATGTCAACGAAGTCCTTGCCAGCATGGCCAACGAAATTATGTCGGGTGCCAAGGATGGCGGCGGCATTCATCCCAACACCCATGTCAATATGGGGCAGTCTACCAACGATGTCATCCCGGCAGCCATGAAGATGACGGTGTACCATGCCCTCGGGGGGCTGGAGCAGGTCCTGGTGGATTTCATCCGTTCGTTAAGCGCCAAGGAAAAGGAGTTCCAAAAGGTCGTAAAAATCGCCCGAACCTGCCTTCAGGATGCACTGCCGATTACTTTGGGACAGCAATTCAGCGGATATCGAAGTGCTTTTGAACGGATGGTCACCGAGGTTCGTTTTGTTCGCAAGATTTGTCTGGAACTTCCCATGTCCGCCACCGCCATCGGTACCGAGTTCGGTACTTTTCCACGGTACAAGGAGCATCTTTTCCAGCAGCTTGAAATTGTTTCCGGCCTGGCCGTCGTTCCCGAGAAGAACCTGTTCGATGCTCTGCAAAACACTGATTTCTGGGTCAAGACATCTGCCGTCGTCAAAAACGTCGGATTGAACCTGAACAAACTTGCAGGCGATTTGCGCCTCATGTCCTCCGGTCCCAGAGCCGGTCTGGGTGAAATCAGGCTTCCCGCCGTCCAGCCGGGATCCTCGATCATGCCTGGAAAGGTCAATCCGGTCATGCCCGAGATGGCAATGCAGGTTTATTTTCGGGTGCTCGGCAACGATGTTGCCATAACGCGTGCCTGCGAAGGAGAATTGAATTTAAACGTATGGGAATCACTGATTCTGAATTGTATCACCGAATCCTGTAACCTCCTGTCCCGGTGCCTGCCCCTTCTTGCAGCCAAGTGCATTGACGGGATACAGGTTCATGAAGAAAAGTGCAGGCAGGACGCCCAAAGCTCGCTGGCGCTCTCGACGGTTCTTGCAACCCTTTTTGACTACCAGGCGGCCTCACGCATCGCCAAACAGGCTGATCAGGAGGGAAAAACCATCAAAGAAGTCGTCATTGAATCAGGAATGATGACCGTAGATGAAGCGGATCTCTATCTGGATCCCATTACCCTGACTTCCGCAGAGCATTTTAACAAGCTTTTTAAAAGCCATAAAAGAGATGCCTCGACGGCTTTGTCAAACACAGATCGCCGGACAAACCCTATAACATAACCATGACCTGCACAGGTCATGGGCATTTTCGGTGTCCAACGAAGAACTTCATCGTTTAGATGGATAAAGGATACTTTTCGCTGTGCCGCGGCTGGCGGCTTTAAGGTGGCAAACAGCATAGGCGTCGTCAGGAGGACAAGGCATGGCTGATACGCACCACGAACACGTCCATGATCATGGACAAAATCCTCGTTTTTGTTCTCACTGCGGAGGGACACTGGAATACAGAAGAATAAATGATGATGGGCCTGAACGCAATGTCTGTACGGCGTGTCGCTGCATATTTTTTGAAGACCCGAAGGTTGCAGCCTGTACGTTGCCGATCATAGACGGAAAAATTGTTTTGCTCAAACGGGGGATCGAGCCGGGTTATGGCAAGTGGGTGTATCCGGGTGGGTTTATGGATCGTGGTGAGCGGGTCGAGGATGCCGCCATCCGTGAGACCCTGGAAGAATGCAATCTGAAGGTGGCCATCAAGCGTTTGCTGAATGTCTATTCCTATACGGGACATCCAACCGTGATCGTTGTCTACCTGGTCAACGTCGTGGGAGGGACGCTTAAAGCCATGGATGAAACCCTAGTGGCCGAGACGTTTTCAGCGGACGAAATTCCATGGAACGAGTTGGCCTTTGACAGCACACGGGATGCATTGCGGGAATATTTAAGTCTGTAAAGCGAATTTTTCCAATCTTTCAATGTGTTGCCGGCTGTCAGGATGGATTTGGATTGAAGTGCCGCAGTGTAGATCGCACTTGCAACCTTCGGATCGAGGTTACGAAAGCCAAATGGTCGTTGTTCATCATAAGAGCATGAAACCTAAATAAAGTGGAGGAACACCATGGCCATCATAACCGTCTCCAGGCAAAAGGGAAGCCTTGGTGATGAAATTGCCAAAGCCGTAGCTGCAAAGCTAAAGTACCAGTTCGTCGACAAAGTGAAGATTGGTGACGCGCTGGCCAGTCAGGGATTTCGAGAACTTGAATTTGAGAAGTTCGACGGTAAGAAGCCGACCGTATGGCAGTCTCTATCCGACCAGAAAAAGAAGTTCATCTATTTGCTACGGGCCGCGATCTACGATTTCGCTAAAGGAGGAAACGTCATCATTCTCGGGCGAGGTGGCCAGGCCTTGCTGAAAGATATCCCCGGGACGCTGAAGGTCAGAATCGTTGCTCCTGTGAAGAACCGAATACAGTACCTGATGGATCAAGAGGGATTTGACAAAAATCAATGTGAACGGCTTATTGTGGTGAACGACCGCGATTCTTCGGGGTTCATACGTTCCTTTTTCGATATCGACTGGGATGACGAAAATATGTACGACCTGGTTCTTAATACCCGAACCATGTCAGTGGATACGGCCACATCGCTGATTCTGGAGGCAGTCAATTCTCCAGAGTTCCAGTATCGCTCGGAAAAGGTAAAGAAGATGCTGGCGGATAAGGCCCTGGAGCAAAGGATAAATGAAGTCCTCGTGGGATTTCCGGGAATTGTCTTGGAAAGAATCGAAGTGGTTCAGGGCGCCGTCTCTTTAGCCGGTCTGGCCAGATTCAAAGATGAAATCGAGACGTGTCGGAAAGCTGTCTCAAGCATCGAAGGCGTTGAGGACGTCCACATGAACATGAATCTTTTTCCGCTCACGGTATAACCTCCGCCGGCAAAACAATTTGATCAGATTTGTAGCTTGGTGTACGTTTAACTTAAGGTAAATACATAACAAAAGAAAGGGTTAAAGTGATGGAGAAAAAGTACGATGCAATAATCATTGGGGCAGGCATTATTGGATGCTGCACCGCTTTTGAACTGAGCAAACTCGGGTACAAAACACTCAATATCGACAAAGAATCGACCGCCGGGATCGGGTCCACCGGTAATTCATGCGGAAACATCCGTTTTTACTACTCTACCCGTGACGGCGTGGCCCTGGCCTACGAGTCTGCCTGGTATTGGCATAACTGGCGGGAATATCTTGGTGTCGATGATGAAAGAGGCATTGCTCCATTTCACAACACCGGTTCTATTTTCATTAAAAGCCGGGTCATTGACTGGCCGAAAATCAAAAAGAACTTTGAGGAAGTTGGCGTAAAATTTGAGGAATGGGATGTGGACAAATTGAAAAAGAAAGTTCCCATCGGTGACTTCCACTCTTTTTATCCGCCCAAACGGTATGATGACCCGCATTTCAATGACGAGCCGACCGAACACCTTGACGGCGCTTGCTTCACCCCGGAATCCGGCTACGTTGGCGATCCTACCTTGGCCACGCAAAATGTGGAAGCAGCGGCCAAGAATGTGGGCGCGACCTTCCTGTATAACCAGACAGTCACCGGCATCCGGCAGGAAAACAACAAGGTGAAGGGTGTTACGCTGGCCGACGGTACCGAAATCGATGCCGACATCGTGGTCAACGTTTCCGGTCCGCACTCATTCAAGGTAACTGAAATGGCTGGTCAAACAGACAACAACCTGATCAAAACCAAAGCCTTGAGACATGAAGTACACGTTGTGCCGCCGCCGGAAGGTTTCAAACCGCTGGAGGATGGTTATCACACCAACGATGCCGATATCGGTGCATACTACCGCCCGGAGGCAGGAAACATGATCCTTACCGGTAGTGTCGATCCTGAATGTGATCCGAAAGAGTTTGTGGACCCGGACAATTACAACCAGGAGGTCACCGAGGAACAGTGGAAGGCACAGGTCTATCGTCTGGCCCGCCGTATCCCGGATATGCCGATCCCCAATAAAACCGCCGGGATTGTGGATCTCTACGATGTCAGTGATGACTGGCTGCCGATTTACGACAAATCGGATCTGGACGGCTACTATCAAGCCATCGGAACCAGTGGCAACCAGTTCAAAACGGCACCGGTTGTCGGCGCCATGATGGCCGCACTGATCAAAAAGGTCGAAGAAGGTTATGATCATGACGCCAAACCGATGGCGTACAAGCTTCCCCATCTGGGCGTGACGATCGCTACCTCGGTTTTCCATCGCAAACGGAAGATCAATCCCGATAGCAGCTTCAGCGTGATCGGTTAATTGTGAACGACTGATAATCAATGCCCGTCCGGACAATTAAAAAAGTGATGGACGGGCATTGATTCACTCCTTATGGCCGCATTTTCCCCACCGTTGTGGAATCTCTAATTTTCTCTTGACAAAACAGTTTTCTCTATTTTATCTAACGAACGGACGTTAGAAAAAATGGTTTTGGCCTGTTTTGCAGTTCTTTTGGGGTGACTATTGTGGGTAACATGAAGGCAACCATCAAAGCGGTGGCCATTGAGCTGTTTTTTCAGAAAGGCTATTATGCAACCAGTATTGCCGAAATCGCCCAGGGCTGCGGAATCCAGAAATCGAGCATTTATTATCATTATCCCAGCAAGGAAGAGCTGCTGTTTCATATCCTGAGAACAACCATGGATAACCTTACCGCGCACCTTAAGGAAAACCTTGCCGTCGACGCGGAGGTTACCGAACAGTTAAAGCGTGCCGTACGGGGACATGTACGCTTTCACCTTGAACACCAGAAAGAGACCTTTATTGCCAGCAGCGAATTGCGGGGCTTGACCCGGGAACATTACCAGATCATTGTCGGCAAACGGGATAAATACGAACAGATTTTTCAGCAATTGATAAGAACGGGTCGCCAGAAGGGCTTTTTTACCCAGGCTGACAGCAAGATTATATCCTACGCCATTTTAACTCTGTGCACGGCCGGCGCAAGCTGGTTCAAACCTGACGGCCGTTTGTCAGTGAATCAGATTGCCGCCATTTATGAAGATTTTGTGCTCAGTGGGTTACAGCATTCACCATAAAACATGAGACTTTTTTCCGTAATCCGGCATCAGCTTTTTTATGTTTCCTGAAACCTAACGACCGGTCGGTTGTTCGATTTGATTTTCCCGGCCTCAAGCCTAAGAAAGGAGGACATTGTGGATTTTGATCTGACCAAAGAACAGAAAATGGTCCGCAGGGAAGTACGCAAGTTCGCCCAGGCCGAAATCGCACCGGTAGCGGCGGAGCTGGACGAGAGCGAAACCTTTTCCGTCGAACTGACAAAAAAAATGGGCGAAATTGGCCTTTTTGGTATGTTTGTCTCCGAAGCATACGAAGGCCAGGGTATGGACTATATTTCCTATATTATTGCCGTGGAAGAGTTGGCAAGAGTTGACGGCTCCCAGGCCGCCACGATTGCCGCCGATAACTCCCTGGGTATCGGCCCCCTCTATTATTTTGGTAACGAGACCCAGAAGAAGAAATACCTGCCCAAACTGTGCAAGGGAGGGGCCTTGTGGGGATTCGGGCTGACCGAACCGACAGCCGGCTCCGATGCCGGCGGCAGCAAAACCACGGCTGTCAGGGACGGCAACGAATGGATCATCAACGGTTCCAAAATATTCATTACCAATGCCGCCTGCGACCTCTCCCTGGGCGTAACGGTACAGGCCATAACCGGCGAACTTGATTCGGGGCGCCCCGAATACACCTGTTTCATTGTCGAGCATGGTACCAAGGGATTTAAGGTCGTACCCATGCACAAGAAAATGATGTGGCGCTCTTCGAACACGGCAGAACTCTATTTTGATGATGTGCGTGTCCCCCAGGAAAATATTCTTGGCAAACAGGGTGATGGATTTCATCAAATGCTCAAAACCCTTGACGGCGGTCGTCTTTCGATTGGTGCCATGGGACTTGGCGGGGCCCAGGGGGCCTATGAAGCCGCCCTGAAATACGCCAAAAAACGGAGGCAATTTGGGCAGCCGATCAGTAAATTTCAGGCCGTGGCCTTCAAGCTGGCTGACTGCGCCCTGGAAATCGAATGCGCCCGAAATCTGCTCTACAAGGCTTGCTGGCTGCGCAGCCAGCATCGCCCCTTTGAAAAAGAGGCGGCCATGGCCAAGTTGTATTGCTCCGAACTGATGGGGCGGGTGGCCAACCATGCCGTACAGATTCATGGCGGCTACGGCCTGATGAAAGAATACGGGGTCGAACGCTTTTACCGCGATCAGAAGCTGCTGGATATCGGGGAAGGCACCTCGGAAGTGCAGCGGATCGTTATTTCACGCTACATTGGCTGTTAAATGAGCACAAGAGGAGAGAAAGAGACCATGGCGACCTCACTGCTGACCATTGAAAAAGAAAACCAGATTACGACCCTGACCCTTAACCGACCCAAGGCGATGAATTCGCTCAACTTTCAGCTTTTACGGGAATTGCGCGATGCCGTTGAAGGGCTGCGTTTTGATCCGGATACCCGGGTTATCATCATCACCGGCGCTGGTGAAAAGGCCTTTTGTGCCGGGGCAGATCTAAAAGAACGGACCACCTTGTCGCCGGTTCAGGTCAAGGAGTTCATCTTTACCATTCGTTCATTGTTTACCAGCATCGAATGTCTGCCCAAGGCGGTGATCGGTGCCATCAACGGCGTGGCCCTGGGCGGCGGTACCGAATTGGCACTGGCCTGTGATGTCCGCATTGCCAGCCAGAGGGCCACCATGGGGCTGACGGAAACCCGCCTGGCGATCATTCCCGGTGCGGGCGGCACCCAGCGCTTGCCCCGGCTGATAGGCAAGGGCAAGGCCAAGGAGCTGATTTTTACCGGCCGCCGGGTCGATGCCGACGAGGCGGCCAGGATCGGTCTGGTCAATGGTGTGGCCGAAGGCCCCGATTTGTTGCCCAAATGCCGCCAACTGGCTGAAATGATTCTTGAGACCGGCCCAATTGCCATCGAGCAGGCGAAGTATGCCATCAATTATGGCCTTGAAACTGACTTACATACGGGCCTGGCAATAGAATCCAATGCTTACTGGGTGACGATTCCCACCGAAGACCGGCTCGAAGGCCTGGCCGCTTTTCGAGAAAAACGCAAGCCCCGCTTCAAGGGGTGCTGAGACCTTTACGACGAGGCCTGAAAGCGAGGAAATATGAGCGAAAACCGTCTATATTGGGAGAACGAGGAAAAAACGCTCGACGAACAGATTCAGGCCGCCACCTGGCCTGGCGGGCAAAAGGCCGTTGAGCGTCTGGCGAAACAGGGCAAGCAGCCCGTGCGGCATCTGATCGCCCAGATGATTGATCCGCAGACCCATTTTTTTGAACTCGGCCTGCTGGCCGGTTTTGGTCTGAACTATCCGGGTGGAATCGAGGATGTCCCCGCAGGCGGTGTCGTCACCGGTATTGGCAAGATCAATGGGAACTGGACGATGATTTTCGGCAATGACAGCCGGGTCAAGGCCGGCACCTATTTCCCCATCACTCTCAAAAAGCATATGCGCGCCCAGGCCATTGCCGAACAATGTGGCCTTAACTGCGTCTATATTGCTGACTCCGGCGGGGCCTTTTTACCGATGCAGGCCGATGTGTTCCCCGATGACGGCCACTTCGGGTCGATGTTTTACAACATGGCCCGCATGTCCGCCATGGGACTGAAGCAGATCACCCTGAGTACAGGCGGGAACACGGCCGGCGGGGCCTATATTGTGTTCATGGCCTGTCAGTCGATCATGATTGATCAGATGTCGTATTCGTTTCTCGGCGGACCGCCCCTGGTTAAAATGGCCACCGGCGAGGTTATTTCGGCTGAAGATTTGGGGGGTGCAAAGGTACATACTCATATTTCAGGCGGCGCTGACCATTTTTGCAAAAATCAGGCCGAGGCCGTGGCTCGGGTGCGGGAGATTTTGGCCCTTGACAAACCCCAGGAATTTCATGGCCACCGATATGCCGCAACCCCACCGGCGGCCGACGCCGGTAGTCTCTACGATCATTTGCCGGCGAGTGTTTTTAAGAGCATTGATGGCCGTATGGTCTTACAGGCTCTTGCCGATGACAGTTCTTTTTATGAATACAAACGCCATTATGCACCGGGCCGGGGCGACAATATCATTACCGGTAAAATCCGTATTGAGGGTATCCCGGTGGGCGTTATCGCCTCCAACGCCGTGGGTATTATTTTTGCCGAGGCGGCCCGCAAGGCAGCCGAGTGGATTGTGCGCTGCAGTCAGGAAAAAACACCGCTGCTTTTCGTGCAGAACGCACCCGGTTATATGGTTGGTTCCGAGTCGGAACATCAGGGCATCGGAAAATATGGCGCCAATATGGTGCGGGCTGTATCCTGCACGCAAGTGCCGCGCATCCAGCTGGTCATTGGGCCCGACAATGGAGCGGCCAATTATGGGATGTGTGGCCGGGCCTATCGGCCCCATTTTCTTTTTCATACCATGCGTGCCCGCACCGGTGTCATGAGTGGTCGTAGTGCTGCTGGCGTATTGCTTTCGATTGAAGCACGTAACCGCGCCGCCAAAGGCCAGCCCATGAGTGACGAGGAGCAAAAGGCGTTTCAGGACAAAATGATCGCCAAATACGACGGGGAAGCCCATCCTTTTTATTGTGGTGCACGGCTTCTCAATGATGCCGTTTTGAAATTTTCCGATCTGCGGGCGTGGCTGGCCATGGCCTTTGAAGTGAGCCTGCTGAAACCTATCGGGAAGCCATCTTTTGGCAATTTTCGTTTCTAATTATCTGATAAAGGAGAATCTCAATGACAGCAAAAACCGAATATGATTACTGGAAAATTTTTCCCCGCATGCCCCGCAAGGTAACCATTGGCGATATTACCATCCGCGACGGGTTCCAGCACGAGGAAAAATTCATCTCCACAGCGGCCAAAAAATTTTATCTGGAAGAACTGATCTTTGCTGGCTGCCGTAACATCGAAGTGACCAACCTGGGCAATCCCTACCTGATGCCCCAGTTTCGGGATGCTGAAGAACTGCTGGCCCATTTGCGTGATGACCGTTTCAAGAACAAGTGCCAGCGTAAAGGCATCAATTATGAAGATATTGTCCTGACCTGTATCACCATTCGCGAATCGGCTGTGAACCGCGCCATCCGTCTCAAGGAAAAAGGTATCGGCCCGGATCGGGTGCTGATGATGGTTTCAACCGAAGAAGAACACCATTTTGCCAATTCGGGCACCAGCCTGCCCAATTACTGGGAGGAGGCGGAACGCTGCATCAAGAAGTGCACCGATGCCGGTATTCAGATGTGTGGCACGGTCAGCACCATCTGGGGCAGCCCCATCGGTGGCGCCACCGATATGAAAGATGCCGTTGAATTTACCAAACGCTGGCTTGAAATCGGGGCCCATGATGTAGAGCACGCCGATCATGACGGCAGCGCCTCGGCACCCGATGTCTACCGTTATTTTTCGATGATTCTGGATGAAATTCCCGATACCAGCCTGCATATTGCCCATTTTCATGAAACCAAGCGGGTAGCCGCAGCCTCGGTGCTGGCCGCCTTGCAGGCCGGTATTGACCATTTCGAGGCGACACTCGGCGGTTTGGGGGGGCAGCCGGCCAACTTCCTGGATGATTGTCCGGTCAAAGGTACCGGTGAATATTATTATGATGACCCGCGCTATGTCGGCCTGGTAACCTTAGAAGATACCCTTGTGCAGATCGATGAGATGAACATTGAACACGGCTGGGACGTGGACCGTGTCTTGTGGCTGGGCCGTCAGCTGGAACGCACCATCGGCCGACGGCTGCGTAGCGAGGCAATCTTAAACGGCCGGACCCTGAAAGAGGGGCATCTCCAGTTTGCCCGTCCCGGACTGGACAAGCACAAGGCCAATCTGGGAGAAGATCCAAGTCAGAATTTACCCAAAAGCTGGGGCGAGAAGGCCCAATTGCCTGAACAATATCAGCCCTGAGGCTCTCTATGAACCCGTAACCGGAAGGAGACATCGTGAGCGCCAAAAAAGAGTTGCCCCATATTAACGTGGACTATTTTGCTGAATTGACCGGAGAAATCCCCTCCGCCGACAGTGACGACACCAGGGAGATTGGTGAGCGTATCCAACAGCTCCGTAAGGAAAAAGGGTTTTCCCTGGAACAGCTGGCCGGCATAACCGATTACAGTCCGGAATTTCTGGAAAAGATCGAAAACGATGAGATCATGCCCCAACTGGGAACAGCGATGAAGCTTTCCAAAGCTCTGGACGCGGCCGTCGGCGGCCTTGTTTCCGGCGAAGGAGACAGGCCCTACGCGATCACCCGTGTCAAGGATCAACAACGTGTCTCCCGTTCAACTTCCCAAAAGGGTGCCCAGCATTTATATCTCTATAAATCCTTGGCGGCAGCCGTACAGGGACGCCACATGGAACCGCTGCTGGTACAACTGGCGGCCAGTGAGAAAAAAGAAGTCTCCCAGCATGATGGTGAAGAGTTCGTCTATGTGCTGCAAGGGAAGGTCGTGCTTGAGATTGGGGGCAAAACGCACGAACTGAACCCTGGCGACAGCGCCTATTATGCCTCGGCCAGTCCCCACTGGATTACGGCCAGGGAAGAGAAGGCAACGATTCTGGCCGTACTTTTCAATCAATAACCGCAACGTCTATCTGAAGGAGACGAAAATGGCCAAGCTTTTGTGGGAACCTTCGGCCGAAAAAATCAAAAATGCCAATATGACGGCCTTTATTGACCGTGTCAACCAACGCCATGGCCTCTCTATTGAAGATTACCCCGCCCTTTGGGAGTGGTCGGTAACAAAGATTGCCGACTTCTGGGAACAATTCTGGGAGTATGCCAACATTATTCAATCGGTTCCGCCGGAAGCAATTCTCGAAGCAGAAAAAATGCCTGGTGCCAAATGGTTCAAGGGTTCACGGCTCAATTTTGCTGAAAACCTGCTGCGTTATCGGGACGATCGCACTGCCTTGCTGTTTTATGGCGAAGATCAGGTGCGACGCAGATTGTCCTACGCCCAGCTGTACCGGGAAGTATGCCAGGTTGCCGCAGCCCTTGAAGCATCGGGGGTGACAGCGGGTGATCGGGTGGCCGGATTTATGCCCAATATGCCCGAAACGATCATCGTCATGCTGGCCGCAACGGCGCTGGGGGCCGCCTGGTCGTCATGTTCCCCGGATTTCGGCATCAAGGGGGTGCTGGATCGTTTCGGCCAGATCAAACCCAAGGTCTTGTTCAGCGCTGACGGCTACTTTTTCAAGGGTCGTCGTATCGACAGCCTGGAGCGGATCGGCAGGATCCTCCAGCAAATCAATTCGGTTGAAAAACTTGTGGTCGTTCCTTATACGGCATCCAATCCCGATCTGACGCCGCTACCCCATGCCGTTTTATATCGTGATTTTAAAATAGACGACGCCCCGGAGGTCGCTTTTGCCCAACTGCCATTCGATCATCCCCTTTATATCATGTATTCATCGGGAACCACCGGCCTTCCCAAATGCATGGTGCAAGGTGCTGGCGGTATTTTGCTGCATCAGCTCAAAGAGCATCTTTTGCATACGGATCTTAAACGGGAAGATACCCTTTTTTATTTCACCACCTGTGGCTGGATGATGTGGAACTGGCTTACCTGTGGCCTGGGTGTTGGCGCAACCCTGGTGCTTTATGACGGCAACCCGTTTTATCCTGGTCCTGAAGCCTTGTGGCAGATGGCCCAGGATGAAAAGGTAACGGTTTTTGGAACCAGCGCCGGTTACATTTCCGCTTTGATGGCAACGGGTATCAAGCCAGGCAAGCAATTTGACCTTCGCCCCTTGCGAGCCGTTTTGTCCACCGGTTCGCCTCTGTCTATCGAGGGGTTTGATTTTGTCTACCAGGAGATCAAAAAGGATTTGCAGCTGGCCTCCATTTCTGGCGGAACCGATATCAACGGCTGTTTTGCCCTGGGCAACCCCATTGGCCCGGTTTATGCCGGAGAGTTGCAATGTCGGGGACTGGGCATGAAGGTCGAGGCCTTTGACGAAAAGGGCCATTCCGTGCGTAACACCCAGGGTGAGCTGGTCTGCACGGCACCCTCTCCCTCCATGCCGATTTATTTTTGGGACGATCCGGATGGAGAAAAATACCACAACGCCTATTTTGATCTTTACCCCGGCGTATGGCGTCACGGCGACTATATCGAAATTAACGACCGGGGTGGCGTCATCATCTACGGTCGCTCGGATGCCACCCTGAACCCCGGCGGCGTGCGGATTGGTACGGCCGAAATCTATCGCCGATTGGATATGCTACCTGAAATTGAGGATTCGCTGGTGGTCGGTCAGAGCTGGAAAAACGATGTGCGGGTCATCCTGTTTGTTAAAATGAACGTAGGTTATGAGTTGACTGAAAGGCTTTGTGAAAAGATTCGCCAGGCCATCCGCACCCATGCCTCACCCCGCCATGTGCCGGCCAAGATTATTGCCGTTGCCGATATTCCCTATACCTTGAATATGAAAAAAGTTGAGATCGCCGTCAAAAAAACCATTGAAGGAAAGCCGGTGAAAAACAAGGAGGCTTTGAAAAACCCCCAAGTCCTTGAGTATTATACCGACATCAAGGCTTTGCAGGAAGACTAACCGGTGGGTCAGCCGGCAACCTGCAAGCTGTCCGCGCTATTGCCGACAGCATAATGAACGGGCCGCCGAGGGCCATTTAACCGTTTTTAGTGCCTTACACTTGATAGTCCCGTAAAAAGTCAAAAATTGAAAAATCGCCCTTAGTAATTTCAGCAAGTTACGCAGGGTAAAACCGCTAAAAAAGACCTTTTTATGAAACCCTATAAGGAGAAAGGCGATGAACCAGGCATGGGATGCCATAGGAGATCTCGATAAAACCCAAAAAGTGCAACTGGTAAAAGATTTTTTCCACCGTATCATTGTTCACTACGGCCTTTGGTTTACCGAAGTGCGCCATCAACTCGGGATGCAAAAGGCCCTTGCACTGTTATCGGCAGTGTTTGAGCGTAGCTCGGCCATTCAACTCAAGCGGCTCGGCAAGGTGCTGGACTTTGAGGTTGAAAACGGCCTGCCCAAACCCCTGCTTGAGATGCCGGCCGAAAAGCTGGAAGCTCTGATTGATGCGGTCAGTGTCAACTGGCTGGCCAATGACGGGGTTTGGTTTCAGGGGGTTGAATTTGCCCACGGCATGAATGATGCCAAACGCTGTAACGATTCATGCTGGGGGCATTTTTCACCGTTTGAAGCTGATACCATTGCCAGGGTGCTCGAACTTGGCCCCAATGCAGGATTGGAAGGTCTCGAAAAAGCCTTAAAATTCAGGGTCTATGCCCGTATCAACACCCAGAGTTTTGAGAAAGAAGGTGACAGCGTTGTCTTCAAAATGAATGTTTGCCGCGTTCAGGCCGCCCGCCAACGCAAAGGACTCGACGATTACCCTTGTAAATCAGGCGGTCTGGTTGAATATGCACGCTTTGCCGAAACCATTGATCCGCGCATACAAACCGAATGCGTTGGTTGTCCGCCGGATACCCATCCGCCAGAGTGGTTTTGCGCCTGGCGCTTTTGGCTGAAATAAAGCGCGAGTGCTATTGTCACAGCTGGCAGTCGTCCCAGCTGCATTATTGTTCATATCATGAAAAGGAGAAAACCATGCAGCTACCGAAATATGAAGTTGGACAAACCACCATTGGCCAGTTGGTTGATAAGGTTGCCGATCAGTTTGGCACTAGCCCGGCGGTAAATTATCACGAACGCAATATTCGCTTCAGTTACAGACAGTTGCAGGGGATCTGCAACGATGTGGCCAAGGGCTTCATGGCGCTGGGTGTTGAAAAAGGCGAAAAAATCGCCATCTGGGCCAACAACGTGCCCGAATGGCTGTACTGCCAATTCGGGACAGCCAAGATGGGCGCCGTGCTGGTAACGGTCAACACCAATTACAAATCATTCGAGTTGGAATACCTGATAAAACAGTCTGATGCCACCACGCTCGTGCTGATCGGCGGGGTGCGCACACCAGACGAATACCTGAAGGTCATCGACGAGGTCTGTCCGGAATTGAAAGATGCCCATCCCGGCCAATTGAAGTCGGAAAAACTGCCCCTTTTGAAAAATATCGTCTACATTGGCGAGGGAAAGCAGCCCGGCATGTTCAGTTGGGATGAAATGATCGAAAAAGGCAAGGCCATCTCAGATGAGGAACTGAGGCAACGTCAGGAGTGTCTTGATCCGGAGGATGTCGTCAACATGCAGTATACTTCCGGTACCACCGGTTTTCCCAAAGGCGTGATGTTGAGCCATACCAACCTCATCGGTAATGCCAAAAGCATTGGCGAGTGCATGAAACTGAGTACAAAAGACAGTCTGTGCATTCCGGTCCCTTTTTTCCACTGCTTTGGCTGTGTATTAGGTACCTTGACCTGTCTGGTATCGGCAGCTTGTATGACGCCGGTGATCCAGTTCAAGCCGGATTTGGTGCTCGAAACCATCGAGGCCGAAAAATGCACCGCCGTTCACGGTGTGCCGACCATGTTCATTGCCGAGTTGCAAGAAATGGCCCAAAAAAATTACGACACCTCAAGCTTGCGCACCGGGATCATGGCCGGATCCCCCTGTCCGATTGAGATTATGAAAAAAGTTGTTGATAAAAATATCATGGGCGCCGATGAAATGACCATTGTTTACGGGCAAACTGAATCTTCACCGGGTATCACCCAGACCCGGACCGAAGATCCTCTGGAATTACGGGTCAGTACCGTGGGCCGGGCACTGCCCGATGTGGAGGTCAAGATTGTTGATCCGGCTGGTGACGGCACCCCGTTGCCGCCGGGCGAACAGGGGGAACTGTGTACCCGGGGGTTCCATGTGATGAAGGGGTATTACAAGATGGAAGAGGCTTCCCGGAAAGCGATCGATACTGATGGCTGGCTGCATACGGGTGACCTGGCCGTGATGGATGAAAACGGCTATTGTAAAATTACCGGCCGCATCAAGGATATGATTATCCGGGGAGGAGAAAATATTTACCCGCGAGAGATAGAGGAATTTCTGTATACCCATCCGGCAATTACAGATGTTCAGGTGGTAGGGGTGCCGAGTGAAAAGTACGGTGAGGAAGTTGTCGCCTATATCCAGACCAGGGGCGGGGAGAAACCCTCACAGGAGGAGATGAAAGCCTTTTGTAAGGATAAGATCGCCTTTCATAAGATACCGACTTTTTTCTTTCTTATAGACGAATATCCCACGACGGCATCAGGTAAGATTCAGAAATACAAATTACGCGAACAGGCTACCAAGGCCTTGAAGCGTGAAGGGGATGCCGCCGTGAAAACGGCCTGATCGCCTTGATCATCTGGGCATATGAAAACGACAATCTGAACTGGGACATTTGCACATGACTGATCATTTTCTTGCGGTTAAGAGGTAAGCCGATAAACGCACGATTTTGTTTGCTTTCCATCCCAATATAAGGGCTTGTCTCTTTTTGGTCAGAACGTTGTGGGGGGCAATCAGTTTTTTTTCCTTTCGATTGAGACGATACCAATTGGGATGTTCGGTTTTTGGTTGCTTACGAACCTGAGCCTTGATATCTTTGTAATGCATTTGGAAATTGCCTGTTTTGGAAGTATTCTGTTTGGTCGCAAACTACCTCCATATAGGGCTTTTCCAATTCACAACTAACTGTTATCCTAAAAAATTATAACATCTCTTTAGCACCCTTTCATAGCCTTGGCAACGACTCAATGGACGATCAGCACGATCAGGACAGAATCATCGATATATAGCCGCCGATCAGTGTCAGTACTGTGGTAAGTGCATAGGTCACGGGGTACGGGATAGCCGCAACTGAGCTTTTCGATTCACCCACCCAAAAGGCGACAAAAGGCGGGATCAAGGCTCCCGCTGTACCGATAATGGCAAGCCACACAATGGTATCGCCTGCCAATGCGGTAATGACCTTAGGCCCCACATTCGCTGCCAGTACGGCGACAAAGACATTCAGCCCGAAATCCTGCAGGAAACTGCGCGCGCCTTCGTGTACCGGACCGCCAAATTCAGGGTTACGGCTGCGCCAGTAACTAACACCGATACCCGCAAGAATACACCCGGCAGAAGTCCCCAGGGCAAAGGGAATTCCGGCGACATGAACCGTAATAATACCCACCAGATATCCAACCAGCATGGCAAAGGCCAGATAGAGTATCTCGGACTTCATAGTCGGCAGGATCGCCCGTCCGCCAAAATGTTTTGCGGCAAGCTGAATAGCCGCGTCTGGACCTGCCAGGCGAATTACATCTCCAAAGCGCACCTCACTGTCTGGACCCACAGGGATTTCATTACCTGACCGAAACAGTGCCTGAATAGTAACTCCTCCCACCAGACCTGACTGTTGCTGTTCCGCGATACTGCTTCCTGAAATCGCATGAGAAGCGACGTGAACATCGGCCACTTCGATGGTGACCTGGCGTGCCAGCTGGTTATCTGATTCCGGTCCGATCAGTTCTCCATCGGTGAAAATCAGTTCATGCACATCGCTGCGAACGGTAACAATGTCATTTAATTCCAGGGTTGGATCGCTGGAAAGATCCAGCACCTTACCACTGCGAACAACACGTAAGATAGGGGTTGCAGGGAAGGTTTTTGCCAATTGAGAAACCGTTTTGCCTATAAAGGTTTTATGCGTCACATCAAAAGCGCGCAGGTCATAAGGGGAAAAACCCATTGTCAACGCCCCCGGTGCACCGGGAACCGGGTGGGTTGCCCCGCCGCTATAGTCCAGCTCTGCGGCTTTGGCATCAGCAACAGCGTCGCGCCCGAACATTCTGGGCAAATATCTAATTAATAAAATGATGCCCACACTCGACAACAGATAGCTGATGGCATAGGCCGCTGCCATATTCGCGCTGACTTCTCCCGAATTCATGCCCGCAGGCGGCGTATATGCCCCGCTGGTCAGGGCACTCTGCCCGACCCCAAGGATTGCGGTTATGGTGTAGCTTCCTGAAATCAGGCCCGTTGCATAGCCTGGCGCAAGTTTTGCTGACGATGCGCCGAAATAGCAGATCAGCCAGTTCAGGCTCCATACGATAAGCCCGATGACAATAAACGCGATGCCGCCTTTACGCAGACCCGCAAAAAATTGCGGCCCTACTTTCAACCCCAGGGCGTACATAAACAGCAGTAACATGAAAGACGACAAAATACCGGGAATCGCATACGTAATGCCATACGCAGACTGGGCAATCATCGAGAGGATTACCCCCACCAATAACGTTCCTGCTGTCGAACCCAGCGAGATCCCCTTAACGCTGCGTTTACCAATAAATGTGCCAACGGCAAGTGATAGCAGGATAAAGATTATCGGCTGTTTATCAAGCAGTTGAAAAAAACCGTGTATCCCCGTTTCTGTAACAGGCTCTATCTTATCGAAGATTTGCCCAAGTATCGTATGATTATTCATGATTTTACCACTGTTAATGGCTGAAGGTGCGTGATGCGTCAGAGTGCTTGACAGGATATGCATTGAAATGTTCAACCGCGGCCTTGATATCGGCCAGCAGCAAGGCGGCGAGATCACGACTTACCCCATGACGAATCATAATACGCTGGATAACGGTGTCCTGCCGGTTACCCGGCAGCGGGTAAGAAGCAATCTGCCAGCCGCGCTGCCGGATACGATCCGACAGGTCATAGAGGTTGAACCCCCAATCGCCGTCTTTCAATGTATAGCTGAGTGCCGGCAGGCCGCCACGACCGTTATAAAACAAGGCAGTATTCATACACGCCTGCTGTATCCCCCTGTATCCCTCAAAGCCCAAACGCATCAAGTTATAGTACTGGGCAATAATCTGCCCGCCGGGGCGTGAAAAATTGAGGGCGAATGTTGGCATATTTCCGCCCAGATAATCTACGTAAAAGATCAGCCCTTCAGGCAGTTCATCGTGTGAGCGCCAGACAACCCAGCCCACACCCAAGGGGGACAAACCGTATTTATGTCCACTAGAGTTAATGGATTTGACCCGCTCAATACGAAAATCCCACTCCAGCTCAGGCTGAACAAACGGCGCGATAAAGCCACCAGAAGCGGCATCAACATGGATAGGGATATCCCAGCCTTTTTCTTTTTCAATTTTATCCAGTTCCCTGGCAATGGCGGCAACGTCTTCGTAAACGCAGGTATAGGTGACCCCCAGAGTGGGGACAACGCCGATGGTGTTTTCATCAACGTAGTCCCTAATTTTATCAGGATTGGTACCGACTTCGCTGCCGTCAAGCGGAATCTGGCGTAATTCCACGTCAAAATAGCGGGCGAACTTATGCCAGCATATCTGCACAGGTCCGCAGACAAGATTGGGCTTTGTGGTCTCCAGCCCCGCGGCCTCCCGGACCTGCCGCCAACGCCACTTCATTGCCAGCCCGCCGAGCATGGCGGCTTCTGATGAGCCTGTGGTCGAGCAGCCGATGGTGGTTTTGGATTCAGGACTGTTCCATAAATCAGCCAGGATATGCACACAACGCGATTCAATTTCGGCGGTTTGCGGATATTCATCCTTGTCAATCATGTTTTTATCCAGCGATAAGTCCATGAGTTCATGTACTTCTTTTTCTGCCCATGTGGTACAGAAGGTTGCCAGATTCTGGCGGGCATTACCATCGAGCAAAAGCTCGTCTTTAAGCATTTGTGCAATTACTGCGGACTGGGTGGAGGTGGGGGGAAGTTTGAATTTGTTGAGGGAAATCTGGCTGACGGAATCTTCCTAAATATCTTCAGCGGTCAGTGAAGTGGACCCCATTGTCAAGACAAATAAGGAATCAATAGCCTTCATGAAATAGCGAGCACCCAAAAAATAACGCATTATAACTTCTAAGGCGGGAAACCTGCAACCCAATAGAAGACTTAGTGCTGAGTGCTGAGGACTGAGGACTGGGGACTGAGGCAGGAAACCCGTAAACCATATACCCCCATTTTTTTGTTTTTTTTGGGGTAGAAACTGAGGTGTAAGGCACTAACACGACTACTATTGCCAAAAGCATAATAACCTACGCAGAAGCATTTCCTACCCATTTATAAGCTTATCGATAGCCAAGTACAATTTATACATTGCAGTTTCCCTTAAGCGTTATTGATATAGTGCTCCTGACATCTATCCGTGACTGTATACAGATGACCGCTGAACTGACCTTCCGGGATAGCTTCAGCTTGATATCTGGCGAGTTCAATCATTTTTAAAACATCGATATTTATTTCATATCCCATTTCAGACAGCATGAACGCTAAATCTTCCGTTGCCAGGTTCCCTGAAGCGCCCGGTGCGTATGGACATCCGCCTAAACCGCCGAGAGTCGATTGCACTTTGCAGACACCTTGTTCGATGGCAGCCAGCGTATTGACCATTCCCATGTTGCGGGTATCATGGATATGAACCTGTAAATCCAGTGATGGGTACTCATTTCTCACGGCATCAATGATATTGCGTACCTGAGCGGGATTTGCGATTCCGATGGTATCACAAAGATTGACGGTCCGTATGCCGCAATCCACGTAAGGTTCCAAAAACGGCAAAACATCTTTTTCGCGTTTTTTCCCCTCAAAGGGACAGCCAAAAGTGGTTGCCAGATCAAGACAAACGTCCATGTCTGCGTATGCCTTAAGTATTTTTTGAAGCTCCGCAAACGACTCATTATGCGATCTGTTGATATTGGCCCGGTTATGGCTTTCGCTCAGTGATACGACATAGGTTATCCATTTGAGCCCGGATTTCCAGGCAGCTTCGGCACCACGCAAATTGGGAACCAATGCAAAAAAATCGGCCTCGGGATGTTTTTTTACGCAGTTTTCAGCCAAATCCCGGGCGTCTTTCATCTGAGGAATCGCTTTGGGACTGACGAACGACGTGATTTGCAAATGCTTAATCCCGGCCGACAGAAGCCCATCAATGATCTGAATTTTTGTTTCCAGCGGGATATATTCGCCAATGCTCTGGAAACCGTCGCGCGGTCCGACTTCATAGACTTCGATTTTTTTCATGGCGTTGTCTCCAGCATCGTTTTTTATTCCTTAATTCTTCGATACCAGGCAAATGCCTCTTCCGGTAATTGGGGATGATGTCCACCGCATTTTTTTCTTGCACTGCCCAGGAATGCTTTCAATTGTTCCTGATAGGGGCCGGCTGTGCAATGTTCGATTCCTGCATCTGTTCGTTCGCTGTCATTCAATTCGTCTCCACCTGTTCGGGAAGCGTAATGATCTGCTGGCGGAGGATTCCCGCCGCGGCCGTCATGGGGCGGCTTTTTCAATCTGTCGGCGGATAAAATTGATGAGTTCCGGCAGGCAGTCCACGATGTCGCGGGCACAGTGTTCATATGCGCTGGCCGGTGATCCGTAAGGATCCTCGATCTCCGGAGTATGACGTTGGGGTGCGAATGAGCCCAGCAACCGGGCATATTTACAGCGGAAAACCAGCAGGCTGTTGATTTTTTCCAGATGGTAATTTTCCATGGCTAACACCAGGTCGCTGGCCCGAATCATGGCGGCATCTAAAACCCTTGCCCGGTGTCCTGAAATATCTGCACCGTAAGCCGCCGCAGCTTCAACGGCCAGCGGTTCGGCACGGTTGCCTTGCAGGCTGTGGGTGCCTGCCGATCGAACCGAAACCGTTGATCGAATCGTTTTTGGCAGCCCATGGCGGAGCAAGCCTTCGGCCATGGGGCTCCTGCAGATATTGCCGGTGCATACCATCAATATTGAAAAAGTCATTTTCCCTCCATGTCCCATGCGTATTGATTCGAGTATAA
Source organism: Deltaproteobacteria bacterium (assembly GCA_002747175.1). Lineage (GTDB taxonomy): Bacteria > Desulfobacterota > Desulfobacteria > Desulfobacterales > Desulfosarcinaceae > Desulfosarcina. Next base: position 28,402 of record PDTK01000005.1, on the reverse strand, counting down.
AAAGGCGGATGAACAAAGTCAATCCATCTGACAATGCCTAATTGGTTGATCTTTGAAACGGGGTTTACTATATAAACACAGTTGATGTCCCAAGGATCCGTAGTATTGATACCTGAATTGAGCTATTGGTCATTCGCTTATAGCAATTAACAAAATGATTCCGGTTCATTAACGAAAAGCGCGGCGCCATCCGCCGGGTTAAGACCGGATGGATGCTTGTCAACCATTCCATTTTTGGAGTTATCGCATGTCTGACACCCGAATTCTCTTTGTGGACGACGACCACGACATCCTGGCCATGGTCGAACAATTTTTGACCATCAAAGGGTATGACGTGACCACTGTGGACAACGGCATCGAAGCGGTGGGAATCGTGAAGGAAAAAGGTATTGATATTGTCTTCACAGATTACAAGATGCCCGAGTTCAACGGGCTGGAATTGTTGGTCGCCATCAAAAAATACCGGCCCCAGACCGAAGTGATCATCGTCACCGGATACGGGTCTATGGAGTCGGCGATTCAGGCCATGAAGTTCGGTAGTTACGACTATCTTCAAAAGCCGTTCAAACTGGATCACCTGAAATTGATCATTGATCGCATCGTCGAAGAGAACAAAATCAAGGACAAGGCCCAACTGATCCGCAAGATTGCCCGGGACCGTCACCAGTATGGCCGCATCGTTGGCATCTGCCCACAGATGCGCGAGATATACGAGCTGATCGACACCATCAGCATCGAAAATCCCATGGTTCTGATTCAGGGTGAGAGTGGTACGGGCAAACATCTGACGGCGCGAACCATTCACGACAACAGTGACCGTAAAGCCTCTTCCTTTGTGCCACTGAACTGCAACAGCCTCAATAAGGAAAGCAAGTCCGATAGCGAGCTGGGTGCACACCTGGCGGATGTCATTCAATCTGTGGGCGACGGCACCCTGTATCTGGACGAAGTCACCGCCCTGCCGGTTGCCATCCGTGAAAAGATGATGAAGGCTTTACAGCACAATGAATCGGAATCCGGTCAGCGGCCCCGTCTGATCGCCGGCACGAGCCGGGATCTGGACGATGTCATCGCCAGCGGCGCCATGACCAAGGACCTGATGGATCTGTTCGATGCCGTTTTCATCAAACTGCCACCGTTGCGGGAGCGCAAAGAGGATATCCCTTTGCTGATCAACCATTTTTTGTATGAGGACATCCCCGCAGCCAAGACCAGAATATATGGCATCACCCCATCGGCCATGCATATCCTGTTGCACTATCACTGGCCGGGAAACCTGATCCAATTGCAGAATGTCATCGAACGCGCCTTTGCCATGGGGGTGGAAAATACCATTGGTCCCGAAGATCTGCCGGCGGAAATCCGCACCTTCGATACCATTTCCCGCCTGGGTTAATTCGCTGGGGCAAGACGTTTCCAATCATCACGGATAAATGTGTAAACAGGGCCATCGCAAGTAAAATCCCGTTTATATATGATTGCCCTGAAGCCGCATAAGCCCATGGTTGACATACTGCTGATCCAACCTCCCCTTGCCGATTTCTACCATACGGCCAAGCGGACCATCCCCTATGGCCTGGCATCCATTGCTGCCGCAGTGACCCGGCAGGGCTATACGGCATCCATTTTGGATTGCCTGGCCACCAGAAAGTCACGGCCCGGTACCCTGCCTGAGGGAATGGGTCACCTGAATCGTTATTATGGTCGGCCGGACCGCAGCCCCACGGCATTGTTTCATCATTTTCGGCATTACGGATACAGTTTCGAACATATCGGGCGGCAGGTGAAGGAAAGCGGTGCTTTTCTTGTCGGCATTTCATCTTTGTTTACCGCCTACAGCCAGATTGCCCTGGAAGTGGCCCGCATCGTCAAAAAACAGCTCCCTGCCGCAACCGTGGTACTCGGGGGACACCATCCCACGGCCCTTCCCGAAGCGGTGATGGCCGAACCGGCCGTGGATGTGGTGCTTCGCGGAGAAGGGGAGGACGGACTGCCGGCTCTGGCCAGGGCCTTGCGCACCGGAAGCCCGCTGTGCGATGTGCCGGGGATTGTTTTTCGCCGTTCGGACGGCAGTTTGTACATCAGTGATCCGTGCGTGGTCCATGATGCGGACCGCCTGCCCGTTCCGGCCCATGATTTGATCCGTCGCCCCTTTTACCAGCGTTCCGGCCGGGACAGCGTTGTGGTGACGGCCAGTCGGGGCTGTCCCATGGGATGCAGCTATTGTGCGACCGGTGTCCAATCGGGGTTGCCTTTCAGGCGTCGCTCCGTAACCGCCGTTTTGCAGGAAATTCGGGCGGCTGCCAGGGACCGTCGTGTGGGCCTGATCGATTTCGAGGACGAAAACCTGACCATGAACCGTAGTTGGTTCATGGCATTGATGGACGGTATCCGATCCATTTTCGGTGTAGACCTTCCCGAGCTTCGTGCCATGAACGGCCTGTTCCCGCCGTCATTGACCGCAGAGGTTGTCCGGGTCATGGGCAGCAGCGGTTTCAGAACCCTGAACCTGTCATTGGGAAGCGCCGATGCCGCTCAACTGAAGCGCTTCAATCGGCCGGACGTGCGCGCCGCATTCGACCAGGCGTTGGGCCATGCCCGTGATACAGGCATGTCGGCGGTGGGTTATATCATCGTCGGAGCACCGGAGCAGGATCCGTTTGTGTCGGTGGACGACCTGCTGTTTCTGGCCCGGCGTCCTGTGCTGGCCGGTGTCTCCGTTTATTACCCGGCACCAGGTAGCCCCGATTACCGATTGTGTGAACGTTTGGGTGTATTGCCGCCATCGTTCGAGTGTATGCGCTCCACGGCGTTGCCCATTCGACATCGCACCACGCGGACCGATTCGGTCACGCTGTTGCGACTGGGTCGCCTGCTTAATTTCATAAAAGCACTGATGGCCGATGGTTTGCCTTTTCCCCGGGCAGTACCCATGGCGCGGGTGGTGGATCCGTCTTTGGATCGGCAGGAGATAGGAATGCGCATCGTGGCGGCCTTTCTGGCCGATGGTATTATCCGCGGCGTCGAACCGGACGGCACTGTTTATGCCCACCGGGTTTCGGAGAAATTGTGCCGGCGATTCCTGGATGGCCTGAGGGCCGGGTCGGTATTGGCCACATAAAGGACAAGATCCTGCTGCCGGTGCGGTTCAGCAGTCCGGGCATTGGTTCCATGATCGATGGTTGTGCGGAATTCCCTGCCTTCGACATCGGGTGGTTTTGCGGCTATTGTTGCTCCTTTCCAAATATTTCTGCACGTAACTTGCATGTTATTGTCGCCGTCAGATTATATGTGCAAAAAACGAAACACCCAGCAATTCTCACGGGGAGCGGATATGAAAAAAAACATCTCTATCTCGGTGGCAATCCTTCTGGTCGCCGGTGTAATCTCGGCCATGCCTTTTGTAAGCGGACTCCTTATGGAAAAGACCCTTCGCCGGGTGGTTGACGCATTGAATGCCCGGCATGCAGCCACCGGAAGCGGATATTCAGTTACAATTATCGATTATGAAAGGGGTTATGGGACATCGGACATTATCTGGAAGCTGAATCTGGGTGCCTTGAAATCCGTTTGCTCCATTGAAGAGATCATTCTCAAAGATCATGCCGAGCACGGGTTTACCGGTGTTGTATCCACCACCCGTCTCAACAGCAACCCCTGGTACGCTTATTTCGTGGCCGAGAACCTGCTCGGCAGGGACCCCGTTCACATTACCACCCGGTACGGGCTGTTGGGGAGCGTTGAAAACACCTTCGCATTGGATACATTCATGATTCCGGCCGACAATGACACCATCGATGTCAAGGCCGGCAGCATCGTCACCACAACGGATCGCACACTGGCTACCTTCATTTCCGTCGGGAACTGGGGCGGCCTGTCCGGCGGAGACCGGCTGTCCATCGGCCCGATGTCCATGGATTCGAACCTGACACGCATCTCCACCTTTATCTGGGATGGCGCAGTCAATTTCTCCCTGGCCGGAATGCACGCCCGTTTGCAAAAAAAACATTTTCAGATCGAATCTCTTGCCGGAAGTTACACCATTGACAGCAGCGGCGATCATAAGATCGTTTCCACAAAGACTCGGTTTGCCGTCGACGGCATGCGCTCTGATAAGATAAACGTAAAAAACGCATCCGTGCAGGTTGCCGTGAACGGAATGGATGCCGGCGGTTACACATCTTTGATGCGGCTGTGCGCAGCAAACCTGTTTGATACGCTATCGGAGAAAAAGGCCGCTCCGGACAGGGGGGGCAATGTGGCCAATACATCCATGAATAAAAAAATGGCGGCATCCAACCTCCGGGCTCTTGCCGCATGCGAAGATTTGTTGAAAAAAGGACTCGAAATCAGGATCTCTGACCTGCATATCGAACTCGACGAGGGAAAGATTGAGGGTGGCGTTGCGCTGCGGTTGCTCCAAGATATGAGCTTCATGCAGTTTGCCCCTGTTATCAACCAGCCGTGTATTTTGCTGGACATTTTTCATCTCGAATCGGCTCTCACGTTCCCGGCGGCACTGGCGGTTGGGAATCCCAAACTGACGAGACCCCTGTATCCCGGAATGCAAACCGGCCTTTTTGTCCAGAAAGGCGATCATCTGAGCCACCAGGCAAAAACCGTTGATGGGAAACTGATGTTAAATGGGAATGAGGTCTTCCTGGCACGGTAAGAAATGGAGCGGTTTGCCAGACCTCTCGTTGCCATGGTCATTGCCGTAAGCTATTTTTTTTGTAGATTACGATTAGAACCATGGCCCTGGGCCCATGGGCACCGTGAACCAGGGTGGCCTCGATGTCGGCAGTTTTGCTCGGTCCTGAGATAAAAGTCATGCAGGTGGACAGATCAACTCCGTCATCAGGGCTGTTCCAACGCAAAATGGCATAAAGTTCCTTGAAGTTAGCCACGATTCGGTCTGCGGTGATTACGGCCATGTGGATGGATGGTACCAGGGAGACGCTGCGGGGCTGACCGGGCCGCGTGCGCAACACCAGGGTGCCGGTATCGGCCACACAGAAATCCGCGGTGGTGATCCCCACAAAACTGTCTACAACCCCTTTTCTCAGGGCCGCTTGCTGATCGGCGGATATCCGGTCTGCATCCGCCAGAGGAACAAAATCGGTCATGGAGACCACGGGAATACCGTGCTTGGCCAACAAGGATTTGAGCCCCAGGGAATCGATTAGGGGGTCGTTCCAGGTACACACCTGGCGGGGGCCGTTCCATTCCGTGGGGACGGAGACAATTTTATCGACCATAACCGTTGCCGCCCCGGAAGCGCTGCTTACACAATGGACTTCAAGGCTGATGGGCTCCGCGGCTGTTTTCAACCGTTGGATCAACGCATCCCGCTCATCTTCCTGGCGATGACGGATCCTTTCGAGCCTCGCCAGACTTTTCTCCGAGGGGTGCGTGGGAAACAACCCGTTGGGCGCCTGCCTGGATAAATCACCGGCATGGCCAAGTGCGCTTCGCACGGTTCCCAGAAAACGGTCCCGCTGATTGCCTTTCATTGGTTGCGTTCCTTGTACCGTTGGGCGAACCGTTTGCGGGCCAGGGGCGGCAGGTCTCGGCTGCGGGTCCACCCGTCCAGGGGCTTGGGAAGTCGCCGGATCATGCCCTCTGCGGTCATGGGCATCAGTTTCTGAAACAAATTGCCGGCTTTCAGGCATAGATCGTATAATCGTCGATCATCGACGATGTGGGACCAGGCAGTATAGGCTATTTTTTCGATGGGGTTGGCACGGGCCACATCCCATTTTGGATCGCCGTCGGCCAGTTGGGCACGCAGCTCCAGCAGCATACGCGGAATATCGATATTGATTGGGCAAGCATTTTTACAGGCTCCGCACAGGGTCTCTCCCTGGCACAGGTGCCGGGCGCGGTTGATGCCCACCAGCAGTGGGGTTACCACGGCGCCGACCGGACCCGAATATGGATATCCGTAGGCATGGCCGCCGATTTTTCCGTATACCGGACAAATGTTCAGACAGGCGGCACAGCGGATGCAGCAGAGTATTTCCCTGAAACGCGTATCGGCGAGGATTTTGGAGCGCCCGTTGTCCAGTACTACCAGATGAAATTCCTCCGGTCCATCGGCCTGTTCGGGCCGCCGGGGGCCGCCGGGGGCCGCCGATATAATTGACATAGGTCGCCATGTTCTGGACCGCCGCCGCACGGGTCAGCAGGCGCAGCAGGATGTCGTGGTCCTCCAGCCGTGCGATCACCCGCTCCATGCCCATCACGGCCACATGTATGCGTGGCAGGGTAGAGGACATGCGAATGTTGCCCTCGTTGGAGACCACCGCGATATGTCCGGTTTCGGCGCAGGCCAGGTTGCAGCCGGTGATTCCCATATCAGCGGACAAAAACTTTTCACGCAATGCCTTGCGGGCGGCCCAGGTCAGGGTGGGGGGATCGTCACTGTAATCAATGCCCAATGATTCCTGAAACAGGCGCCCGATATCGAATCGGGTCTTGTGGGCGGCCGGAGCGATGATATGCGAAGGCTGCTCGCCGGCCAATTGAACAATGTATTCCCCCAGATCGGTTTCGGTTACGTCGATCCCATCCGCTTCCAGGACTTCGTTGAGGCCGATCTCCTCGGAAACCATGGATTTGCCCTTGACCACGCGGCGAACCGCTTTTTCCCGGGCCAGCCGGCGAATGTAACCCACTGCGGCATCTGCGTCATGGGCGAAGAACACCCTGCCGCCATTCTGCTCGATGGTCGCCGTGAGCCGATCGAGCAGAATGTCCAGATACGCGATGGACTCCATGCGTATGTCGTGGGCCACCAAGCGCAAACCCGGTCCTTCCGGAAGCCGACGGTATGCCTGGGCAGCACCCTTTCCGAATTTGTCCTGAAGGTTGGCCAGCGTTTTTTGCAGCACCGGATTCCCGATACCCTCGGCGGCTTTGTGGCGGTATTGCTGCGTGGTCACTTGCGCCATGGGCTAATCCATTCCCCGGGCCAGCAACTGGGAAATATGCATGGTCTTTATTCCCAATCCTTTGCGGTCCAGCATTCCCTGGATGTTCATGAGGCAGCCTGCATCGCAGCCGACCACCAGATCCGCACCACTGGCGACGATGCATCCCACCTTGTTTTCCAGCATGGCCGTGGAAATCTCCGCATACTTGACAGAAAAAGCGCCGCCAAATCCGCAGCAACGGTCCGACTCGGGCATTTCTATGAATTCGGCACCACGAATATTTTTGAGCAAACGCCTCGGCTGTCGGCCAACGCTGATACCGCGCAGCAGGTGACAGGAGTCGTGGTAAGTGATACGCCCCGCATAGCGTGATCCAAGATCTTCCACACCCAGAACGTCTACGAGAAATTCGGAGAATTCGAACGTTTTTTCGGCCACGGCCACTGCCCGATGCTGCCAGCGGGGTTCTGTTTCGAATAACAGGGGATAGTACTCACGGACCATGTGGACGCAGGAACCGGAGGGGCACACGATTCGGTCAGACGATTCGAACACTTCGATAAAATGCCGGGCCGCCCGTCGGGCTTCTGTGCGGTAGCCGGCGTTGAAGGCCGGCTGGCCGCAACAGGTCTGGTCCGCAGGATAGTCCGTTCGAAGGCCAAGGGACTCTAAAATATGCACCATGGCCTCGCCGACTTCCGGGAAGAAACCGTCGACCAGACATTGGATGAAAAGGGATACGGGCGGGCCATCCATCGCATTGTGAAGTGGAATTTCCATAACCGTAGAATATCAATTTTGATGCAATCAACGCAAGCCTTTTTACGCAACGACGGAGGGCGACACAATCCGAAAGGAGCGTTATCATGCACCACGAAAATTGCCTCATTTTGGTGCAAATTGGTTTATTGTTCATGATAACAATGAGATATAGATGGTTTATATATTTCGCTGCATCATTTTAAAGCAGTTTTCACAGCTCGCATCCGCCGTTGAATATAAATATATATTTTATTATCAGTAGGTTAAATGATTGGTACAGTGTTTGCTATATTTATGGTTACAATTTTTTTCTACTTCGATTACTGCTTCTTAAAAAACACAATTGTTTTACCGACCATCTGTAAAAGGGAGGTTCGTCATGAGAAAATTATCCATATTTTGTTTGTTGCTGTCCTTTGTTTTAGGCCTGCCGGGGAGCGCTGCGGCATATGCCATGTTCGTTGAAAAATCGAACGCCGGCCCATACGGGCAGGATTATCCACATTGGATATACGAAGATCGCGATCATAAAGCGTGGAATACGATTGATGCCCTGCTTTTATCAAGCCTGTGGTCTCTTGCACCGATAACAGAACAGGCGGAACAAGATACAATCGCAAATCTTATTTTCGGCACGAAAAATCATGAAGCATACTGGCTTCGTGATTTCCAAAAAAGCGCAGACAACCGGCTGTCCGCCGCCGGCCGGCAATGGGCGACCAATGAGGCATGGGCATCTACCCATCGGAACGTTGGTGAGCCGAATGACGGTTATGGCCCCGGATCGGAGCAGTATGCGGCCATGTGGGCAAGGACTTCAATTTGGAACGATGAAGGCGCCCTGGGCCACATAATCGGTTTTTTTGTGGAAAGAAGCACGCCCGCACCTGTGCCCGAACCGGCAACCCTGCTACTGCTTGGTACAGGTCTGATCGGCATTTCCGGATGGAGCAGGAAACGCAAAACGGATCGCCTTGAAAACGTTTAAATCCGATCTGCCACAATTTCGGGTGTACGACCGCTATGTAGTGTCCGGCCGGAAATAGGCAAATTGAGTCGAGATCAGGGTTTAAGACAATTTTTATCGGAGGCATATGGTTGATATTCCGAGGGATAAAAATCTTCTTATAACGCAGATATCGGACAAATGGCCATTTCCGGATGGACCCTATTTATGAAACAATTCCCACCAGATTTATGAAACAATTCCCACCAGAACATCAAAAAGGCAACCGGTGACAAAGCCGATGCGGTTCCCGTGAGGCTTACAATTTTTCTCCCCAAGGATGCCATCTATCTTGCGTTCATAAAAACAATGCAATATTATTGCTTACCGGTAAAATTCGATGCGGTACCCTGTGCGCGTTTACACGAAAAGCAAGTCCGCATGAAAAGGATTCAGATGAAACGACTGTTCAGAATGCCTATCTTTGTTATCGCTATTCTTTTTATTCTCTTTGTCTCGCAGGGCAATTGTTTCTCGGCCGACAAACTCCCCGTATTTGTCAGTATTGTGCCTCAAAAATACTTTGTGCAACAAATTGGCAAGAATTTAGTGGATGTTCAGGTAATGGTCCAGCCCGGTTCCAGCCCCGCCACATATGAGCCCACACCCCAACAGATGGCTGATCTTTCAAAGGCAAAAAACTATTTTGCCATCGGTGTTCCGTTCGAAAATGTTTGGCTTGAAAAAATTGCGGCAACCAATCCCAACATGCGGGTGGTCCATACGGACCATCGCATTGAAAAGCATGCCATGGCGGCGTACCACCATCATGATTGCCATGAAGAAAAACAACATAAAGGCGGCCATGAGCCCACCGGACTTGATCCTCACATATGGCTGTCACCACCATTGGTGAAAATCCAGGCCCGTGCCATACTGGCTGCTTTGCAGGAGGCCGATCCTGAACATCGGAGTGCCTATGGCGCCAATTTCAAGGTATTTTCGGCGAGGATAGACCAATTGGACGCCGATTTGAAAGAGACCTTCACAGGGAAAAAGGGCCTTGGGTTCATGGTGTTTCATCCAGCCTGGGGTTATTTTGCACGTGCCTATGGGTTAAAACAGGTGCCCATCGAGATTGAAGGCAAGGCCCCCAAACCAGGCCAACTGAAAGAATTGATCGAGCATGCCAGGGAAAAAGGAATCAAGGTGATTTTCGTCCAGCCCCAGTTTTCAACCAAAAGTGCCAAACTGATTGCCCGGGAGATCGGCGGCCAGGTGGCCTTTGCCAACCCTTTGGCCGAAGACTGGCTGGCCAATCTGCGTCAGATTGCGGATAAATTCGGGGCCGCATTGAAATAAAACCTGAAATAAGCGATTCGCTTTTAGCCGTTAGCCACTTTGTTTCGTATATTTACAAGACATCCGGGCTTGACCTGGCCGGTGACGCCATGCTTTTCGTTAACGAACCGGAATCATTTTGCTGAAAGCTAACTGCCAACCACCAATGGCTCAATCCAGGTTATTATCTCAGATATTAACGATAACTTTCACATTTTGTATTCAACCACGGGGTAGAAGCAACCAATCATCTATAAGGCACAGCCGGTAAGCGTTATGTCGATCGTTGAGATTAAAGATCTTGATTATGCGTATGGCGGGGAAAACGTTCTTGAAGGCGTGAACCTTACCGTCCGCCAAAAGGATTTCATGGCCATTATAGGGCCCAACGGCGGCGGCAAGACCACCTTATTGAAACTGATGTTGGGTTTGTTGGCGCCGAAAAAGGGGATGGTTCGCGTTGATGGAAAATCTCCCCAAACAGCTTCCACATGTATTGGCTATGTGCCGCAAAATGTTCACACCAACAGCAGCTTTCCGATTACGTCGCTTGACGTGGTGCAGATGGGGAAAATCGAACCGGGCAAACGCTTTTCACGGCGATCGCCTGCCGTCCGCACAGAATCGCTGGCCGCTTTGGAGCGTATGGAAATGGCGGACTTCGCCGACAAGAAAATCGGCATGCTTTCCGGAGGGCAACGTCAGCGGGTGTTCATCGCGCGGGCACTGGTGTCCCGGCCCAGGCTTCTGTTGCTGGATGAACCCACGGCCAGCATCGACACCAAGGGGCAGGCTGCGTTTTACCGGCTTCTTCAGGAGCTCAACCAGGACATAACGGTTCTGGTTGTCAGCCATGATCTGCTGGTGATATCCCGGTATGTGAAATCCGTGGCCTGCGTCAACAAAAAGCTGCATTATCATGACCAGGCCGAAATCACCGGCGACATGCTGGAAACCATGTATCCCTGCACCGTCGAAGAAGTCTGTCCCGTTGAGCTGGTGGCCCACGGTCTGCCTCACCGGGTGCTGAAAAACCATGAAATGTAGATCCGATGATTGAAGCCCTGCAATTCGATTTCATGCGCAACGCGCTGGCCGCCGGCCTGTTGATCAGCCTTATCTGCGGTATCATGGGCACCCTCGTGGTGGTTAATCGCATCGTCTTTCTTGCCGGTGGTATCGCCCATGCTGCATATGGTGGCATCGGCCTGGCGTTTTTTTTCAACTGGCCTTATCTGCCGGGCACCATCGGCTTCTCTTTGTTCGCCGCCATGGTAATGGCGGCCATCAGTCACACCGCCAAACATCGTGCGGATACGATCATTGGGGTCGTATGGGCGATCGGCATGGCCTTTGGCATTATTTTGATCGATTTAACACCTGGCTATAACGTGGATCTGATGAGTTATCTGTTTGGAAGTATCCTCACCGTACCCAGGGTGGATCTTTTCATCATTTCTGTTGTGGGATTGATCATGGTCGCCCTGGTTGTTTATTATTACCAGGACATACTGGCCATGTCCTATGATGAGGAATTCGCCCGAATCAGAGGCGTGCCGGTTAAAAAGCTTTATTTCGGCCTGGTGGGCATACTGGCAATTACCATTGTTTTGGTGATACAGGTCGTCGGTCTTGTTCTGGTCATTGCCCTTTTGACGATCCCACCATATATCGTTGAAAAATACGCCAACTCCCTGGCTCAAATGATGGTGCTGTCAAGTATCCTCGGAGCGGTGTTTACGGCTGTCGGTCTCTGGTTTTCATACAGCTACAATCTGACATCGGGCGCTTCGATCATCATGGTTTCCGGCATTGTTTTCCTGATTTTTTCAGTGGTCGACAAGATTCATGTCGCTTTCCTGAAAAATTGAAAAAATGGAAATACGCCTTGATGGGATCTACAAAAATTGTGAGCATCGGTGGATAGCTGTTAGCTTTTAGCAAAATAATTGCAGTAAATTAAACCTCGCGCGGGCTCAGCCCGGGTGACCCGAAGCGGTTCGGACCGATCCGGCGTGACATGTAACCAGCAGAAATCCTGAGAATGTCGAGCATTGAACATCGAAGGCCCAACGTCGAATGTGCAGATCGCTTCGCTCCATCGTTATTCGAAGTTGGACGTTCGACGTTCATTGGTCTGGCTTCGGACTCCCTTCGAGGAGGCTTCATCAAACCACCTGCCAGGCTATACGCCAATGGTTTGTAAATGAATGAAACAAAGGGGCCAAGAGCTAACGGCTAAAAGCGAATCGCTTATTTTAGGAATTCGTTTTTTAACGCGAAACAGCCCGCTTTTTTAACACGAAACAGCCCGCACCGATCAGGACCAGCATTACCGGTATAAAAAGGGAGGCATTTAGTGCCGGAACGCTGGACGTCGACGAAGGACCTTCCCAGCCACCCAGCCTGGCCCACAGCCACCAGGCAGCGTAGGCTTTCCGGTTGGCGTTGAGTGGCTTGCTGTGGGCCGAGCCGCAATTGTACCAATCCACATTTTGTGTGTGGGTATTTTGCCACTGTGTGGCCCAGTTGGCATCCCGGGAACCGTTACCGTCGCTGTCGTAATCGCAGTTATCGTTAACTAGCTTGTCGCCGTAGTAATTACCGTCCGGGTCATAGCACTCGATATCGTAAAAATCGAACAACACCTTGCCATTGGTCGTGCAGTAGTCGCGGATTTGCTGGTTGCGCAAATGCAGGTTGCCGGTCTCGCCGCTGCCATCGGCATGGCCGGTCATGTAAACGAAAGTGACGTTTGGATAGTCCAGCTCCAGTTGGGTCATGGGGGCCAGGTAAGTATCGATCATGTCCTGCTCAGTGCGCCCCGAGACCTGGCCGCACCAGGACCAGATAATCACGTTGACATCGGAATGGGTGGGATCGTCCAGGTATTCCCGGGTTTCCTCGACCCAGTTGGGATAGTAACCGCAGTCATGGTCCATCCATCCTGATCCGTAACCGTCACCCTCCTCAAGATCCAGGGCCCCGCCGCTGCCCCCGTTGTTCCATTTGAAAATATCTGTCGGCAGGGACAACCCCAGCCCGCCGCCGTTGGCAAAACCGACCAGTCCGTTCATGCCCGTTGTCAACTGGCTGCCGTGGGACGTATGTCCGTAGGCGATGTGCAGGTTGGCCTTGGCATTTTCAATGGCCGCCTGGGGAATCTGGGTGATGTCGGTGGTGGCGTGATCAATGATGATGGCGTCGGCGGCGTGGGTTGACGTCGAGACAAGGAAAAGAAGTGCTATTATCAAAGCGATCGTGAAGGAATTATAACGGGTCATGTTAATCTCTCCTTTACTTAGTGTTTGTCCGGAAATAGGTAAATTGGGTCGAGATCAAGGCTTACAAGGCTTATTAAAAAAATATTACCTCATATGGTTACTTTTTACAATATCCAGATTTCACTGAACGTCATCAATCCGCCCAAAAAAACGCCGGCCCGCAATCAATTGGCGGCTCAGGTATACCAGTCGCCGTGTGTCATGCCCGTGGTAAACCCCAGCGTTGCAAAAGAACGATAACTTTCTCATTTTTGCAACCATGGGGTAAAGACCGAAGCACCCCCATCCAGCCCCTCAATTGAACACGGCGGAAGAGCATTGACAAGCGAGAAGAATTTCGGTATGCATCTGTTTCCTGCAACTGTGACTGAAGTCGCTATCATTATAACTGAAATTCAGATATAGGCCCGCGGGTATCAACCCCAGCTTCTAATGGCGGGGGGAACACAATCAAAGATAATAAAGGCCACGAAGGTCCGAGCCCCCTTTAAAACGGGATGCACCGTCGTGGCCTTTTTTTATTCGAAACAGTGAGGATAGAAAAGAGATGCAGTAACCTGTGAACGCTTACAGGCAGTGCTTTACAGGGTATTGCCTCTTTCTGCCCCGTGAACAGGTACAAAGAATGAGGCCCATTTTGGAAATATTTTTTCCTGAGTTGAGCGATTAGCCGTTAAAAGCTAATCGCTCATTTTAGGTTTTTGTGCCTGTGGACAGGGGCGGAACAATTCCTTACACCCAATTCGAATGTGATATTACGGACCGTAAATGCGATCCGAATATTATCCTTTCTGTCAAGAGAAAGGAGATTGATTTCGGTCCCGTTGAGTTGAACAGGTGAAAACAAAAAAATTAGACATCTCCATCAAATCCGCTTACCTTGCGGGTTACCACAGAAAGTTGCTTTTTTTGTGCGTACCGGCGGGTGCGATTCTGATTATGGCCGTATATGCCGTCACTCAGGGAAGTTACGGGCTTTCGATGAAAGATGTTTTCATGGCGCTGATGGGCAAGGCCGACCACACCTCACGCGTCGTCATCATTGATATTCGCCTGCCCCGCGTCGTTTCTTCGATCATCTGTGGTTGGGGGCTCTCCCTTTCCGGCCTTTGCATTCAGTCGGTGTTGAAAAATTCCCTCGGGTCGCCCTCAACCCTGGGGATCAGCCAGGGGGCGGCTTTCGGGGCGGCTTTGTCCATTGTTGTTTTCGGATCGCGGGTGATGTCTGTCACGGGGTTCGCTTTCATCGGAGCCCTGGCGGCGACCCTGGTAATTCTCGTTCTGGCCCGGCTTAAAAAATTGTCACCCGAAGCCGTCATCCTGGCGGGTGTCGCATTGTCTTCCCTGTTCGCTTCAGCCACCATCCTGATTCAATATCTGGCAACGGAAACGGAACTTGCAATGGTGGTGTTTTGGACCTTTGGCGATGTTGCGCGGTCAAATTGGCGGGAGATCGCCTTAATGGCAGTAGCCGTAACGGTATGCACCGTTTACTTGTCTGCCATGCGGTGGGATTTCAACGCCATGGCCTCGGGTGAAGAAACCGCCAGGGGACTGGGGGTCGACGTCGAGAAACTGAGAATTTTGGGGATGGTGTCAGCGGCCCTGGTGGCTGCACTGGCGACCGCCTTTCATGGTGTCATCGCATTTATTGGTTTGATCGCGCCCCACATGGCCAGGCGTCTTGCCGGCGACGACCACGGCCTGCTCATTCCCTTTTCCGCCATTTTAGGCGCTCTGTTGTTGTTGTCGGCAGATACACTGGGCAGGGTGCTGATCGGTTCGGGGGCATTGCCGGTGGGTGTCATTACCGCTTTTTTGGGGGCGCCCATGTTTCTTTACCTGCTCATTCGGGGACACAAATGAAACTTGAAGCGTTTGGCATCCAATTTTCCTACAACAGCCATCCGGTACTCGCGGATGTGAATTTTACCCTGAAAAAGGGCCATATCATGGCCGTCATGGGGATTAACGGAGCGGGAAAATCCACCCTGCTCAAATGCTTGAACCGAATTCTATCGCCCCGGGCCGGATCGGTTCTGCTGGACGGAGAAGACCTGCTGCGCATCAGTCGAAGCGGTGTGGCACGTCGAGTAGGTTACGTACCTCAGCGCCATCCTGAAAATCAAATGACCGTTTTCGAGGCCGTGCTCATGGGGCGCAAGCCTCACATAAAATGGTCCATGCGCGATGAAGATCATGACATGGCGGAAAAAATTATCAGGCAGGTGGGGCTTGCACACCTTGCCATGCGAAGCGTCGGACAGCTCAGTGGCGGGGAACTGCAAAAAGTGGTCATTGCCCGGGCCCTGGCTCAGGCGCCGGATATTTTACTTTTGGACGAACCGACGAGCAATCTTGACCTGAAAAATCAGCTTGACGTGATGTCGTTGATCCGACGGGTGGTCAGGGAACAAGGTGTGTCCGCAATCATCGCCATTCATGATCTGAATATGGCCGTGCGGTTCTCGGACGCTTTTCTGTTTCTGAAAAACGGGCGTATTCACGCAGTCTCCGTCGGAGATCGCCTCGACAGGAAAATTATCAGGGACGTTTATGATGTCGAGGTCATTTTGAAGAATGTCGGCGGTCACACCGTTGTCGTACCCCAGTAAGAGAAAGAAGGCAGTGATGAGAAAAGCGATCTTTTTGATAGGTTTGGTCCTCATGGTTTGGATGATTTTCGCCGGTCTGACATGGGCCGAAACCATTACGGTGAGGGATATGTCCGGAAGAAAAGTGAAAACGCCTTTCGATCCGGATCGAATCGTGTGCATCGGGCCCGGCGCCCTGCGTTTGATCGTCTATTTGCAGGCCGAATCGAAAGTCGTCGGCGTCGAGGACATGGAGAAGATGAATCCCGGCGGCAGACCCTACTGGCTTTCCCATCCGGGGCTTTCCAAGCTTCCCCGCTGCGGTCCGGGCGGCCCTGCAGGCATCAATAAAAAACCCGACCTCGAAGCCGTGCTTGCCGTAAAACCCCAGGTGATCTTCATTACCTACATGGACGCGTCACTTGCCGATGAGGTGCAAAGAACCATTAAAATTCCGGTGGTCGTATTGAGCTATGGGGCTTTCGCGACTTTCGACGAAACCGTTTACGACGCCATGCGCATTGCCGGAAGGATTCTCAACCGCGAAAAGCGCGCCGAAGCATTAGTATCCTATATCGAATCCCTGCGCAAGGACATGCGCCTTCGAACCAAGGATATCTCACAAGACTCCAAGCCGACTGTTTATGTCGGGGGGATCGGTTATCGTGGCGCCCATGGCATCGAAAGTACGGAGCAACGGTATATTCCATTTGAATGGATCCGTGCGAACAATGTTGCCGATAGGGTGAAAACCAGTATTGGCAGTCATGTTTTCGTGGACAAGGAAACGCTTTTAAAGCTGAATCCGGACATCATTTTTATCGATGGTGGCGGATTGGGCCTGGTGGCGGCAGATTGCCGCAAGAAACCCGAATTTTACAATACATTGAAAGCCTTTGCCCACCACCGTGTTTACACAATGCTGCCGTTCAACTGGTACACGACCAACATTGGTACGGCACTGGCCGACGCCTATGCAATCGGGAAAATCATATACCCGAATTCGTTTGAAGACGTTTCTCCCCGGCAAAAGGCCGATGAGATTTACACCTTTTTGGTCGGAAAGCCGGTATATGAAAGCATGCAAAAAGATTACGGCCCCATCGGGCAAAAAGCGCCGTTTTTAACATTGATCAATCATTGATCCAAAAAAATACATGAAACGAAAAGGGAGGCATGCGTTGAGCAATCGTTGCAATGGCAAAAAATGGTGCCGGTATTCTACAATCGCTATTCTTGTTTTTTGGCTGACCACCGGGGGGCTTTGTTTCGGCTCTGAAGAAAATACCGAAAAGCATCCGCAGTCAACCATCGGGAAATGGGAATCCGTTGGAATATTCGCAGCCGAGACTTCGTTGCGTCTGATCAGCAGGGCTGCTGACATGCCTCGGAAACAAAGCCTGGTTGTATTGACGAACGCGGGATATGCCGAAATTGCCGATTCTTCTACCCAGGAAGCGCTGGATGGCCTGTCGAAGGTCACCGAAGCAAGCCGGGGAAGAAACACGCTGGTTGAGATTCATTCCGCTCCCTGGTCGCCGCTTTGGTTTGCGCTTTATGATAAAGATTCCGGTTTCTGCGTCTATCTCGAGATCGATTCATCGGAAACCGCGAATATTGCAGCGGAAAATGGGAAGATGCCGCCGGGTCTGTTTCGCATGACCGCGACGGAACGGATCAATGCCGAGTATCTTTACCGCCATGCGGCGGAATACAAGGAAAAATTCAAGCGCAAGGTTTTCGGAGGCAACGAATTTCGGATCGTCACCATCGCCAATGCCATTGCCGCCGGTGCGCCCGCATACGCTGTCAGGGCATTTGAATTTCACGACCATTATTGCCCCGGCGTTACTTCAGGCATCTTTATGGCCAGATACCTTCGAGCGCATTTTCCCAGCGGAAAAACCGGCTACTTTGTTCACTCGGTGGAGCCCTGGTGTAAGGAAGACGCCCTGATGGTGCTGCTGAACGCCACACCGGGAAAGCGCGGTTACGCCGTGAGTTACCCCACTAAATTGGATATCGCCAGGAGAGTTCCGGAAGCCAAAAACGCCTCCACCATCGTCTATCGGAAAAAAGGGTCATCAGAAAAATGGGAGGGGCTGATACTCAGCTTTGAATGGGTCGAGACGTCATGTCCGAAGACCGGCAACGGCGTTGTCGATAAACTCTGCGCCGATCTTTGGTATCTGAAACGTTTGGCAAAGCCGGAAGAATTCGTCAAGGTCATCAGACAATTCGAAATGCCCGATGGAACAACACCCAGGGACTGGGCGCGACCGGGTGTCGATCCTTTGCAAATGCTTGGATTGATAATGGGTAAGCGTTCACAGGGTGCCGCATCTGCTTTGTTACCGGGCACTTGAAGTATGCCCCATACGTCTGCGTGCCCAAAGCCGCGCATCTACGGCACCTGAGTAAACGCTTACCGGCTGTGCTTTACAGGTATTGGCTGCTTCTACCCCGTGAACAGGTACGATAATGGAGTGATGCGGAACAGATTGAACAGACATGATTTCAATGCGGAAGGAGGACTGGAAATTGAACACGCACAGCCTTTGATGATGACGGGGAGCAAAAAGGGTATGAACTTTTGCACTTTGAAGGATATTGGGAAGTTCGAGCCGTTCGGCGCCATGTTCCCGGACGGCGGCGATCCCCTGTCGAAAAAATACGCCGAGTAGGTATTCATACAAAGGAAACCATCATGAATGCACAGCAAATTCTGGATAGTGCGGAATTCAAAAAATGCGCGGATTTTCATGGACATGTCTGCCCCGGACTTTCCATCGGTTATCGTGCGGCAAAAGCCGGTATGACCTGGCTGAAAGAAAACCGGTCGATAGACGAAGAGATCGTGGCCATTGTGGAAACGGACGCCTGTTCGGCCGATGCGGTCCAGGTGCTCACTGGTTGCACGTTCGGCAAAGGCAATTTTATTTACAAGGACTATGGCAAGATGGCGTTGACGCTGCTCAGCCGACAAAGCGGCATGGGGGTCCGCCTGGTATTGCGGGACCGGGCTTTCGCTCTTGATGAAACCCATCTTGCACTCCTGAAAAAAGTCGTGAGCGGCTCGGCGGACGAGGAAGAAAAAAAGAACTTTCAAGCCCTTCACCTTCGACGCAGTTGTGATGTGTTGGCGATGCCGGAGGACGCGCTTTTTGTCGTGAAACCCATGCAAATGGAACTGCCGGCCAAAGCCCCGATCGAACCGTCCGAGCCCTGCTCAAAGTGCGGGGAGCCGACCATGCGCACCAAGCTGGAGCCATCCGATGGCGGCAGAATTTGCCGGGGCTGCATCAATCCGTCAACCGCGTGAAACATGCGTCACAGCTTTTCATTACAATTAAATGGGGGGGCAACCCGTTTGCAGGGTAAGCGTTCACAGGGCACCGCATCTGCACTGTTCCCGGGCACTTGAAGTATACTCAATACGTCTGCGTGCCCGAAGCCGGAATGTTCGTCGTTTTTTATTTCATGGAGAGATGGAAAGGAGATCCGTCGTGGAAGGAACGAAGAAGATTGTTTTGACCGCTCTCGTATTCGGAATATGGGCGATGGTCTTTTGTGCTTCACAGGCATTGGGGCAAACACCGGAAACGGAAAAAGCGAAGGATACTTCTCAAGAAACGGCTATCTATTTGGGGGAGGTGGTCGTGACAGCCACCAAATTCCCGACGCAAATCGAAAGAGTGCCGGGTCGTATCACCGTCATTACCGCAGAAGAAATTGAAGAGACGCCTTTTGAACGGGTTGATGAACTTTTTCAACAAGTTTCCGGTGTCCAAACAAATCGAACCAATGGGATATTCGAGCTTTCACCCCAGGTGACCATGCGCGGTCTGGGCGGAAACGAGCCCGGTCGAACCCTGGTGCTTATCGACGGGGCACCGGCTTCGGTCGGCGACACCGGTAATATGCGCTGGAACCGAATCAACCTGGCCGACATTGAACGCATCGAAGTTTTCAAAGGCCCTGGATCTTCAATTTACGGGTCGAATGCCATGGGCGGGGTGATCAACATTATCACCAAAAAGCCTGACAAGCCGTTTGAAGGAGACGTATCTGTGGGATACGGAAGTTTCGACACCAAGCAGGGATCGGTCAGGCTGGGGGGGAAACAAGCCGGCGGTCAAGGCTTTTTCGGTCAGGTTGTCGCAACCATTCTCGACAGTGACGGGTACACGTCTTTGACAGAGGATAGCCGCGACTATGATAACCGCATTGATCGCTTCGTGGAAGAGTTCACCTTGAACACCAAAGTGGGCCATTCATTCGATGAGGGCAACTTTTTCGAACTATCGCATTCTTATTTCGATGATCGCAGAGGCGAGGGATACAAGTACAACATTGACGAAGGCAGTCACCGGGATTTCGATACCAACAGTTTGAGTTTGTTATATAAAGGAAGCCATGAGAAATGGCAGTGGCGCATGAACGCTTACTACCAGCGGGAAGAATATTTCTGGCATCGCGATTTTGAGAATTCCGTCAGCCTTTATACCGTGAATTCAGACAGGGATGATTACGGGGCAACCCTGAGTCTGTCCAGGGAAATCGGAAAATGGTCGACCCTTATATTTGGTGGCGATATCCGGAGCAGCAGCGTCGATGCAACAGATGACTATGACGAGAGCGACGAGTGTGCCAAAAACAAGGGAAAACTTGATCAATACGCGATCTATTTACAGGACGAATTTCACCTACTGGATGATCGCCTGGTGCTAGTGGGCGGCGTCCGCTATGACACGGCGAAGTTTCACGACGGCGCTTATGCCTCCAACATATCGCCTTTCGACCAGTTGACGACCGAAATGGATGACAATGACTGGCAGGCGTTTTCGCCCAAACTCTCAGCCCGATACAATTTTACTGACAAAGCCAGCATCTACGGATCGTATTCCAGGGGATTTCGCGCACCGATCCTCGATGCGCTCTGCCGATACGGAATATTTCACGGTCGATTTTATGACGCCAACCCAAATCTGGAAAACGAAACCTTGGATTCTTTCGAACTCGGCGGCGACGCAACATTTTTTAATGCACTGGATCTGTCTGTTTCTGCTTACTATTCCAGGGGAAAGGATTTTATCTACAGTGTGGACACCGGCGAGACAAGATTTCTTTGGGGCCGGGACCGCTCCGTTTACATCATGGACAACGTGACCGAAGTGGAAATCATGGGGCTCGATACCGATTTGACCTACCGTTTCAATAAAGATGTTAATATGTTTGTTCACTATACATACAACGCGTCCACCATTGAAGCGTTTGACGAACGTCCGGAAATTGAAGGCAAGACGTTGGAATACGCGCCCAAACACAGTGTCAGCGCCGGCATCAATTACCTGAATCCAATCGTGAATGCACGGGTCGTGTTCAACCATATCGGGGATCAATACACGGATGATATGAATACCGAAGAGATCGAAGGCTATGAAACGGTGGATGTGAAGCTTTGGCGCGAGTTGAATTTTCTACTGCCGGGAATGACCGCCAGCCTCACTGTTCAAAACCTTTTTGATGAAGCATACTTGCGAAGCGAAGATGAAAAGTCCCCCGGCATATTCGCCATTGGAGAAATCAAGTACGCGTGGTGAAATATACCTGTTCACGGGGTAGAAGCAGCCAATACCTGTAAAGCACAGCCGGTAAGCGTTTGCAGGGCCAACGCAGATGCGCGGCTTCGGGCACGCAGACGTATGGGGCATACTTCAAGTGCCCGGTAACAAAGCAGATGCCGTACCATGTGAACGCTTACAAATTTTTCATGCAGGTTCGTATGCCATTCGTGCGTTCGGGGCCGACAATCGGAGACGCAGGATTATTGCTGAAATTTGCGGAAAAAGGAGGAACCATCGTGAAACAATCACGTTATGTTACATGCGTTGTATGTCTGATCGTGTTGGCTGTTTTTCATGCTGCGGCAATGGCGGATGATGAGGAATGCCCGGTGACGCGGTTGGAGGATATCACCGTTGTCGCCTCCCCGATTATCGAGGGGAACGAGACCGACCGTTATGCCGGCCAAAAAACCACGGTGACCGAAGCCCAGATGGAGGCTTTGAATGCCCAGGACCTGAGCACGGCTTTGAGGCGCTCACCAGGCGTGAATATTTCCCGATACAATATGGTCGGTTCCTTCGGCGGCGCAACGGGCGGAGCGGTTTTCATCCGGGGCATGGGTTCGAGCCGGCCGGGGGCTGAAATTAAAACCCTGGTGGACGGCATCCCTATGTATATGAGTGTATGGAACCATCCCCTGCTGGATTTAATGTCCATTGATTCCGCCTTTTCCATTGAAACCTACAAAAGTCCTCAGCCGCATATTTTTGGGAATGCCTTCGGTGCTGTCAATATCGTACCCAAAAGACAAAACACAGAGAGCTTCGTGACACGGGCCGAGGGAGCCTGCGGCAGCCATGACACATACCTTTCCAAGCTTGAGCACGGCGGGAAGAAAAACAACTTTGATTATTACCTGGGCGGCGGTTATCGGTCTTCCGATGGGCATCGCGAAAATGCCGACGGAGAACTCAAGAATTTGTATGGCCGTCTCGGGTACACGATTTCGAACAATTGGAATCTGTCCTATTTCACCCTCTGGAATGACAATTATGCCGATGATCCGGGTACCGAAGGTTCTGATCCGAGCGAGCGGGAAGGCAGATATGAAACGCGTTCCTGGCTTTCCGTGGTGACGCTTGAAAACCAGTTTGATGCAGCCGAGGGATACGTTAAGCTATATCGCAATGGTGGCGAAGGCGACTGGTTGAACCAGGTCACCGGAACGCCCGGCGTGCGGGAAGACTTGTTCAACGATTTCCTGTTTTACGGTCTTAAAGCCAGGGAGACATTCCGCCTTTGGCCGGGCGGCGAAATCGTTGCCGGCCTCGATTGGGATGTCACGGAGGGTGAATACGATCAGACCTTCAGTGACGGTACCCGAGACCGCTGGGACGGCCACGATGTTACGGTTGTTTCCCCTTACGCCGCCATCAGCCATCAAATTGGAAGCACGCAAGGCTTTTACGCCATACCTTCAGTTGGCGTCCGCTACTACGATAACTCGGATTTCGATGCACAATGGTCGCCCCACGCGGGTCTCATTTTGGGCTATCATCAAACCGAGCTGCATGCCGGCTACTCCCGTGGTGTGATTTATCCGGGCCTGGATGTGGTCGTTTTGTCGGAAAAAGTGATTCCTCCGCTGGGATTGAGCTGGAAGGATTTGGAGGCGGAAACGGTCGATCACGTTGAGATCGGTCTGCGGCACCGTTTCGGTGCACTTGCCGTGGCCGATGTTACCTGGTTCTATGACGATGGGCAAAACCGTTACGTGATCGTGCCGCCGCCTCCGCCGCCGCCGATTTACGACAATATCGAAAAATACCGGATTCAGGGGGTTGAGGCAAGCCTGACCGTCAATCCAGTTAAGGATCTTTCCCTGTTTGCCGGGCTGACTTTTCTGGATACCGACCCGTCTGATTTGCCCTATGCACCCGAATGGACGGCCGGTGTTGGGATGAACTGGCGCTTTTTCGAAAAAATGAAATTGAGCCTTGATTGTCAATATGTGGGCGATATGTTTGTCGATGCCCAGGCGCGTCGCGCGGATGCTGAAAACACCGGCAGCGTGGACAGCTACCTTTTGGTAAACGGAAAACTGAGCTGCGCATTTTTCTCCCATGGTTCAGGGGCGGAAGGTGAAATTTACCTTGCCGTCGAAAACCTCACGGATGTGGACTACGAATACTATCCCGGTTATCCGATGCCCGGAACGACCGGGATGATCGGTATCAAATTCGCTTATTGACGGGGCGGTAAGGATGGAACCAAAGCAAACCTTTTTTGACTCCCGGGCCGCTGATTGGGAAGCAACCTGTTATCCGGCGTCGGTGCGGGCACGGCTGCAAGCGCTGACCAGCGAATTCGGGGTGGCGCCCGGTGAACGTGTGCTTGATGTGGGCACGGGACCCGGGGTATTGATCCCCTATCTGCATTATCTGACAGGATCGACGGGAAGGATCTGCGCCTTCGACTTCTCCCATGAAATGGTAAAACAGGCCGATCGAAAACAGCGTTCTCCGGGCGATATCGTCATCCGGGCGGATGTCCATCAAATACCGTTCAACGACAATGCCTTCGACCGGGTGATATGCTTTGCCGCCTTCCCGCACTTTTACGACCCCGGGCAGGCGGTTCATGAGATGGCGCGCGTGCTGAGGCCGGAAGGGGAGCTTATCATCGCGCATCTGATGAACCGGAAAGAACTGGCGATGCACCATGGCGGGCATGAAGCGGTGGCCCGTGATGTGCTGCCGGACGACCGGAAAATGACATCGTTTTTTTTACAAGCCATGCTTTCATCACCCAAAATAACCAATCGGCCGGGGCGATATCTGGCAAGGGGCATGAAAAAAAGGTTCGGACCGATCCGGCGAGACATGTAACCCGCAAAAATCCTGAGAACGTCGAATGTGGTAAAAGGGCCCGGCCCACCCAGAAGGTGTCAAGGGTTGCGGTGTTGCGAATCCTGGCCATACGGGCACAGGATGGGTCGGGAAGCAGTTTGAGCGCCTGTTCGATCACCATTCGATCGTGATCCAGGGTCACCGGCAGCCGCCCGGATCGCAAGACGCCTGGGGAAAGCGCGTTGACGTAGGTGGTGTTGCGGTCCATGCGATCCAGCAGGCGTCGCGGGACCAGATCGGCCACGCTTTCTCCGGGATGCACGCGGCCGGCGGTATCGAACCGGGCAAACTGCTCCCGGACAGCGGCTTCGACGTCGGTGATCGCCGGTTGCCGGAAGTGCTGTTCAACCCGATACATGTTTGGGAGTGGATGCGAAGTCATCCGGCACCAAAGATGTTGCCCGGCCCCAGCAGGCCGCCAGGGTCCAGGGCCGTTTTGACCGCCCGCATCTGGGCCAGCATCGCTTCATCGAACATGACACCCATGAATTTTGTCTTGATTTTTCCGATGCCGTGTTCGGCCGATACCGTTCCACCGAATTCCACCGCCTTGTGTGCGAAATCCATGTAAAACCCCATGGCTTCGGCCAGCTCCTTTTGATCCCGCGGCAGAACATTCACATGCAGATGATTGTTGCCGATATGGCCGTAGGCGAGCCACTCGAACCCGGCGCTATCCAATGTTGAACGGTAGATCTGCCACATGGCCGCCAAATGTGCATCGGGCACCGCCAGATCGGCGCTGACCCGGTGCAGTTGCGGGTGCGTTTTCTTGCGCTCGGCGATGATGGCGCTTACCGTTTCGGGCAGCATGTGGCGAAACTTCCGGAAGCGTTCCATGTCCTTGGGTTCGACGGCAGCCCAGGAACGTTTCATATTGATGCCGCAATCGTCGAGCACGGTCGCCAGTATTTCCAGGTTCAGTTCATCATCTTCTGGGTCGACGGGTAATTCCATGAACAGTGCCGCTCCGGCATTTTCGGGTATTGGCGGCATGTCCACGGCCTGGGAATCTTCACGCTGGAGATTGCGCAGCAGGCTCAGTGCATACCCGGAATAGAACTCCAGCAAGTTGAGGGGCAAGCGAAGCGCCCGGCGCAACCGGGGCGCCAGCTCAATCGCCTGCCCATCGTCATTGAGAAAAAGGATCATGGCGATCCGTGGCTGCCACGGCAGAAGACCGACCTCCACATGGGTTACGATGCCCAGAGTTCCTTCCGAGCCGATGAATAGATCGATCAGATCCATGTGGGGGGCGGCGAAATATCCGGCCGTGCTCTTTGTCCGGGGCATGGGGCAGTCCGGAACCATAATTTCGCAAGCGTTACCGGCGGAATCGTAGATGACGAAACGTCCACCGGGGGAAGCAAAGTATTTCCCCCGGGGAATTGAAAGGACTTCTCCATTGGCCAGTACCACCCGGATCCCCCTGACCCAGTCCCGGGTGGGACCGTAGCGATAGGTCCGGGAACCGGAGGCATTGGTGGCCACGGTACCGCCCAGCGAGGCGCTGGTTTCGGTCGGGTCCGGCGGATAGAAATAACGTGCCTTCTCCTCCCTGAAGCGGGCCAGCGCGGCCTGCCCGGCCTCGTCTGTTCGGTGTTCGAGATCCGGGATAGATTTTGTCGCCAGACATTTGTCCAGTTCACTTAAAGAGACCGCGCAACCGGATTGTACGCGCCACTCTTCGGCACGCGAATCATAATGCAGGCCGGTGATACGGTTGAATTTATCCATGGCGATCAACGCGCCCTGGCTGGGCAGGCACCCGCCCGCCAGGCCGGTTCGCGCGCCGCAGACGGTCATTTTGATGTTACTTTTGGCCATCTGCCTGACCACGGCGCACAATTCCGCTTCATTGGCCGGGAAAAACAACCATTCAAACGCATCTGCGGTCATTTTCGATTCATCGCTCAGGTAAATGGGAAACCCGCTTCGGATGCGGTCGAATCCCCGTATCTGGCGAACGTCATCGATATTGGCAGGCGCTGATTTTTGGGATGCAATCTCGTGCACAGGTCATCCTCGGGATCGTCCGGACCGATCACGCGGGCAGCGGCCCCAGAATCAGGCGCTGGGGATCCACATCTTCTCGCAGGGTCTTCAGTTCTGCATCAGTCGGCGGAGAACATGGTCTGGCCCGTGAAAGATCCAGCGGAAAGCCGGTTTCGGCCGCAATCTTTTCCGGTTCGGTAAACGGATAGTACGCATCCAGATACATCTCACGGGTCTTGGCGTCGAACTTGAGCACGCCCAGGTTGGTGACGACGGCCATGGGGCCGCCGCGTTTGAATCCGGCCTTCCATCGTGAATCGCCACCATCAAGCCATCCCGGACTCGTAAAATAGTCCAGCCGTTTCACGAAACGCCGCCTCTGGTGTTGCATGAAAATAATTACGCCGTAGGCCAGACTGGCCGCATCACAGGCCCCCCCGGATCCGGGAAATCGCTGTAACGGTTCCTCGTAAGTCCCGAGTTGGGTAGAGTTGAGGTTGCCAAAGCGGTCGATCTGGGCCGCACCCAAAAAAGCGATGGTTCGCAGTTTGGGGTGGCCCAGCAGACTCAGCGCCTCGGCCAGTCCAGAATTGACCGATGTGCCCACCATGACGCGCGGATCCGCCACTGCCAGGGGCAGTTCATCCAGGGACGGATCAATGCCGCCGGTCTCGAAAAAAACCACGGCTTCCGGGGCATGAATGCGCTTGGCGACGGTGGCGGCCAGCATGCTCAGCCCCGTGCCCGCAAACAAAATGTCGCCGTCGTTCACCAGCCGTCCGGCGCTCAGGGCCATTATTTCACTGGCGGTATAATTGACCATCCTTTCCTATCTCCTGTCCAGACCGGCGGCATATCCCAGGGCCGGGTTGGCCCGTATTTTCAAAAGCGATTGAATGCCCACCTTGGCCAGATAATCCTCCTGGCGTTCAAAAGGGTACACCCACTGGTCGAGATAATCGTTAAACCGTTTGTCGTCCGGGGCCATCTGCCTAAACATGTTCAAATGTGTGGAATCGTAATCGTAGAACCGGTGGCAGGCGGTGGGATGTGCCCCGAAAGGTGCCGGGACAATGGCATCGACCATAAACGGCGCCAGGCAGTTCTTGTCCGGGTCCTGCCGGATGAAATCCTTGGGAACGATCTCCTCGCAGGAGACAATCACCTTGCCGGCCGCCTTGGCCTGTTCGATGTCGGCAAATGTCAGCCCTTCGATACGGCATGTGCCATCATCACCCGCGTACTGCGTGTGGATCAAGGCCACATCAGGATTGAGCGGCGGCAGGAGTATGACCTGTCCGCCGTTTTCGTTCAAGGGGTCATCCACCACTTTCAATTTTTGGGCCGGCACCTTACCCTGTCCCCGGCTTTCCTCGGAAAATCCCGACAGCCGGACGATATCGGAGGAAAGACCGGACTTGGTGGCCACGAAAGGCAGCCCCATGGCGCCGGCCATGAATCGCAGCGTCATCTGATAGTTGGAGTAATCTTCCACCTCGATACGCTTCTCCAGGAACGCTTTTTTGAAACGATGGCCGGTCGGCGCAAAACGTGCCACGCCGCCGTAGGCCAGTTCAACGCGTTTTACGCAACCGGCCCCGATCAACAATTCCAGGGCCTGGCCGTGAGAATGAACGACAAGGTAGAGCGATTTTCTCCCCTGCCGGATGATTTCCCGGGTAATGTGCATGGGGTTGCGGTTAACGGTGAAGCCGCCCATGGCGATCTGGTCGCCGTCCGTTACAAATCTCTCAACGGCTTCGCCGGCGGTCATGATTTTATCGTTCATCGGATTGTATCTCCTGCCATCATTTCTCAGGAATGGAGATGAAATAAATTGGGGCACTTTATAAAATTTGGCTGCTCGCTATTTCATGTGGATAAATCGAACGCCAGTTTGCCTGCAATGAGATAGATCATCGTGATAAGATTTCGTTTCGTTCGGTAACTGCGTGCTTTGGCTTTGGCCGCCTGTATAAGGCTATTGATGCCTTCAAGGATGCCATTGTTGATTTTTGAAGTAAACCAACGCAAGACGCCGTCCCAGTGTTTTTTAATCGTGTGGGCG
>PDTK01000050.1 GCA_002747175.1 Deltaproteobacteria bacterium | reverse complement strand
AAACCACTGTTGGGGTCAAAACTCTTTTGATATTATCAAAGCATTATTTCAGCCCAAATATAACATTTTTTTGAGCGATTTTATTTCGCGCCGCTACAACATTTTATGTGTTTATAATGTCTTTACCGCAAGAATTTTTTCTGCAAATTCACAAAAACCCGTGGCGCTACGGGAAGATGTTACCCACCGTGGCAGATGATTCATGGTGTAATCGGCGACATTGGCGACCCCGACGGAGTGAATGAAATGAGCAAACATCGGCGCGTCGTTGGGGGAGTCTCCGGTGTAGGCTATTCGGCTGTTCTCTGTATCAATATCTACGCCAAAGAGTTCGCTCATACAGGTCCTGGTCATGGATAGCTTGTCGTATGTGCCGTACCAGCCGTTGATGTGTATCGAACTTCTTTTGGCGGTCGCTCCATGTCGTCTGAAGATTGTAAGGATGAGTTGGATATCTTTTTCGGAAAGTGGTGCCACGTCCTCACAAAAATCAATGGCCAGGTCTGCAATCCGGTACTCCTGATCTGAGGCAATGCCTGCTCCTGGGATTGTCGCAAGAATCTCTTTTTTGATCTGTGCAAGACGTTTTCTGTTTTTTTCCCGTTGTGTTGCGTTGTCGGCATAGGCTTGGATCATGGTTGCCTTATCGCGATCATAGGAGAAATAAAAGGCACCGTTTTCGCCGACTACCGCCGCCACGGGCCACATCCTGGCAATATGGTCACACCATCCGGCGGGACGCCCGGTAATTGGAATGACTTTGACTCCCAGCTTGCCAAGACGTTCCATCGCAACAAGGCTTTGGGCGGGCAGTTGGCCTTCGGTTGTTATCGTATCGTCGATGTCGGTGAGCAGAAAATCAATCTTTTTGAGGTCTTCTTCAGGAAATTGGCTGATGTTTTTCATCTCGTGATCGTTGTACGGTTCTGAATAATTTTTCTGCCTGGTACGAGCTGCGAATAAAGGGCCCCGAGGCAACGCCACGAAAACCGTCAGCAAGGGCCTGCTGTTCGAGCTTGGTGAATTCATCCGGGGTGACGAAACGCTGCACCGCAAGATGCTTTTTTGAGGGTTGCAGATATTGGCCCAGGGTGAGGATATCGCAGCCGGCAGCAATGAGATCCTGCCAGGCCTCGCGGAGTTCGGCGTCATTTTCCCCAAGACCGAGCATAATCCCCGATTTGGTGATCTGGTTGGGGGCGATCCTCTTGGTCTCTTTGAAGAGTTGTAGCGATCGCTGATAGACTGCCTCGGGGCGTACCCGGTCATAGAGGCGGGAGACGGTCTCCAGGTTATGGTTGAGGACGTCGGGCTGGGCCTCGAGGATGGTCATCAGGGCATCCTGGTCTCCCTGGAGATCGGGAATGAGCACCTCAACCCGGGTTCCAGGACGTTGTTTTTTTATCGCAGTGATCGTCTCCGCAAAAATCTGGGCCCCGCCATCCGGCTGGTCATCACGGGTTACTGAAGTGATCACCACATATTTAAGATCAAGAAGGACTGCGGCCTCGGCGACCCGTCGTGGTTCTTCGGAGTCGGGGGGAGCCAGTGGCCGGTGCGAGACCGCGCAAAAACGGCAGTTTCGGGTACAGCGTTCCCCCAAAATCATAAAGGTCGCTGTTCCTTCAGAAAAACATTCAAACTGGTTGGGGCATTGTGCCTCCTGGCAGACGGTATGGAGTTTGTTCTCTTTGAGCAGGCGGCGCATTTTTTCATATTCCGGGCCGGTGGGCAGGCGTTTTTTCAACCATTTTGGTTTTTGGGCCCGAAGCGGCTTGTGCGCGGTGACGGTCATGATTTTTCTTTGATAAATCGTGGTAGTTGTGCTTGTTCACAGGGTTCGAGTGAGGTGGCAAAGACCTCACTGAGGGTTGTTTCAAGATGAGACAGGATCTCGGCGATGGTGATTTCGCGGCCGGTCTCAAGAGCCAGCGAGGTCATTTTGGTATTGGTGAGCCCACAGGGATTGATCCACTGAAACGGTTCCATATCAGGGTTGACGTTAAGAGCCAGGCCGTGAAAACTGATGCCATGTCTGATCGCAATACCCACCGAACCAAGTTTTTTCTCGGCAACCCAGACGCCGTGGTTACGTGCGTTGCGGCTGGCATGAACACCGACCTTGGCCGCTAATTGAAGCATCACCTCTTCGAGGGCAGCGACATAGCTGGTCACCGAAAGGCCGATGCTTTTTAACTGGAGGATAGGGTAGATGACCAGCTGTCCGGGGCCGTGGTAGGTGATGACACCGCCTCGTTCAATGGGAATGACGGGAATATTTCTTGCTGCGAGAAAGGCTTCGGAAACCATCAGGAATTCCCGTCCACCACGGCGTCCCAGGGTATAGACGCTGGGATGTTCGACAACGAGGAAGACATCGTTTTGCAAATCCCCGGCTCGCCGCGCTGCGACCAGCCGGGTTTGAAGTTCATGGGCCTCAAGGTACGGGATGAGGCCCATATGAGAGAAAAGTGCCGCCACGATATTTTACGAGCCGCAGAGGCAGGGCTTTCTTGCGGCCAACGTCTCGTCAAGACGTTGTAGCTTGGTCTTTGTCGGTGCGGCGTGCAGCAGTTCAGGATTCGTCCGGGCCTCATCAAGGATGGCCAGGATGGCTGCAATGAACTGGTCGATATCTTCCTTGCATTCCGTCTCGGTGGGCTCGATCATGATTGCTCCGGCAACCACCAGCGGGAAGTAGATCGTCGGCGGATGATAGCCGTAATCAATGAGCCGTTTTGCGATATCCAGGGTACTTACTTTGTACTGGTGCTGTTTCGCATCGGAAAAAACGCATTCGTGCATACTCGGGGTCTGGTATGGCAACTCAAGATGTCCTTTGAGGCGTTCTCTGATGTAATTGGCGTTGAGTACCGCAAGCTGGCTTGCCCGTTTCAGGTCCTTGGCTCCCATGGTGAGGATGTAACTATAGGCCCTGATCAGAATGCCAAAATTACCGTGGAAACCGTGTACCCGGCCCACGGATTCCGGGTTATCCCAGCGGAGGTGGTAGCTGTCTCCCTCTTTGACCGCCAGAGGTGTTGGCAGGAATTTTGCCAGTTTTTCAACGACGCATATCGGCCCGGCACCAGGACCACCACCACCGTGGGGTGTGGAGAAGGTCTTGTGCAGATTGAGATGCATCACGTCAACGCCGCAGTTGGCCGCATTGATAATGCCCATGACCGCATTCATATTGGCGCCATCGCCATAGACCAGACCGCCTTTGGCATGGATGATATCGGCAATTTCCCGGATATTGGCTTCGAATAATCCCAAGGTATTGGGATTGGTGATCATGATCCCTGCGGTATCTTCATCCATCAGCTCACGAACACTCTCTGGGTCAAGAATCCCGTCGGCGTTGGAAGCCACCGCAACCGGTTTGAAACCGCAGAGTGCTGCACTGGCGGGGTTGGTGCCGTGGGCGGTATCCGGGATCAGGATCTTGGTGCATTTCTTGCCCTTGCTGCGGTGGTAGGCGGCAATGACCAGCATGCCGGTTAACTCGCCCTGGGCCCCTGCTGCGGGTTGCAGTGAGGTCGCTGCCATTCCGGTGATTGCAGCCAGGTACTCCTGGAGCTCGTACATGATACGAAGCGAGCCCTGGAGGTATTCGTCATCGAGCATCGGATGGGCTGCGGCAAGTGCCGGCAAGGCTGCCATCTTCTCGTTGATTTTTGGATTGTATTTCATAGTGCATGAACCCAATGGATACATGCCGCTGTCCACGCCGAAGTTCCATTGAGAAAGACGGGTATAATGGCGTACCACGTCTATTTCACTGAGATCGGGGAAATCGGGGCCCTCTCCGGTAAGGGCGGCATCCATTGTCACCTCGGGGACATCCGATGCCGGGATGGACATTGCCGTACGGCCTTTTTTTCCTTTTTCCCAGAGCAGTGGTTCATTGAAAATCAGCCCTGTTGTTCCTGCTACAGCTGTCATTTCTTCACCCCCCGTGCGATGGTGTCCATATCCTCTTTGCTGATTGCCTCGGTGGCGCAGAAGAGATAGCAGTCTTTGTATTGTGGATAATATTTTTCTATCGGGAGCCCGGCAACATAGCCCTGTTCAAAGAGTTCTTTTCTGGTTGTGGCAAATTTTTCCGGGAGCCGTACCAGGAACTCGTTAAAAGTCGGGCTGTCAAAGACCAGTGTTGCCCCTGCGTCGCAGAGGGCTTTTTTGAAATACTCGGCCTTGGCGTAATTGAGTTGTGCCAGCTCACGAAGCCCACTGCCGCCTAAAGAGGCCATATACATTCCGGCCATCATTGCACAAACACCCTGGTTGGAGCAGATATTAGAGGTCGCTTTTTCGCGGCGGATATGTTGTTCCCGGGTGGCCAGAGTGAGTACAAAACCGCGGCGGTCCTCGCGGTCCTTGGTGATACCTACGAGGCGGCCGGGGACGTTTCGGGTAAATTTCTCGCGGCAGGCAAACATGCCAAGACCTGGGCCGCCAAAAGAGCGTTGCAGGCCAAAGCTCTGTCCTTCACCACAGGCGATGTCGGCTCCGCATTCACCGGGGTTCTTTAGAAGCCCGTAACTCAAGGGTTCGGTAAAAGAACAGACGAACAAGGCCTTGCTGTCATGCACCTTTTCGCCAAGGGCTGCGAGGTCTTCGACCACTCCAAAGAAGTTCGGTGATTGCACCGCCACTGCGGCAATGTCATCGTTGCCGGCAAGGGGCGAGAGATCGGTGCGGCCGTCTGCTGTGACCGGAAGCTCGATGATGGTGAAATCGGTGGCCATCAGATAGGTGCGGAGCACCTGGCGATGGTGGGGATGGATTGCCGCAGAGATTGCGATAGAACGCTGCTTCTTGTTGATCCGCAGCCCCATCAGCATCGATTCTGCAAGGGCAGAACCGCCGTCATAGAGCGAGGCGTTGGCAACATCCATGCCTAAAAGCCGTGCTGTCAGGGTCTGGTATTCGTAGATCCCCTGAAGGGTCCCCTGGGCCATTTCCGGCTGGTACGGGGTGTAGGCGGTGACAAACTCGGAACGGCTTGCCAAGGCCGTGATCATCTCCGGGACATAGTGGTGATAGCTCCCGGCACCGACCATGATCTTATGTTGCGGGGTGAGTCGTGTCTGGGAAGCTACGGCATTCATATGGGCATCGAGCTGCCACTCGCTGAGAGGCTCTGGCAGCTCGGGTTCTTTGGTCATTCTGCATTGTTGGGGAATACTGTCAAACAGCTGGTCAACATTTTCTTTGCCGATGACCTCCAGCATTGCGGAGATCTCGTCCGGTGTATGTGGTAGATAACGCATGGTCGTCCCCTGAAAAAAGTAACGGATCTTATTCGCCTTTGAGCTGTTTCATATAGGCCTCTGCGTCGAGCAGAGAATCAAGTTCACTGACATCCGAAGGCTCAACCTCGACAATCCAGTTCGTGTAGGGATCTTCGTTAAGCAACTCTGGAGCATCCTCAAGGGCGTCGTTGATCGCCGAGATGGTACCGCTGACCGGAAGATAGAGTTCTGAAACGGCCTTCACTGATTCCAGGGAACCAAATTCATCACCTTTATCAAAGCTGTCTCCGGGTTCCGGAAACTCGACAAAGACGATATCGCCCAGCTGGTCCTGAGCGTAGTCGCTGACTCCAACCCGAATCTTGCCATCGACAAGCTGGCCCCATTCGTGGTCT
>PDTK01000004.1 GCA_002747175.1 Deltaproteobacteria bacterium | reverse complement strand
TCATGCCGTGCCTGATTGGGCTTGTTTAACCGTACCCATGAAGGCGGACGATCCGCGCATCCATTTCAGAAAAATCGAAGTGGAGGTGGCTTACACCTTTGCCGTACGCGCCGCTGTCGAGCCGATGGCATTGCATGAGGAGAGCCCTTTGACATTGTTCCGGCAATCGCCGGCGGACCTCAAAAAAGATATCGAAGCAATCATTAAAAGGACATGCCGCCTGACCATGTGGTATTCCGTCTGATTACCCCAAGCAATCGTATCGTTCATCCGGATCGGGTCAATTTTAACAACGAAACCGGTTTTTTTACGGTTTCTTTCGGGGTTTCCGGTGACCATTGGAAACGTTTGGGCTGGACTGCCATATACCGCGATATGCTTTAAGGAGACATCTACTTGGCCGTTTTGAACATTGATTATGTTCAGCCCTGGCCCGCTGGCTGTCCGATACCGGTGACTACGGCCGGGCCGAAACGTATTTGGGGCTGGTGCCGGGAACAATCGGCGGTCATGAATGCCGATGAGCATCCCTGCCAGTTGTGGACGTACAACCTGGGCCGTATGGCATTGGCTGCTGGGAGAAAGAGAAATTGCCAGCGATTGGTTTATTGAAAGCCGGGATTGTTGTCTGGCCGCCCGCAGCCAACCGACCATTTACGTGATGGTGTTGCTTTCCATGGCAGCGCTAGCGCTGGCCGGCATGGACGCATCCGACAATCATCCGGGAAAATTTTTTCCATTCAGCTATCGTTAATTTTTTGAAATCAGGAGGCCCAGTTCCGTAAGATAAAATAAAAAACGCGATGAATGGAATCAGGCCCATGAACGGATTAAAATTTGGAAAATACACCTTCACCTGCCGGCTGGATGCCCCGGCGATCTTGCCTGCTTACAAGGGTTCGACGTTTCGGGGGGTGTTTGGGCTGGCATTGAAGAAAGTGGTGTGCGCGTTAAAACATCAAACCTGTGAAACCTGCCAGCTTCGAAAGCGTTGTCTTTATACCCAGGTATTTGAAACAGCGCTGGCGGTTCAGCCGCCTGATGGGTTGCGTGTTTCGGTGGCGCCCCATCCATTTGTTCTTCAACCATCCCTTTCCAACCGACAGGCGTACCCTGCCGGCGAGGCACTCCAATGCGACCTGTTGCTGTTTGGGCCCGTCAATGAAAACTTTTCTTATTTCGTCTATGCCTTTGACCAAATGGGACGCATCGGTATCGGCCGGAAAATTAACGGGAAACGGGCGGGTTTTACGTTGGAAACGGTCAACCATGGTGAGCATGTGATGTATTCGGCCAACACGCGGGCCATTGATCAACGCCGTGTCGCAGACAGCCTGACCTTAACGCCGGGAGCCGTATCTTCGGATGATGTGTTGCGGCTGACCGTCACCTTAGAGACGCCATTGCGGCTTAAATTCAAAAACCGGATCAACAATGCGGACCTTCCCTTTCACGTATTGATCCGTGCCATGTTGCGCAGGGTATCGGCACTGTTCGCCTGTTATGCGGGGGCTGAACCTGCCCTTGATTACAAAGGGATGCTGGATCGTGCGGCGTCGGTAAAAATCGTCGATGGACGTCTCAAATGGTATTCATGGCAGCGCTATTCCAACCGGCAGAAACAGCGCATGCCCCTGGGCGGCATGATCGGTTCGGTGACTTATGAAGGCAAGCTGGCCGAATACCTGCCGCTGATGAATGTTTGCTCACATGTTCACATCGGCAAGAACACGTCCTTTGGTTTGGGAAAATTGGGCTTTTGTTTATAGTTCAGACAAAACTGGAGAAATGCATATGGACGACACAACGCTAAAAATTGCCATCGCGGCATTCATTCACGACATCGGCAAATTTGTCGACCGTGACATGCTTGGCCTCTCTGCGGAAGAGGCCGACCGCAGGGCATCGGACTCCCTGCCAGTTTACAACGGGCGTTATTCTCACTTCCATGCCCTTTATACGGCCGAATTCATCGAGCGCTTCAAGGATCGGCTGCCCAATGAATTTGATCGGCCCTGGGGCGATGGAGACGGCCTCGTTAAGCTGGCGGCTTCTCACCACAATCCCACTTCTCCCATGGAGTGGATAATTGCCGAGGCGGACCGATTGTCCAGCGGCATGGACCGGGAAGAATTCGACGATTGCGAAAACGACCCCATCGCGGTGTCAGACTATAAAAAAACCCGGTTGCTGCCTATCCTGGAAAGTCTCGATACCAATGCGGGTAGCGATAAATTGAACAGGCGCGACTACCGCTTCGCATTTCCGCTGTCGCCGTTAACACCGCAAACCCTGTTTCCGCTTCCAAAGGAAAAAGCCGTTCCCGCTGATCGGGCATCGGCGAAAAAAGATTATCAGGACCTGTTCGAAGCGTTTGTTCAGGACCTTGCCGGTTTGCACCACAAGGATTGTCTCGCCTTGTGGTTCGAACATTTTGAAAGTCTGGTTATGCGCTATCTGTCGCATATGCCTGCGGCGAGGGTGGGCCATGTAATCTCCGACGTATCCCTGTTTGACCACATGAAGACGACGTCCGCTTTGGCAACGGCCCTCTATCTGTACCATCGGGACACCGATACTCTGGACGTGTCATCTGTTAAAGACAGCCGGCCGGAAAAATTTCTGATCATCTCCGGAGATTTTCACGGTATCCAGAAATTCATTTTCAGCGGATATGGCGACACACGAAAATACCGTTCCAAGCTGATTCGCGGCCGGTCATTTTATGTCTCCGTGCTTACCGAAATGGTCGCTGCCATGCTGTGTCAACAGATCGGGCTGCCATCAATCGGTGTCGTTTTGGCTGCCGGCGGCAAGTTTACGCTTATCGCGCCCAATATATCCCGGGCGGCCGATGCGGTCCTTGAGGTACAGGAGAAAATCGACACCTGGTTTTATCGGCAGACCTATGGTGAGACCTGCATCAGCCTGTCAACGGTAAGCGCCAGTCCGGCAGCATTTAAAAATGGTCAATTCCCTGATCTTCAGGAAAGCATCAATCGGAAAATGGTGGATAGAAAACTTTCCCGTATCGATATGGACCGGTTCGGCGGGGTGGTAAAAGATTACTTCGACGATCCCGGTGCCGGGCTCTGCAAGTTTTGCGGTAAACGGCCGGAAGATGCTGCTGTCATGCTTCCCAACGGACAATCGGCCTGCCAGTTGTGTGCGGATCATATCCGTATCGGTGAACGCCTTGTCAAGAAAGAGACTTTGGCCGTATTGACGCAAGCCGAAGATCAGGCCGTCGTCACGCATGAGCCAGTGTTGGGTTCTTTCCAGCTCTCCTTTCCGGACGATACGATGGACGCACAGGCAAGGCAGGGGCGGCTTTTGAAATACTGGGAATTGGGGCTCGGCAGTGATGGGACCGGTCCGGGAGGCGGGAGCCTTCGGTTTTACAGCGGATACGTGCCCAGCTACCAGGAAGGTGACTTGAACCGGGATACGGAAATTTCTGTGGGTATGCCAAAGACACTCAACGATATCGCTGCCCTGGCGAAAAATCAAACCGACAGAGACCCGACCGGTATCGAAGCCCTGGGCGTGCTCAAGGCCGATGCAGACAACCTGGGTTTATTGATGGCCTGTGGATTGTCTGAAAAATTGTACAGCATCTCCCGTCTGGCAACAATGAGCCGGCAGGTAAACAACTTCTTTGAGGTCTATTTGCCCTGGTTGCTGCAAACCGATAACCGGTTCAATAATGTGTATACGGTATTTGCCGGGGGGGACGACCTGCTGCTTATCGGCCCCTGGAATGTAATCGTTACGCTGGCCCCGGAAATTGCCCGGCAATTCAATCGATATGCCGGCAACAATCCCCAGGTCCACCTTTCTGCGGGGATCTCCCTTCATAAAGCACATACACCCGTAGATGCAATGGTCCAGGCGTCGGAGGCGGCTATCGAGCAATCCAAAAGCGGCGGCCGGGACCGGATGACCCTTTTCGGGGAAACCGTGACCTGGGAAGAGGCGCGACAACTGGCGGCCATCCGTGAAACCATGGTGGAGTGGCTCGATAAAAAATATTTGAGTGCAGCCATGTTCTACCGGCTCAATACGTTCATCGACATGGCCAGCCGGGAAGCCGGTTTGATTCATCGACAGAGTATCCATATTCGTGACATGGACTGTACGCGCTGGCGCAGCCTGTTGGCTTATGTCGTCGAACGCAATGTGGCGAAGTCGATGGACACCCGGGAGAAAAGGCGGATCATTACCAAGGTAAGGGAGAGTCTGGCCCAATGGCTGTCGACATGGCAGGGGCGGCTGCGGATTCCCCTCTGGGATATTCAATACAACCGAAGGTAGCGAGGTGATCATGGATAGAATTGTGTTTTGGAAAGAAAAGGACAAACAGATCGTTGACCCAGATCTGTTTTCCATCAATGCGGAAGCCTTTGCCAAAAAGATGGCCTATGATCATGACGATTCAAGGGGCAAGTTAAACAAGCGAACCCAGATCCGGAAGTTCTTTGATGAAGTTGTGTATTTGGACATGACAGCCAAATCGAGGCCGGATGATTGGCCAAGTATTTCCCCGCTGGTGCACATGATGACGGCTAAAGCAGCTTATGCCAGGGGCAGGGATCTGGTTTCGGATGCGTTCCTGCAATTTATTAGACAATCTGTGGAACAGGTGGATGATCCTGAGGATTTGTCCGTATTTGCCACTTTTTTCGAAGCATTTATCGGGTTTTACCGGCTGCATGGGCCGTCCAATTAAAAGGAGTGTGTCACGATGAAACTAACAGGCGTAAAGGAATATACCGGAAAGATAATACTGCGAAGCGGCCTGCATATTGGCGCCGGAGATGCGGAAATGCACATCGGCGGAACGGACAACCCGGTGATCAAGCATCCGCATACCCTGGAGCCTTATATCCCCGGTTCCTCTCTAAAGGGAAAGATTCGCTTCCTGCTGGAATTGCGAAGTGGCCTGATCGGCAAGAGAAAGAAAGTGGATGGAAGCCCTCTGTCGCTCAAGGATTTTCGTGATGCCCAGGGCGAAGAACGCGCCGCCTGTGCGGCGATCCTCAAGCTGTTCGGTATCAGTGGTGCCGATCAGGACGATGCCGGAGAGATCGGGCCCTCCCGGGCATCTTTCGCCGATTGCGCCCTGGAACCGGAGTGGAGGAAAAATGCTTTTGAAAACAACAGGGTTCTGACCGAAGTCAAATCCGAGAATTCCATCGATCGAATCAAAGGCACCGCACTCAATCCGCGTTTCACCGAACGGGTCCCGGCCGATACCCATTTTTCCTTTTCCATTACCGTAAAGCAGATGGAAGGGGACGAAGACTTGGAAAATATTCTGTTTCAGGGACTTAAACTCCTTGAACTGGATACGCTCGGTGGCAGTGGCAGCCGGGGATATGGCCGGGTGGTATTCCTGTTCAACGAATCTGAGGACCAGAACCGCTACGAATCCACCACACCTTTCTAACGGGGAGGTTTCATTGAAGTTTTACGAAATCAACATTACGCCGACGTCGCCTTTCGGCACGCTATTGAAAGGCGATACGATCTTCGGTCATTTCTGCTGGCAGGCGGCCCATGACCCGGACCTGCTGGCAGGCGGCCTGGATACCCGGATACAGCATTATACGGAATCACCATTTGCCGTTTTTTCGTCCGCCTTCCCCAAAATCGAAAATGGGTCCGTGCGCTATTTCCTGCCGCGTCCGGAAGCCGTTATGATGGACAGAAACCTGATTGGGGCCACAACCCGCAAGACGCGGCTGCTGGAGGGCAAAAAACTGAAAAAAAAGCGATGGATGGCCCTGGAACGCATCGACGTCATAGAACCGTCAGCGGTTGAATTTCTTACTGCCAAGGAACTGGTCAGCCGCATCGGTGGGAAGGGTGTTCATGGCGTCGGCACCAATGATGCGGTTTATGCCATGGAGCAGGCACACAATACCATCGATAGAAGAACGGGGACCACAGGGACCGGAATGTTCGCCCCCTATAGCACGGAAAACCAATTCTATCTTCCTGGAATCGGCCTTGCTGTTTTTGCCCTTCTGGATGAGGAGATCACCGATATCCAAAAAATTTGTAAAGGGCTGAAGAGGATCGGCCGCTGGGGGTTCGGCAGGGACGCATCCACGGGGATGGGACGATTTTACGTTAATGGTCACACAGAACACCCTTTGCCGCGGTTGGAAGGTGCCAACGCCTGTTACACCCTGGCACCCGCAGTCCCACAAAAAGACACCTTTTCCCATTCTTTTTATATGCCCTTCATTCGCTTCGGAAAGCATGGCGACAGGCTGGCAACGGGCAAGGCGCCGTATAAACGGCCCGTTGTCATGGCCGACGAAGGAGCCGTGTTTATACCTGCCGCAGCCAACGCATTTACCACCCCCTGGCTGGGCATCGGTATCACGGGCGTATCCTGTGCCGATTCCAGGACTGTCGCCCAGGGGTATGCGCCATGGCTGCCTATCAAGATGGAGGTATAAACGATGCAACCATTTAAAAAGACAATTCGCTGTGCATTAACGATTGCCTCTCCTGTCCATCTGGGTTGTAACGATGTTTATGAACCCACCGGATTTGTGATAGATGAAAAAAACAGGCGGTTGATCGCCTTTGACCCCTTTCATTTCATTCAAAACCTGCCGCGGGAAGCACGTGAGAAATTTTCCCAGCTTTGCCGCAAGGGTACCGTTGAATCCGTACTGGAGATTTACAAGTTTTTTAAGGGAAAGCAGGCTGTCGGTCGTGAGGTTGAGCTGTGCAACGGCTTCGTGGATCATTATCAAAAGGTGCTGGCCCTGAACGCCAATACGAGCGTCGTTATCCAGAATTTGAACCAGTTCCAGATAGCCAGAACGGCTTTCAGAAGCTTTGACAATCGGCCCTATATTCCCGGCACCGCAATAAAAGGAGCCATCCGGACAGCCTGCCTGAATGCCCGGGCCAATTCAAAAAACATACGCACGCCCCGGGGAAACCGTGCTGACCAGGAGCTTCAGGCCAAATTAATCGGTTACGAACGCGGGAAAATGGAAACCGATCCATTTCGCCTGGTCAAGGTTTCCGACTTCATGCCCGTTGGGTCAATTCGAACCCGTATCGTTTACGCCATCAACAAAAAAAAGAAAGCCAGCGACCGGGAAGCCAGGGGGCCTTACCAGATCCTCGAAGTGATCGAGCCTGGAGCGTGTTTTATTGGGGAGATATCAGTGGAGAGCCCCCTTTCAGGCAAGTACATTTCGAATCCGGTCACCCTGGATGAATTATTGGAAAGCTTGAATTCGTTTTATCGAAAAGAGAATGAAAGAGAATGCCGGGAGCTCGCCAAGATAAAGCTCAAAGGCATCCCTATTCAGCCCCAAAGCGGAACCCAAACATTGCGGATTGGCCGTCATTCAGGGGCCGAATCCATCACCGTCAACGGCCATCGCAGCATTTGTATCATGTTGGGGAAAAACAAAAAGCCTGATTTTAAGGATAAAGCCACTACTGTTTGGCTGTCTTCCGAAACCGAAAAGAACCAATCCGGCCAGGGGTTACGCCCCTTCGGCTGGACCGTTTTGCAGCCGTTATCCTCGGATCTGGAAAAACAACTGCATGCCCGGGAAGCGGAATTTACTTACCAGGAAATGCTGGCCGAACAACAGCGGTTGGATGAAATTGCTGAGAAGCGGGAACAGGCCATCCGGGAAAAACAGGAGGCGGAACGCTTGCAGCAGGAAGCGGATAAACGTGAAAAAGAGAAGCTACTGAGGGAAAGACAATGGCAGAACATGGACGGGACTGAACAGGACATCGCGATTGTCCAAAAGACCGATCTGGCCCAGGAGCAGGCACCGGGTAAAGATGCTTTAAAAGATGTCTGGCCCAAACTGGAAAAATCTGAACCGGATATCCAAAAGCGGCTTGCGCAGACTTTTATCAAGGCATGGGAAAATAACCCAGAAGCATGGCGAAAAAAACAATGCTCAAACAGTCAGTGGGAGAAAGTTAAAAAACTAGTTGAAATAACAGGTATTGCACATCCTGATATTCAACAGCTTGACCCTGACGAACAAAAGCTCGTTGAGGACATTCATGCGCTGAATGATTTTGGGCAGTTCACCTCCAGTAAAATCATCATCGAGGATTTAAGCCTTGCGGCCGGTGAGGCCTTGAAAGCCAAGTTTTTAAATTGGGGATGTAATAATAAAAAAGCCAAAAAAAACAAATCGGAGGTATGGAACAGGCTTAACAATCATTTAAGACAGCTGCGAAGAAGCTGATTTTTGAACAAATAAGAGTCGATAGCAGGTAAGCGTTCACAGGACACCGCATCTGCTTTGTTACCGGGCACTTGAAGTATGCCCCATACGTCTGCGTGCCCGAAGCCGCGCATTTACGGCACCTGAGTAAACGCTTACCAGGTATTGGCTGCTTCTACCCCGTGAACAGGTACGATAATAGCAACCTTTACCATTTTAAGTATATATGCAGACATCATTATTCCTCATTTTCAACCACAACCTCACCGACCGCCAGCGACAGGACGCCCATGCCTCCCTCGGTGTGGACCGCATTGTCGATTTGCCGGGGCATCTGAAAACCCTGTGGCGGCAAATCCCTCCAGATGTTGCGGATATATCCGGTTTGCTCGGTCCCATTGCCGACTGGCTGCGAACGAACGCCCAAAAGGAGGATTTCGTCCTGGTTCAAGGCGATTTTGGCGCCGTGTACCGGATGGTCGACATCGCCCTGGGTTTCGGCTTGGTGCCGGTTTATTCGACAACCCGGAGGCAGTCCGGGGAAAGGCATGGGAAGGATGGTGTCGTTGACCTCGTTCATCGCTTCCGTCATGTACGGTTTCGAAGATACAAAGGATAAAAGACATGCCGAATAAATATATATCTTTTCTGGGGACCAATGATTATCTTGAATGTCGTTACGCGGCCGATCCGGAAGAGAAAAGTCACCCAGTAAGGTTTGTTCAGGAGGCGACCCTTTCTCTTTTTGCGAAAGATGCCGGACAGGAAGATCGTGCGTATATTTTTTTGACCAATGATGCCCGGCAGAAAAACTGGGAAGACGATGGGCAGTGGGACCGTAAAAATGATTGCCTCAAGAAGTGCCAAGGTCTGAGAACAAGAATTCAAAGGATGGATTTACCGTTTCCTGTTGAAGGTGTAACTATTCCCGACGGTCACGATGAAGAACAAATCTGGGATATTTTCGATACTGTCTACCAGGTATTGAAACCTCATGACGAGATCGTGTTTGACATCACACATGCGTTTCGTTCCATACCCATGATTGCCATTATTATTCTTAACTATTCAAAAGTATTGAAAGATGTGAAACTTCGGCACATCCATTATGGTGCTTTTGAAGCACTGGGTCCACCTTGGGAAGTTTCGAACAAGCCCGTAGAAGATCGGGTCGCACCGTTGTTGGATCTGACCCCCCTGGCGACCCTTTCTGACTGGATTACAGCAATTGACCGTTTCATCGGCGCTGGAGATGCCGGCAAGGTCGCCACGCTAGCCCGGCAGGCCGCAATGCCGGTGATGGCGAAGTCAAAGGGCAAGGATGCCGCTGCCAAGGCCGTAAAAGGTATTGCAGATGCTTTGGGTTCCTTTTCTGGCAACCTTTCCACTTGCCGTGGCCCTGAAGTCGTGCGTAGCGCCGCATTTGTCAAAGAAGCGCTGTCCCAAAATATGGACGTCGATTTTGTCCGGCCGCTTGTCCCTTTGTTGAAACATGTCAAAGAAAATATGTCCGTTTTTAATGAAAACCCTGCACATGACGGTATTCA
This sequence comes from Deltaproteobacteria bacterium, assembly GCA_002747175.1. Taxonomy (GTDB): domain Bacteria; phylum Desulfobacterota; class Desulfobacteria; order Desulfobacterales; family Desulfosarcinaceae; genus Desulfosarcina. The sequence continues at coordinate 22,306 of PDTK01000004.1, read as the reverse complement.
GGCCGCCAAGTGGAGCCTGAAACACGGAATGATTCAACAGGGGTTTACGATTCTGCAAGAGACACTGATATCGTTTGTCCTGACTCGGTGCGGCATGGATGAATTAGATGAAAAGAAACGAACAATTGTATCGAATTTGATGGGAGTGCTGCAAAAAGGGACGCCGGAATCGGAATGGAAAGGCTATTTGCGGGAAGATAAATACGCTGATCAGATCTTAAAATGTCGGGAAGTGATAGAAAAGTGGCCTGATATACTGGGAATATGGCAGAATTTGACAAATTGCCGAAACGACATGAACCATGCAGGATACAGAAAAAATCCCCTTCGTCATAAAGATTTTGAGCCCAAACTCGAAAGTTTGATAGAAAAATCTGAAGTGTCTTTGATGAATTCGTTGTGATCCGTTTCCCGCGGATGATTTGATATGTCTGTTTTCCCGGATCTTGAAAATCAAATATCCTTAATAATTATAAAATGATATGATCTTTTGAGGAAGCTGGAGATCCGCGGAAGCGGAAAAATACACGATATTTTATAAAAAAACAAATAGTTATGATTTTTTCAGCCAACGGCACCAATACGCAAAAAAATTCCGACCCCCTTTTTCCGGGCAGGTTCCCGGAAACCGTATTGCAACAACCTGATAAATATGTAAAAAAAGAACCTGCTGTCAGAAAGACTGCCCCGATTCGAGGGGATTGAGACAGTCATTGTGTGACCTAATCCACGGTTTATTCGGATGTCAGAAAGACTGCCCCGATTCGAGGGGATTGAGACACCGCTTGAATTTCAAACTCTGACATCGGTCTCCATGGCCAGAAAGACTGCCCCGGTTCGAGGGGATTGAGACACAATTTTTTCCCCTTTTGCCGTTACGCTTCAAACGTCAGAAAGACTGCCCCGATTCGAGGGGATTGAGACATGGCCGTTAGGTACATATCCTTTTCCGTTGCATGTCAGAAAGACTGCCCCGATTCGAGGGGATTGAGACACATTTTTGACAGGTTTCGATGCCTATCTTTCCAGTCAGAAGGACTGCCCCGATTCGAGGGGATTGAGATATTTTCTACGGAGCTTGACAAATATTCGTGACAATGCTCCGGTGGCGGATTTCCACCCTGGAAGCCAGGTCTGATATTCAACTGGGCCGCATCCATCGAGCCATGAAAATATTGGGTGCTGTATAGATGCCGATCCATCCTTTATCGTATCGGGTCGAGCGGTCATCATCCGCTTGCATTGACGTGATCTGTACCTGAGCTATGCCGATGCCAATCTGAAGAATCGGGCCGGATTTGTCGAAATATATAAATATTTTATTTAATTATAAATTGTTAAAAATCTGTCCGTGGAGGATCTGAGGGAAGACGGCGGGAGCGGAGAGTATGGCCTTTCGTTCATCGGTTGCGAGGAATATATAAAATTAATTACAGAATTTCCATCCGAAAATGATCAATTTTCCCGATTGTGGGTGGGTCGCGTTCTTTGTCAATATAATCGGATAGCCGTCCGGACAGAGCCATGCAATGCGGGTGCGAGTGGTGTGACTCAGTCTGTTTCATGATAGCTTTTCAAGGCAGATCGTAAAAAAAGCCTGGCGCGGTGCAGGCGAACTTTAACATTGGTGACGGTCAAGTTCAGTATTTCAGCGGTTTCCTGGGTGCTGAACCCTTCAACATCACGCAAAACGATCACCAACCGGTATTTTTCGGGAAGGTCCAGCAAACTCTGCCGGATGACCTCTGCCAGTTCTTCGTCCAGAACCTGGTCCAGTGGTTGGCTGGCCCAGCGGGGCATGTCTACCGATACAGCCGATTCATCGGCTGGAAGAAACGTGTCTATGGATTTTTCCCTGTCCGGTGCATATTTGGATCGGCGCTTTTGTTTCAGGCAGGCACTGGTGGCGACCCGGTAAAGCCAGTTTTTGAATTTGGTTTCGTACCTGAAACCGCCAAGGTACCGATATACATTCAGGAATGTATCTTGGACCATGTCTTCGGCGTCGCTGGGGGTGTCACACATCCGCAGGCCGAAATTGTACAGTTTTTTTTCGTATCGTTTGACCAGTTCATAGAAGCGATTCCGGTGGCCGGCGTTGATGGCACGGACCAGCGCTTTATCGGAATCATTACTTCTTGTTTTCTCCGGTGGATTTGGCATCGTTTTTCTTACCTGTCACCTGACAGGCATCACGCATTCATGTTGAAATCCCCATTTTGGGCAGGATGACTGTTTGCATCAGGATCCATATGCCGATGAATGCCACCAGGGCCAGGAATGTTTTCATTTTTTGTCCCCCTTTATTCGCTCAAAGGCCGGCTTTGATACTACCGGCGTCGATGCCGTATTTCTTTATCTTGTAGTGAATCGCCCGTCGGCTGATACCCAACACTTCGGCCGCTTCCTTCTGTACACCGCCGGTCTGTGTCAAGGCCCGGATGATGGTGTTTCTTTCACTTTCTTCCAAGGACAGGCAGTTGTCCCTGGCCGGGCTGCCATTGCAGGTATCGGTAACGCCGGCCAGATGAAAATCTTCCGATGTGAGCTCATTGTTGCGGCACAAAACGATACCACCTTCGATTGCATTTTTCAGTTCACGGACGTTGCCGGGCCAGGGATAGCTGCAAAGCCAGTCCATGGTCGTATCGGGAACCTTTACCAGGGGCGCGTTGTGCTGGCGACTATACTGCCGGGCGAAATGCTCAACCAGCGGGGGAATATCGGCCTTGCGCTCGCGAAGCGGCGGAATGGTCAGTGTTACCACCCTGAGGCGAAAGTAAAGATCTTCCCGGAACTGGCCCGCCTTGATGGCTTCTCCCAGGTCGGCGTTGGTGGCTGCGATAATGCGGCAATCCACGGGCGTGCCTTTGAGTCCGCCAATTCTGCGTATGGTCCGGTCCTCAATGAATCTGAGCAGACGAATCTGCATTTCGTGGGAGATGTTTCCGATTTCGTCCAGAAACAGGGTTCCGGTGTCCGCCGTCTCGATAAGCCCCTGTTTGTCGCTGACGGCGTGGGTGAAAGAGCCTTTTACATGACCGAAGAGTTCACTTTCCAGCAGACCGGCCGGTGTCGCCCCGCAATCGACGACCACGAACGGATTCTTGCGACGTGGTCCAAGTTGATGGATCTGGTTGGCGATGCGTTCCTTGCCGACACCGCTTTCGCCCAAAATGAGGACATTGACGTTGCTGCGGGCAACCTTTTTAACCAGGCTGTGCAGGTTTTTCATGGCCGGGCTGTTGACCTGTTCGTCCCTGTCCCCGGAAGATGCCGGTTCCATGTTTTGTTCCGGTGAGCAGTTGTCGAAATCCTTGAGCATCAACTGAATTTTTTCCGTGAGGGCTTTGCCATCGAAAGGTTTTTCGACATAGTCCAAGGCGCCGCTTTTTACCGCTTTGACCGCATCTGGAATGTTGGCATAGGCCGTCAGAAAAATGACGGGCAGGCCGGGCTGGATGCGTATAATTTCATCTAAAAGTTCCATGCCGTCCATCTGCGGCATTTTGACGTCCGATACCACCAGATCGATGCGATGCGCCTTGAGAACCTGAATCGCTTTGCGTCCACCGTCTGCCTTGCGTACTTTCAATCCGCAGCTTGAGAGGCGGGCATCCAATACCTCAAGAACGTTTCTGTCGTCGTCCACGACGAGAACCGTCTGTGATTTATTACTTTTTTTCATGTTTTACTCGTTGGGGGCCGCTATTTCAGTCTTTTTCTTCCGGATAATCTGATCAATGGTTTCCAATGCCTTGATTTTTTCCTTGAGAGACTTGTTTTCGGCCTCAATGTTATCAATCCGTTGCTGCAGCTGAGCCGCTAGCGCCGCTTTCTTTTTCAGTTCTGTCAGTTGTTCTGGCGGCACTTGCGTGTCGCCGGACGAAAGCGTTGATTGTTTTGTGTGCAATCCCTTCCGCTGCTCAGCGGGCGGGTGAATGTAAACCAATCGCGTGGTCGTTTTCGGTGTCATACGGACCACCAGCGGTTCCAGCAGGCGAATATCCCAGACATTGGCCTTGACTTTGGTTTCACCAAATTGGTGCCACATGCCGACAGCCGCCGTATAGTCATCCTGGTTTTCCGCCGTGAGCAATCGAGAGCAGATCAGTCCCAGTTTTGCTTTGCGGGAATAAAGGTCACTGGCGCTGGTGGATGTCAGTCCCTTAAACAGCAGCTTTGCTTGTTGATAGTCACCCCGGTCATAGGCCGCCAATGCTTTTTCGAGGGTCTCGTAATCCGACCTGAACCGCTTGCGATGCATGTTGTCATCGAGGCGTTGAAACATGTCGGCACAACCGGTAAAAAGGCTGATCAAAACGACTAAGATGCTTGCCTGGCACCAGGTTCGATTGGCTACGATTTGCATTCATTTCCCATTGGTTCGGTTAAACGTCTGCCCATGCATATGACACCAGTCCTTCTTTCTAAACGTCATCGCCTGACAATTCAAGAAAATTCAGCCTTTCGGTTTTTTGGCCGGTTACGATTCGGGAACGCCGGGCAGGGTGAAACCAAAGGTGCTGCCCTTGGCCACCTGGCTGTTGACCCATACTGTTCCATGGTGAGATTCGACGATGTTTTTAACGATGCTCAAGCCCAGGCCGACACCTTCGAGGCGTTCTCGTTCCCGCTGACCGCGATAGTATTTATTGAACAAAAAGGCCTGGTCCTCTTCCAGAATGCCGGGACCGTTATCCCTGACGAAAAACGAAACCCGGTTCTGGACACGATGGAAGCGTACCCCAATGGTTACCCGTGTTTCGGGATCGGAAAATTTAACCGCATTGGACAGGTAATTCAGCATGGCTTGCTGTAATTGTTTTGGGTCACCGACAACCTGGGGCAAATGGGACGGCACCCGTATGACCATATGAATCTTTTTGGCCTCGGCCGCCAGTTTGATGCTGTTGGCACATTCGGAAACGAAGGTGTGAGGATCGATCGGCTCCAATTGCATCTGCAACAGGCCCGGTTCCAATCGAGATGCCTGCATCAGATGGCTCAGCAGATCGCTGATGCGACTGATTTCCGATCCGGCGATCTTGAGAAATTTTTCCTGTCGGCTGTTGATGGGCCCCATCACTTCTTCGCGAATCATGTTAACCGATTCACGTATGGATGTGAGCGGTGTTCGTATTTCATGACTGAGCATGGAAATGAAATCCGAGCGCATGCGCTCTTCCTTTCGCAGCCGGTCTGACATTTCATTGAACGCCTGGGCCAGTTCACCGAATTCATCCTGACCGCGAATGGTCAGCGGTGGGCTGAGACGATCCGATGAAATCTGACGGATGCCGCCCATCAGTTCCCTGAGCGGACGAATCATGGAATAGGCCAGGTAGTACACGCCCAGCAGGCCCACCAGGCTGGAGACCGTCAGACCGATAAGGCCGTTTTTGGCGGACAGCCGGCCCTTGCGGTTGACCTCCCGGGTGGCGCGTTCGATTTCCTGTTCATTTTTGAGCCGTTCTCCTGAAATGATACCGATCCAGTCATTGGCTTTGGATTCGGGGACCCAGAATGCGTCCACGCTTCCCAGACGTTTCTCCTCGTCCGACAAATAGGCGGCGACTTGCGATGCATTGGGATAATGATCATAGTCAATGATAATGGTGCGCCAGACGGCAGGGATGTGATCATCCGTGGCCGTCAGTTGCGCCACCTGGTCCAGGCTGTTCTCGAATTGCCGTTGTGCATCGTTATAGAAAACCAGATAATCGGCCTTTTTCAGCAAAAGGTATTTTTGCCTGTTCTCTTCCATGCCCAGCAACGCTTCCATCATTTTTTTTGTTCCGGAAGCGATGGCGTAGTTTCTGGTAACGATGGACCCGGAGCGGCTGACGACCTGCTGGACATTGATATAAAGGACCAGGATGGTGCCGTAAAAGATTGCGATGATGACAAGAAACCAGATCAGCAATTTCCCGGTGATGCCGTATCTAAGGTTCATGGGAGGTTGATGGGAGCGAGAGCAAGTGTGATGGTTTCGTAAGAAGTCGCCAAGTATGCCATTCCCGCGAAGGCGGAATCTACAAATATCTGATCATACTGGCTCCTTGCCTGCACGGGGACGATAAAAATCAATGATCGCGAATTTTTACAAATTTGTCAATATTCCTTTAGGTCAGCTTTTTGAGGGTGTGGCGAGCCAGCCAGAGATGATGAAGTCCGTCAGCGCAGCGACATCATTCAGGGCGAATTGGGGAACCGGCGTATCCACGGGAGCGTCTGCCACCACAGCAACCAGATGAACGTCTTCAAGGCAGGCCGGTTGCCGATGCTCCTCCGACCGGAAAATTTCGATTTTCGGTGCGTTGCCCCGTTTGAAACCTTCCGTGATCAGTAAATCCACATCCTCGAAATAGGGGATAAGATCATCCATTGTTTCGCTGGCGGCATTCTTGATCAGCGCAATCTGTCCCGGAGAAGCGATCATTACCGTATCTGCACCGGCATGTCGATGACGGTAGCTGTCTTTGCCCTGGCGGTCCATGTCGAAGCCGTGGTGGGCATGTTTGACCACGCCGACGAGATACCCTCGTTGCTTCAATCGGGGAAGCAGTTTCTCGATGAGTGTGGTCTTCCCGGAATTTGATTTTCCCACGATTGAAATCACGGCCGGCAAAACAGGCACTCCTTTCAAGTGGATGGCGGACCGTTTCCGCCTGTCAAAGTAAAAAATCTAAGCTGATCAACAATGGATGTCAAGGGGGTTTCATAGGCATGGGTCAGGAGTTACGGCATCACCATCCAATCCTGATCCACGGGCAGGTGAGATCGGCATGCCAGGGCGAAGTCTTCGGGATAGTGGCCGTTAATCCAACGCAATTGGGCTTCGCTGAACGCTCCTGGGGATTCCGGGAGCCTGGGCATAAAAGACATCAGCAGGCGTTGGTCAAGATCTTTGTTGGTAACGGGTTTGGAATACTCGATACTTGTGATCATTCGGGCGCCCATGGATCCCAGGACCTTCACGGCGACCAGGATAGCACGGTCCAGGCTGCGCCGCATGTGGCTGTCGGCCTCCAGAATGTTGCCCACGGCGTTTTTGGGCATTAACTGCAGCTCCCACTGGGAAGTTTGGGCTTTGGGAACGAAAAGCATTACCTGTTCGTCTTCGAATACCACCAGCCGGTGGTCTCGGTCCGAGCGTTCGTCCATTCGCTGGTTCTCCGTTATGGCGCGGTGATAGCAATCGAAAAAGGATTGACCCGTTTTTCTTCTGAAGTCATCGATGAAATCGCCGATCAAATCACCACAGGCATATGCCGGCAGCGACCGGGTCTGATCCATGGCCAACGGTATCATGGCAGGTATCAGGGCGAACTGCTGGTGAATTTGCTGGTGGGACGCGTGCAGGCGATATCCGTTGGGCGCATAATCGTATCCGAAATTCCAGCCCCACAGGGTCCGGTTAAAATCGATTCGGCCATTTGTGGCCAGCGAATCCAGTACCGCCTGCCGCAATTTTTCCAGTGCATCTGCTGACAACGTCCCCTCTGCACCGGTATACGGGCATCCCGTATCCATGGCCATCCGTGTATAACTTCTCTGATAATACAAATGACGCATGCCGGTCATGTCCTGCCATGTCAGGTCCGACAGCCGGTAGCGTTCAGCGTCGTTGGCCATATTGGCCGCATAGTGTCCCCAGGGAATGTATGAATTGCGTCGCAGGTATTCAAATACGTGGCTTTGCGGCCCTTGCCATTCGCCGACGATTTCACTCTTGCCCTGGGCGCCCGGGCGAAGGACCATGGTCTGTTTGTAAGCATCGGGAAGATGCCGGTTGTTGGCGACCGCATCGAACAGGGCTTCGTCGACGATGCACGGCCGGATTTTTCCGCCTGAAGAACGTTCGTATGCCATCCCCCATGGCAGTTTTTTTTCGTGGTCCATGCAGAATTCACATGCCAGATGGGCCAGGCAGACCAGATCCCGGGTGTCCGTGGAAGAGACCGCCAGTGCCAGTTTCAGGGTTCGCGGCAAATTGCCAATGGCATCGAAAGCCGCCTGTTCATCTGCATAGTCCTTAAAAAAAGAGACGGCGGGGGACGCTGGCAGTCGGATGGATGCCGGGGACCGGGCCCGGTCGTCGGCCCAGGCCTTGCCGATATACGTGGTGCCGCGAAAGGGGAATGGGTTGGGAACCTCATAGATCCGGTCGGCAGCCGGTTCGTGGACCCGACCCTTGGGGAAGTTGATTTCGTTGCGCAAACGGCTTCCATCGGCAAACGCACCCAGGTCGAACAGATGATCTGTTTGTCTGAAGTTGTCGACGGTGAATTGTGGACGGTGAATTCCAAAAACAAAACGCCCGTTGGGTGATACGCAAGTACGCAGTTTCATGCCAGCCCTTCCTTTATTGATGAAAAATGTTCATATTTCGAATTGTATATACCAATTTCTCCATTTTTTGTGTAACGATGGGGTACCACCCGCAGGGACAATGGTGCCAATACCTGATCACCATTCGAATTATGCCACACTTGGCGGGTTTTGACGAGCCTGAAGGCCAATGATACCAGGGCCTGTGGTCAAGTCCCGCACATACGGCAATGGCCCGTTTCCCTGTTTTCAAACGGACAGGAAAGACACCGGCCTCCGCGCCTTTTTATAAATATATCTGTGGTTTTAGGAAAAGATGGCATGAATATTTCATTCTTGATCCTATAAGAAAGAAAAAGGATTGGTCAGAAGAAAGTTCTTTTCTCCACCACTGCGCCAAAGCACCAATCGTAAAATATTAGAAAATTTATTAATTTCAAACAAATAAGAGGTAATTATGATTCATCGGGATGATTATCCGGCCGTCGCCGTGATCGGAATGGCATGTCATTATCCTGACGCCAGAACGCCCCGTCAATTGTGGGCCAATATCCTGACCCGGCGCCGGCAGTTCAGACGGCTTCCGGATTGCCGGCTGCCCCTTGCCGATTACTACGATGCGGACCGGCAGACACCTGATAAAACCTACGGCCGGCAGGCGGCCCTGATCGACGGTTTCGAATTCGATTGGGCGGGTCGAAGAATCCCGTTTTCCACCTTGCAGACGACCGACATCGTTCATTGGCTGGCCCTGGAGGTTTGTCTGGAAGCCGTGGCAGATGCCGGATACACGCGGGAAACCCTTCCCGGCCGCCGTACCGGTGTGATCGTCGGCAATACCTTGACTGGTGAGCAGACCCGATCCAACAATATGCGTTTGCGCTGGCCTTTCGTCCGTCGGGCCCTTCTTCGGGCGGCTGAAAGCCAGGGGTTCGATGACGCGCAACTGGACAAGCTTGTCCGGGCCATGAAGGATAGATACACATCCGTTTTTCCACCGGTAGACGAGGATACTCTTGCCGGTGGACTTTCCAATACCATCGCCGGACGCATCTGCAATCAACTCGACCTGATGGGGGGCGGGTTCACCATCGACGGCGCCTGTTCATCGTCGCTGCTAGCCGCGGCGCATGCGGCATCGCGCATTCGAGCCGATGAGCTGGATCTGGCCGTGGTCGGTGGCGTGGACATCAGTCTGGATCCTTTCGAATTGGTCGGGTTCGCCAAGACCGGTGCGCTTACCGATGGTGATATGAATGTATACGACCGCGGTGGCAAGGGCTTCCTTCCCGGAGAAGGATGCGGTTTTGTTGTACTCAAATCGCTGGATGCTGCCCGGCGCGACAATGATCGGGTCTATGCCGTGATCCATGGGTGGGGAATTTCATCGGACGGCGGCGGATCGGGCATTACGGCCCCCAGCGCCGCCGGTCAGGCCCTGGCACTGGAACGGGCCTATCGCCATGCGCCACACACCATCGCCGATGTGGATTTCATCGAGGGCCATGGAACCGGCACCACCGTCGGCGACCGAACGGAACTGGAAGGCATTGCCCGGTTGCTGGGGCCGACGCCGATTCCCCGCGGCCAGTTGCGCCCCTGCGGAATTACCTCCCTCAAGTCGATCATCGGCCATACCAAGGCGGCATCGGGCATCGGTGGGCTGATCAAAACCGTGATGGCCGTCAATCGCCGGATCGTTCCACCGACGTCGGCCTGTCACGAACCGCACCAGGCATTCCATCATACGGCCAGGCAGTTGTACCCCGTTCGTCTGGGACAGCGTGCACCGGCGGATCGGAAACTGACCGCCGGTGTGTCGGCCATGGGCTTCGGGGGAATTAACTGCCACCTGACCCTTGCCTCCGGCGATGCGCCCGATGATCGCCTGGCTCCCGACCTGGATGAATCCGTGCTGATGGCCCACGCTCAGGAAAGCGAGCTTTTCGTTTTGGGGGCCGAGGACCGGTCAAAGTTGTTTGAACGGATTGGGGTCGTCAAGCGTATGGCTGACGGCATCAGCATTGCTGAACTGGCCGATCTGTCCGCCGAATGTTGTCGGCAGTTACCGGATGCCGCACCTGTCCGGGCTGCGATCATTGCCGGCCATCCCGACGCGTTGGAGTCGGGTCTGGACCGACTGGCGGCTACCCTGACCGAACACGGTGAAAAGGTTGACCAGGGTGTCGTGCCTTCTTCCGGCCCGGATTTTTTTCTGGGGGTCGGCCAGGCGTCGGTACGTATCGGATTTTTGTTTCCTGGACAGGGAAGCCAGCAGCTCAACATGGCCCGGATGGCAGCCACGCGTTTTGCCTGGGCCCAGGAATTCATTGAGCAGGCTGATGCCATTACGCGCAAAGTGTCAGGTACCCCCGTGAGCCAGTTGATTTACCGGGACGTGGACCGGGTCCCTGGACCGGAAGAGACGGAGCGCTGGTTCACAGCCCTGTCCAGATCGGAACATGCCCAACCGGCCATCTGCCTGGCCTCTTTGTTGTTGTTCACATGGTTCGATCACCTGGGAATTCGTCCCCATGCCGTCGGTGGTCACAGTCTGGGCGAGTTGACCGCCTTTTATGCCGCCGGTGTGCTGGATGCCGCCACATTGCTTGAATTCGCCACTCGACGGGGCCTGGCGATGTCATCCATGTCCGGTGTTACCGGCGGGATGGTCGGCCTGCGATGCGACGGTTCTACAGCCGCTGCGCTGGTCGAGCAGGTCGACGGTTATCTGACCGTGGCCAATCTCAACAGTCCGCACCAGACCATTTTATCCGGTGACACGGCTGCTGTCGAAACCATGCTCGATGTGGCCCGTGTGAATGGCGTCAGCGCCCGCAGATTAACGGTATCGGGTGCCTTCCACAGTGTCTTGTGTGAAGATGCGGCTCGTGAGGTGGAAGCCATGGGGCTGTTTTCCATGGCTCGGACATCTGCACGATGCAAGCTTTTTACCAGCACCACCGGTGCGGCCCTGGATCCCCTGCCGCCGTTGAACCGACATTTTTCGCGGCAGATCCGATCACAGGTCGATTTTATGGGAATGATCGAATCCATGGATGCCTGCTGCGACCTGCTGGTCGAGCTGGGACCCGGTCGGGTATTGACCGGCCTGGTTGCGGATATCGCCGACGACCGGGACCTTGTCTGCCTGCCTGTGGAAAGCAACCCTGGCGGCACCATCGATTTGCATCGGTGTTTGGGAGAAATGTATGTTCGCGGGGTGCCGATCCAATGGGGCGGGCTCTTTGATAATCGCCTGATTCACCCCTTTGTCCCCGCTTCGGAAAAGAATTTCGTGGTTAACCCGTGTGAAAAACTGTCACCGGTGGCCGAAGATGCCGCAGCCAAAGAAAATCCTGCACCGGACGCATTTCATGCTGTCCTGGCCGAAGCGTTCAGTGGAATGGCGGCCGACCAGGTGCATCGTTATCTTGATGCGCGCGGTGGGTTTTTGAACCGGGTGGTGCAGGCCGATCTGGAATTTTGGGATCCGGAGGCCCGACCGACAGGCGATACCTCCGGGAGCGGTGGTGCTCCTGCGGTGGATATCCGGGGCCTTTTATATGATCTAATCGTCGAGGTGACCGGTTTTCCCCGTGACAGTCTGACCCTGGACGCCCGCTTATTGGACGATCTGAATCTGGATTCCATCAAGGCCGGCGACCTGGCTGCCCGATTTGCCGGCATGTGCGGGATCGTTTTCCCGGACCCGGCATTGCTGGCCAACGCTTCCCTTGGAGAACTCATCGATGCTGCCCGGCGGTTGGGTGCCGTAGACGGTGTAAAGAATGGTAAGCCGGTAGTGGATGCCGATGAACTTGGGAAGCAAATGATGGCCATGGTTGCAGCGGTTACCGGGTTTCCGGAGACGAGCATCAATTTGTCCATGCGCCTGCTGGACGATTTGAATCTGGATTCCATCAAAGCCGGTGATCTCATAAACCGCCTGGCTGGGGAGATGGGTGTCTCCGGCAGGTTGGATGTTCAGTCTCTGGCCAATGCCAGTTTGGCCCAGGTGGTCGAACAGGTGGCGGGTGCCTCGGAGCCGGAAAGGGCTGAATTGCACATGGATGCACTGTCGGTGCTCACGGAACAGGCCGCCAGAATCACCGGATTCGATGCCGATACCCTGGATCCGGACCTGCCGGTGGAACAGGGCTTGAACCTGGGTGTGGACAAACTCAGTTCGCTGATTCGCAGCACGGCGGCCGAAATCGGTATTCAGGCCAATGTGGACCTTGAGCCGCTGCTCAACCGCAGTTTGCGTCAGATTGGTATCATTTTGAACCGGATGATAAAACAGCGGCAGGGGGCACCAAACAACATTGCCGAGGCACCGGATATGCCCACGTGGGTGCGCAGTTTCGTAATGGATATGGTGCATACGCCGTATCCGCCCCTGCATGAAAAATGGCGTTCCCGGTCGGAAAACGACTGGCAGAAGGCACGGGTATTGATCCTTCACAGTGGTGACGGTGCTGAAGTGGCCGAAGCGCTCGGCAAACTGCTTTTCAATCGGGGTACCTATGTGAGAACGGTCCGCTTCGACAGCAGCCATGCAGATGAACACGTATCGGATGCGGCTTTTTCCCATTTAGTGGCCATCCTGCCCAAGAGTGGACAGCATAACGACGACCGAGCAGCCCTGCTGCAGCGGTTGATTCGAATGCGTGCCAGCATTGTTGCCGTGCCACCGGCAGCCAGTGCGCCCAGGCGACGTTCCACCGTGGTCTGGGTTCAGTTCGGCGGCGGTTTCTTTGGTCGGGATCCTCATTTTGCCCGCCTGGATCGCAGCGGTGCCCTGGCCTTGGCGGCCAGTGTCCACCTGGAGCGGGAGGATCTGAAAGTTCGGGTCGTGGACTTTTACCCCACCTTGTCGTCCGAAACCGTTGCCAGTGAGACCCTGTCCGAAATGGTGACTCAAGAGGTTTTTTCCGCGGTGGGGTATGATTTGGAGCGTACACGGCGCACCTTCCTGCCGCGCCTGGTCCATCCGGCCGGTTTCGAAGCGCGGGGCATCTCTTGGGGTCGGGATGATGTGATCCTGGTAACCGGTGGGGCCAAGGGCATCACAGCGGCTTGTGCCTTGGCTGTGGCACGTCGCCACCAGGTTCGCATAGCGCTTGTGGGACGCAGCCCATACCCCCATCAGGATGAAAATGACCCGATCCGTGTCTTGCTAAACAAGTATGCCGAGTTGGGGCTTGATGCAGCTTATTTTTCCTGTGATGTTACCGACCGTGAATCCGTTGCGACCATCCTTGAATCCGTAACCCGGGAAATGGGACCGGTGACCGGCATCATACACGGTGCCGGACTCAATCATCCCCGGCTCACCGGCCAGGTGCGTCCGCAGCAGGCCTTTGCCGAAACCGCTCCCAAGGTCTTGGGCATGCTGCATCTGCTGGACGCACTGGCCCATCGGCCACCCAAACTGGTCGCAGCTTTGGGATCGATCATCGGTATTACCGGTATGCCCGGAAACGGATGGTATGGCTTTTCCAACGAAATCATGGATATCGCCATGAGGGGGTTCGCCGCCGATCATCCCCAAACCCAGACGTTGAATGTGGCCTACAGCATCTGGCGAGATGCGGGCATGGGTGCACGTATGGGCAGCGTGGACATTCTACGGGAGAAAGGCATCGACGCCATTCCTACGGACGAAGGGGTGGATCGGTTCGTCCGGCTGTTCAGCCATGATCCGGGCAACCATCAGGTTGTGGTTACGGCCCGTATGGGTGGTTTGGATACCTGGGGGCCGCCCTTGCCCGAGGAGTTGCGGCAGGGACGGTTTCTGGAACGGCGGATTCAGATGCTGCCATCAGTGGAGGCGGTTTTCGCGACCCACCTTTCTTTGGAAACCGATCCTTATCTGAAGGATCACCATTTCCAGGGGTCTTATCTTTTCCCCACAGTGTTTGGGCTGGAAGCCATGGCCCAGGCAGCCGTGTACCTGACAGGCATTCAGATGCCGGAACGAATTCGAATTCGGGAGGTCCGCCTGGAGCGGCCCATCACCGTGGATGCGGGGGACGGTGCCGATATCATTGTGCGGGCGGTCCAGGAAGAGACGGCGCCCGGCAAAGGCATCGTCGTGCGGGCCGGTATCGTCAAGCAGGGAACCGGCGTCCGAACGCCATTTTTTCAGGCCACGTTCATTTTCGACGCGGCCCATGGCGAATCGCCCAGGCCCGCCGATTTTCCGGACAAATCGTTACCGCTGGTGCCGAAAAGCGATCTCTATCGGCCCAGTTTGTTGTTCCAGGGCCGTCGATTTCAAAGAATTCTTAAGGTCTGGGAGATCCGCCACACCGGCGATAACCAGGGACAGGCGTTGCTGACCGCATCGCCCACGCCCCCGGATCAAAGAAGCATTGAGGCTTTCAACCGGAAGGACGATGCCGCCTTGTATCTGGGAGATCCCTTTTTTACCGACACGCTTTTGCAAAGTGCGGCCCTGCTGGTGCCTCAGGATACCAGCCTGCCCGTTGGCATCGACAGTATTGATCTCTATCCTGCCTTCTTCAACACGGACGGTAAGTCTCAAATACGCACCGTTCTGGAAGGACGGTCGGACCGGGAGCTGGTATATCGTGTCGAGGCCTTTAGCGAAGACGGCTCGCCCCTGGCCGTGCTTCAGGGCTACCGGTTGCGCATTCTCGAGCACCACGACGATTATCCCACGGTGATTGACCTGGTGTCTCCCGAACAGCGTGACCGGCAACTGGTGCACGATGCGCTGGAGAATGCCTGCCGGACCCTGTCGCTCACCGCTCCGCTGGTGGACCTGACATGCATTCCCGGTATTCATGACATGCCCCGTTTACAGCGGCGGGAGGTGGAGCGCCCCTTGCTTGAGCGGGTGCTGCCGGAAGCGATCAAACATTATGAAATTGATCCACTTGACCAGGGCATCGGGTGGCGCGAGGACGGCAAACCGCAGATTGAAGGGGTTAGCAGATGCGTACTGGATGTTTCGCTGACCCACGAGGACCGCACCTGTCTTTGCATCTGTGGCCCCGGTCCCGCAGGTTGCGACCTGAGTGCCGTGACCGTCCGATCGCGGGAACAATGGGAGGGCTTGCTGGGCAACCAGCGCATTGCATTGCTGGATGCGCTGGTAGAGGCCGGAGACGATCCGGATCTCGCTGGCACCCGTGTCTGGGCGGTTGCCGAAACCATTCTCAAAGCAGGCGTTGCGCCTGGTACGGAATTGACCGTGGCCAGGCGGATGGAAGAGTGGGTTTTGTTCAGCGTCGCGGCCCCTGACGGCGGCAGATTACAGGTCCTCAGCCTTCCGATCCGGTTGACCTGGGGGCGGATTTCCATTCTGGCACTTACCGTGACGGATAAACAGGTTCCCCGCGTGCCGGCCAGTTTGTTGACGGCGGACTATCCTGGCTACGAGCCGCTTTACGACACACGCTCCTTCGAAATGATCGAAGGCGGTCCCCAGGGGCAGCTGGTCTTTGTTCAACGACTACCGGTGACGTTCCAGCCGGCGGCCAACCTGAGCCGTACGATCTATTTTTCCAACTTCATCAAATGGATGGGCAACACCCGTGAGGCATCGGCTTGGCCGGTGCTGGCGGCCATGTCCGACCAGTTTGCCACCGGCAAATGGGGTGGGGTCACCAACTACGGCCATCTCAAGATTCTGGGGGAAGGCGGCACCAGCGACCGCATCGAGATTCTCATGTGGGTGTCTGACAACAGCGGCCCCGAGAACTCTACCATGACGCTTTCCTACGATTTCCGAAGCATGCTGCCCGATGGCGGATACCGGCGCCTGGCCTTCTGCCGGTTGCAGACCACTTGGGTCGAGATTCTGGGGCCGGGAAAGGCCAAAGTGGCCCCGTATCCGCCGTATTATGGTCAGTTCATAGAAGACATGTGTCCACGAAACGATGCCCCGGATACGCCCGAGCCCATGGAAGAATCCCTGGCGCACCTGTTCGAAGCCGGCGACGATCCACTGGTGTACACGGCGCCGTCCGGGCCGATGGTGCGGCCTTTGCTCCGTGAGCAGGTGTTTGACACCACCCTGGCGCACGCCAACCTGGTGGGAAATATTTATTACGCCAACTATTACGACTGGCAGGGACAGATCCGGGACCGTTTTTTCTATGAGTTGATTCCCGATTACTTTGGCGGAATCGGTGAAAAGGGAGAACTGCTGACCTTGGAAAGCCGGGTGGATCATTTGCGCGAAGCCATGCCCTTCGACCGCATTAAACTCACCTTGGCGATCAGAGAATTGCGGCGCTGCAGCGTGTCCTTCCATGTGGATTATTTCCGACTGGAAACGGACGGCGATCCGGTGAAGATCGCCCACGGCCTGCACCGGGCCGTGTGGATCAACCGGGACGCCCGGGGCCGGCCTGTGGCAACGCCTTTTCCGGGGCCGGTCCAGGCTGTTTTCGATGCGGCCATTGCCAACGACGCCAGCACATCCGCGGCTCGGACGATCAAAGGATAAACCCGCAAGCAGTCTGGGCGGTCGTGACTATACGAACAGCGGTACGACCTCGAACCGGGTCACATCCACCAGTCCCTTGTCGGTCAGTTTCAGATCCGGGATTACCGGCAGGGCCAAAAAACCCAAGGTCATGAAGGGGTCGGTCAGCCCGGCGCCCAGGTCCCGGGCTGCCGCGATCATCGTATCCATCTGTCCGTTGACGGTGGCCACCGGCTGATCGGACATCAATCCGGCCACGGGCAGGGGTAGGTCGGCCAGGAGCCGGCCGTCATTTGTCGCCGCGAAACCACCGCCCATTTTTACCACCGCGGCCACCGCAGTCTGCATATCCACGTCGTTGACACCCGCTACGATGATGTTATGTGAATCGTGGGCCACGCTGGAGGCAATGGCGCCATGTTTCAGCCCCAGCCCGGTGACGAACCCTTTACCGATGCGGGCCGTGCCCGAATAACGGTCCACCACGGCCAATTTGACCAAATCCGTCTTTGGATCGGCCACGGCCAGACCGTCTCTGACGACCACATCCAGCTCCTCACAGCGGGTGATCACCTGATCGGGTATGGTCCGGATGACCCGTATGCGATGTCCTGACGCAGGCACCGAAAAGTCCAGTTTTTCAGGATTCAGGTTCATGGCCGACGGTACGGTCACCGGATCCGGTCGCGGGATACCTGGTCGCAGGCGTCCGTTTTCGGCGACCTTGCGTCCCTTGAAATAGACCTGTTCCGCCCGGATATCCGCCAGATTGGAGAATACCACCAGATTGGCCTTGCGCCCCGGTGCCACGGCGCCAGCATCGTGGATGCCGAAATAGTCAGCCGCATTGAGGGTGCCCATACAGATGGCCGTTACCGGGTCCAGGCCCTTGGCCACGGCTTTGCGGATGATGGCATCCACATGTCCCTCTTCGATCAGGTCATGGGGGTGGCGGTCGTCGGTGCACCACATCATGCGGCGCCGGGTGGTGGCGTCGATCATCGGGAAGAGGGCATCCAGGTTGCGGGCGCAGGTGCCTTCGCGCACCATGATATGCATTCCCATTTCCAGTTTTTCCAGGGCTTCTTCGGCCCGTGTACACTCGTGGTCCGAGGCGATACCGGCGGCCGTATAAGCGTGCAGGCGGGATCCCCCGACGCCGGGGGCGTGGCCGTCCAAGGTGCGGCGGTGTCGGCGGGCCAGATCCAGTTTGGCCATTACACCGTCGTCGCCGAAGATCACGCCGGGGTAATTCATCATTTCGGCCAGGGCCGCCACGCGCGGATGCTCCATGAAGGGGGCCAGGTCATCGGCATTCAGATTGGCGCCGGCGGTCTCCATATCCGTAGCCGGCACGCATGATGGCAAGGAGAAAAGGCAGTCCATGGGCTGGCCG
The DNA here is from genome assembly GCA_002747175.1 of Deltaproteobacteria bacterium. Taxonomy (GTDB): domain Bacteria; phylum Desulfobacterota; class Desulfobacteria; order Desulfobacterales; family Desulfosarcinaceae; genus Desulfosarcina. The sequence continues at coordinate 4,112 of PDTK01000004.1, read as the reverse complement.
TCGGCCGATTGGAGCATGTACATGATGCCTGCCGTGCCCAGCACATTGGCGATTTCATGGGGATCGGCCACCACGGTGGTGGTGCCGCAGGGTGCTACGGTGCGGGCGAACTCGGTGACATTGACCATGGCGCTTTCGATGTGCACATGGGCGTCGATGAATCCCGGGGCCACATAGCGGCCCCCCAGATCAACGGTGTCAGCCGCTTCATGGTCGCCAAAACCTGCGATATGCCCGTCTTTGACGGCGATGCTGCTGTCGACGATCCGTCCGGAAAAAACGTTGACGATCTTTGCGTTGGTGAGAAGCAAATCGGCGGGGGCATCGCCTCTGGCCGTTGAAACAATTTTTTTCAAATCCATAAAATGGCGTCTTTCTAAAAGGTGTCAAGATTTAAATGAATCATTTTGCTAATTGCTAAAAGCTAACGGCTAATGGCTCAACTCAGGTAAAATTTAAAACGGCTTTTGATTTCTTCTGCGATCGCATTGACCCGATCCATCACGTCATCCATGTCTATGGTCAACAACCGCCGGTTCTTTACCACCTGCTGGCCGGCAATGAAAACATGGCGTACGTCGGCGCCACCGGCCGCGTAAACCAGGTGGGAGACCGGTTGGTACATGGGGATCAGGTGTGGTTTGCGGTCATATAGAACGACGATGTCCGCCTGTTTGCCTATTTCCAGAGAGCCGATTCGATCACCCAGGCCCACGGCGCATGCCCCATCGATGGTGGCCATTTGTAGGACACTTTCCGCCGCCAGGGAGGTGGGATCGCCGTTGACCACCTTATGCAGTTTGGCTGTCGTGCCCATTTCACCGAACAGATCCAGGTCGTTATTGCTGGCGCAGCCGTCCGTACCCAGACCGACGGTGATGCCGGCCGCGTGCATTTTTGCCACCGGGGCCACCCCTTCACCAAGTTTCATGTTGCTTTCCGGGCAGTGGGCCACCTTGCATTCACGTTCGGCCAAGAGGGCCATATCCGCATCGTCGACCCATACGCAATGGGCCATGAGGGTGGTCGGGGACAAAATGCCCAATCGGTCCAGGTGGGCAACCGGGCTCAGCCCTTTTTCTTCGATGGATTGATCCCGTTCGATACGGGTTTCGGCCACGTGCACCTGGAAGGTCAGGCCCAGGTTGTCGGCCACGGCTTTGGCCGCGGTCAGGGTATGGTCACTGCAGGTGTAGGGCGCGTGGCAGAAGATGGATGGGGTGATGCGGTCGTCTCGACCCATCCAGTGTCGGGCGTATTGTTCGGCATGGACAATGTTTTGCGTGGGATCGGGGACGCCGGGCGCGGGGAAATCGATCACCCCCTGGGCCGGCACGGCACGCATTCCGCTCTGTCGCACGGCCCGGGCCACGGCATCTTCATGAAAATACCCCCCGCAGCAGGTTGTGGTGCCGGAAAGCAACATTTCCGCACAGGCCAGCAATGTTCCCCAGTGAACGGTTTCCGGACGGATGAATTGGGCCTCGGCCGGAAAAATGTGCTCATTGAGCCATTTCATCAGGGGCAGGTCATCGGCCAGGCCCCGGAACAGGGTCATGGGAAGATGCGTGTGGGTGTTTACCAGCCCGGGCATGACGATGCCGCCGGCTGCATCGACGGCCAGGTCGGCTGCGGGCGGCTGCTGGTCGGCGGTTGCAGCGTCCATGGCCCGAATCACCCCGTCCCGGATACCGATCCAGCCGTTGTGGATGATCCGCTTGTCGCTGTCCACCGTAATCAGGATGCCGTTGTGGATGATCGTATCGAGATGCATATCAGCCCCTTTGAAGCTGCCTGGCGATTCCCTGCGCATCGGCCATGATGCCGTCTATATCCATGTGCCGTAAAATCCGGTCCTTCATCAGGATCCGCCCGTCGACGATGGTGGCCGACACGTCACTGCCGCCCACGCTGTACACCAGATGGGAGGTCGGATGGTACATGGGGGTGAGGTGGGGTTTTTGGGTGTCGATGACGATCAGGTCGGCCCGCTTACCGATTTCCAGGCTGCCGATAAGATGATCCAGACCCAGGGCGTGTGCCCCGTCGATGGTAGCCATCCGCAGCACCGTGGCAGCATCCAGCACCGTGGGATCCAGTTGGCTGGCCTTGTGGATCTTGGCGGCCATGTCCATTTCGGCAAACAGATCCAGGTTGTTGTTGGACGAGCAGCCGTCCGTGCCCAGACCGACACAGATGCCCCGTTCCATGAGGGCGGACACCGGTGAAACGCCCGAGGCCAGTTTCATATTGCTTTCCGGATTGTGGGAGACCTTGACGTCGAATTGCTGCAGCAGGTCCATGTCTCGCTCATTCAGCACGACGCAATGGCAAGCCAGCAGATTGGCATCCAGAATGCCCAGGCTGGCCAGGTGGCCCACCGGCGTCGCATCGTAGCGTTTACGGATGTCGTTGACTTCGTTCCGGGTTTCGGACAGGTGGATAACCAGGGGAATGCCATGTTCGCCGGCCAGAGCGGCTGCTTCGGTAAGCAGGTCCGGTGCACACAGATAGGGTGAGTGCGGCTCTACGGCAATGGTGATCAACGGATCGTCTCGCCAGATGTCGACGAGCCGTCGGGTGAACGCGAAACCCTTGTCTATGGGACCGTAATTGGGGGACGGAAAATCGTAGAGCACCTCGCCCACCACGGCACGCATGCCGCTGGCTTTGGCGGCATGCGCCACGGCGTCTTCGAACAGGTACATGTCGCAAAAACAGGTGGTACCGGACAGAATCATTTCCGCACATCCCAGCAGCGTCCCGGTGTATACCTTGTCCGCATCCAGCAGGGCTTCGGCCGGAAAGATATGATCGTTGAGCCAGTCCATCAGCGGCAGATCGTCGGCCAGACCCCGGAACAGGGTCATGGCGGCGTGGGTGTGGGTGTTGACCAGGCCGGGCATGATGATGCCCCCGTCGGCATCAATGATGTCCGCGTCCGATGGGACGCGGACCGCTTCGCCCGGTCCCACGGCGGTAATCGTTCCATTACTGATCGCGACGCTCCCGTTTTCGATCACGCGATGGTCCGGATCCATGGTGATGACCGTGCCGTTGGTGACGACAAGGTCTGTGGTAGCGGTCATGACGATGCTCCCTCGTGAAGCCGGGTGACAATGGTCCGGATCAGACGGTTGAGCCGGGGCGCGGCCTGGTTGGCGACTTCTACGATGGCCTCCACGGATGCCGGCTGGGGCCGGTTCGGATCGTTGATGTTGGTGATGATGGATAATCCCAGGACCCGCATGCCGGCGTGCACGGCCGAGATGGTTTCCATCACCGTCGAAAATCCCACGGCATCGGCACCGATGGTTTTCAGATAGCGGATTTCCGCCGGCGTTTCCAGAGACGGCCCCTTGAGGCCGGCGTAAACGCCGCTTTTCAAGGTGATGTCGTGGGCATCGGCCACCCGCCGGGCGTCTTGCATTAAAACAGGGTCATAGGCCGCCGTCATGTCCGGAAAGCGGGGGCCGCTGGCATCATCGTTGGGGCCGACCAGGGGATTCTCGCCGGTCAGATTAATGTGATCGCGAATCACCATCAGGTCACCCTGGTCAAAGGTGCTGTCCATCCCGCCGGCGGCGTTGGATACGATCAGGTTCCGGACACCCATGGCACGCATAACCCGCACCGGGAAGGTGACCTCCCGTGAAGTGTAGCCTTCGTACAGATGAAAACGCCCCTGCATGACCATCAGGCCGGTGCCGGCCAGGGAGCCGATCATCATCCGTCCCGAATGGCTGACCACGGTGGACACGGGAAAGTGGGGAATCTGTGAATAATCGAATGTCGCGACATTGTCCAGATCCGCGACGGCATCTCCCAAACCGGTGCCGGTGATGATCGCGGTCCGGATGGTTCGCTCCGCCCTGGATTGAATAAAGGTGGCCGCTTCAGCGACACAATCGTTGCGGTATGTCAATGTTTCTCTCTCCTGATGCAGTCCTCAACGTTTTTTTGACGTCTATAGACCAGCATCAACGACTCCGTCAAGCACGTCCGGAAACGGTTCGATCAACCTTTTGAGAAAAAGAAACTTTGCTTTCGGCGTGGCAGCACTCCCATGACTTCGAGGCCACATCCTCGAAGATACCTCGGTATTTCTTTTT
>PDTK01000049.1 GCA_002747175.1 Deltaproteobacteria bacterium | reverse complement strand
AATGTTTCGGGAGGGCCAAAACGGCTTATGGCTTCCTCCAGGGCGTTAATACAAAACGCCGAATCCAGTGTATTGGAAATCCGCCAGGACAAGATCTTGAGGCTGTTTCGTCGTTTTTGATGGCTGCCAGAGCAACCTTTGCTTTGAACTGTGGACTGTGTGTTTTGTGTTTTTTACCCATTGTCAGATCCTCCTGAATTTTGGTCTGACTCATAGCTTATCACATTGTCCAGTTTTTGGGCGCCACCGTCTCAATCAGGAAGCTTGCATGCAAGCACCTTGGCAACCAACAGCTGCCCTATTGACTTTGCAGGTGACATTCCTTAGCTTGAATGAACATCAAATTTGTATGGGAGCAAATAATTCGACCATTTTGGGAAAGACACCAATCCTCGCGATCAATCATTGTATCGTCAATATACGCGGCGATTCGAAACGCAGCCTCAGGGAGGAAACATGAACAAAAGAAAGGGTAAGCCGGTAAGCTTCGATGCAATGGTCAAATTTTTCATGCACAACTATAACATTCCAACCAAACGCGACATCGACCGCCTCAACGACCGTCTCGACCGCCTGGAAGCGCTGATCAAGGCGCTGCCATCAAAGCCCCGGCGGACCGTTGCAAAAAATGGCGCCACGGCCCCCAAAAGTGCCACGGATACCGTCATGGACCTGATTCGGCGAGAGAAAGACGGCATCGGCGTTGCCGCCATCCGCAAACGGACCGGTTACGACGACAAAAAACTTCGCAATATCATTTTTCGCCTCAACCAAATGGGAAAAATCGAGCGGGTGAGCCGTGGCAGCTACAAGATTGCCGAATAATCTCGTCCGGCCCACACTTAAATTTACAATTGGAGATCATCATGAAACCCGAAACGGATCCCAACAACCCCGGTATCATTGATGCAAAATGTCTGGGCGGATATATCCTAAAATCGGCTGCCTACCTCACGGATATTCAATCGTGGCTCTATCAACTGGAGCATGATCACACCGGGGCGCAGCATATACACATCAGCAACGCCGACAAGGAGAACACCTTCGGCGTCGCCTTCAAGACCGTCCCTGCCGATTCTACCGGCGTGGCCCATATTCTGGAGCACACCGCCCTGTGCGGTTCCAAGCGGTTTCCGGTTCGAGACCCTTTTTTCTCCATGCTCAAACGCAGCCTGTCCACCTTCATGAACGCCTTCACCGCTTCGGACTGGACCATGTATCCCTTTTCCACCCAGAACCGCAAAGATTTCTACAATCTGATGGATGTCTATCTGGACGCAGCCTTTTTCCCCGCCCTGGAAGAATTGAGCTTCAAACAGGAAGGACACCGCCTGGAGGTCGAAAAAGAGGGCGGCAACACCCATCTGGTGTATAAAGGTGTTGTTTACAATGAAATGAAAGGGGCCATGTCCTCACCGGATCAGGTCATGGTGCGTTCGATGCTCAACGCCCTTTATCCGGATACCACCTACAGCCACAATTCCGGCGGTGATCCGGCCGTCATTCCACAATTGACGCACGAGGATCTGAAAGCGTTTCATGCCCGACATTACCACCCGAGCAACGCTTATTTCTATACCTACGGCAATTTGGACCTGGCGGAGCATTTGAATTTCATCGAAACACGGGTACTGAGCCGGTTCGCACGTATCGATCCGGGCACCGACGTTCCATCCCAGCCCCGCTGGTCGACCCCCCGGACCGCCACTTATCACTATCCGCTGGATCGCAGTGAAACCCCGGACAACAAATACCAGGCCTGCATGGCCTGGCTGCTCACCGATATTCGGGACACGTTCGAGGTGCTGGTGCTGGCCGTCATTGAACAGATTCTGATCGGCAATGCCGCGTCTCCTTTGCGCAAAGCGCTCATGGACAGCCAATTGGGGACGGCTCTTTCCGATGGAACCGGATTCGATGCGGAGAATCGCGACACCATGTTCTCGGTGGGGCTCAAAGATGTGTCCGCAACGGCAGCCGAGGCCATCGAAACCATTGTTTTCGACGTCCTGCAAACCCTGGTAAACGACGGCATCGATCCGCAGTTGGTAGAATCGGCCATCCATCAGATCGAATTTCATCGCAAGGAAGTCACCAACAATCCTTACCCCTATGGTATCAAACTCCTTATCGGTGTATCGGCCTGTTGGATGCACGGCGGCGACCCGAAACGGATTCTCCAGCTGGATGCCGATTTCGAGGCATTGAGGAAAGCACTGCAAGATGACCGTTTTCTGGAAGGAAAAATTCGCCTACATTTCATCGACAATCCCCACCGGGTTCGTTTTACCCTGGCCCCGGATCAGGAAATGGCCGCAACGGAAGCCCAACGGGTGAAAGACGAACTGGGCGCCAAACTGGCGGCCATGCAGGAGAGCGACCTGGAAGCGATCCGGACCGATGCCGAGGCCCTGAAGGCTTTGCAGGAGGCCAGTGAGGATGTGGGCGGCTTGCCCACACTGGAACGCAGCGACATCCCACCGGCGGTGAACCGCATCGAGCCATCCCCGGGACCATTCCAGCCACCGGTATGGACCTATGCCCAGCCCACATCGGGGATTTTTTATTTTTCCGGTGGATTGGGGGCTGATGCCATCGAAGGTGATCTGCTGCCGCTGTTGCCGTTTTTTTGCTATGCGGTATCCAAATCCGGTACGCGTGAGTGCCATTACACGGATATGGCCCGCCGTCTGGACCTGTATACCGGCGGGATCGGCTTTACCGCCACGGCCCGTACCCGATTCGACAACAACGGCACCTGCATGCCCCTGGTTTCATTGACCGGCAAATGCCTGAACCGCAATCAGGGGCAACTGTTCGAAATCCTGCATGAACTGACCACAGCCGTGGATTTTGCGGATCAGACACGCCTGCGCCAACTGCTTCTGGAATACCGGGCGGGCCTTGAATCCGCCGTGGTTCACAACGGACACCGCCTGGCCATCTCCTTGTCTTCGCGCAGCTTCACACCCACCAGCCACCTGCAGGAAATGTGGGGCGGAATTCACCAGTTGCACACCGTAAAACACATGGTCACGCAAGCGGAAAATGGTGACCTCTCTGCGCTGACCGACAATTTGAAAACCATCGGCAAACGCCTGTTCCGCCGCGACAACCTGCAGATGGCCCTTATCGGAGAAACGGCCATAATGGAAACCGCAGAACCCTTCGTCAAGGCCCTGGCCAGGGGACTGTCTCCCGAAGGAAACGGCAGCCATGCACCGCTCAAATCGAATTGGGCAACCCAGCTGCCCTTCGAGGGATGGAGTACATCCACGGCCGTATCCTTTGTGGCACAGACCATCCCTGCGGTGCGCCTGGGCCACAGGGACAGCCCGGCCCTGTCCGTGATTGCCAAGATGCTTCGCTCGCTGTATTTGCACCGCGAAATCCGTGAAAAAGGCGGGGCCTATGGCGGATTCGCCCTGTACAACGCCGAAGGCGGATTGTTCAGCTTTGGATCCTATCGGGACCCCCACATTGTCAACACACTGAATGTATACGACCGGGCCGGCGCTTTCATCCGTTCGGGCAAGTATACGGAAGAGGACGTCAAAGAGGCCATTTTGCAGGTCTGCTCGGAAATCGACAGGCCCGATCCACCGGGGCCGGCGGCGCGCAAAGCCTTTTTCCGGCGAATGGTGGGACTGTCCGACGAAATGCGGTTGCAGCATAAAGCCGGGTTGCTCGAACTGGACCGTCGGCAAATCATGGCTGCGGCAGAACGGTATTTTGGTGAAACCGGACGATCCGCTGCAGTTGCGGTCATCTCCAGTCAGGACCTGTTGGATGCGGCCAACGCAAAATTGACAACCCACCAACTTTCCATTAAATCGATTTAATGGAAAAATTGGCGACCGGTATATCAAGGCACCGTTTTTCCTGTTCAGATTTCCGGAAAAGTGCCGATACTATATAGTACATCGGCGAAGAACAGGACTACAGGACATCCGTGAGATGTTTTCCGTCTACCTTGATAGTTTCGTAAAAGGTCTTCGGTTCTTGAAAAACACGATCTCACAAGAGACCTCAACAACGATCGATCACGACACGCCGCTTTACAGCAGCGGCATCATCGACAATTATGTCCACTATCTTGAAGCCCACCATGAAGATGTGGACATCGACGACTTGTTGCACTGTAGCGGCTTGACCCGATTCGACATCAACGATGAGGATTTATTTCTGACTCAGGAACAAATCAACACCTTCCACCGATGTCTGGCTGAAATTCTCGGCGACCCCAAAATCGCTTACCACGTCGGCAAATGGGCAATGCCTACCAAATTAACCAGCAGGCTCAAGCGTTACGGTCTTCAGTTCGTCACACCCGGCACCATGTTCAAAGCACTCGATCAGGTTTATCCCAAATGGGCCAAAGGGCATGCGTCCCGAACCCGCATCCTTGACAGCAACCATGCTGAAGCCACAATCCAAGTCAAACCGGGTGTTCATGAAAAACCGTTCCAATGTGAAAACCGTCATGGCATTCTCGAAGCCGTCGGCCATCTGGCCACCGGCCGATCAATCCGGGTCAGCCATCCGGCATGTATGCATCAGGGAGACGAGGTGTGTACCTATCGGATCACCTGGCCGGACAGGCTGTCCCTTCGATGGAAACGAACCGGCGCCTGTTGTGGGGTTGTATCCGCCGTTGCCGCTGCCGGGATCTTTGTTCAGAGGGGACTGATAATCGGCTTGCCGGCAACCCTGGCCCTGGCCCTGATCTGCCTTTTGGTCATATGGAATGCCGGCCGGCTGGAAAGAAACGAACTGGTCAGCTATCTCAAACAACAAGGTGATACCGCCGGCCATCTTATAGAGGAAGTCGAAACACGCTATCATAACTCCCGCCTGGTTCATGAGATCGGTCAGGCCGGTGCAGTAATCCTGGAAGAGACGGCCTTTTTAAAAACCGTACTGGACGCCATGTCCCGCAACCTGGCATTCCGTCGTGGGATGATCGCCTTGTGCAATGAAAACCAAACCACTTTGTACCATACAGCCAATTTCGGTTTTTCACCGGAAGAGAGCCACCTTCTCGACTGTCTGCATGTAGACATGACCAAAGGCGATCCGGCCAACCTGCTATCCAGTTCCTTGAAGGCAGGCAGGCCCATCTTCCTCAAGGATATCCGGAAGCATCTTTCCGGTATCTCTCCCGAAAACACGGAAATCATACTGCAACTCGGGGTCGAAACCCTGATCAGCATCCCCATCATTTTCGAAAAGGCATTGCTGGGAATCCTGTTTTTCGATGACAGAGGTATCGGAAGAGAACTCACTGCCAGTGACAACAACATGCTTATGGGAATCGCCTCGCAGGTTGCAACAGGAATCATCAATGCCCGCTCTTATAAACGTCTTCAAGAAAGCGAGCAGCGATATCGCCTGTTGGCGGACAATGTGGCCGATGTTATCTGGGTCATGGATATTTCAACCATGGCCATGCGATATATAAGTCCATCGGTAAAAAAGATCATGGGGTATTCACCCGAAGAGATATCGGTGTTGCCCATCGACCGCTACTTGACGACGGATTCTTATGAGCGGGTTACCGCGACCCTGGCCGAGACCCTGGCAATGGTATCGGCAGGCGTTATCGATCCCGAACACTACACCATTACCCTGGAAGTTGAAAAACGCCACAAGGCCCTATCAACTCCATGGAGCGGACAGGTTCTCCGTCTAATCGGGTCGCTATCGCGCCCCATTAGACGGAGAACCTGCCGCTCATCTCGCGGCCCGTTGGACAACAATGGTCGCCCCGACGCCTTGCTCGGTATTACCCGCGATCTGTCGGAGCGCAAGAAGGTCGAACAGGAGCAGGCCGACATCCAAAGCAAGCTCCAGCAGGTCAAAAAAATGGAGAGCCTGGGGACCATGGCAGGATCCATCGCCCACAACTTTAACAATCTATTGATGGTTGCACTGGGAAATCTTGAAATCGCCAAAGGGGACCTGCCGACGACATCTTCCACCGCCAGCAATGTTCAACGGGCCATCAACGCCTCCCAACGGGCTGCCGACCTGAGCAACATGATGCTGACTTATGTGGGCCAGGTACAAAAAGAGAGCATGCCCGTGGACCTCTCTCAAATCGTTACCACCGTTATACAGACCCTGGACGATTCCCATACGGCCAATGTTGAACTTGATCTGGCCGATCCCATGCCGCTTGTGGCAGCCGATGCCGGTCAGATGCGGCAGGTGATCACCGGTTTTGTCACCAATGCCATCGAAGCACTGGAAGGCCGGCAGGGCCGGGTCCGTATCGCTACCGGTTCCATGCACTGTGACAGGAAATACCTGTCCCAAACCTATTTGAATGAAGATATGCCCGAAGGTATGTATGCCTATGTTGATGTTGCCGATACCGGCTGCGGAATGAATGCGGAAACCATGGGCAAAGTGTTCGATCCTTTTTTCTCGACGAAATTTACCGGCCGCGGTCTGGGTCTGGCTGCGATCATGGGCATTATCCGTTCCCACAACGGCGCCATCAAGGTGACCAGCCATGAGAACGAAGGCTCCCTATTCAGGGCCTTGTTTCCCATCCAGCGAATATCGTATCGAAAACCCGATGCAATTACTTCAAAAGCGAATGAAAACGAAACAGGTGGCACCGTCATGCTAGTGGATGATGAAAACCTGGTCATGGATATCGGCAGCCAGTTTCTATCCCATCTGGGCTACCAGCCCCTGACGGCATCGAGCGGCGCCGAGGCGGTAGATCTTTATAAAAAGGATCCGGAACGATTCGATTGCCTGCTGATCGACTATACCATGCCCGGCATGGATGGCCTGGAGACCATGCGGCAAATCAGGACCATTTGCCCTGAGGCGCGCATCATTATTACCAGCGGCCATACCCGAGAGCAAATCTCACCGCATTTTCGCCAGGATGATCCACCGGACGGATTCATCCAAAAACCTTTTGAAATGAAATCCCTGCAGGAGAAAATAAGCAATGTGATGAACGACCCAGTTCAGCGAATATGATTCAGTGCCTCATTTAAGCGGATTATGCCAGGGCTGCCTGATTGGCCAAGGATTCCCTTAAAATACCTTCGGCGGCTTTCTGGCTGTCGACCACATAGGCGCCGGTCTGTATATCATTTCGGATCTGGTTGACGACGCTCTCGCGCACATCTGGAATGGCGGTAATGGCCCGCTGGGCTTCGACGATAGATTGCCCCTGCCGGCTCAGCGCCACCCGGTCCTGTTGGGGAGCGGGAGAGGCGTCAACTTCCACCTGTTTTGTGTCCGATGATCGTACCTGAGCCTGATGGGTCTGATAGACATTGAGTTTTGCCTGGAGATCACTTCCAGTGATTTTCATGATTATCTCTCCTTGCTGAACATGTTCTGAACCTATTATCGGCCGCTTGAATGAAAAACAACAGCTTTTTTTTTAATTTCACCGGAGCCGTTTCGTTTCGGTTTGTCTTTACAGCAGTATTTTTGATTAAATTTAATGAAAGGCGTTAACCATGATCAGCGAAAAAATGACGGATGCACTAAACCAGCAAGTCAACCGGGAAATCTATTCGGCGTACCTGTATATGGCCATGTCGGCCCACTGCAACCAGAGCGGGCTCAAGGGCTTCGCCAACTGGTTCATGGTGCAGTATCATGAAGAAATGCTGCATGCCATGAAAATTTATGAATATATCCAACGGCAAGGATCGGCAGTGGAACTGGCGGCCATCCAGGCTCCCCCGACGGACTTCGCTTCGCCACTGGACATGTTCACTCAGACCCTTGCCCATGAACAATTCATCACCCGGTCGATCAACGATCTCATGGAACTGGCCATCGCCGAAAAAGATCATGCTTCCCAGATATTTCTCGAATGGTATGTGACCGAGCAGGTGGAGGAAGAGGATAACGACAACGATATCATTGCCCGACTCAACTTCATCAAGGACAACCCCCAGGGCCTGATGATGCTGGACAGAGAACTGGCCCAACGGACAACCACCGTGCCGACCGATTTCAGCAAAGGCATCGAATCAGCCATGTCGGAATAGTCACTCGGGGCGGGCGCAAACCACCCGCCCATTACAGGGGCTTGTGTCGCCAATTCATCTCTGGCTTTTGCAACGCTGGGGTAGAAGTAACCAATACGTTGTGAGGCCTGGTCGGCAAGCGTTTACAGGGTGCCGTAGATGCGGTGTCCTGTGATCACTTGCCCAATATGATATGAAAACGATTCGAATAACCCTGTTGTTTGCGGTGGTCGTTTGCTGCGTCATGCTCGTGTGGCTCAAATCCGATCTGGCATTGTAATGGGCGGTCTCACGAATCAACACCATCATTCCCGGCAAGCTCACCGCCGATGAGCATCGCCTGTCTCTACTCCCGCTGCGCCTTGATTTGCATGAAGCAATCCTTTTCGATTCCCGGGGTTTAACGGTGGCCGGATTCACCCATCTACGCGTTGGGTTGGATGGGCCGGCTTTGGGGCGAGCGGAGATTCGTCTGAAAGCCATTTTCCTTGATGACCGGCTCGAAGATCGACGGCTGTGGGTGGACCAACTGACGGCGATTCTGGCACCGGGCGGACAAATCAACACCGACGGATGGGTAGACATGAATCGGTCCCTTGATTTGAGGTTTGCCGCCACAGGTATCTCCACCAACCGCATTATGTACATTGAGGAGGTCCTTCCTGGCAGCGGACTCATGAATCTGGCGATTTCGGCCAAGGTGAACATGATGAATCCAACGGTTGCCGGCCGCATGAACATCGATGATATCGTTTTCAACGGTGAGCCAATGAAGGATATCGATCTGACGTTCAGCATCGCGGACATGCAGGCCGAATTGTCAGGAGACCTGGATTTCGATGTGGATGCAAAATGGAATCTGAAAACCGGTGAGGCAAATTGTTGGCTGAAATTTAATGATACACAGACGGCCGGCTATTTTCGTGCCATGGGAAAGCCCGAATGGCATGGTTCTCTCACCGGGTTGGTGGCCGCAAAGGTGAACATCCGCGACCTGTCCAACATGTCTGCATACGTCGACCTGAAAAACTTGAATTTGAAATACCGAAGAAATTCCCTTCCTGTCCTCCGATGCCATAAAATTGTCGCTAAGGAATTGGAAATTAATAAATCATCGGTTGTTGGTTTAATGTAATCGTATATAATTGTCGTTAATTAAACCTCGGGCTATGCCCAAGCGACCCGAAAAGGTTCGGACCGTTCCGGAGAGACATGTAACCCGCAGAAATCCTGAGAACGTCGAACATTGAATGTCCAATGTCGAATGTGGAGATTCCTTCGCGCCATCGTTTGACCTGATGCATTAAAGGTCATTTGTTGCTACCTGTGAAGCAGTGTTTCAAAGGATTGGCTCTTGTGAAAAATGAGTGGGTAATGTATCCATCTCCATTGTAGATTACCCACAGTCTTGATGTTTTTCCTTCACTCCAATTAACCAATCGTTTTGT
>PDTK01000017.1 GCA_002747175.1 Deltaproteobacteria bacterium | reverse complement strand
ACCGATTCAGGTATCACAATAACTGGCTACACAATCTAAACATTTCGGCTTCTTTGGGTGGGTACCGGAGCTCTCCCCTAAATCCGATATAATCAGAAAAAATGGGGCTTGCATACACGGGCACATCGCCAGATGTCCAGCGGCTCGCGCAAGCGATTGGATTACATCCCCGATGTATGCCCCAGCGTTGCAAAAGCCGGAGGGAGTCAGATTTTATGCAACCATGGGGTATAAAGTTTGCCGGGCAAAAACCGATAAACCCGGTAGCACCAAAAAACAAAACAACCCGGCGGCTGTTTTACGGGCCGGACAGGGCATTGACACAAGCCGCCGCAATAGCGAACATCGTCAGGGTTAACCAATGATGCGCCGGAATGCAAAACGCCGAATACCTTCAGAAAGGATGCAACCATGTCCCAGATCAACACCACGGATTTCATTGAGGAACTGCGTTTCGATATCCGCGAACAGGACATGATCAAGGCCAAGCTGGTGTTGTCGAAAATCCCGGAAGTGGACGACAGTGTACGTAAAATGGCATTGTTCGAACTCAACCGGGCGGACGATGCTTTTGCCATTCCGCTGATTGTCAACCTGGTGGCCGAGCATCGGGAACTGGCGCACACCTACCCCCAGATCAAGGAAATCCTGTATGCCAAGGCCATGTACCATCCAGACATGCTGCTCTCCATGCTCACCCGTGAATCTAAGCGGGAAAACCGGGTGACACTGGTGGAGGTGGTCGGGGACGTCCAGCTGGAAGGTGCCGCATCCCGCCTGTTGGGTATTCTCACCGAGGAGGAAGACGAGGCGGTCATCAAGGCGGTGATCGGCGCCCTGGGGATGATCGGCGAAACTTCGGCCACGACGCCTATTTCGGAATACCTGTACTCGGGCAGCCTGGAACTGACCATCTCGGCCATATACGCCTTGGGGCAACTGGCCACACCCACTGCTTTCCAGCGCCTGGCCGAAAAGTTGGGGGCCGACGCGGACCTGGACATTATGATCCTGGATGTGTTTACCGCCGACCAGAGCCCTGTAGCCATCGAGCGTCTTAACGAAGCCCTTTCTTCGCACTATGCCCATATGCGCAATGCTGCCAAGCAGCGTCTGCGGGACATGGGGGGCAAAGCCGTGCCGGTACTCATCGGAAACCTGCTCCACGACGATCCGGATCTTTTGATTCACACCTTGAACGTGCTGGGTGAAATCGGTGACGAAAGCGCCGTGGTACCCATTCGCAAGTTGCTGCACAATGAACCTAGGGACGCCAATGTGCGTTTTGCCGCATACGAAGCCTTGGGGCTTTTGCCAGTGGAGAAGGGCGCCTTCGCTCTGGCCCAGGGGCTGTCCGATCCGGTGGAAAACGTGCGCTCGGCCGCTGCCGGCGCCATTGACCGCAACTACAACACCCTGCTGGCCGCCGGTTTGAAAAACATAATCCGAAATGGGGATGAAGAGACCCGGCAAGTAGCCGAAACCCTGCTCAATGCCAATTGCGAAACGGTCTTTCTGGATTTGATCGAAGAAGTGGATTTCCAGTCTGCGGTGATGGATTTTTTATGTGAGGACGCCCATCCGGATGTTCGCGACCGTTTTGTGGAATTGATGAACCAAAAAGGATATCGCGATCTGGTCGTTCGGGTGCACGACCAGACATGCAGCCAAAAGGCATCTGCATTGAAGGTGTTTGCCGTAGACGATTCCAAGATGATTTTGAACATCTACCGCAGCATCCTGCACAGCCTGGGCTGTGAATCCCACCTTTTCGAATTTCCTGCCGAAGCCCTGGCCGCAATCAAAGCCAATCCGCCGGAGGTGATCTTTACGGACCTGAACATGCCGCACATCAACGGTATAGAACTGATCCGCCAGGTTCGTGAGCAGTTCGACAAAGAGACCCTGCCCATTGTCATGGTCACCACCCAGAACGAAATCCAGGATAACGAGGCCGCATGCGCGGCCGGCGTCAATGCCATATTGCACAAACCGTTCACGGGTGAAGATTTGGGTAAGGTGTTGACCGATTTGGGGAAGCGTATACCCCATGGTTGCATAAAAAAATGAGAAAGAAAATGAAGTAGGGTGCATGGATTGCGGGTTTCCCGCCTTAGGATGTCACAATCCTTCTGCGCTATTTTTTGTATTCATTGGCCGTTATCACCTGAAGTTTTCTATAAAGGGTTTTACGTCCGATGCCAAGTATCTGCGCGGCGTGGGTTCGGCGGCCATCCACATACTGCATCACGGCAAGAATATGTTGCCGCTCGATCTCCTTTAAAGATAAAAAGGGGTTGCCCCCGTCTGAAGTGGAATCGTCCGATGGATTTGCGAGTTCCAGGGGCAGTGAGCGATGGGTAATCAGCCCGCTTTCGGACAGGATCAGACCTCTTTCTATAACATTTTGCAGTTCTCTGACATTACCGGGCCAATCGTAGGCCAGCAGGCACTGCATGGCGCGATCAGAAATTCTCGCCGAGCGGTCTCCGGGCCTTAATCTTCCCAGAAAATACTCGATCAGGGCGGGTATGTCGTCTTTTCGGTTGCGCAAAGGTGGAAGCTCGATATTGAACACGTTCAGCCGGTGGTACATGGCCTCACTGAACCGTCCGGCTTCAACCTCTGCCTGAAGGTCTCTGTTCGTCGCGCAGAGGAATCGAACGTCCACTTTGTTTTCTTCTTTTTCACCGAGTCTGCGGAAGGTCTGGTTTTCGAGAACACGCAAAAGCGAACTTTGCAAATCCGGAGAGAGCTCACCGACTTCGTCCAGAAACATGGTACCCCGATGGGCAAAAGATAGAAGTCCCTCGTAGGAATCGTTGGCGCCGGTGAATGCTCCCTTGCGATATCCGAAAAGTTCACTTCGCAACAGGTCCTTTTGAAAAGTGCCGCAGTTTTTGGTGATCAACGGAAGATCCCTGCGTTCACTCAACGCATGGATCATTTGCGCCACGACGTTTTTGCCGGTACCGCTTTCACCGGTAAGAAGTACCGGCACCTGAGCCGGAGCCACTTTTTGGAGTAAATAGCGTATGTTTTCAATAGGTTTGGATTGTCCTACGAGTTTTGGTGAAATGGTGGTGGACTGACTTCGCCTCAGGTGTCTGTTTTCCCGATGAAGGCAGGTCCGCTGGTAGGCTTTCTCCATAACCAGGGATAATCGGTCCAGGGTATAGGGTTTGGTAATGTAGTCATAGGCGCCTAGTTTCATCGCCTGGACCGCATTGTCCACCTCCCCGAATCCGGTAATGATGATGACCTGAACCTCAGGGGCCAGCTCCTGAAATTGCACCAACAAATCCATTCCGTTACCATCGGGAAGTTGCATGTCCAACAAAACGATGTCAAAGGTCTCCTCTCTGAAAATTTGGAGGGCCTCTGTTGCCGTTCCAACGGCAGTAATTTTTCTGCGATCACTTCCCAATTCTTTTTCGATAAGGCGTCGGATGGAGGGCTCGTCATCCACGACCAGTACCTGCATGGTTTCAATGGTTTGGGTCATAGCGCCTCCAGGGCGGTAATGGACGGAAGGCACACTGTAAACCGCGAACCTTTTCCGGGTGTGCTTTTCGCCTGAATTTCTCCGTTGTGGGATTGAATGATCCGGTAGCAGGTGGACAGACCGATGCCGATCCCTTTTCCCACAGGCTTGGTTGTAAAAAATGGTTCGAACAATTTGGGCAGGTTTTCAGGTGGAATCCCGCAACCATTGTCTGTGACGTCCAAAATGATTTGTGAATCGGTCCCCATCCGTGTGCGGATTTCGATCTTGCCGTCGGGACCGACGGCATCAATGGCGTTGAGGATCAAATTTAAAATGACCTGTTCCAATTCTGCCGTATTGCCCCGTATTGCATCCAAATGATCATCGAGTTCCAGCGAAATCAAGTCACGGGCGAGATGTTTGAGTCTATGATGCAAAATCCGCAACACCGTACGAATCAGCGGGTTAAAATAAATTCTGGAAAACTCGGTTGTTTTTCGGGGACTGAAGGTGAGAAGGCTCTGGACGATCCCGCTGCAACGGCGGCACTCGTTGAGAATAATTTCCAGATATTCTTCGAAATCGTTTTTTAGCTCATCATTGGGAAGGACTTCGGCCAGGGCTTTCATCCGCCCCTGAAGGCCTTGTGTAAAACCCTGGATGGACGTAAGCGGGTTGTTGATTTCATGGGCCACACCGGCTGCCAGCAGACCGATGGTAGCCATTTTTTCGGTCTGGTAGTATTTGGCCTGGTATTCTTTTTCCAGGGTAACGTCCCGTTTGACGACCAGGATATCGGTGGGACGGCCCTTGGCGTCACGCAAAGGCGAGGCTGTAATGGAAAAGTGGCGGTTGCGGCCGGAAACAGGAAAAATGTTGGTGTTTCGACAGACACGGTTACTTTCGAGCGCTTCACGCAGGACGCACGCCTGGCAGGGGGTATTGCGGTCCCGGAAAATCTGGTAGCATTTCTCATCTACGGGAACCCTGTCCGGAAAAACATCGAAAAAGCTGTTGTTAACGGAACGGATCCGATAGTCGATTGTGATGACCGCCACAATATCGGTAATACCGTCTAGAATAGCCTGAACCTGCTGACGCTCACGGTCAAGGGCACGGTTGGATTTTTGCAGCTCACCGATTTTTTCTTGTACTTCTTTAAAAAAACCCAGCTTGCTGTGACCGAGACCGATCAGGTCTTCTATCTTCGGTTTTTGTCTCATTACCAGCATGCCTTGCAAATTTCGATCATATCTTCTACCGTCGCTTCCCTGGGATTTGTGACGAGACAGGAGTCGTGGACCGCCATTTCGCAAATTTGTGGTAGTACGTCAGGGTTGTCGATGATGTCGCGAAGTTTCGTGGAAATTTTCAGATTGCCAAAAAAGGATTCAAGGCGTTCAATTCCTTCACGGGCGGTCTTTTCGGCACTACCGCGACGCTGTCCAATGACAAGCTCACCAATGTCCGCCATTTTTTCTATACAATTTGGCAAGTTAAATCGCATTACAGGGGGGAGGAGGACCGGATGAATATGGCCGTGGGCCACATCGAGTTTACCGCCCAAACTGTGGGCAAGCGCATGATCGAGACCGAGGCTGGCATTGCTGAACGCCATGCCGGCAAAGGTTCCGGCGCTAAGCAGCTTTTCCAACGCTTCCATGGATCGCTCCTCGAGAGCGACGGGCAGGTATTTCAAAATCAGATCGATGGCCTTGATGGATTGAATTTCGGTCAATGTGGAAGCGATGGTCGAGATGTAGGCCTCGGCCGCATGGGACAAGGCATCGATTGCAGAAGAGATGATCAGTTCCGGCGGTTTGGTGGTCAACAGTTGCGGGTCAATAATGGAGATATTGGGAACCAGTGTCCGACTGATGATGGACATTTTCACCTGTCGGCGAACATCGGTAATGATCGCAAATTGGGAGATGTCCGCACCACTGCCTGCCGTAGAAGGAATAAAAACCATGGGAGGAAGAGGCCGTTGGATTCGGTTGGCACCTTCATAATCCTGAACCTCTCCACCGTTGCTGGCGACCATGGCGATCCCTTTGGCGGCATCCATGGGGCTGCCGCCACCGATGGCCATCACCACATCGCAACCTTTCTTACGGTAGCGTTCGGCACCCTTGCTGATTTGGTGATCCCGTGGATTGGATTGGATTTCATTAAAATAGTACCAGGTCAGTCCTTCTTCCTCTAAAATGGAAAAAACCCGATCTACCCATCCGACCGCTTCCAATCCGGTATCACTCACCAGAAATACCTTTTCCGCGCCCATTCGTTTGGCGCAGAGGGCTGCGTATTTCAGGCTTCCTTGCCCAAACAGGATTTCCGGAATGGAAAATTTGCGTACGTCCATGGCTTGAACCTCCCGGGAAAACGCATCGTTTGAACGAAACCGCTGCGCGGAGACAGCGGACACCACCTCTTTCAAATTATTTCATTGTAACCTAACCTGAGCGATTTTCATATAAAAAGAGTCCTTTAAAGTTGGATAATATGTTATAATGCTTGATAATATTTATCAAAGTAATAGCAAGCATACGCA
>PDTK01000016.1 GCA_002747175.1 Deltaproteobacteria bacterium | reverse complement strand
ACGTAAGCATTTTAAGACTATTGTTTACTTGCTCACTGGTAAATTGGATTTGCTGACCATTAATCCATTTTTACCCACTTGAATTTCAAAAGAACCAATAAAAAGGACTTGCATTCAATGTGCCCCGGTGTATAGAACCCTGGCTCACATCATAGGAGTTATAATGAAACGTACAGGTCCCATCACCCTGGTGGATGCCTTCAAACAGGCGACCGCCGATCAGGATAAAACGGTTTCTCCGCGGGAAACCGTCAGCGTTGTCAAACAGCGCATGCAGACCATGGATCTGAAAATTCTGGAAAAGACCATGCGCATCGACAATGGCCGCCTGGACATTCCCGTTTTTTTCAGCACTTGTGGCCATGACGCCCGCGCGGTAATCGGAACCGGTAAGCAAATGGGCAAGGGGGCCACACCGGACCAGGCCGAAGCCAGCGCCGTCATGGAACTGGCCGAGCGGTTCAGTTTCTTCAGCTTCTACCAAAACAGAGACAACACGCGGGTCGGTACGGCCGAACAATTCCGCGATGGAGCCCTGCCATTTGACCAGATCGCCAAATCAGTGCATGATACCTCTGAGGACCTGGAGATCGCCAAAAAAATTTATGAATCCCTTCCGCTGCGCTGGACGGGCGCCTGGAACCTGACGCACCAAAAAGAGGTATTGGTTCCACTAAACTGGTTTTACGCCATCAACGCCTTCAACGGGCCGTCGGCCGGTAATTGTAAGGAAGAGGCCCTGTGCCAGGGTATTTGTGAGGTTGTCGAACGGCATGTGTCCTCGCTGATCAGCCGGAACCGCATGGTCGTCCCCACCATCGATCCCTCGTCGGCCAAGGACGAACAGGTTCGCAAGATGCTGGGCAAATACGACGGGGCGGGCATCGAGATGGTCATTTCCGACTTCACCCTGGACATGGGCATCCCGTCGGTGGCCGTAATGGCATACGATCCGGTGACGTTTCCCGCAAACAGTGAGATCGTCTGGACCGCCGGCACCACGACCAGCCCGGAAAAGGCCCTCAGCCGGGCACTGACGGAAGTGGCACAACTGGCCGGCGATTTCAATTCGGGATCCAATTACGAAGCCTCGGGGCTACCGAAATTTACACGTCTGGAAGATGCCGACTATGTCCTGAAGGCACCAGGTCCCGTTCGCCTGGACAGCTTGCCGGATATTTCCCATGCAAACATCCGTATTGAGGTCGAAGCCTGCCTCCAGGCCCTGGCCGAACGCGGATACGATGTTCTGACGGTTGATACCATGCATCCCCAACTGGCCGTTCCAGCTTTCTATACCATCGTTCCCGGGGCCCATTTCAGGGAACGGGCGGCCGGAACCGGCGTGGCCATGTTCGCTGCCAAAATAACCGCACAAACATTCGGACCGGAGGCGGCCATCAATCGCTTGAAGGCCATGCAGCGGCTGCTCCCCGGCAAGTACTTCCTCGAGTTTTATGTGGGCAACTGCCACCTGGAACAAAACGATCCACAACAGGCCCTGTCACACTTTTCCAAAGCCCTTGATTTGTCCCCGGCCCCCCAGGACATTCCCAGCATCTATTCATACATGGGCGTCTGCTATAAGGATATAGGCGATTATGACAAAGCCCTTGACGTGCTGTCCCGTGGCGAAGCCTTGGACACGGAACGCACCGACATTCATAATTTGATGGGATTTTGCCACTTTATGCGCAAGGAGCATGAAGCCGCAATCGCCTGTTTTGAAAAGGTCATCCGGCTGAATCCCGGCTCGGCCATCGACTACGCCAACATCGCCTCCAATTACCGGGATATGGGAAAAACCGATGAGGCCGTGCGTTATTACCGGTTGGCCCTGGAACTGGATTCCACCATCGATTTTGCCCGGAACAATCTTGAGCGGTTGGCTGGAGGCGTATAGTTGGTATGCCGGAATACCCAATCTTGACGGATTCGTAAAAAACCCGATATCTGCGTTACGCTTCATCCCTCGTCACTGCGGCGTACCCTAAGTACGCCTCATTCCTCCGGATTCGCAAGCCTTGATCTCGGGCTTTTTACGAATCCGTCTGAAATTCAATTTTTTACGGATTCATCAATCTTGTATAATTCAGGCTTCGGGCAAATCGGTTATTTCCGGATGGGTGCCAAGGATGCACTTTGCGCCAGCACCTCATCTGCCAGATCATTATAATCGATCGCACCATAGCTGCGCTTCCGATAGAAAACCACCGGTTTGCCGATATCGGCGCTCTCGGCAATGGTGGTGTTGCTGCGGATGGCGGTCTTAAAAACCAGGTCCCGGTAGCGCTCATCATTTTTCAACTGCGCCATGACAGTTACGGCCACCTTCGTTCTCAGATCCACCAACGTGGGTACAATACCGCATATCGCCAATTCCGGGTTGATCTCTTCTTTGATGGCGTCAATGGTATCGAACAGTTCAGCCAGGGCGCCAAACGCGTATGGATGCGTCTGGCAGGGAACCAGCACTTCCGAGGCACACGAAAAAACGTTTACGGTAAGCAGGGACAGGCTGGGCGGTGTATCCAGCAGGATAAAATCATATTGTCCGTCCAAGGAGGCCAGCGCTTCTTTCAGACGGTTTTCGCGGCCATCGGCATCCACCAATTCCACCTCGGCGCCTGAAAGATCTGCGTGAGATGGGATCAGGTCGAGTCCCTGCCAGCGAGAGGCCAGAACCGTTTCCTCAACCGTTTGGCCATCCTCGTTCATGATCAGGCCGTACACCGAAAGCAAGTCATCATCCGGCACGATGCCCAGTCCTTTGGTGGCATTGGCTTGCGGGTCCATGTCCACAACCAGCACACGGTGCCCGTTCTGGCATAATGCCGCGGCCAAATTGACCACCGTCGCCGTTTTACCCACCCCCCCCTTTTCGTTCGCTACGGCAATCGTTCTCGTCTTCGTGTCGTTCATCTCGTCGCCCCTCCTTGTTTTGTAACGGTTTACGGGGTAGAAGCAGCCAATATGTGGTAACGCCTGTCCATCAACCGACAAGCGCCTGAATTTCCGATTTGAGCTGTGTGATCCGCCCGACCAGCGCTTCACGCGTGTTTTCCATACATTCGAGCCGGGCGGATATTTTATCTTTGTCCAGACGTTGCTCACGAATCATCGTCACCACATGGGTCAGGTCGTGGCCATGGTGTTGAAAACGCTCCAGCAATCGTCGATAAAGCATCGCCGAGGCAGCATCGGTCAGTTTGAGAATATATTGAAATTTCACATTTTCCCGATAATCTTTCATATGAAAAAGCACCGATCTTTCGGTCTCCTGCTTCATACGCCTGATTCCCGATGCCAGAGCCTGAAACCGTTCGTGGTGCGCCTTGTCCGAAGAGCGCTTGAATACTTTTTTGATGAGGTTGACAATCTTGTAGAATCCGAACCGCACCACCGCCTCGGTTTTGATCTGTACGGTGTAACGCATGGTTGCCCTCGCCGTCGGCAGGGACAGGCCGGCCGCGGATCGAATGTTTTCGAGCGCTGCGCTGATACGGATGGGTCCGGTGACTGGCGCCGCGTTTTTGCGACCGGCATCGACCACCCGGGTATATTGGGTCAAGGCTTCGTCAATCATAGCGGCGAACGGTCCGGCGATCTCATCCAGGTGAGCCAGCAGATCTGTCTCCCGGGATCTGACGAATTGAATGACCGAAGGATTCACGCGTTCAGCCATGTACGCATCCACGGCTTGTTTGAATTCCTGAAACACGGCGAACAGCGTGTTGGCAAATCCGGCTTGTGTCAGGCTCTCTTCATAGCGCTGCATGTCCACGCGGTAGTCGCGTATAAATTGCACAATCCCGCTGACGACACCATCGGTATGCGGGTCGAAAAAACCATCAATGGATGCCCGCATGTCATTTTTGATCTGATTGACGGCCCCATCCAATGTGTTTTTGACTGTCCGCTGCATGCGTTCCAGCCGTTCCTGCGCTTTGCCGGCACGATCGGCAAGTGCCTGTGCGCCACCGGCGTCGCGGTTCAGCAGATCCCGGTTGAAAGCAATCCATTCTCCTGCACCGGTGGAAACGATTTCGAGGCGTTCCAGATGATTTTTCAGCAATAGGGCATGGCGTTCGCGGTCGATCTTGTCATTGAGAAAACGGCCAAAGCGCTCCCATTCCGCCCATGAATATTCAGCCATAACCGTTTCCCGCCGCCAGTGATCGTATCGCTCCCTGTCTCGCCGAGAAAGGCTGTCGACCCGCCGGGCCATAAGCTGGTATAGTGCGGAAAAACCGAATATGTCACAATGCGGGCAGATCAACGCCAGCTCGCCCGCAATCTTGCGAAGTCCCTGATGCAGATCGTCCAGCGATTCATGCTCACTGAGATCGACATTAACGACGAAAGCCAGCGTATCCATCAGCCCCATTTTTCGAATCATCCCCAAAAAACGAATATCCGCCTGGCGCAGTCCGGTTCGGCTGCTGATGACATAGATGGTCAAGTGGGCCAACGCCAGATAATCCTGGACCATGGCCAGATGAAAGGGATTGGGTGAATCGCTGCCCTGACAATCGGCGATTTCCACACCATCCCCGATGGTTTGGGTGTCGATTTCCAGAAGTACATCATCAAGGTAGACCGCCATGGCATCGTCACCGACAAACTCGCGATGTTTCGAAAAATGGTCACCATGGAAACAGACGGTTTGACGGTTTTCGGCCAGATAGGCTTGAACCCGGTCATATCCATCCAGATAGCTGGACAGCATCACACTGCCGGCACTGCGCGTGTCATTGCTGATCAATTGGTCGGCGGCCAGATCATCGAGCATTTGCCGAAGGGCATGACGATCGGCATCCTGGCGGATATCAAATCCCGATGGATTGTCTGTATTGGATGACAGCGGAAGCATTACTGCCGCCTGGCCGATGTCCCGGTTCACGTCTTCCCAGTTCTTCAAATAGAGATTCGCCCGCAGGTTGTCACCCGGCCGAACCCGGGTTACGATGGCAGTCACCACCCCTGCACCGCGCTTGAGATGGTCATCCCCGAAAAGGGAGTTCACGAAGGTGCTCTTGCCCGACTTGATGGCCCCGACAACGGCCACGCGCATCACGCCTTCCGACAGTTGGTCGGACACGTTTCTGCATGTTTTACGCCATTGCGAAAACCCGTTGTGAGACAGTTCGCTGATCTTCTCGGCATCATCGAGCATTTGGACTGTGCGGTCGTTGATTTCTATAAGCTTGTTTTTCAAATCTTTACAGGAAGGCATATCGATGAATTCTCAGATATGGCATCCGGGGCATCCCGCATGCCATGATTGTGGATCAGGGTTCTTGGGCCTTGCAATGTATTGGCCGCTTCGTGCCCCGAGAAAAGATGCACGCAGTCGATCTCGTCAAAGCGTATACATTTATGCGTTTTTAACCCCAAATAGATCGATTGTCAAAACTTTCCCCACGTCGTTGCATATCCTTTGGGCGACCTGGTGGGGAACACAATGGCTTGTAAATTATATGCGTTAGTGCTATGCAGCAAAACGCAAAGTACGTGATGGCCGGTTTGATGTGCCAAATTAGTGCCCATCCGGAAATGGCCAATTTGCCCGATATCTGCGTTATATGAACATTTTTATCCTCGGCAATATCAACCATATGCCTGCGATAAAAATGTTCGAACGCCTTGATCTCGAACAATTTGCATAGTTCTGGACAGACACAAGTTAAGCATAAGGAATGATCAATCCATGTCTGAAAAACACCCGGAATGTCCGTTATACAATCCGCTGAACTGCAAAGAGTACTACAATCCAAAACTCTGTGCATTTGTGCGTAAAGACAAGGATTGCCTGAAAAAAAAGAAACCCAAACAGAAACCCCAAAAAGACGCCACCGGGTAAACAAAACGCATCAAAGCACGCATCCGACAGGCCTCTCCTCATTTTTGATGGATCAAAACCCTATAATACTCCCCAAAAACTGGACAGTTGTCTAAGGTGTATAATGAGCGTATCCTGACCCGTCCAAAGGAGGCTCATTCACCAGTCTCAGCATCATAATTGGGTAACATTCGAAAAAATTCTGATTATATCGGATTTAGGGGAGAGCTCCGGTACCCACCCAAAGAAGCCGAAATGTTTAGATTGTGTAGCCAGTTATTGTGATACCTGAATCGGTT
>PDTK01000029.1 GCA_002747175.1 Deltaproteobacteria bacterium | reverse complement strand
CTAAGGCGGGAAACCCGCAACCCATAGAGGACGGAGTGTTGAGGACGGAGTGTTGAGGACTGAGTGCTGAGGACTGAGTGCTGAGGACTGAGTGCTGAGTGCTGAGTGCTGAGGCGGAAAACCCGTAAACCATGCCCCCCATTTTCTTGTTTTTTGGGACAGAAGCTGAGGTGTAAGGCACTAAAATAAGCGGACTGCTGGTGCCTCAACTCAGGTAGAACAAATTTATCGTGAGTTTCCCAAAATTGTCCTTGACAAGACCGGAAAACCTTCCTAAAATTTCACTATATGCATGCGTTTTACCTACCCGCTCCATTCTGATCCACATTGCACGATTCGCCGAAGCCCAATCACACCGCGCATTTGCCCATTGAATGATTGTACCGGTTGACGGGGTAGGAACGGCCAACGCCCTGTAAAGCAACAAAGGAGGTGCGCAATGAAATATTCCGATCTTTTCGTGCCGCGCTGGCAAAACTCCAACCCGGAGGTGCGCAAACGGGCCGTAGGGTGGCTCAAAGATGTCAAACTGCTGGAACAGATTGCCCAAATGGATGAAGATTCCGGCGTCTGCCAGGAGGCCATGATCCGTTTGGACTGTCTCCAGATGAAAGAAACCGTTATGTGAGCGTCAGGCGTTCTCAAGATTCGAAATTGGACATTCGATACGTTTGGGGTTGCTGCCCGTATGGGGGTGACCGTTGATTCGCGAATGTCGGCCAATCGTTCTAAGGCCGCCATTCTGGCGAAGCCCCCGTGTCCATGTACAAGGGTTTGTTGAATCGGTCGCGTTTTTCACTGAAGTACCAGACGCTTCGCGGAAAATAGCGGTGATGGTCGGGGAGCAGCCTGGCAAAGGCATGGCAGCAGGGGTGTAGAAAATCCTCCCGGTTCAGGCCGGGGTGACGGTCCAGGCAGGCATTCACGATGCGGTCGAAAAAATGGCCGCCCATGAATCGATCATAGGTGATGCTGAGAAAGGCGTTGTGCGTCATGCGATTGTAGCCATTGAGATGATCATCGGCCAAGTGCATGTCTCGCCGCCGTTGCATATCGATGCCGACGCTCAGGTCGCGATGGATGATCCGGGAGATGGAACCGTCCCCGGCGACTTCCAGAATCACATTCTGTCCGTGGGGTTCCAGCAGGTAGCCGAAATTGAGAAAACACCCGATCCAGTGCCGGATGATGGGCAGCATGATGTTTTTCAGGACAAAGTCCAGCGGATCCTTGTTGCCGATCATTTCATACAGCAGCAGCGGTGTTTCGGGGTCGAAAAAATCCCTTCCGTAAAGCGCAAAACCGGGAACCAGTGACATGCCCCCTCCGCCGTGTGGAAACGGCCGCATGTCCCGGATCAGGTAGCCCCAATTTTCACCCCGCGGTGATCTGGGGTTCATATCCTCATGGCAGATACCGATAACCTCGCGCAGGAAACCGAAATCGGCATCCATGCCCTGGATTCCGTTTTCCAATTCCCCGGAGACGGCAATGGCCTGCTCAATGACTTCCTGCCGCATGCGGCGCCCGTAGCGGGATATCTTGAACGGGAAATGGACTTTGAGGGCGTGGGGCAAACCGGCATTGACGGCAAACAGGGTGCGCGTCGAAGAACTGGGCATGACGGACAAAGGGTTGATTCCGGTGCCGATGGATTGCGTTCGGGAAACATAGTCATCATTCGGGCATTGGCCTATCACCTGGGGGTGAATGGCGAAGACGACCCTGTCCCCTGGGAGATAGACATCGGCCAATGCCGATGGCGGATTGGCGGTAAACACCTTGACCATGTTGCGGGGAAGCGTAAACAGCGGCAATTCAAAATGCGGTTGGGGGTTGTCCGGCCGGTAGGCCGGCAGTGCGGCGGTATGACCGGCATGGGGGCTGTAGGTGCGGGTTCCTTCGTTGCGATAGCGTTCGAGGTAGACAAAATCGGGTACGGGCATGCGTTTTCAGTCTCGGGTTGCGTTGGGAAAAGTGTGGTTCATTTTACACAGGCACCAAAATAAGCGATTGGTTTTTAGCCTTAAAGGACGGCTTCAGCCATTACGATGTGAATAGTTACGGCATCACCAGTTCAGGGAGACAAGCAGGGTGCGGGTTTTCCGCCTTAGATTTTTTACGGGTCTGTCATTTTGATTTTCAACCTCTCCCTGAGTCTTTTTGAAGGGATTCCGTTCTCATCATATCCGCGCAAACGATAATAGGCTGTCTTCATTTTATCCAGTGGAACCACCCGCTGATCCGGATCGGAATGGCGGCCCTGAGTCAGTATTCTCTGAGGCAACGTGTCATCGGAGGCATCTATGCCTTCCCGCGCGTTCATCAGCCGTTCCAATACATGGATCCGCTCTCCCGCCCTTAAAAAATCACGCTTGGAAAGCCGTATCCCGGTTATTGCGTTCCATAGTTTAAGGTAAAGGGAGATATCGATAAGTTGTATGGCCAGGGCCGGCATATACTGCATCAGGGCCGCGAGTAATGGTTTTGGTGTATATTTGGACAATGGCGGCTCCAGAAGAAAACCGAACATGGTGAACTGGCAGATCTGGAGGGAATTAACACAGCATCCCAGATCTTCGAAAAACTTCACCCAGCGGGCTTTGCCAAAGGTGGAATCCGGTTTGAGCTGATCCAGGTATACCTCTTGGGCAACCAGATAGGCAGACAGGTGGCATCCCCCCCGGTTGGCGACGGCATAGGACAGGCCTTGCCCAAACGACCCCCTGGGATCATAGGCGGCCATTTCGAGGCCCTTGATCTGAATGGCAAATTCCTGCCCCCCGTACTTTTTTGCCAGAGAGCGGGTTCCCTTGGCCAAATCCCGACCAAAGTCGCGGACATACGCAATGTCTTCCAGCGCCTGTTCGACCCCGTCCGGAGAACCGAACTTGAGACCGGTATCGATTATCCCTTTTTCGGTGGCCTCCATCGCCCAGGCCAGGGTTCCGCCTGCGGATATGGTGTCTATTCCCAAACGGCCGCAGATCCGGTTCCATCGGGCAATTTTTTCAAGATCGAAGATTCCCAGACTGGTTCCCAGCAGTCCGATAGTTTCGTATTCAGGGGCGGGTTGGAGGTTACCACCAAACACGCCTTTGTGACCGCACCGAATGGTGCAGGGTTTACAGGTATGATGGGTGGTATCATGCTCCCTGGCCATGGTTTCCCCAAAGACCCTTTCGGCCTTCTCGTGATGGCCGTCTTTGAAATTGTTCACCGGAAGCAATCCCGCCGCATTGCAGGGCTTCACGTTGGAAGCGGTACCGAAATTTCTGTAGTTCGTAGCACTCAAGGGGTTCCGGTTTATATAGCGGGTTCCGGTTTTTAAGGCTTTTTTAAACTTCGCCGGATCTTTGGGTTTGATGCGATATGCGCCGCCGGTGGCCACAATGGCTTTGAGTTTTTTGGACCCCATCACCGCGCCGATCCCGCCGCGTCCCAGAAACCTGTGGCCGGAACCGATATTGGCAAACCGGACCAGGTTCTCACCGGCCGGACCGATGATCAACGATTTCGTTTTTTTGCTGTCCAAAACGGCCTGTGCATCCGGGATCTCTTTGCCCCATAGGTCACCGGCGGGTTTGAACGTGACACCTTTGGCCGAAATGTCCAAATAAATCGGCCGGTTCGATTTTCCGGTGACCATCAAGCCGTCCCATCCGGCCGTTTTTAAAGCCATCCCGAAGGGGCCGCCGCAGGAAGAGGTGACCATGATGCCGGTAAGGGGAGATTTGGTCAGGGCCGCAAACCGGCCTGAACAGGGGGCGCCGGTCCCCATGAGGACCCCGGGCATGAATGCCAGGTAGTTCTCCGGTCCAAGGGGATCTAAGCCCGGGAGCATTCTTTCGTACAACAGTTTCAGCCCAAGTCCTTTTGCACCGAGATATAAATGGCGCTTTTCATGCGCCACGTTGTAAATACTGTATTTCTCAGCGGTCAAATCGACTTCCAGGATTTTATTGCTGCAACCATGTATCGTTTTCATCATTTTGTCTGTTGAGTGCAAATGTGTATGGATTCCCATTCTTGAAATTCGCTTGGGTGAAACCGCTCTATGATAACATTTCTTCTGTTTTAAGGAATTTGGGGAGCGAGATTCTTTCCTGCGCAATATGTTCAAGGCGGACCGAGATTTGAGTTGATTTTCGATAATTTTTCTCATAATTTTTACGGGGTTGTCAATGTGTGGATAACAAAATAGCGAAATAAGGAGAGCCCATATGAAGCGATGGCTGAGCCGCAAACCATTTGCGCTTGTTGCCGTTCTGGCGGCGGTCCTGCTGATGCCGATGGCAGGGTTCGTCCAGGCGGAGACATCCCCCTCTATCAATCCGCCGCGCATGGAACGGAATCCTCCCAGGGCCTTGACCGGCGAAGCAGCTTTGAACGGCAACACTTCACAGACGGCGTGGACCTATCATAAAACCGATGACGGCAGCCACCCGGACGGAGACGAACAGCAACTGATCTGGCTGATGAACAAAGCCCGGGCCAACCCCACCGCCGAAGGCATATGGCTGGCCACCGTGAACGATTCCCAAATTCAGGGGGCGGTCAGATACTTCGACGTGGATCTGCCGTTGATGCAGCAGGAATTTGCCGCCATTGCACCGAAACCGCCCGGCGCGTGGGATGTGCGGCTGTATGAAGCCGCCCGCATGCATTCCGAATACCTGATCTCCATTGATGCCCAGAATCACGACGGTCAGTTCGGTCGCGTCAATGAGGCCGGCTTTTTGTTCACCGCCGGCCGTGCCAGTGTGTTTTCATATGCCGAAACGGCCCTGCACTGTCACGCGGCCTGGAATATCGACTGGGGGACGTCCAGCGACGGAAGCGGTATGCAGGACGGCAGGGGGCATCGCATGGCGACGATGGCCGCAGACGGCGAATACACCAACGTGGGCATTGCCGTGGTTCCCGAAAGCCTGCCGGGAACCGAGGTCGGCCCGCTGGTGGTGACCGGCAACTACGCCAAGGCCCAAAGCGGCCGTAGTGACCATTTCAACCGCTTCATCGTCGGCACCGTCTGGGATGACCTGGATGGCGACGCCATTTACGATCCGGGGGAGGGAAGAGGCGGCATATCGGTAACTCCGGACCACGGCACCTACTACGCCGTCACGGGAGCCGCCGGCGGGTTTGCGATTCCCAT
Source organism: Deltaproteobacteria bacterium (assembly GCA_002747175.1). Classification (GTDB taxonomy): domain Bacteria; phylum Desulfobacterota; class Desulfobacteria; order Desulfobacterales; family Desulfosarcinaceae; genus Desulfosarcina. The sequence goes on along the minus strand of PDTK01000029.1, from coordinate 106,181 downwards.
TCTAACCGCCGGTGATTATACGGTCACCATCCAGGGGCCGGGCATACAAGGCGATATCGAGGAAAACGTCAGTGTGGCGGCGGACAGCGTGCTCCTGGATATCATGCTGGACGAGACCCAGGTTTGCGATACCGATGATAGATGGGCAACCATTGCCGGCTCCATTGTCCGTGACGGCACGCCCCTGTGCGCCATGGTTCTGGCCAACGGTCAGTTCATGTTTTCCTGCGGCGGTGGGGACGATCTGGGACACTTCGAACTATACGTGCCCCTGGACACCAACGGCGAGATAACGATCCAGGTTTTTGTTTCGGGCCTGGCCCCCCACCGGGAGATCATTGCTGCCTGCAGTCCGGCCCTGGATATCGAAATGCAACCGGCCAGTTCTGGCAGCCGGTCGCCGGCGGTCACCATGGATGTGGCACCCGATCCGTCCGGTCGAAGCAATTGGAGGCGGATAGCCGGATTTGTGGATGATGCGGGCACGCCCCTGTGCGCCATGGTTCTGGCCAACGGTCAGTTCATGTTTTCCTGCGATAAAAATTTGGGAAGCTACGACCTGACTGTGCCTCTGGATGCCAACGGTAAAATTACCCACTATGTGTTCGCCAGCGGCTATCAGCCATACAAGTCCGTCTTTTTGCCATGACACCGATTGCACAATAAAGGACATTTCATGGTACAATCCGATGCCATTCGACAATCCCCGACCCCCGGCAGCCACCGGCTGCATGTGGCCGGGGACACGATCACCTTTCACCTTCAGGTGCCTGAAGACTGGTCGGGTCAGGCCTGGTTGCGGACCAGCCTGGGCCACGGAAAGTCGGTACGGCGGGAAATCATCCGTCAGGTGGATCACTGCGAAAACCCGCTGGGAAAGAGCTGGTATGATATCCCCATGACCGCGGACGCGCAGGGCCGTTACACGCTGACACTGCCCCTGACGGAAGTGGGACATTTCGAAGCCAAAGGCTATTTTTTGAGCGACGGCAGTGTGGATCCCCTGTGGCCGCCGGGCGACAACACGGCCGTCAACGTGGCCCCGGCCAACACCCGCGCGGCCAATATCATCTACAACGCCTTCGTGCGCCAGTTCGGCCCCAACAAGGCGGGTGCCATGCCGGTAGACGATGCCGCCGTCAGGCATTTGGATGACAGCGGCTATACGGTGATCCCGCCGTCGGGGACCTTCCGGGACCTGATTGCCGAACTGGATTTCATCATCGGCCGCCTGGGTTGCCGGATCATCCAATTGCTGCCCATCCATCCCACCCCCACCACATACGCACGCATGGGCCGTTTCGGAAGCCCCTATGCGGCCCTGGGGTTTACGGCCGTGGATCCGGCCCTGGCCGAATTCGACCCCAAAGCCACGCCTTTGGAACAGTTCATCGAACTGGTGGATGCGGTGCACGCCAGGGGCGCAAGCCTGTTTATCGATATCGCCATCAACCACACCGGTTGGGCCGCCCGGCTTCACGAAACCCATCCCCAATGGCTCAGTCGTGAACCCGACGGGCAGATCGAAACACCCGGGGCCTGGGGCATTGTCTGGGCGGACCTGACCCGTTTGGACTATCGTCACACCGATTTGTGGCAGTATATGGCCGATGTTTTTCTCACCTGGTGCCGTCGGGGAGTGGATGGCTTCCGCTGCGATGCCGGATACATGATTCCCACCCCGGCCTGGCGCTATATTATCGCCCGGGTCCGGGACCAGTATCCCGATGCCATTTTTTTTCTGGAAGGGCTGGGCGGCAAGATCTCCGCCACTCGCGAACTGCTCAACCGGGGCGATTTCAACTGGGCTTACAGCGAGCTTTTTCAGAATTACGACCGCAGCCAGGTGGAGCACTACCTGCCCGGTGCCATGGAAATCGCCGGTAGCGACGGACTGACCGTTCATTTTGCCGAAACCCACGACAATCTGCGCCTGGCAGCCACATCGGCCACCTACGCCCGTATGCGTACGGCGTTGTGCGCCCTGCTGTCCGGACAGGGCGGGTTCGGATTCGCCAATGGTGTGGAATGGCTGGCCACGGAAAAGATCGACGTCCACGGCGCCCCTTCCCTGAACTGGGGGGCTGCGGACAATCAGGTCGATCTGATCCGTCGGTTAAACGCCCTGCTGGGCAAACATCCCGCGTTTTTCCATCCGGTTCTGCCGGAGCTGATCCAGGCCGGTGGGGACAACTGCCTGGTGGCCCTGCGACGGTGCGATCTCCCTGAGAAGACATTGCTGGTGGTCGTGAATCTGGATGCCGAGAGCAGCGGCCAGGCGCAATGGCCCGCCAACCGGACGCCCTGGAAAGGAACCGTTTGCCTGGACCTGCTTACCGGCGAAACAGAAACGATTCAGGCGGAAAATGGCCTGCATGGTCTGCATGTAAAACCAGGACAGGTTGTCTGCCTGACCGGCAATACCGGCCGGCGGGATTGGCTAACGGAGCTGAACAAAGGTTTCCCGCGTGTTCCCGGGCCGGTGATGCGGCAACGATTGCGGGCCAAGGCGCTGGATGTATGGAGACATTGGCACCCCTTTTCAGATCTGAAAGACTGGGACCCGGATCGGGCTGCGGATCGGTTGCAGAATGCGCCCCTGGCGTTTTGCCGGGCGATGAACCCGTACAGTGACGCCCCGCGAACCGTTGTGTGGCAATATCCCCAGGATCTGAAACGGGAAGTGATGGTGCCGCCGGGGCATTTTTTACTCGTGCGGGCCGCGCATCCCTTCCACGCCTCGATCCGGCGCAATCACACGGTGTCCGCCTCCGAGGCAAGCCTGGAAGCGGCAGACGGCAGCGCCTTTGTCCTGTTCGCCCCCCGATCCATTGGCCGCCATCACCGGGACATGGAATTGGTGATGGCGTATTATGCGCCCGAGGGCTGCGTGCATCACCAATCTTTGGTGCTTTATCTGGCGGCTGCGCAGCACGCCACGGTGCGAAAACACTTTTCCAGACCGCGCAATCGGTTGGCCGGGATCCACATGCTGGGCACCAACGGACGCGGCGCCATGAGTCGTGCCCATGCGCATTTCAATCGACTGCCCAGCCGCTACGATGCCCTGCTGGCCGCCAACCTGGATCCGGCCGTGCCCGTGGATCGCCGCATTCTCCTGACCCGCATCCGCGGATGGGTGATTTTCCAGGGTTTTTCCCAGGAAATCGGGCCCGACTGCCTGGACCGTTTCGGATTCGAATACGACGGGTGGGGATGCTGGCAGTACCACATTCCCTGTGGACAGGGGCAGCACGTGGTGCTCAGTATCGGTCTGCAAATGCAGGCCGATCGCAATGCCATCGATCTGGTGGTCTATCGGCACCGGGCCGGGGACCGGCCGGCGCGGTTGTCCGACGATCGGGCCATCAGCCTGATTTTGAGACCGGACGTGGAGGACCGCAGCTTCCATGAGACCACCAAGGCCTTCACCGGCGCGGAGCACCATTTTCCGTCGGCGGTGCAGGCCCGTGACAATGGCTTCGTCTTCAGGCCTGGCAGCGACCCCGGCCTGGAAATAACGGCCGAAAACGCCCGTTTTTTCATCGAACCCGAGTGGTATTACATGGTGCATCGCAGCCAGGATGCCCAGCGGGGACTGGATCCGGACTCAGACCTGTTCAGTCCCGGTTATTTTTCCGGCCCCCTGGCCGGTGGTGGGGGAGAGGTGCTTATGGCCCGTGTGGCCGCCGAAAAGACCGCTGCAAGGGTGCCGGCGGCCGAGCTGGTGGCGCGGGTCGCCACCCATTTCGAGCGTTCTACACCCCACCAGGCCCCGGTGGCGGCGTTGCGTGCGGCCCTGGACCAGTATATCGTTAAACGCGATCAGTATGCCACGGTCATCGCCGGTTATCCATGGTTTCTTGACTGGGGGCGCGACACCCTGATCGTGGTACGGGGCATCATCGCCGCCGGCCGCCATGACCTGGCACGCACCATTATTCAGCAATTTGCGGCCTTCGAACGTGACGGCACCATCCCCAACATGATTCGCGGTGCAGACACCGGCAACCGCGACACATCCGACGCACCCCTGTGGCTGTTCAGGGTGTGCGACGAACTGGGCGAGGGGGTCGGGCATGCGGATCTGCTTGCTACCGATTGCGGCGGCAGACCGCTGCGGCAGGTGCTTTTTGCCATCGCCGATGCCATCATGGCCGGTACTCCCAACGGGATCTGCATGGACGCCGATTCGGGTTTGCTTTTCAGCCCGGCCCATTTTACCTGGATGGACACCAATTATCCGGCCGGCACCCCGCGGCAGGGGTTCCCCATTGAAATCCAGGCCCTGTGGCATGCGGCCCTGGATTACATGGACCGCATGGACGATGCGGCAGCACACCGTAACTGGCGTGCACTGGCCGACCTTGTGCGCCGGTCCATTCTGAAACGGTTTTGGGATGAAAAAAGGGGATACCTGGCCGATTGCCTGCACGCCGAGCCCGGCACAAGTGTGAACCGTGCCGTCGCCGATGATGCCTTGCGGCCCAATCAGCTCTTTGCACTGACCCTGGGGGCCGTGACCGACCGGGATGTGTCCCGCCGAATCCTGATGGCCTGCCAGGAACTCATCGTTCCCGGTGCTATCCGGAGCCTGGCCGACCGCCCCGTGCATCCCGAATTGCCCATTTACCACAACGGCCAACGGGTCAACGATCCGTCGGCCCCCTATGTGGGCGTATACGGCGGCGACGAAGACACTCGCCGCAAACCGGCTTACCACAACGGCACGGCCTGGACCTGGGTATTCCCCAGCTTTTGCGAAGCATGGGCAAACTGTTTCGGTCCGGCCGAGACCCAAACCGCACAGGCCTGGCTGGCCAGCGGCTGCCGACTGGTGAACAGCGGTTGTGTCGGCCATGTGCCTGAAATCGTCGATGGGGATGCGCCCCACCATCAGCGGGGATGTGACGCCCAGGCCTGGGGGGTGAGCGAGATGCTGCGGGTGTGGATCAAATTGAGTCGTGCCCATGCATAACGATTGACCTGTTTTGGGACGAACCCTTTGCCAATCCTATCGTTAACGAACCGGAATCATTTCGCTAATTGCTAAAAACGAACCGCTAATGGTTCGACTCAGGTACATAAAAAACGAACATTGGTGTTCCATACTGAAAAAAAAGGGGGGACCATGAGCCTGAAAAAACAGTATCTAAAAACCAGAGACCGGTGTAAAGTGACCTTTCGGTTACCAAAGTCCGCTGCTGCCAATGCCAAGACTGTGCATTTGGTCGGCGATTTCAATGACTGGGATCGAGATGAAACACCCATGCAACGACTGAAAAACGGTGAGTTCAAAGCGATCGTGGAGCTGCAGCCGGGGCGAGCGTACCAGTTCCGCTATCTCATTGACCGGACCACATGGGAGAACGACTGGGAGGCCGATCAATACGTTAAAAGTGAATACGGCAATTGTGAAAATTCGGTGGTGACGTTGTAATACCTTAAAGGATTTTTATCGATTATCGAAATTTATCAATCTATCCGCCGTGGTAGATAACAATGATGTGCAAATGCGTGATACCAAGGAGTACCGCTATGAGATCCCTACAGACATTTCAGGTCTTTCCCGATATCCCCAAACCGCTGTCTTTTCTGGAAACCCTCTCCCGCAACCTGTGGTGGAGCTGGAACCAGAATGCCATTGAGCTGTTCCGCCGGGTCAATCCCCGGCTGTGGGAGAAGTCGGGACGCAACCCCATTGTTTTTGCAACCTATATCCCCCAGGAACGATTCGAGGAACTGGCCCATGATGACAGCTACCTGGCCCACCTGGAACAGGTCCGTCAGCGATACGAAAACCGGGTCATGCAGCGGACCGATCATGAAAGCCCCTGGGACGATGAACTGACGCTGGCCTATTTTTCCATGGAGTTCGGCATTCACGAAACATTGCCCCTGTTTTCAGGAGGACTGGGAATCCTGGCCGGAGATCACCTCAAGGCCGCCTCGGGATTGAAAATGCCCCTGGTGGGTGTGGGGCTGCTCTATCGTGAAGGCTATTTCCGTCAGTATCTGGATAAGGATGGCTGGCAGCAGGAGGAATACCCGGCCACCGACCTGTACCATCTGCCCCTGACCAAACAAAAAGACGACCAGGGCAATGATCTGGTCATCCGGGTACCCGGCAACGGCAGTGACATTCGTGCCCAGGTTTGGTCCATCCAGATCGGGCGGGTGCCGCTGGTACTGCTGGACACCAACCTGCAGGACAATCCGCCCCATATCCGTGATATCACCGCCCGGCTGTATGCCGGTGAACAGCATACCCGTCTGGCCCAGGAGGTACTCCTGGGCATCGGCGGCATCCGGGCCCTGGATGCGCTGGAAATTCATCCCACGGTCTGCCATCTCAACGAAGGGCATTGCGCCTTCGTGGGCATGGAGCGCATGCGGCAGGTCATGCAGCACTATGATCTGGATGTGAAAACGGCCCGGGAAATCGTTCCGCGTACCACGGTGTTTACCACCCACACCCCCGTCGCCGCCGGTCACGACGAGTTTCCACCTGCCATGGTCAAGCCTTTTTTAAAGGAATACGAATCGGCTTTCGGGATGAACAGCGACCAGTTGGTCGCCATGGGACAGCCCAACGGGGCGGCCGCGGAATCCCCTTTCTCCATGTTCATTCTGGGACTGCGTACGGCTCAGTACATCAACGGGGTGAGTAAATTGCACGGACAGGTGGCCCGGCACATGTGGTCCCACATCTGGCCCACCCGCAACGATGAAGAAACACCGATATCCCATATTACCAATGGGGTGCATATTCCTAGTGTGCTGGCACCGGAGATCAAGCTTCTGTTCGAACGCCACCTGGGCCCCGACTGGAATATGGGCTCCCAGGTCGCTAAAAATGCCGAGCGCATAGACAACATTTTCGACGAAGAGCTGTGGCAGGCCCACGAAATGAGTCGATCCCGGCTGATTCGTACCGCGCGGGAACTGATGCACAGTCAGTACGCCCGCCGCAATGCCCCCATCAACGTGATGCGGGCGGTGGATGCCGTGCTTGATCCGGATGTGCTCACCATCGGATTTGCCCGGCGCTTTGCCACCTACAAACGGGCCCACCTGTTGTTCCAGGACCCCGACCGGCTGGAGGCGATCATCAACGCCAGCGATCGACCCGTGCAGTTCATTTTTGCCGGCAAGGCACATCCCAGGGATAACGAGGGTAAGGGGATCATCCGCAGTCTGGTGGATTTCGGCCAGCGCACCAACCTGCGTCACCGCTTTGTTTTCCTGGAAGATTACGACATGCACATCGCCCGTTGCATGGTCCAGGGGGCCGATATCTGGTTGAACACCCCCCGGCGCCCCCTGGAGGCCTGTGGAACGTCGGGAATGAAAGCCGCCCTCAACGGGGTTCTCAACCTGAGCATCCTGGACGGCTGGTGGTGTGAGGGCTATGGGCCGGAACTGGGGTGGCGCATCGGCAACGGTGAGGAGTATACGGACCACAACTACCAGGACGCGGTGGAAAGCCAGGCCCTTTACAACATCATCGAAAACGATGTGGCCCCCTTGTACTACGACCGCATTGCCGGGGGCATGCCCAAGGCTTGGATAAAGATGATGAAGGCCTCCATGAAGATGGCCATGTCCAACTTTTGCAGCCTGCGGATGATCACCGCGTACGAGGAGCGATTTTACCTGCCCGCCAGCCGGCGCTACGAGGAACTGGTGGCCGACGGCGGCGCCGAAGCCCGGCAGCTCAGCGGCCAGTTGCAGCGCTATCTGGACAAGTGGCCCCAGATTCAACTGACACCGCCGGAACGAAGCGTCGAAGGCCCTTTTCGGGTGAACCAGTCTTTCGACGTGACCACCGTGGTGCAAACCGGCGAACTCCAGCCGGAAGAGATCAATGTGGAATTGTACTACGGTAAGATGCGCCATTTGAACCGCATCGACGACCCGCAGGTAAAACGGATGCATGTGGCCGAAGAACGCGGGGCGGGTACTTATTTGTATCGCTGTGAATTGCCCTGCAGTGACTCGGGGCGGTATGGATTCACCGTGCGGGTGACCCCCAATGCGGATGCCTGGGTAAAGTTCCGGCCCGAACTGCTCACCTGGGGGTAAAAAACAGAACGAAAGGAGGGGCCCATGAGGTCTGCCAAGCGCAATCCCCGGGTGCTGATCGTCACCCCGGAAGTGACCTATCTGCCCCAGCGCATGGGCAATCTGTCAAGCTATCTTACGGCCAAGGCCGGCGGGCTGGCCGATGTGTCCGCAGCCCTGGTCAGTGCCCTGTTCAGCCAGGGCGCGGATGTGCATGTGGCCCTGCCGGATTACCGGGCCATTTTCCATGATCGTTTGGCCCCTTTTCTCGAACGGGAGCAGTGGGCCATTCGTAACGTTATGCCTGACGACCGCGTGCACCTGGCCGAAGACCGGGCCTTTTTCTACCTCAACCGGGTTTATTCGGCATACGGTGGTGAGAACACCAAGCTTTCCCTCGCCTTCCAGCGGGAAGTGATCAACAATATCGTGCCGCGGGTGCGTCCGGATCTGATTCACTGCAACGACTGGATGACCGGTCTGATACCGGCCATGGCCCGGCAGATGGGAATCCCCTGCCTGTTTACGATACACAATATCCATACGGTGCATGCCACCTTGGCGCATATCGAAGACCGCGGCATCGACGCGGCCTATTTCTGGCAGCATCTGTTTTACAAACAGTTTTCGGCCAGCTACGAAGAGGCCCGGGAGCACAACCCTGTGGATTTTCTTTCCAGCGGGGTGTTTGCCGCCCATTTCGTCAATGCGGTCAGCCATCGATTTCTCGAGGAAATCGTCGAAGGCCGGCACGATTTTGTAGACTGGCCCCTGCGGCAGGAGCTGACCAATAAATACCACGCCGGATGCGGGACCGGCATCCTCAACGCCCCGGACCCCTCTTTCAATCCGCAGACGGACAAGGCCATCCACGCCAACTATACTTACGCCGACCATCCTGCCGGCAAGTTGGAGAACAAGCGACACCTGCAGCAGACCCTGGGGCTGATTCGGGACGACCGTGCACCTCTGTTTTTCTGGCCCTCACGGTTGGATCCGGTTCAAAAGGGCTGTAACCTTCTGGCCGAGGCCTTTTATGGCATCATTTCCAATTATTGGGACATGAACCTGCAGGTGGTTTTCGTGGCCAACGGAGATTACCAGCAGATCTTCAGGGACATCGTCAATCACCATGGCTTCCATCAGCGCGTGGCCGTGTGTGATTTCAACGAGGATTTGGAGCACCTGGCCTATGCCGCCGCAGATTTCATCCTCATGCCCTCTTTGTTCGAACCCTGCGGCCTGCCCCAGATGATCGCCCCCATCTACGGTGCCCTGCCCGTGGCCCATGACACCGGCGGCATTCATGACACCGTTCGGCATCTGGATGCAAACCGTGATCAGGGCAACGGGTTTTTGTTCGAGCATTTCGACGCCACGGGGCTCTACTGGGCTGTCACCCAGGCCATGGATTTCTTCAAACAACCGCCCGAAACCCGTCAGCGCCAGGTGGAGCGCATCATGCAGGAGAGCGCCGCCTCCTTCAACCACGCCAATACGGCCCGGCAGTATATCGATCTGTATGAAAAGATGCTGGATCGGCCGCTGATCGGTTGATGAAACCCCGGCGCGGCAAAAGCCGGAGGGCGTCAGCGCCATGGCAAGGACATGTACCGAGAGGCAGAAGCCAGCCTTTACCTCGGGTTTAAGGATGTATCCGTGTGGTGATTATGAAAGAATCGTTTTCAGCGCCGCCAGCAGTCGATCGACATTTTTCGGTCGTGCCGTGTGTCCCATCAGTCCAACGCGCCAGATTTTGCCGGACAGGGGCCCCAGTCCCGCGCCGATCTCGATCTTGTATTCATTGAGCAGCCGGGATCGGACAGCGGCCTCGTCAACGCCGTCGGGGACTATTACCGAATTGAGCATGGGCAATCGGCAGTCCGGTTTAACCAGCATGGCCAGCCCCAATTTCTCAAGGCCTTTTACCAGTTCCTGATGGCAGGTCAGGTGTCTTTTGCAGACATTGTCCAGGCCCTCTTCGAGGATCAACCGCTGGGCCTGATACAATCCGTAGTGCATGTTGATCGGAGCCGTGTGGTGGTAGGTCCGGTTGGCGCCTTTCCAGTAGTTGATGATCATGGTCAGGTCCAGGTACCAGTTGGGCACTTTGCTCTGACGCTTTTCCAGGGCTGAGACGGACTTGGCGGAAAAGGAGAGGGGGGCCAGTCCCGGCGGGCAGGAGAGACATTTTTGGGTGCCGCTGTACAGGGCGTCGATGCCCCAGTCATCCATGCGAATTTCCATGCCGCCTAAACTGGTGACCGCATCCACCAGGTAGATCGCGTCGGAGTCTTTGAGCAGACGGCCGATTTCGGCCACGGGATTCTTTACACCCGTGGAGGTTTCCGCATGGACCACGGCCACGATTTTGTATGATCGGGTTTCCAGTTTGGCTTTGACCGTATCCACGACCACGGGGGAGCCCCATTCGAATTCCAGGGTGTCCACATCGGCACCCAGGCGCTGGGCCACGTCCTGCATACGCATGCCGAATACGCCATTGATGAGAACCAGCACGGGGTCGCCTTTTTCGATCAGGTTGACGAAACAGGTTTCCATCCCGGACGAACCGGTACCGGACATGGGTATGGTCAATTCATTCTGCGTGTTGAGCAGGGTCCGCGAGTCGGCCTTGATGGCATCCATGATGCGGATGAAGTACGGGTCGAGGTGGCCGATGGAATGCCTGGCCAGTGCCTCATACACCTTGTCATGCACGCAGGATGGGCCGGGGCCCATCAACAGGGTGTCCGCAATCCCGTTGAGCAGATTTTCCGTGGTCATGTCTTTACCTTCTTTCTGATGGTGAGATTCATGCCATTGGGTCGAGGCACCTGTCAACCAAAAAAGTTTTTTCCAGGCCGGTTATGGCCACACTTCCTTCAGCCTAAGGCGGGAAACCCGAAACCCACAGAGGACGGAGTGCTGAGTACTGAGTGCTGAGGCGGGAAACCCGCAAACCATGTACCCCATTTTCTTGTTTTTTGGGACAGAAGCTGAGGTGTAAGGCACTAAAATAAGCGCTTGGCCTTTTTTTTTCAGATATTTACAAGGAATCCGGGATTAACCCGGCGAGTGGCGTCATGCTTTTCGTTAACGAAACAGAACCATTTTTTTAATTGCCAAGAGCTAAGCGCTAATAGCTGAACTCAGGTTTAGGAATGATTATTGTTTGCCAACAACCAATCATGGATGGCATACTATGTCCGGTGTTTTATTGTTGAAAGGCTTCAGGTTCCCATGCAGATCCACACCAACATGTCACTGCGCTCATTCAATACCTTCGGCGTAGAGGTGACGGCAGCCCGGTATGTGGGCATCGATACCGAAGCCGAAATCGATGATGCGGTGGGTGAGCTGGATGTTTCCGTCGGTGCCTGCACCATTTTGGGCGGCGGCAGCAACACGCTGTTTGTCGACAACGTACCCGGTACGGTGCTGCATCTGCGGATCAGGGGAATGGATGTGGTTGATGACGACGGACAAGACGTTTGGGTCCGGGTCATGGCCGGAGAGACCTGGGATGATTTCGTTGCCGTCAGCGTGGCCAACGGATGGAGCGGGATTGAAAATTTGTCCCTGATACCGGGCAGTGTCGGTGCCAGTGCCGTTCAGAATGTCGGCGCATACGGGGTCGAGGCCGGGGATGTGATTCACCGCGTGGAGGTGGTTCGTTTGGCGTCCGGAGAAAAGTTCTCCCTGGCCGGCGACGAATGCGGCTTCGGGTACCGTTTCAGCCACTTCAAGGGGTGCTGGGCCGGCCGGTACCTGATTCGCGCCGTGGTATTCCGGCTCCGGCGGAAGCCGCGCTGGGTGCTGGATTATCCCGGTGTCGCCGATGTGGTGAGGACGTTTGGCCGTCCATCGTTGGAGAATATCCGACGGGCCATCATCTCCATTCGCAGGGAAAAACTGCCTGATCCGAAACATATCGGCAACGCGGGCAGCTTCTTTAAAAACCCGGTTGTCGGGGCCGATGTCTTTCAAAATTTGATCAGGAACCATGCGGACATGCCCCATTATCCCCAGGCCGATGGGCGCATCAAACTCGCCGCCGGTTGGTTGATCGATCATTGTGGATGGAAGGGCCGGCGTGCGGGCCAGGTGGCCGTCCATGATCGTCAGGCGTTGGTTCTGGTGAACCTGGGAGGTGCCACGGGGCAAGAGATTCTGGAATTGTCCGAGCGCATCCGCAGGTCCGTTCACGAGAGGTTCGGTGTTCGGTTGGATCGTGAAGTGACGGTGGTTCCGTAAACCCCAATGTTGCATAAAGAATGAGAAATTTATCCATAGGGTGCTTACGAGCGGTTTGGTTTTCCGTGTTTTTATTATTTGCCCCGTTGTTCGGTGCGTTCGCTGCCGGGTCCGGCCACATCGCGGAAACGGAACCGGTACTGGATCTTCAGCGTGTGATCAAGCTGGCGCTCGATACCAATCGCAGCCTGATCGGCGGACAATATGGCGTGGATAGCCGGCGTCTGTCCCTTGGCAGTGCCCAGTCGGAATTTGAATGGAAGTTCGCACCGGGTGCCGATGCAAACGTAGACGATGCCGGCCGCCAGTTCAGCGCCGGCGTTGTCATCGAGAAAAAGTTCGCTTCCGGGCTGGTGGCCAGTTTGAACCCGCGTTTGACATTGAACCACTACGATGGAGAAGATGATGACGTCGACGGAGAGGTCAACCTGAAGCTGATCCTGCCCCTGCTGCGCGGGTTCGGCAGCCATGTGAACCTGCATGGCATCCATACGGCCGCATACAGCCTGCGTTCTGCAAGGCGTTTACAGGATCTGGCCAAAGTCAATATCGTGCTGTCCACCGTCAGGGCTGTTTACGACATCGTCCAACAAAAAGAACTCGTGGCGTTGTACCAGGGTCAGGTTGACCGTTTCAAGCGCCATGCCGTTTTGGCGCACTCCAGGGAAAAAGTGGGCTTGGCCTCACCGATCGATACCTATCGTGCCGAAATTCGTCTCAAAGACGCCCAGGACAGCCTCAGCCGCTCACAAGAGGCCTTGCACAATGCGGGTGACAACCTGAAACTGATTCTGGCGTCGCCGTTGGAACACAACCTTCGCGTAACGGCCCCCCTGGCGTTCAAATCCGTCGATATCACCATTGGGGAAGCCGTTGCCGCAGCCATGCGCCATCGGATTGAGTTGAAGCAGGCGGCCGATGAGATCGAGGAAGCCAGACGCGCCGCCAGAATCTTTGAAAACAACCTAAAGCCCCAACTGGATCTCATGGCCAGCTATCGACAGATGGGAAGTGATGGCCCGATGGACGACACCTTACAGTTCGACGAGGAGCGCTGGACGGTCAATCTGGTCAGTTCCACCGACTGGTCGCGGAAGGTTGAAAAGGCAGCCTATCGGCAATCCCTGCTGGCCATTCGAATGGCCAGCTTGAACCGCTCGTCAAAAATCGACAGCATCAGGCAGGAAGTCCGCCGGGCCTACGATGCATTGCAAAAATCGGAAGAGCGAATCAGCCTGCGGGATGTGCAGATCGGACAGGCCAGCGGCAAGCTGGCGCTGGCCAATGTGCAATTTTGTCATGGAATGGCGGACAATTTCGACGTGATCGAGGCCGAAACCGAATTGCAGACCGCCAAAGTCAACTGGCTGGCGGCCAAAATTGAGCATATTGTGGGCCGGTATCAACTGCGGGCGGCCATGGGAACCCTGATTCAATAGCGGTAAGCGTTCACAGGGCACCGTATCGGCGGCATCTTCGTAAATGCTTACCGGCTGGGCCAGACAGGCCATTGGCTGTTTCTACCCCGTGACCCCTTGTCCATATAGCGACGGTTACCTTTGAAAACCGAAATTTTACGAGTTTATGAATCGTGGTGCCAAGTGGAATCTTCAATTGCATGGACAATAAACAAAAGCGGACGGCCGGATAGATGACAAGCGCCTCACCGATCAAAGGCTGGGCCCCGGTCATCATTCTTTTGGCGGCCGTGAGCGCTCTGTTGCTGCGTTTTTTCGCCGGACAGTCGCCGGCAACCGCTGACGTTCAATTGTCCACGGTCTCCAGCGGCAGTTTTGATATCAGTGTCAGGACCGTCGGGGTTTTGGATGCCGCGCGGACCCATATGGTCTCGTCCACGCTTCGTGGAGATAAGGGCAAAATTCTCGCTTTGGTGGAGGACGGTACCAGCGTGGCCCGTGATGACCTGCTGATTCATCTTGATCCGACACCTTTCGAAACCGAGGTGCAGCGGTTGGGCGGTGAGGTCCGCAGTCTGGAAGCTGCTGCGGACTCGGCGCGCCAGCTCCTTGAATGGGAGAAAAACCAGATGTTGCGGGAGAACCGCACGGCGGCGTTCAATCTGACCGTTGCGAAACTGGAATTGCGCCGGCTGGTGGATGGCGACGGTCCTTTGCAGCTTGCCCAGTTCAAGAACGAACTGGATCAGAAACGGGAGGCGTTTTCACGGCAGCAGGCGTATATCGACGATCTGGAAAGACTCCGGGCGGAAGGCTACGCCAATCCTGCGGAGTTCGACCTGGCCAAAAAGAAAATCGTCGAATTGAAGGAACAATTGACAACCGCCCGTAGACGTTACGAGAGCTATGAAAAGCATGTACTGCCTACCCAGATCGAGGCGGCCCGGGCCAAAGCCGAAAAAGCCGCCAGCGAGATAGAAGAGGTGCGCAGGGGCACCGAATTCAAGGTGGCCCGGGCCGTCGCCGCGCTGGCCGAGGTGGACGGAAAGCTGCAAAGCGCCCGCAACGCCCTCCGGCAGGCCCTGGATGACCTGAAAAAAACCACCATCCGGGCGCCTTTCCAAGGGATCGCCATCTTGTATGAAGCTTTTCGAGACGGCCAGAAACGGAAACCCCGCGTTGGTGATCGGGTCTGGCAGAATCAGCCCTTGCTCTACCTGCCGGATATTTCCACCATGATCGTTAAAACCCGGGTCCGGGAGGTGGACCTGTACAAGGTCGCCGTGGGCCAGCCCTGTTCGGTCCAGGTGGATGCCTACCCGGAAACCCGCTACGCGGGATCCGTTACGGCCATCGGCATGCTGGCCACGCAAGCCTTTGAAAACGGAATCGGAGATAAATATTTCGAGATGACCGTCACCCTGGAGGGAGAGGATCGCCGTTTGCGGCCGGGCATGACCGCGCGGGTCACCGTCGAGGCCGGAATGGCGGACGATACGCTGTTCGTACCGATCCATGCGGTATTCAACGATGGCATCGAATCCTACTGCTATCGCCTGATGTCTCCGGGATCCTTTCTTCGCCGCAAGGTGGTCACGGGACGCCAGAACGAAGACCTGGTGGAGATCGTCTCCGGACTGACCGAGGGTGACAAGATCAGCCTGTTGCAGCCGCCGGCGGCCCAAGTCGTGCTGCCGCCGTCAGCGTCTGAGGTCCGCTGATGGCGGCCATTTTAGAGGCCCATGGGATCTTTAAACAATATGCCGCGGCAGACGGTCCCCTGACGGTCCTGAACAACATCGATCTGCGTCTGGACAAGGGCATGTTCATGGTCATCATGGGCGCCTCCGGTTCCGGCAAATCGAGCCTCCTCAATATCCTCGGATGCCTGGACCGGCCCAGTGCCGGCAGCTATTGGCTGGATGGGGTGGAGGTGACCGGCGCATCCGACGATCAATTGTCCCGCCTGCGTTCGCGGTGCATTGGTTTCGTGTTCCAGACCTTCAACCTGATTTCCCATCTGACGGTAACGGAAAACGTGGCCCTGCCGTTCCTTTACCGACCGCTGGACCGCATGGAGGCTGAACGGCGGGTTCGCGCGGCGATCAAACAGGTCGGACTGAAACACCGATGTGACCATCGACCCGGCGAACTTTCCGGCGGCGAAATGCAGCGGGCGGCGGTCGCACGGGCCCTTGCCATCGATCCGGCCGTCATTCTCGCTGACGAACCCACCGGTAACCTGGATTCCCAAAACTCCATGGCGATCATGGATCTTTTCCAACGGCTCCACCGCCAGGGCCGGTCAATTGTCCTGGTGACCCACGAACGGGATGCGGCCGTATCCGCAGACACGCACATTACATTGCATGATGGACGTATTTTATATGATGCGAAATAATCCCATGCGTATGTTTTCCGTTGCCGTGCACAGCCTGCGCCAGCAGAAGCTGCGTGCGGGGCTCAGTGTGCTGGGCGTGGTCTGTGGGGTGGTGGCCGTGGTCGCCATGGTCGCCGTGGGGCAAGGGGCCAGGCAGGAGTCGCTGCTGCAGATAGAACGGTTGGGGACGCGAAACCTCTATATCAAAGCCATCGAACTGGATTCCGCCCAGAAGGCCAGTGCCAGGGAAAAGCGCTCGCCGGGGTTGAATCTGGCTGACGTGAAGCGGATCGGCAAAGGGTGCCCACCGGTAGAAATGATCGGTTGTTTACGGGACCTTCGGGTGGCGCTGGTCGGCACACCTGAAGAGATGTCGCCGGAAGTGGCCGCCTGTTCGGCCAACTACGTCGAACTGCTGGGGCTGCACATCGCCAGCGGCCGCTTCATTTCGGATATTGACGAGCGTCAGCACAACCTGGTCTGCGTATTGGGCCACGATGTGGCCGACCGTCTGGGCGGTGCCGGTGATGCCCTGAATTATATCCGCATGGGCAACCACCTGTTCAAAGTGGTGGGTATTTTGCGCCGTTCGGCGCCGGCGGGAAGACAGACAGCGGTGGTCATACAGCGCAATCACAATGACATGGTGTTCGTTCCCCTGACGGTGGCGTCTTCACTGACCAGGACCAAGGCAATATCGTCAGAAGCGGTCTCGATGGGTGCATCCCATGTATCGGAAATCATCGTTCAGGTGAAAACCGGCAGGGATGTGCCCGCGGCGGCCCGGCTGGTGGATCGCATCCTGGCCGTGGCCCATCATGGGGTACGGGACTATCAATTGACCGTCCCCCTGGAACTGCTGGAACAATCCCGGCAGACACAGCGGACATTCAACCTCGTCTTGGGGGCCATCGCCGGTATCTCTTTACTGGTGGGCGGCATCGGCATCATGAACATCATGCTGGCGACGGTTTCCGAAAGGACCCGTGAAATTGGAATCCGCCGTGCCGTCGGTGCCACGCGCAACGACATCCGGTTGCACTTTCTCACCGAAGCGGTGCTTCTGACGGTGTCCGGCGGTCTGATCGGCCTGCTGGGAGGTCTGGTTGCCGTGGGCCTGATTGCGCAGGTCACCGGCTGGCCCATGGTCCTGCCTCTGTGGGGCTTTTTGCTGCCAGTGGCCATGTCCCTGCTGGTGGGAATCTTCTTCGGTCTCTATCCGGCCCGCAAGGCCGCCGGCCTGGACCCCATTGTGGCCTTGCGGCATGATTGACCTTTTCCTATTGATGCCCTTACGATTGCACCCCGGGGCGCGACGCCCCAGACAAATGGATTGTCTGTGGATGGGCACGATTTCACCGTCTGCATCGTCGCGGTCATGACCGGCCCGATGAAAAGGGTGTCGTGCTATTCATATTCATAATAAAAAGTCATTGATGGGCTTGCCGGGCCGCTGTTCCCCAGAGAATCGACGGCCCATACCCGCCATTCGCCAAAATTATCAGGATAGCTAACCGTATGGCTGTCACCTCGAATATCCGTGATTGTCACGACGTTTCCCTGGTACCCAAACTCGATGGTATAGCTCACCGCACCGTCCACTTCACTCCAGCGGAAGGTCGTATTGCCCGAATTGGGCCTCTGAAACCCGTTGGGTGATATCTGAATTGGCGGCGATACCACCGTCAGGTTGGAGGTCCAGATGTAGCCGCACTCCCGTTCGTTCAGGGTGATATATATCGCTTCCGGTGGAGGGACGGTGCCGGTATAGTTATACACAGAAAAATCGGTCAGATTATCGGGCGATGTAAAAGCACACCCGTCATCGCTCAGCAGGTTGCCATTGCTGTCGTATATTTCCAGGACGGTCCGCGATCCATCGCTTTCCCAGCTGTCACATGGTGGATAGGCCGGAGAGAGAACAAAAAGCTCGGCGGGGTAGCTGGATGCATTGCCCACGGATAACTCAAATTCCCAACCGTTGGAAAAATCGCTGTCCATGAGGACCAATTCAGGCCGGGGCACATGGGTATAGGCATCGTCGACCTGGCCATTGCAGTCGTTGTCCAGACCGTCACAGATTTCGGTGCCCCCCGGGTAGGCACGATTGCTGTCATCGTTACAATCTGTGCTGTTGGTGACGTAACCTGGGGGCTGTTTGCAGACGTCGATGGTGCTGCCGGCATTGCCGAATCCGTCGCCGTCCCGGTCTTCATAGAAGGTGATCAGCACGCCATCATCGATCTGGCCATTGCAGTCGTTGTCCAGACCGTCGCAGACTTCGGTGGCCCCCGGATAGATGTAAGGGTTGTTGTCGTGGCAGTCCATATGATTGCTCACATAACCGCTCGGCTGGCTGACGGCCTCCCGTGAAACATTGATGTTGCCGTAGCCGTCCCCGTCGGCATCCTGATACCAAGTGGTCATGGCCATGGGTGTGGTGCAGACTTCACTGCCCGGCGAGGAGAGATTGCCCGCCGCATCATAAGCTGCCACCGCATAACAATATTGGGTTTCCGGGTTGAGTCCAGTGTCGCTGTAGGAGAGGTCCGTGGTGGAATCATGCTCCACGCCATTGCGGTATATCATGTATCCGACTACGCCAACGTTGTCGCTGGAGGCTGTCCAGGACAGGTTGATCTGGCTGGCACTGTAGGCCGTGGCGCTGAGGCCGGGGGGCACCGTGGGATCTTGTGTGTCCTCGCCGGCGGTTGTCGTTGCACAGACCTGACTGGTTAGAGCCGACTGGTTGCCCAGACTGTCGTAGGCCATGAGGGTGTAGCAGTATTGGGTCGCTGCATCCAATTCGGTATCGCTGAAAGTGGTCGTGCCCGTGTCAGTCGTACCGATGGCGGTGCCGTCCCGGAATACCCGGAAGCCGGTAGGAGATGCGCCGGGGTCGCCTGCGCTCCATGTCAGGTCGATCTGGCTGTCAGATACAGCCGTGGCCGAGAGTCCCTGTGGTGTAAAGGAATAGACGTCAATCACACCGACATCATTATCTGGCCGAGCCTCGATGGTGATACCGGTTTTCTGGCCCTGGTAGGTGATGTTGCCGTCTCTGTCCATCCCCAGAATTACGAATGTCCGGTTGGCTCCCACGAGGATTCCGTCAATGCGCCCCTGACCGTCTCCACAGTCCCAGGGTCCGCCGCTGGTGAGACGGGTACCGTCTCCATCCATGACCATGGCCCTTACCATTTCAACACCGACCATCGAACAATCCAGGGCCGAAACACTATGCGGCATATTCGCAGAAGAAGCGGATGCGGGCTGGTGCCAGTCCACCACCAGGTCTGCCGATCCGGTTTCCGACAATCCGGCGGTATTAACGCTGCCGCTGTCCCCACAGCCCGCTAAGAGAGACATCAGCATCGCACAAAATAGAAAGCACAAGCAGACAAGCATTCGTTTGCGGTTGACGACAAGTGATGTTTTCATCCGGTTTTCCTCTATCTGTTGATGATTGGTTGCAACAGCGTCGAATCGTGGCGGATGCAGCCTACCATTCAATGGTGGCTCCGCCGGTCAGGTTGAGTGAAACCGTGGCTGTTTGGCATTCGCCGGTGGTGTATTCGATCGTACCGTGCAGGCTGGATTCACTGTAGACGGCTGAGAAACGTGCCTGTTCAGCACCTGAGATCGTTAGCCGTACCTGATCGCCGGTGACATCACCCGACACGTCACCCGTGGACAGGCAATCCGAACCGACGATTGAAACGCTGCCGCCGACCGTGGGGCCATTCTGGGTCAGGTTCAGCGTGATCAAGCCGCCGCCGCCCCCGTCATTCCAGGTTCCGCGCCAGTCGCCGCTGATGTCTGGGGCTGTTGGGCCGCCTCCGTCGCCATCGCTTCCGCCTCCACCTCCGGCGATCAGGGCAGCCGCTCCCCCGGCGGCCACGGCTCCGGTAATGATGGCAGTCGTGGTGCCAATTCCCGTACCGCCAACTACGGCGGCACCCGATGCGGCTGCCGGAAGCCCGCTGGCCGATGCACCGGCTGCCATTTCTGCACTGGTCAGGCCGAGCATCATGGTCAAGGGGGTAGACAGGAGCGCCTCTTCGGCCAGTTCGAAGTCGGGGTCCGCATCCAGCGCCTGTTGGAATTTGTTTCTGGCGACATCGTAACGTTCATGATCCATTGCATCAAGGCCTTCGGAATAGGCGATCAGCGCCGGCATGCTTTTGGTATGGATCTTATTGAAGGCCTCGGGCATTTGGCCGCAGTCACGGCTCAGGCTTTCCAAGATACCGCATGCGATTCGTTTTTCCAGTTCAAAAAAATCTGCCAGCGCCCCTTTTGCTTCCGGCATCCCGACGATTTGTTTTTGTTGTGTGTCCATTACCAGCGAGGCGATTTGCAAATTTTTCTGTTCCAGGTCAGTAAGACTGCCGGTGGTAATATGGCCCGCTTTGAGAAGGCGGCCCATACGCGAGGCGGACTGTGAATCAATGAGTTCTGTGGCACCCAGTTCCATTTCGTCCATCAGCACCTGTATCTTGACCCGTTCGATTACCTGTAAGTCCGGTATTTGGGACAGATCGGTAATCAGCATGGCTGCCATGCCCTTACCCAGGGTATCGAACTGTGCGGTGCCCAGATTGCGGTAGGAGGTAACGGCAATTGTATGCCCGGATACGGTGCCGGCCTTCAGGGAATCTTCATAGGCCAGGGCCAGTTTGGCCTGGGCCTTGGCCTCTCGGCGAAGCATTAAGGAGAGGTATTTGCGGATCTTCGTCGACTCCTTGCTTTGGGGGGCCATGGAGACATAGTTTTGCCATTGGGCGATGGTATCCGTGATGCGGTCGTTCTCAAGATAAATCATGCCCAGGAAATAAGGCGCCATGTAATTTTCGGGATAGATTGCCACGGCCTGTTCAAGCATCTTTTGGGCGGCGGCCTTGTTCCCGGCTTCATACTGGGTCACACCGTTTTCGACCAACTGCTGTTTTTCTCTCTTGGTCAATGTGGCGGTCTGTTGGATGCCCGGTGTTGTATCTGCCGCCGATACCGTTGCCTCCATGCCGCCCAGCAATGCGACGGCGACCAAACTGACAACACTTCCAAGGATAACCGTGCTGCGTACCAGAACCCGGGTCATATACATGATCCTCTCCTGTTTTTTCAGTCCATGCCGGACATTGGCCGGCATGTTTCATTTGAGCGAGGTTGATGGTTCCAATTTTTGCCGTGGGGTTGGTCTTCTCCTGCCACAGTTGAATGGTGTCTGGTGAGTGCGGATTACGAGCAGACGACTGGAACACCTTTGCCCCAATGGTGCAAGCTTGGGGTACAGGATTGAAGATGTTTTACGTTTCACCTAAGGCGGGAAAACCGCAACCCATAGAGGACGGAGTGCTGAGTGCTGAGGACTGAGTACTGAGTGCCGAGGCGGAAAACCCGTAAACCATGCCCCCCATTTTCTTGTTTTTTTGACAGAAACTGAAGTGTAAGGCACTAAAACAAGCGAACTGCCAATGGCTCAACTCAGGTTTCAATGCCCGTAGCGCCAATGTCCAATCCGAACCAATAATTACAGAATCTTCGATATCTTGTCAAGTTGGGCATCCGACAATGCGTATCCTTTCTAAACTGTCAATTTCCCGGATTTCAGCAGGTATGCCAGAACTATGCCGGTCATGAACCCGGCGGCAAGGTTGGACGCCAGGGTGATGCCCAAAACAGCGACGACCACAAAGAGTTCTTTGCGCTCCTTAATGTCCAGAATGGTGAGCGCTAACTGGCTGCCCGCAAAGATCAGCAGCACACCCAAAATGGCCATGGGGATCAGGTTGAAAATGGCCAGGATGCGATGGCCGAACAGGAGTGTGAAAAGAATGAACACGGCGCCGATCATCAGATTGGATCCGGCGCTGCGGGCCCCAAAGCGATAATGGGCGGCCAGCCCCCCGGCGCCATGGCAGATGGGCATGCCGCCCAAAAGGGCGCTCAAAAAATTGCCCAGGGCCATGCTTATGCAAAGGGCTTTGCCGGTCACCCGTTTGGCGGCATCTCCGAAATAGTTGATGGACAGGTCCATGTCGGCAATGACCGCATTGCCCAGGGTCATGGGCATTTGCGGCGCCACCAGGGCCAGCAGGGCGAAGGTAAAGTCCGGTCCCTGGGGAAATCCAAAGGGCAGGATTGTCGGCAGGTGAAATCCAGGGCGAATGGCGCCGAGCCCCTCTCTTGTTCCTGTCAGCAGCCCGATCAGTATTCCCGCACCGACCACCATCAGGCCGGCCGGTATTTTTTTGTTTTCCAGCAGCAACAAGGTGAGAAGGGCACCGCCGACACCGATGATCAACCCTGCGGGAACGGGGCCGACCTGCTGAAAGGCCAGATAGGGCTCGGCGAGTTGATGCAATGTCTGCAGACGGGTCTTGCCGAGCATGAACTTCACCCCTTCAGCCATGAGCAGGGTACCGGTGGAAAGCTGTACCCCCCTTATGGTGGTCCGGGGAATGCATTTTCCGATCAGGGTGATGGCACCGGTGGCACCGATGAAAAGCAGGCAGGTACCCATGAGTATGCCCGAGGCCATGATCTGGTGGGGCGTCATGGCCGTGGCGATGGCGTATGCGCCGATGACTTTCATGGGCTGTACGGGCGTGGTAATCCCGAAATAGATGCCGGTGAAGATGTAAAACAGCCCCACGGACATGAACAGGCCCGAAGGGTCCAGGCCATTGACCATGATCATGCCGATGGCCAGGGGCAAAAGGGTACCCAGGTCCCCCAGGGAACCGGCGAATTCCATGCGGTTGAAAATGTACGGTAGAGGCATTTTGTTCCTCGAACGGTTAGGCAAAAAAACGATATCTGCGTTATGCGGCACCCCTTGTCACTGCGGAGTGCTTATACGTACACCGCGTTTCTCCTTTTGGCTCAGGTCCGCCCGCCAGGTGAAAGCGATAAACAAAAATGTGCCGACGCCCATGATCACCGCACCGAGAACGAATGCCTGGCGCAGGGCATACCAGTCCATCATGATTCCCGCAGACACCGAGCCGATCAGCATGCCCAGGCTGTGGGCCACGGTCAGCAGGGCCATGACCGAGCCCATGGCGGCATTGTGATTGCCTTTCAGTACGGCTGCCGCCATCAATGCGGGCATGGCGATGCCGCCACCCAGGCCGAATACCATACTGGCCCAGAACATCTCCCTGAATCCGCCGGCCTGACAGAAGGTATAGACGGAACCGGCTGTCAGCAGACCGCCGGAAATTACCATGCATTTGCGGTTCAAACGGTCCGCCAGCCAGCCCATGGGAGCGTGCACCACACCGCTGACGAAAACCCCCAGCATCACAAGGATGCCGATGGAAGCGGATGAAATGGAGAACTCCGTGTCGGCGAATACCGGCAGAAATCCCCAAATGATACCGATGCAGGCCGTGTAGGCCAGGCGAAAAAAAAACAGTCCGGCAATGATGCGGTCCCTGACAATGGCCTTCCAGCTCACTGGCGGCTGGTCGCTGGTGACCGCCCGTTCCCCGGCCCGGGCAGGAAGCAGCACCAGGCTCAAGGCGAATCCGACAGTGGACAGGCTCCCCATGCAGACGAAGGCCCCTTCCAGGCTGAAACGATCCTTGATTTCACCGCCCAACAACGGCCCGGCACTCAGTCCGATGAAAAGGGACATATTGAACAGGCCCATGATCCAGCCTTCTTTGCCTTCAGGTGTGATGTCACCCACATAGGCCTGGACCACAGGCATGATCATGGCCGATGTGATGCCCTGGATAAACCGTATGATGATCAGGGCTTTTACGCCGGTCGAGAGGATGAAGGCCACCGAGATCACGGCGTAGGAAAACAGACCGGCGACGATGAACGGTTTACGTCCCTTTTTATCGGACATGCGGCCGAAGTAGGGTAGAAAAACGGTCCTGGACAATGAAAAGGCGCCGAAAATCAGCCCGATATAGAGGCCGGAGGCGCCCAGGTCATGGGCATAGACCGGCAGCAGCGGCACCACGATGCCCACGCCGGTGACTGCGGCAAAGACAGAAAAGAACAGGACGCCGAAGATTTTACGGTCACTTGCATTCATGGGGTTTGTGAGGGTTCCTTAAATCCGTTGTCAATTAGGGCAGAACGTGAAATAATCAGCCTTTGGCAGGACAATGACAAAATACGCAGCCGCCAGCGGCGGTTTCAAATGAGGATGACGGCATGAACTTTTACCAGACCCTGATTGAAAAAGCAAAGCAAGGCTTCGGGACACTGGACCTTCCAGAGGTGTTCAAAAAAAATGCCCTGGTGAATATCGAGAAATGGCTCACCGATGAAATGTTCGACGCATACGTTCCCCAGATCGAACACCTGGTCAGGTCCCGCCAATGGGAATTCTTGCTGGATTCATTTTACCAGGTGATACCGTTTGGTACGGGCGGACGCCGTGGACTGGTGGGGGTAGGGCCCAACCGCATCAATCCCTGGACCATTCAGGCCTCGGCCCAGGGACACAGCCAGTATCTGATCAAGACGCACGGTGAATCGGCCCGGCAGCAAGGGTTGGTGCTGGCCTACGATGTGCGGCGGTTCAAGGATATGGCGCGTTACGACGACAATCGCCCCAACCCGGTTAAGAACCTGAATTGCCGGCAACTGGCCGAGGCTGCGGCCCGGGTGTATACGGCCAACGGGATACGGGTTTACCTGTTCGACAGCACCCGCAGCACGCCGGAGTTGTCCTTTGCCATTCGTCACTTGAAGGCCGTTTCCGGATGCATGTTTTCAGCCAGCCACAACCTGCCTGCAGACAACGGTAAAAAAGTCTACGATCAGTACGGTGGGCAGCTCATTCCGCCCCATGATCAGGACCTGGTGGACGAGGTAACCGGCAATGTGTCCGCCATCAATACCCTGGATCTGGAAACAGCCAGGGAAAAAGGACTGCTGGAAATGATCGGTGCAGATGTGGACAACGCCTATCTTGATGCGGTGGCCGCATTGCGTCTCAGCGATGCCCGGGGTGTGAAAATTTTATACAGCCCGCTGCACGGCACCGGCCTGACCTCGGTCTATCCGGTGCTTCAGACCATGGGGTTCGACATTCACCTGGATCCGGCCACCTCCAATCTGTCCGGGGCCTTCGAAAACGTCACCTTCAACATTCCCAACCCCGAAGTGGTCCAGTCCTTCGATGCGGCCCTGCCCAATGCCGACAAGATTGGTGCGGATGTGATCATGAGCACTGACCCGGACGCCGACCGCATCGGCATCATGGTTCGGCACGATGATCAATGGATCTTTGTCAACGGCAACGAGATCGGGATCGTGCTGGCCGAGTATGCCATCGACCGATACCGGCAGGCGGGTCGGCTGTCCGCAGACAACATGATCGTGAAGACCGATGTCACCACATCGCTGATCGATACCATTGCCGCAGAAAACGGCATCCAGTGCATCGGTGATCTGCTGGTGGGCTTCAAGTACATCGGCGACTGCATCAACCGCCTGGAGGCCGAGGGCCGCCAGGCGGATTTTCTCCTGGGCACCGAGGAGAGCCACGGTTTTCTCATGGGGAACTACGCCCGTGACAAGGACGCCGCCGGTGCCGCCGTATGGCTGGCCGAACTGACCTCACGGCTCAAGGCCGAAAACCGCACCCTGGTGGATTATTTGAACGGCATCTACGCCAGGTACGGATACTGTCACAACTACCTGACCGAGATCCGCCTGTTGGGGGCCAAAGGCATCGGCCAGATCGCGGCCATCATGGAACACCTGCGAGAGAACCAAATCTCGTCCATCGGCGATTTCAAGGTTGCCGCAAAAACAGACCGCTGGCAGGGTGAGCCCCAACCGCATCTATCGCGTACGGATACCTCGTCACGCAACGTGCTGGTTCTGAAGCTGGAGAATTTAGCGGAGACACGCAGCATCCGCATCACGGTGCGGCCGTCCGGTACCGAACCCAAATTCAAGATTTACATTGAGGTGCTCGGACGGCCCTTCGATCCGGCTGACATGGACAGCGCCAAATCAACCATCGTGGATATCAAGAACCGACTGGAACGTGCTTTCATGTCCTATTGCTACGGCATTTTGGGCGTTGATTTTCCCGATCGGGGTTATTTGCTTTTCTGGCAACTGCCTCTGGACGACAAACTGAAATATTTCGATATCGAAGATTCCATTGCATCTCTCAAGGATGTTGCCGACCCTGCTGACCGTTGGACACAACTGGACGAACTGCTGGCCTTTCTGGGCGCCAACCCCGTGCAGAAGGTGAACCGGGCTTTTAACGCCCGATTCGGTTGCGGCATATACGCCTATATTGGTTTGGATGCAGGATCGTCGGACACTGCAGTGGAATGCAACCGGTAAATGGCGACTTTGTTTTTTCAACCCAGGGCAAGCTCGACAATCGCCTGTTTAGGGTTTATATAAATGCCGACATCATCGCGATACGGTTTTGACGCTAGTCCATCCGGAAAAGGCCCATTTTGGAGGAAGACCCGCTACCTTGCCGACGCGTTTGCAGGGAACCCGCTATATTGAAATTTGGCGCGAAGGATACCATGGCACTGCACAAAATGGAAATTCAACAAATGCTGCGTGAGATGAATGTCAAATTTCATGCGGACGAAACATACGATCAACTCAAACAGCGTCTGCAGCAGGAAAACCACAGTCGATGGCTCAAATCCGTTTCTGCGGAGCCGTCAACGCCCCGCCAGGCGGGAAAAATTCTGCTCAGAAAGCGTAAAAAGCAAGTCACGGCGGAATCGCCTTTCGGCGTGGTGCCCGAAAGCCCAAAAACAGCCTATCTTCGAAAGGGGCGGGCATCCAGAGACGCTGCACCCGCTGGCAGACGCCTGCCGTCGGGTTTCCATGCCAGGCCGATCGAAAAGCCCGGTCCGGGAAAACCGTGGAAAGCCGCCGCCGACGGAACGGAGCCTTTCAACCGCAAGAAGAAGGTGTTCGAATCGGTGCTTAAACGGGCCGGAAGGAGCTGCGAAAACTGTGCAGCCCGTGACGTCGCGCTTTCACCATATCATATTTTACCATTGGACCAGGGCGGTGAACACTCCATCAAAAATGTCGTGGCGCTGTGCCCGGCCTGCCTGGCCGCCATTCAAGAAGCCCCCAATCCCAAAGTTATCAAAATGCTCAAGCGTAAGACCCGCGCCAGGATCTACGATTCGTTGCAGGTGGTCAGGAAAAAAAAGGGCTGCCGGTGGAAGCGCGATTCCCGTCGGCGATATTAGGGGTGTGATCGTTTGTCTTTTATCGCCCAATATCCGTGTTGCTTTGTCGAGGATGCGGCCTGACACCGGAATCCTTCACCGGTTTCGACAGCGCCATCAATCCCCAGGCCAGCAGCGCCACGCCGGTAATGATATGAAACGTGGACTGGTAACTGCCGCTGACATCGTACAGGTAGCCCGCCAGCAAGGGACCAATTGAACCGCCGGTGGTACCGAAGAATACCACGATGCCGAAAAGTGTGCCATGAGAAACGATTCCGAACCATTCGGCCACCAGAGGTGAAATGGCGGTGAAGAAGCCACCATGAGCCAGTCCGTACACGACGGCAAAGGCGTACAGCATCCAGAGCCGGTCCGCGGTTTGCAGCCAGACCAGCGACCCCAAAAGCAGTAAAAAGGAGAGCATCATCACCGGTTTGCCACCTTTGCGGTCGATGATTATGCCGCTGGTAAACCGGCCCACCATGCTAACCGCACCGATGGTGGAGAGGATCCCGGCGGCTTTCAAGGGCTCCAGGCCCAGGTCGCGTGCATGGGGCACGATGTGCAGCATGACGCTCAACAGAGAGAACACGAGGGCAAAATTGGTCAGGCAAAGGGTCCACAACTGAACGCTTTTCAGGGCCAGGGCCAGGGGCATACCGGCAGCCGTTGACTTGCCGGTATGCGTGTCCATAGCGGGTCCGGTCGGAGGCTTCAAGCCCATGGCTTCAGGGTCACGACGCAGGAATTGTGCCAGGATTCCCAGGACCAAAGCGACGCCCGCGCCGATCACGATGAAGCTCCACCGCCAGCCAAGGTGCAGCGTCAGCCCACTGGCGACCAGGGGCATGAGGAACTGGCCGGCCCCGGTACCCACTTTGACAACGCCGGTCATAAATCCCCGGCGGTGAGAAAACCAGCGAGCGATGGTCGTCAGGGCGATGACGTCGACGGAACTGATCCCCACACCGAAAATCAGGCCGAAGAAGAGGTAGAGCTGCCACAGGTTCGTCAGCCGACCCATCAGAACCCATCCCAGACCCATCAGCAGGGCTGTGACCGTCATGATCGGCCGGGGGCCGAAGCGGTCGTTCAGTCGGCCAACCAGCATCCCGAAAAGACCCATGCTGAAAAAAGCCGTTGAAGAAGCCCCGGCAATGGCGGCCCGGGACCAGCCGAAGGTTTCCATCAATGGGTTGAAGAATACCCCGAAGGAAATATAGGCGCCCACACCCAGTGCCTGGATGGTGAAACCGATGCCGGTGATGATGGTTGAATAGGTCCGATAGGTGGTCATCATCTCAAAATCATATTCTGGTAGCGCATCAGTACCTCATTCCAGTGCCTGACCTGCTCCTCATCTTCGGATCCACGAACACCGTGTTTGGTGAAAAAAGCGATGGCATTGTCATAATTGGCCTTGGAAATCGATTCTCTGAGGCGGATTTCGTTCTGGCGCAGCATGCGGTTTCCGATGGCCAGCATTTTTTTTAGCATTTTTGCCTTGTGGTGATGGTTGCGTCGGTTTTTGGCAAAATAGACCAGGGCCGTGCGGTAGCTTTCCAGAAAGGGTTCGACGTAGCCGGCGAAAAAGACCAGCTTGCGGAACCCCCCGGAAGAGAGGTTGTAGGTGTCCGGCATGGTTCGATGGGGTATCAAGATGGCATTGTCGATGAAAGCTTTGACGGTTTTACGCACAATATAGGCCGGAGGATGGACCGGATCGATATTGAACTCTTGTGCGAACAATTCCTGAAGGTCCCGATAGGTGTCGTGCAAGTCGGTCGCCGAAAATTGGAAAGCGTCTTTTGCCAGTATCGCCAAAGCGGTGAAAGCCGCCGGAACGAAATGGCAAATGCTGATGTTTTTGTAATAGTCCAGGGCGTTTCGGCGACTTCCCAAGATTCGGTAGGTGTCCTCCTGCGAAAACCTGCCATTTTTGTCCACGTCACGCCACTGGATGATTTTGCGCCCCCGATAGTAATACAGGGCATTTTCCACGGCCGCCCGCGGGTTGTCAGCCAGGATTTCGGTCAGGCATGCTTCCAGGCCGCAGAACAGGTCCATGGCGGCATTGACGCGAAAATCCAGTTCAGACCGTGAAACGATGTCCCGACCACCGGACAGGAGTGCCCCGGCAACGAGGCTCTGGGGAGTGACCATGGCTTCGTGATCGATGGCGCTCATCATACGTCCGCCGATTTCCCGGCACAGCAGGTTCTGCTGTTTGGATGACAGCGCTGCGCCGGTGAGACCCTGTTCGTCGAGAACCTCGCTCAAGGCCAGCGGCTGGCCGAAATTCAAGTGTACTTTGCCGTATCGGTTTTTCAGAATACGTTTGGCCTTGAGCATCTGACGGAAATTTTCAGGATCTTTTTTTCCGCCGCTGATCTCGCGAAGGTAGGTGTCTTCATCCGGAATGCGGTCATAGGCGATGAATACAGGAACGAAGGTCAGCTCCCGGCAGGCGCCTTCGAAGCAGGCGTGCAACAGGATGGAGAGCATGCCCAACTGCGGTTGGAGCAGCTTTCCGCTGCGGCTGCGGGTGCCCTCGATGTACACGGCGATGTTGAAACCTTCCTTGAGAAGCTGAAAGATGTATGCCGCGAAGACCTTGGCGTAAAAAACCGCGCCCTTGAAGCTGCGACGCACGAAGAAGGCACCCAGTTTTCGGAATACGGGCGCCATGGGCCAGAATGCCAGGTTTTTGCCCGCAAATATATGGGGACTGGGCATGTGGTTCTGGTACAGGATGAATGAGAGCAGCAGTGAATCCATGTGGCTCTTGTGGGCCGGCATGAAAATTACCGGCCCCTTGCGGGAGGCGCGTTTGATGGCCGCCAGGGCATCCTGGCTGCAGGTTACCGATTCGAACAGTGTGCCCAGCAGC
Source organism: Deltaproteobacteria bacterium (assembly GCA_002747175.1). Taxonomy (GTDB): domain Bacteria; phylum Desulfobacterota; class Desulfobacteria; order Desulfobacterales; family Desulfosarcinaceae; genus Desulfosarcina. The sequence continues at coordinate 75,968 of PDTK01000029.1, read as the reverse complement.
CATTTCAACAATCGGGCCGCGACATTGATCACCGAGGGGCTGTATGTGGCGGCGATTTCGTCCACGTAATCCATGGCCTCACGGTGGGCCCGGAAGGTGGTCAGGTCCCGGCGTTTGGCGTAAGCGGCCATGAACTGGCGAAGTTCTTCGCTGGTAAGGATTTCCTGTTTGATTTCCTCCGGCATCTTGATGGTCGGGCCGGTGATACTTTTGCGGTGGGCATTGATCTGCTTGAGCAGACCACGTCGCAATTTAAGGGCCAGGTGTTTGGTGCTGCGGCCGCGATGTTCGGGGGCACTCAGATACGCTTTCAGGTTGGTGGGGTCGGAAATTTCGATAAAAATGTTTTCCGGCTTTCTGAACAAGATTTTTAAGCGGCGCCATTTTCCCGGCTTCTGGGGCAATCCGAAAACGATGTCGGTCAAGGTCGGACGGGTGGATGCCGGTAACGCGCTGAAAAACATCAGCTGGGGGACGATGACGATGGGGCGCTGACAGAACTGCTGGATCTCGATGAGGTGCGTTATGGGATCGGCCTTGGACTTGATGAAGCGGCGATAGAAATCGCGTTTTTCCAACAGGGGCAGAAAGGCCGTGGTGCCTTTTTCGATCTCTTCACGAATGAATCCGGAACGATAAGGATCGCGAAAAGATAAGTGGTGCAGAAAAAAAGCGGTCTGGGCGAGAGCGATGCGCATCAGGCGACCCAACGGCTGCCAGATGCGTATATGGCAATCGAATCCCAGACGCGGATAGGGCAGCCCGGCCTGCATGTATCGTGTGTAGTAGCATAAGAATTCAAAATAACTTTTGGTCTTGGCGACATATACCACGGTAGCGTCTTCGGGAATCGAGCTGGTAACGGTTCGTATCTCTTCATTGATGGAGATACCGGCAAACAACCGTCGCAGGATGAACAAGGCCAGTATGCCGATGCGCTTGGGCAGCCAGCAGGTGAACAGGTTATCCGCGTTTCCCGTCAGGCGTGAAATCAGTCCATTGGATGACGTCGTGAGTCTCATAGCGCCGTTTGCTTAACACTTTTATCTTAACACTTCAAACCGTCAAAGGCCTCTTTTTTTGTAAGCGTTCACGATCGCTTATTTCAGGTATTGTACAAAGGGTTCCAACGGCAGCCGCCGGGAGGTATTGTCATGTACCGCATGGGTCGTATCGGGATGGGCGCCATACAGGTAACGCACGCTGAAATGTCGGGGCGGCGGTTCCGTCAGCCGGATACGGATGGTGTTGCCGTTTGTGCGGGTTACCGTGTCGATGACCAGCCGGGTTTTTCCGGACAGGACCTCGAATCCGGAAATTTGTGTCCAGGGCGTGAAATCGGTGCCGCCGCGATGTGCGAGGCCGATATCGACGATCCGGTCGGACACCCGGGTTACTGCGGCCACGGATGGCCCGCGGTGGTACGGCGCTTTGTCCAGCAGATACAGGATCGTTCCGGCCGTGCGGTCCCCCAGGACGGTGTAGGCAGAAGGCGCCAGATGCTGGCGGCCATGATTTTCCAGGTCGATACTCAAGCCGGCCAGGTGGCATTCCTCAATGGAGGTCAGGACGTCCATCTGGGCATCGCGGATCCACTGGCAGGTAAGGTCCCGACCGGTAGGCCGTCGGACAAGCGGAATCATCAGAAAGGGAAGCCGGCTACGGCCGGAGCCGTTGTGGATATCCATCCGCAGTTGATCATCGACCAGTCCTTCCAGTGCGGCACGGTATTCTTCACGGGATACGGACCCCTTGGCCGCATCGGCTTCGCCCTGCATCCAGACCACATATTCAACGACACCACCGGCCTGGAGGACACCATCGATAAAGCGGCTGTATATGCTTTCCGGGCCGGTGTCACGCCAGAATCCTTTGCCCCAGTCGGCTTTGGCTGTCAGACCGCTGCCGTTCACCGCGTAGTCCAGCAGACCCACCGGAATTTTCAGGCTCGTTGCCAATCGATTGCCCAGGGCCAGCGCCCCGTTGCCGCTCCTGTCGGGGATTTGCCATTGGCCGTCGCGGTGAAGACGGACCTGTGGCGACGGGCGATGCGCCTTGCCTGTGTAAAACCATTCGCGCATATTGGATTGGCCGATACAGGCGATCAACATGCCCACGCCCCAGGGGTTGGTGCCCTTTTCGAGCACCCATGGCGCGATGCCGCTACGGATTTGCAGCCGGTACCATCCACCCTGGGGAACATGTTTCAAAATACCGGTAAACAATCCATTTTCGGGGGCATCGTCCACTACGGTCCAGGGCACGATGACGGTTTCCTGCATACCTTGGACCACCCGGGCCTCAACCGGCCCGGCGGCTCCGGTGTAAGTGCCGGTGACCACCACATCGGCGCTTTTTCCCTGCCGCTGGATGATTCGGCCGGGCGGCAGGTCGGCCAGGGTCAGCTCGGGGAGCGCCTCCACGGGATGGCCGGGAGGCGCTTCGATCGGTGCCAGGGCTGCCGGCGGACCGGAAGGTTCGAGGGGTTCGATTTGTATTCCACTGTATATATCGTCCGGAGGTGTGGTGGCTGGTGTGGGTGCGACCGGGACCTGCTTGCCGTAGAAACTGATCAGATCTGCCTTTTCCAGTGTGAAGACCCCCGGGTGATGACCGGGATTGATCCACAAGCTCACGGATTTCTGAAAGGGAAGGGGAACCAGCACGATCCGGCTGTCCCGGCCCAGGGTCTTTTCCATTGCCGGGGCGCTCTGCCTGGCGGTTTTTACCCTGACGCGATCCTGATGGGACTCGGAAAAGGTCAGGCGTACCATTCGAAATGCATCTGCTGCGGAACCGTCTACCGCAGGCAGGGAGAAAAAAGCCGGGACGCCGCCGGATCGAATGCGCAGTCCATCGGATCCATATTCCAGAGCGGTTTGAACCCGGGGTAGGGATTGCGCCAATGGGATTGTGCGGGTGGCCACGCCCTGCAGCCGTTGGCCGACAACATCGTAAATCGACTCCAGATTGATGTGCAAGGTGTCCAGGTGGGCTTCGCCCACAACCAGCAGAAACATGTCGCTTTGCAGGTTGAGAACATTCCGGTCGAGAACCGGTGCCTCACGGATATGGATCAAAGAGATGGCGTTGAACGCGTGGGTAATGTGGGGCAGCAGACGATTGCTGTTGTCATCCCCATACAAGATGGCGGTTGGCCCGTTGACGGCATGGGGACCGGATGTGCAGCCCGCCGTGTCAGCCCTGACCGGGATGTTTTCTCTGCCGATCAGCAGACGGTAAAGATCGTCGTCAGCCGGTGGGCAGATTTCTGCCGGGAGGCTGGCCGTGCGGGTTTGGGTCAGTTCCTGGCGGGTCAGCAATTGGTCGGCCGCAACGGCCGCTCCGGCACATTCCCACAGGCGTGACCGGCGGGTGTAAACCATGGTTCCATTGAGCTTTGCCTTTTTCAGTACCGGGCGCAGGGCAAGGAATCCATTCAAGGGATAATGCGTCTGGGCATCGAGCAGGGCTTCGACCATGGGGAGGGTTGGGAAGGCGACCTGGGTTCCCATGTGTTCGGGGTAAATTTCGGCCTTTCCAGGGACCAGGCCGACGACGAACCGACGGCCTGTTGCCGTGATCATGTTTTCCAGGGCATGCAGTTTCAGAAACAATTGTTGTCCGGCCTGACTGGCTTCAGATGGCTCCATGGGGCCGGTGTCATGCGGCCCCGGATATAACCAGCCGTGGATGCCCACATGCACGGAGCGGGTCGAAGCCTTGCCGAAGATGTGGTAGTTCAGCCAGTTGTTCAGGCAGGTCAGCGCATCGGCCAGGGGCAGGGATGCATTGAACCAGCCGTCGACGGCTTGATAGTAGTCGCGTTCGAGAAGCAAATGGGCCTCGGGCGCGGGAAAACCGTGCCGAACGGTATTGTCATCATTGCTCCGGGCATGCACAATCAGCCAGAACACCACCGGTGTGCTGAGCAGGATGACGAAAAGAATTGAGAAGCCTTTTTTCAAGGTCGTCATTAGAATCGGTAGTAAATAAAAGGATTCTGGAATCCCGAGGCCATCACCGCCAGGGACCAGGGCAGCAGCACCATGAACAATATCACACCGATGGCTGTCACCACCCACCGCTGCTGCAACCAGCGTGATTCGGTGTCCATGTCCAGGGGCGGCAGAATCAGCACTGTGGCACTGCATAGCATCAACAAGGTATTTTTCAGATCGAACAGTTCGGCCAGCGGGCCGGGTACCGCATGATTGCTGAGGGTAAACATGGCTGAATAGAAACCACCTGCCTGGACCAGGTCGTTGCTGCGAAAAATCACCCAGCCGCAGATGACCACGATCAAAGTGGTCAGGCGCCGAAACAGGTGGGCCTGGCTCGTATCGCAAAGCCGCAATCCGAACAGACGCTCGATTACCAGGAACAATCCGTGATAGGCCCCCCAGACCAAAAAGGTCCAGTTGGCTCCGTGCCAGAAGCCGCACAGCAAAAAAACGACCGTCAGGTTGCGGTACGTCCGAAGCCTTCCTTTGCGGCTGCCGCCCAGGGGGACGTACAGATAGTCCCGGAACCAACGGCTTAAGGAGATGTGCCATCGGCGCCAAAAGTCGGTGAGGCTCATCGCGCTGTAAGGGCGGTTGAAATTTTCCAGAAAACGGAAACCAAACATCAGTCCCAGCCCGATGGCCATGTCCGAGTAGGCCGAAAAATCGAGATAAATTTGCAGGCTGTATGCCAGGGCGCCGAGCCAGGCGATTTTGGTATCCAATTGTGTTGGCGGAAGGCCGAAAATCAGATCGGCGAAACGGCCGCAGGTGTCGGCCAGGATCACCTTTTTGCCCAGTCCCCAGACAAAGCGTGAAGCCCCCGTATAAAAGGCCGGCCACGATTCGGCCCGTCGGGCGATCTGATCCTGGATATCGCGAAAACGGACGATGGGACCGGCGACCAGTTGGGGAAACAGGGCCACGTACATGGCGAAGTCGATGACATTGGCCAGCGGACGGCAGTGGCCGCGATACACGTCGATGGTGTAGCTGAGCTTTTGAAACGTGAAAAAAGAGATGCCCACGGGCAGGGCCACCGCCATCCATCCCGAAGTCCCGATGCCCCACCCGGAAAGCAGGCCGGCGGCCTGGTCAACCAGGAAGTTGGCATATTTGAACCAGGCCAGCAGACCCAGGTTAACCGTCACGGAAAGGATCAGCCAGATCCGCTTGTATTGGGCCGATCGTGCCATGAGCAGCCCCATGGCATAGTCGAAAAGGGTCGATCCCGCCAGAACCAGTAGAAAATCAGGAGCACCGAACAGGTAGAACAGATAGGAGAACAGCAACAAGGTCAGGTTGCGCAGGCGCCGCCCGGCCAGCAGATGCCGTCCGTAATAGCTCAGGATGACCGCCGGTAAAAAGGCAAAGATGAAAAACAGGCTGGAGAAAACCATATATCCGGTTACCCATCATGATGAACGCGTAGGATATTCGCTTTTTCTTTGCAGGTCAAAATTCGTCTGCAACATCCTTCGCCGGCGGCACCTCGGCCAGCGCCATCTGGGCCGGGGCCTCGGTTTCCAGGTGATCGACGTTCTGAAATCCCCGGGGAAGCTTTTTTCCCCGCCGGCCCCGCTCGCCGGTATATTGGACCAGGTTGCCGGTGGTCAATTTGAAAAACCGTTTGCCGGCATGGATGGTCAGGGTACCCCCTTCGGGGAGCACGACCAGATGGGTGAGCAGTTCCCGGCGTTCGCGGGCTTGCCTGGGTGGGATCTGGATGATTTTGTTGCCCTTGCCTTTGGCCATGACGGGCAGTTTGGCCAACGGGAAGACCAGCATGCGCCCCTCGTTGGTCACCGCCACCAAAATATGCCCGGCTGTCTGGTCCAGCGAAACGGGCATCAGGGGAAGGGCCTTGGGGGGCAGGGTCAAAACGGCTTTTCCCTTGGTATTGCGGGTAACCAGATCCTTGAAGCGGGTGATAAATCCGTATCCGGCATCGCTGGCCATGAGCAGCGGTTGATCGGGGGCAGACATGATCACCGTGGTGAAGGTGGCCCCGGGGGCCAATGCAAAACGCCCGGTGAGGGGCTCTCCGTATCCCCGTGCCGAGGGCAGGGTATGGGCGGACAGGCTGTAGGTCCGGCCGGTGGAATCAAGAAACACCACGGGCTGGTTGCTTTTGCCGCGCACGGCGGCAAGGTAATGGTCGCCCGGCCGATAGGTGATTTCCCGGGGATCGATTTCATGTCCTTTGGCGGCCCGCACCCATCCGTTGGCAGACAAAATCACGGTCACCGGTTCCACCGGCGCCAGTTGGGCTTCGGAAATCGCCTGGGCCTCTTCCCGCTGTACGATGGCGGTGCGTCGCGTGTCCCCGAAGGTCCTGGCATCGGCCCGCAGTTCCTTTTTGATCAAGGTTTTCAGGCGTGCCGATGATCCCAGTGTTTTTTCCAGGACCTGGCGTTCCTCGTCCAGTTCTTCCTGTTCGCCCCGGATTTTCGTCTCCTCCAGTCGTGCCAGGTGGCGCAGGCGAAGCTGCAGGATGGCCTCGGCCTGGATATCGGAGAGCTGGAACCGCTCCATGAGGACTGGCTTGGGTTTGTCCTCGCTGCGAATGATGCGGATCACTTCGTCGATATTCAGGTAGGCGGTGAGCAGCCCTTCAAGGATGTGCAGGCGATCACGGACCTTTTCCAGCCGGTGGGCCAGACGATCCTTGACCGTTCGGGTCCGGAAGGCAATCCATTCCGTGAGCAGCGCGTCCAGTCCTTTGACCCCGGGTTTGCGGTCCAGGCCGATGAGGTTGAGGTTGATCCGGAAGGTTTTTTCCAGGTCCGTGGTGGCGAACAGATGGGCCATGAGGGCCTGTTTGTCTATGCGGTTGGAGCGGGGTACGATGACCAGGCGGATGGGATCGTCATGATCGGATTCGTCCCGAAGGTCCGCCACCATGGGCAATTTTTTTTTGGACATCTGGGCCGCGATCTGCTCTAGGATCTTGGCTGGTGAAACCTGGTGGGGCAGGGCATTGATGACGATATCGCCGTTTTCATTTTCAAAGGTGGCACGCATGCGGATCACCCCTTTTCCCGACCGGTAGATGTTCACGATATCCGGTTGCGGGGTGATGATCTCGGCGCCGGACGGATAGTCGGGTCCCTGGATGTGTTCGCACAGCGCGTCCACATCGGCCTCGGGATGGTCGATCAGGTGAATACAGGCTTTGACCACTTCACGCATGTTGTGGGGCGGAATGTCCGTGGCCATGCCCACGGCGATGCCGGTGGTGCCGTTGAGCAGGATATTGGGCAGCCGGGCCGGCAGGACTTGGGGTTCCTTGAGGGAACCGTCGAAATTGGGCACCCAGTTGACCGTGCCCATTGCGGTTTCGCCCAGGAGCACATCGGCATAGGCCGAAAGCCGGGCCTCGGTGTATCGCATGGCGGCAAAGGATTTGGGATCGTCGGGTGCGCCCCAATTGCCTTGGCCATCCACCAGCGGGTGGCGGTAGGAAAAAGGCTGGGCCATGAGCACCATGGCTTCGTAGCAGGCCGTGTCCCCGTGTGGATGAAATTTGCCCAGCACGTCGCCCACGGTACGGGCCGATTTTTTATGTTTGGCCGTCGCCTTGAGGCCCAGTTCGCTCATGGCGTAGACGATGCGTCGCTGCACCGGCTTGAGCCCGTCGCCGATGTGGGGCAGGGCCCGATCCATGATTACATACATGGCATAATCCAGATAGGCCTGCCGTGAAAACTGCTGCAGGGGCATGCGTTCGGTGTCCATGGTTGTGGCGGTGGTTGTCATCTATGAATTCTGTCGGTTATAATAGTTCCGTAAAAAGTCACCAGGGATGTCATTTTCCGGGTGGGCACCACATATCACTTAGTCTATCTCCGCCAAATCCCCGCTCTCCTCGATCCAGCGACGGCGGTCGGCAGATCGCTTTTTGGCCAGCAGCATGTCCAGGGTGGCGAAGGTATCCTCGGTTTCCTCCACGGTCAGTTGCACCAGTCGCCGGGTGTCCGGCGCCATGGTGGTCTCGCGCAGTTGCATGGGGTTCATTTCTCCCAGGCCTTTGAAACGCTGCACGTGGATCGTGGCCTTGGGTTTTTTCTTCTGGATGCGCCGCAGGATGGCGCTCTTTTCAGCTTCATCCAGGGCGTAGTGGACCTCCTTGGCCATGTCTATGCGATACAACGGCGGCATGGCCACATACACGTGGCCGGCATGGACCAGCGGGGTGAAGTGCTGCAGGAACAGGGCGCACAGCAAGGTGGCGATGTGCAGCCCATCGGAATCCGCATCGGCGAGGATACATATCTTTCCGTAGCGCAGGCCGTCGAGATCGGGGGATCCGGGGTCCACGCCGATGGCCACGGTGATGTCGTGAATCTCCTTGGATCCCAGGATCTGGGCCGGGTCCACCTCCCAGGTGTTGAGAATTTTGCCGCGCAGGGGCATCACCGCCTGGGTCTGTCGGTCCCGGGCCTGTTTGGCCGAACCACCGGCCGAATCGCCTTCCACCAGGAACAGTTCACTGTGGTCCGGGTCCTGGCTGACGCAGTCGGCCAGTTTTCCGGGCAGGGCCGGCCCGCTGGTCACCTTTTTGCGCACGATTTTCTTGCCGGCCCTGAGCCGATTGCGGGCGCTTTCGATGGCCATTTCGGCCAGCCGTTCACCGGTGTCGGTGTGGTGGTTCAACCAGAGGCTGAAAGCGTCCTTGACCACGCCGTTGACGAACGAGGCGCACTGGCGCGAGGAGAGGCGCTCTTTGGTCTGGCCGGAAAACTGGGGCTCGGTCATCTTGGCCGACAGCACATAGGCGCAGCGGTCCCAGATGTCGTCCGGGGCCAGCTTGATGCCTCGGGGCAGCAGCTTGCGAAATTCGCAGAATTCCCGTAATGCGGCCAGCAGACCAGACCGGAAGCCATTTACATGGGTGCCTCCCTGGGGCGTGGGGATCAGGTTGACGTAGCTTTCCGTGGTGGCGTCGCCGCCTTCGGGCAGCCAGGCCACGGCCCAGGAGACGGCTTCGCCGTCACCGTCCAGTTTGCCCACAAATGGCGCATCGGGAATACGTTCATGGTCCAGCAGGCTCTCTTCCAGGTACTCTTGCAGTCCATCCTCGTAAAACCAGTGTTCCTTTTCTCCGCTGCTTTCGTCGCTGAATGTCACCGTCAGGCCCGGGCAGAGTACTGCCTTGGCCCGCAGGGTGTGACGCAATCGCCGGGTGGAAAAGCGTACCGTATCGAAGTAGGTCTTGTCCGGCCAGAAACGAATGAACGTACCGGTGTTACGCTGTCCCACCTTGCCGATCACTTCCAGATCCTGCTGTTTGCGGCCGTCGGCAAAGCAGATGAAGTGCTTTTGGGCGTTCCGTTTGATTTCCACCTCGAGGCGGGCGGACAGGGCATTGACCACGGAGACGCCGACACCGTGGAGCCCACCGGAAAACTGGTAGTCCTTGTTGGAGAATTTGGCACCGGCATGCAGTTTGAGCAGAATTACTTCGACACCCGTGATGCCCTCTTCCGGGTGGATGTCCGTGGGCATGCCGCGTCCGTCGTCGGACACGCTCAAGGATCCGTCGCCGTGCAGAATCACGTCAATGCGTTTGGCGAATCCGGCAATGGCTTCGTCCACGCTGTTGTCGATCACTTCCTGGGCCAGGTGGTTGGGCCGCTGGGTATCGGTGTACATCCCAGGCCGCCGGCGCACCGGGTCGAGGCCCTTGAGCACCTCCAGGGAGGCGGCGTTGTAGTCGTGGCCGTTGTTGAAAAGGGTTGCGGTTTTGATGTTTTGCCTCCGTCTGTCCAGCTATTTTTTTAGAGAACGGCGAACATCGAACGCCCAACGTCGATTTTTTGTCTGGTCTCCCTTTATGATGGATACAGGTTAAAAAATCAACACTGTATGTGGTGGTGGCGCCGGATGGGCCCTGGTGGAAAACAATCGTTTCGGATACGAAATCAATCGGCCGCCGGGCCTGGTTCCTCCGCCTGCGGGGGAGGCTCTTCGATCGGGGATGCCTCCGATCGATCCGCATACGGAGTTTCCGGTTCGTCGTCGGAAAAATCTATTTCCGGGGAATCGGCTTCGGGGGCCGAAGGGTCCGGGTGGTCTGCTGGTTGTGTCGGTTTCCCGGACAGTGCAAGATCCGGTGCTTCATCCACCTGCGAACGGCTCAGTTCCTCGATTTCCCTGGGCGTAGGCAGGTCCTTGAGGTCTTTCAGCTCGAAGACTTCGAGAAAATACTTGGTGGTGGCGTAGATCAGCGGCCGGCCGGGGATTTCCTTGCGGCCCAGCACGCGGATCAATTTGCGTTCCATGAGCATGCGGATGACGCCGCCGCTGTCGACCCCGCGGATGTGTTCGACATCGCTTCGGACAATGGGCTGGTTGTAGGCGATGATGGCCAGGGTTTCCAGTGCGGCCCGGCTCATCCGTGGGGCGCTGGGGCGCAACAGGCGTTTGATCCAGGTGTTGTAGCGCCCCTGAGTGCGGAACTGATAGCCGCCGGCCACCTGTTTCAATACGAATCCACCGTCCCGCCCGGCGTATTCATCCACCAGCGCATCCAGGGCCTCCCGGATGGATGCCGTCGATTCCTCCTCGAGAAGGCTTTTGAGCTGCTGCAATGTCAACGGTGTTTCCGAGACGAACAGCAGGCTCTCGACGATGTGTTTTAATTCTTCCGGCATTCGGGATCCCACCCAAAAGCTATTGATAAAAAATTCTTATGATGCCCGTGGGAACATGCTGGGCGATACGGATCAGATTGAGCTTGGCCATCTCCAGAATCGCCAGAAAGGTGACAATGATGTCGGACCGCTGGCGGCTGTCTCCGAACAATTCGTCAAAGGCCATGGATTCCTGAAACTCCAGCAGTTCGTTCAGTTGGGTGATTCGTTCCCGCACCGAAATCCGATCACGGGTCAGATCGACCCGGTGACCCGGGGTGACCTTGTCCAGGATATTCTGGAATGCATCGATAAGTTCGAACAGACCGATGCGGATCACCTGATCGTCGTCGGTTTCACCGATGTCCTGCGGGTCGGATTTACGGGTAAAGGTGGTGTCCCCCAACAGGTTGCGTTCGGCCAATTGATCGGCGGCGGATTTGATACGCAGGTATTCCAGCAACGGACGGGTGATTTCCATCCGCGGGTCTTCGTCATCCGACGCATCGGGTTGGGCCGGCAGCAACATCCTGGATTTGATGTGCGTCAGGGTCGACGCCATGAGAATGAAATCACCGGCGACATCGATATTCAGCCGCTGCATCCACTCCAGGTAGTCGAGATACTGCGCGGTGATCCGGGCGATGGGAATGTCGTAAATATCCACCTCCGCCTTTTTGATCAGGTGCACCAGCAGGTCCATGGGGCCTTCGAAGATGTCCTCGACTTCGACCCGGTAGCGGTCGTCCGAGGTTTCAACCTGCTCGCTGTGGGCTGTATTATCCGTGGTCAGGGGCATGGGGTATTGGGATTTCGACAAGGATACATGAATCGGTTTTAAGTATAAAGTGTTAAAAAATGACAGTCCGATGATCTTGCACGTGGTCCCCCAGAGAGGGCAGGTTGGCGTTCAGATCAAGGCCGCAGGGAGATGGGAACCGGAGGCGTAGCAGCGCTACGTCGAGGATTTCAATCTCACGAGAACGCAGATATGGACGCCAGGATGCCCCCTCGTTATCAGTCCTTGATGCGTATGGCTGCCCTTACCTCCGCCATCGTGGCCTTGGCCACCTCCCGCGCCTTTTGGCTGCCGGCGTCGATGATCTCCTTGACCCGCTGCGGGTCGGCCTTCAACCTGGCCCGGCGTTCATGCATGGGGGCCATGGCTCCGATCAGATTCTTGGCCATGATTTTTTTACATTCCACACAGCCGATTTCAGCTTTGCGGCATTGGGGGGCGATGGCCTTCCAGGTATCGCTGTCCGAGTATATCTTGTGAAACTCGTACAGGTTGCATATGTCCGGATTGCCAGGGTCGGAACGACGCATGCGTTGGGGGTCGGTGACCATCTGGGACACCTTTTTCTTGATGTCATCCGGTGAGTCGGACAGATAGATGGCATTGTTATAGGATTTGCTCATCTTGCGGCGGTCAAGGCCCAGGATTTTGGATGTCTTGGTCAGGACGGCTTCCGGCTCCGGGAACACGTTTCCGTAGAAAAAGTTGAATCGGCGGGCGATTTCCCGGGTGATTTCCACATGGGGTACCTGGTCGATGCCGACGGGTACACCCTGGGCTTTGTACATGATGATGTCCGCCGCCTGGAGTACGGGATACCCCAGGAATCCGAATGTGGAAAGGTCCTTGTTGTCCAACTGAACGATCTGGTCCTTATAGGTTGGATTTCGTTCGAGCCAGGGAACGGGGGTGAGCATGGACAGAAACAGAAACAGCTCGGCATGTTCCGGCACCAGGGACTGGACGAACAGGGTACTCTTTTCGGGGTCCAGGCCCGCACTGAGCCAGTCGATCATCATTTCGTTCACAAAGTCGGTTATCTTGTCGGGCTTTTCGTAATCGCTGGTCAGGGCATGCCAGTCGGCGATGAAAAAGAAACAGTCGTATTGGTCCTGTATTTCCACCCAGTTGGCCAAGGCGCCGTGCAGGTTGCCCAAGTGAAGGGGGCCGGTCGGACGCATGCCACTTAAGATTCGTTTTTTGGAACTCATGAACACCTCTCCCCATGATTGGTTATTCGGCCGCATTGGTGACCGTGCATTGTTTTTGAAACCCTTTATTTTAATCGGAATTAGGGGGGCAATCAAGAAAAAAGCCGGATGTTGTCCCTGACAAATGCCAACTCATCCTCCCGGGTTTTGAGTCGGCCGTTGAGTTTGGCGTCCAGGGTTGCCTGCAGTGCCCGGCGGAAAACCGGCCCCGGTCTCAATCCCATGTTTATGAGGTCTTTTCCCGATAAGAAGGTGGTGACGTTCCGCAAGCGGGTATGGTAAAAAGATATCCGTTTTTTTGCGTTTCGTGATCGGGTGCAGATCATCATATACAGCACGATTTCCGTTCTGACCCCCTGGAGTGTTCGATGGATCTGGGCAGGCTTCATTTTTTGGTGCTGTTCCAGGCGATGCAGCAGGGGTTCCACGTCCAGGCGGTTCTCCGCGAACAACCGCGTCAATCGGGGTGGGATGGTCAGGTGGTCGCAGATTCGACGGGTCGTGTGTGTGTCGCAATGGCGGATCAGGGCCATGAAAAAGACGGCCCAGCGTTCATAATCCTCGTCGATAAAAAGCAGATCATGCCAGTCCGTGACTTTTTTGGCGCTTTCCAACAGGGCCGGTAAGTCGGGTTTGGTGGCCAGTTGCGGATGAATAACCCTCAGCAGATCGTAATCCAGAAGCCTCATGATCGCAGGTGCGGGATTTTCCTCCTTGAGGATCAGCTTCAACTCCGTATATACGCGCTTTCCCGCCAGACGCTTGAAAAAATCCATTTTGACGGCGTTGTCGATCAGGCTGGATGTCAATTTGCCGATGGTAAATCCGAAGCGCTGTTCGAATCGCAGGGCCCGGAACACCCGGGTGGGATCTTCGACGAAGCTGAGATTGTGGAGAACCCGCAGGACCTTGTCCTTGATGTCCCGCTGGCCCGAGAAAAAGTCTATCAATCGTCCGAAACGATCCGGGTTGAGTTGGATGGCCAGGGTGTTGATCGTGAAATCCCGGCGAAACATGTCCATTTTGACCGAACTCATTTCCACAATCGGCAAGGACGCGGGAAACTGATAATATTCCATGCGTGCCGAGGCGACGTCGATCTTGAATCCGTCCGGAAAGATGATTACGGCGGTTCCGAACTTCTCGTGGGTGTGGGTTCTGGCCCCGCATGCACGGGCGAAGGTCTTCGCGAAATCGATGCCGTTGCCTTCGATGACGATATCGATATCCTCGTTGCGGCGATACAGAAACAGGTCGCGTACGAATCCCCCGACCACATAAGCTCCACAGTCCATACGACTGGCGGTTTCGCCCAGTTGAACCAGGATGTCCATAATGCTGTTGGAAAGTCGTTCTCGCATGAAATTGACCACCACCCGCGACCGTTTGAGGCGGGACCTGCTCTCCAGGGCCGGTTGGCCGTTATTTCCGGAGCGGTTTCTCCTGACCAGGGTATTGAGCAGATCGGTTCGGGTGATGACACCGTGGACACGATTACCGCTCATGACCGGCAGAATGCGCTGTTTGTTGCCGATAATTTTGTCTTGAATGAGATCAATATCCGCATCGGGGTTAACATGGGAGACTTCGGTGCTCATGTACTCACTTATGGGGACACTGCCCAGATCGTGGTACAGGGCCTTTTCGATGACCTGGCGCGTAATGTATCCACTGACGCCGGCATGATCCGATTGGGCCTCCGAAACCAGCAGCGCGTTGATGTTGTAGCGCGTCAGCATGGCCTTGGCCTCCATGCAGGAGGTATTTTCAGCAGCCAGGATGGCCGGTGAGGACATCAGGTGCCGGGCCAGCCGTCGGGGATTAATTTTCTGATAGAGGGCTTTCAGCAGTATCTGCTCCACCTGGGCGATGGTGGTCCCCTTGAGCGTGGCCGCTGCCGCCGCCGCATGTCCGCCGCCGCCGATCTGGTCCACGATTTCGCCGACATCCACATCCTCCGATCGGCTGCGGGCGACGACGTATACCTTGTTTTCCATCTGGGCCAGTGCAAAGATGGCGTCAATGTTTTCCATCTTGATCATTTTTTGCACAAGAAAGGCAAAATCGGGAAAATAATTGTCCAGGGTAACCCGGGTCAGGACCACCTCGACCCCGTTGACGATCCGGTGCTGCGCCGCCTGGATCATATCGTTGAGCAGCCCGATTTGTTCCGGATTGAACTCGCGGGTGATCATTCCTGAGATGACATTCAGATTGGCGCCTTTGGACAGCAAATAGGCTGCCGCTTTGAAATCGTGTTGGGTGGTAGACGGGTAGGAGAAGGATCCGGTATCCTCATAGATGCCCAGGCACATGACGGTGGCTTCTTCCGGTGTGATCACTATCTGCCGGCGGCGCAGGATATCGGTCAGGATGGTGACGGTTGCCCCGGTTAACATGTAATGGTCTTCGTGGGCGGAAATATCATCCGTTTTGGGGGGATGATGGTCATAGACATGGACAGTCAGACCGGGATTGTCCAGAATCTCGGCCAGTTCGCCGATACGGCTTTTTCGGCGTGTGTCGACCAGGACCAATTGTCCGACGGCGGACAGGTCGATGCTTTTCAGGTCGGCCAGGTTGAACAGATATACCATGGACTGAATGAAGAAGTTTTTCAGGTTCCTTTCCTGGGAACCCGGGAAGACGACCAGGGCCTCGGGGTATAGTTTCTGGGCGGCAAGCATTGAGGCCATGGCGTCGAAATCAGCGTTGACATGGCTGGTAATGATGGTGAGCGACTGGCCTGTTGACGATTGGGTCTGCATGTTTTCCGCCGATCGAATCGGTTTTCCAATAAAATTGAGAGAAATAACCCCGGCGATCCGGGTACGGGCACAACCCCGATGGATCACCCTTCCGGGAAAGCCGGGGATAACCCTACGCCGTTGGTAACGATTTTGCAAGTCAAACAGACGGGAAAGGTGGCACCGCAGACCCGTCGAACAATTCACCAATCCCCCGATATTAATAAAGTTATTGTTGTTTCAAGCAGTCTGTGATAGCAAGACGACAATTGAAAACACCGGGCAGAACAATGAACACCGATAGCACATTTTTATACAAATCTTTAAACCTGGCTGTTTTTTGGGAGGTCGACCCGGTTTCCCGCAAAACCGGCAATCTCAATATCCTCAACACTTTTGACCGCCCGGATTCCGGGGATCGGAGGTGATCCGATGACGCCGGCGAGCCCGACGAAATTTTAGTTTTTTTTGAAGGTGCCGAAAAGATAAGACACGATCCGCTTTGAAACTAACCTGGCATGGATAACAGGGGGATGGTATGCCGATTTTTTTGTGGGAAGGCAAGAACAGAAACAACGTCGTTCAGAAAGGTGAGATGGAAGCCGCCAGTGAGGAAGCCGTTCGTTCCAATCTGAACCGGTTGCGGATAACACCGACGAAGATCAAGAAAAAGCCCAAGGATCTGTTCGAGAATGTGGCCTTTCTGCAGCCCAAGGTCACCCAGAAGGACGTTATTCTCTTCTGTCGGCAATTTTCGACCATGATCGATGCCGGCCTGCCCATCATTCAATGTATGGATATTCTGCACGCCCAGCAGGAGAACGTCACCTTCAGGAAGATGCTCAAAGACATCAAAGAGCAGGTGGAGAGCGGTTCAACCCTGGCGGATTCCCTTAAAAAGTATCCCAAACAATTCGACGACCTGTTCGTAAACATGGTATCCGCCGGTGAGGCCGGTGGTATTCTCGATACCATTTTGAGACGGCTGTCCGCCTACATGGAAAAGGCGGCCAAACTCAAGGGCCAGGTCAAAGGCGCAATGACCTATCCGATCGTGACCATCGTCATTGCCGTACTGGTCGTGGCCGTCATTCTGGTCTTCGTCATTCCCGTTTTCCAGGAGATGTTCGCCGACATGGGGGGCACGCTTCCGGCGCCGACCCTGGTTGTCATCGCCATGAGCGAATTCGTCAAATCCAAGATCCATTGGATCATTCTCGGCATCTTTCTTTTCGGGTTTGCTTTCAAAAAGTATTACGCCACTGAAAAGGGGCGCAAGCTGGTGGATGCCTTGGTCCTCAAACTGCCTGTGTTCGGCATTTTGATCCGTAAAGTGGCCGTGGCCAAGTTTACCCGCACCATGGGAACCATGCTCTCCAGCGGTGTGGCCATTTTGGAGGCCCTGGATATCGTGGCCAAAACCGCAGGTAACAAAAGTGTTGAACGGGCGATTTACACGGTCCGCAGCGGGATCGCCGAAGGGCGTACCATGGCCGATCCGCTGGCGGAAAGCGGTGTGTTTCCCGCCATGGTGTGCCAGATGATCTCCGTCGGCGAATCCACGGGCGCCCTGGACGCCATGTTGGGCAAGATCGCCGACTTTTATGAGGAAGAGGTCGACCAGGCCGTGGAAAACCTGACGGCCCTGATTGAACCGTTCATGCTCGTTTTTCTTGGTGTGGTTATCGGCGGCCTGGTTATTGCCATGTATCTGCCTGTCTTTAAGATGGCCGGCAACTTGTAGTCTGAGGTTTTACCCCTTTTGACTGATTACGCCGACATCTACCCCCATGATCGGGAGGCCTTCAGTCGTTATCTCAAAGGGCTGATTTCCGGGCGATTTCTTTTCGCCGTACTGCTGCTCGGGTCCACCATGGCCTATCAGTTCGGGAATCAACGCTTCGCGCTGGAACCGCCGATTGTCGTTCTATACAGCATGGCGGGCATGGTGCTCCTGCTGTCAGGGGCCTATGCCCTTGTGCTGCCGCTTATAGATCGGACACTGCGGTTTTTTATTTATTTCCAGATCGGCGTCGATACACTGTGCGTTTCGGTGGTCGTGTTCGTGACCGGTGGTTATGCCAGCGTTTTCTCTTTTCTCAATTTGATTGTGATTGTCTACTCCAGTATTTTTGTGTTCAGACGCGGAACCTACCTGGTGGCCACGCTGTGCTGTCTGCAGTATGCGCTGATGCTTTTTCTGGAATCCCAGGGATATATCGATCCGTACGGGTATGCCGGCAGCCTGATTCAATCCGGGCCCAGCGGACTTCAGGTTATTCAAAAATGTGCGATCATGACAGTGGCTTGTTTTTCCGTGGCTTTTTTGAGCGGATATCTGTCCGACCAGGAACGGCAGAGCAAAGCGGAACTGGCGTCCATGGAAGCGCATCTGGAAAGGGTTAAACGGCTGGCCCAGATCGGCGAGCTGGCTGCCGGACTGGCCCATGAGATCAGGAACCCGCTGGCTTCGCTGTCCGGCGCCATCCAGATTCTGAAAGGTGAGATGGAAAATGATCCGGATAATATGCGCCTGATGCATATCGTTCTCAGGGAGACGGAACGCCTGGGAAGCCTGGTCGACAACTTCCTCACCTTTGCCCGGCCATCCACCGGACATACCAAACATGTGGACCTGGAAAACGCGCTGACAGAGATCCTCACCCTTTTTGAAAAGGACGATTCCTTTGATGAACGCATCTCCCTGTCATTGACGATCATCGAAAACGCATACATCGAAATCGATCCGCTGCAGTTTCGTCAGGTGATATGGAATCTATTGCTGAATGGCGCCGAATCCATCGAAAACGATGGGCATCTGTCCATTTCGGTATCCGGCGGCAGGAACGGGCGGGTCGTGGTTGAGATAAGAGACGATGGCTGCGGCATGGACGAAAAGACCCTGCAGGCCATATTCAATCCATTTTTCACCACCAAATCCACCGGCACAGGCCTGGGGCTGTCGATTGTCTATCGTATTCTGGAAGCCTATGATTGTCGTATGGATGTCCAAAGCACACCCGGCCAGGGCAGCGCGTTTTCCCTTTTGTTCAAGGCCGCCTCCGCTTGATTGCCCGCCAATCCGTGGGAAAATTACAATCCCCTAATTTGGCATTTGCAGCTTGTTCTTTGTGATTTTTCGGGGCTCAGCGGCTGTGAACCAGCAGGGTCACCGGTCCGTCGTTGAGAATATGAACCTGCATATTGGCGCCGAAGCGACCGGTATGTGTTTTTACGCCGAGTTTTTGCACCTGGTCGACGAAGCGTTCATACAAGGGCGCTGCCAGTGATGGTTCGGCCGCGTGGACGAAAGACGGGCGCCGCCCTTTACGACAATCCCCCAGCAGGGTGAACTGGGATATTACCAGCATCCGGCCACCGGTGTCGATCAGGGAACGGTTCATCCTGCCGCCGGCATCTTCGAAAATGCGCAGATGTGAAACCTTGTTGGCCAGGTAATCGGCATCGGCCGGGCCATCACCATCGGCAACCCCCAGAAGGACCGTGACACCCGCATTGATGGCGGCAATCGTATTGCCGCCGATGCTGACGCTGCTGGATGTGACGCGCTGTACGACTGCAATCATGACAAGCCCCTAATTCCCGGACGTTTTCCGGAAAGTGTCGGCAAAAGGGTTGTTGAATGGCTGGGAACCGGCCGGTTTGCCGGGTTTGTTCGGTCTTTGGACAGAACGTATCGCCGGTTTTTCTTTCCGAGGGTGTTTCGTCTTGGCTTTGGGTTGTGGTTTTTGGTACGGATCACTGCGCATGGACAGGGCGATGCGCTTTCTGGGCAGGTCCACCTCCATCACGGTGACGGTGACCTTTTGCTGCACCCTGACTTCGTCTGCGGGATTTTTTACGAAACGGTCGCAAAGCTGGCTGATGTGTACCAGCCCGTCCTGATGGACACCGATATCCACAAAGGCGCCGAAATTGGTCACGTTGGTTACGATGCCGGGGAGCTTCATGCCGGGCTTGAGGTCCTGGATGGTGGCCACGGTATCGTCGAAGGAGAAATGCTCGAAGGGTTCCCGGGGATCGCGGCCCGGCTTGGCAAGCTCCTCGAGAATGTCCGTCAGCGTGGGCAGGCCGATCTCGTCGGACACATATCGCTCAAGATCGATTTTGTTTCTCAGGCCCGCGTCGGCCATCAGGTCCGACACGCTGCAGCCCAGGTCATCGGCCATGGTCCTGACCACGGCATAGCTTTCCGGGTGGACGGCGCTGGCATCCAAAGGATTGTCGCCGTCCTTGATTCGCAGGAAACCGGCACATTGTTCGAATGCCTTGGGACCCAGCCGCTTGACTTTTTTCAATGCCTTACGATCGGCAAAGGCACCATTCTCATCACGATAAGCGACGATATTTTTGGCCAGTTGCGGGCCCAGGCCGGAGACATATGTGAGCAATTGGACGCTGGCCCGGTTGACCTCCACACCGACACCGTTGACGCAACGGATCACCATATCGTCCAGGGAACCTTTGAGCGCGAACTGGTCCACATCGTGTTGATACTGCCCCACACCGATGGACTTGGGGTCGATCTTGACCAGTTCCGACAAGGGATCCAGGAGGCGCCGACCGATGGAAACGGCGCCGCGTACCGTCAGGTCGTGATCGGGGAATTCCTGGCGGGCGATCTCCGATGCCGAGTAGATCGAGGCGCCACTTTCGTTGACCATGATGACCGGGATCGACTTGCCGGCCAAAGCCTTTTTGGCAAAGGTCTCCGTTTCTCTGCCGGCGGTTCCGTTACCCACGGCCACGGCTTCGGTCCCGAATTTTTCACAAAGTTCGCTCACCGTTCGCCGGGCCGCATCGGCCTGGCGTTCAGATCCGTGGGGATAGATGGTGTCATTGTGCAAAAGCTTGCCCTGGCGGTCCAGGCAAACGAGCTTGCAGCCGGTGCGAAAGCCCGGATCGATGCCCATCACCCGTTTGGCCCCCAGGGGGGAGGCCAGCAGCAGTTGCCGCAGATTGTCGGCGAATACGCGAATCGCTTCGGCATCAGCCCGCTCTTTGAGGCCCACCCGGACTTCGGTCTCCATGGACCGGGAGAGCAACCGTTTGTAGGCATCATGGGCGGCCATGCGTACCTGTTCCGAATCTTCACCACTGCCCTTGACGAACTGATCCTCCATGATGGCCAGGGCCTGTTCGGGCTGGGGGGCGATCGTCAGGTTGAGAACGTCTTCCTTCTCACCTCGACGCATGGCCAGGATGCGATGGGACGGGGCCGTGGCCACGGCTTCTTCCCAATCGAAATAGTCCTTGAATTTGGCGCCTTCGATTTCTTTGCCTTCGATCACCCGGCTGCGGATGGTTGCGTGGGCCCAAAAGAGATCGCGTACGCGTGATCGAACCTTGCCGTCTTCATTGATGGTTTCGGCAATGATGTCCCGGGCGCCGGCCAGAGCCGCTTCGACCGTCTCAACGGATTTTTCGGGGTCCACATAATTTTCGGCCAATACCGGCGGGTCGGCATCTTCCTGGGACAAAATGGCCAGGGCCAACGGTTCCAGGCCCTTTTCCCGGGCGATTGTGGCTTTGGTGCGCCGTTTGGGGCGGTAGGGCAAGTAGATGTCCTCAAGTTCGGTCATGGTTTGAGCGGCCAGTACCTGCTTTTTGAGTTCATCCGTCAGATGACCGTGCTGCTTCAGGGACTCGAGGATGGCCTCACGGCGGTGATCACGTTCTGCCAACTGCTCAAGTCGATCACGAATGGTTGCCACGGCCACTTCATCCAGACTGCCGGTGGCTTCCTTGCGATACCGGGCGATGAACGGCACCGTGGCACCGTCTGCCAGCAGTTGCGCCACGGCCTGAATGCGGGTGGCTTCCAGTTCCAGTTCTGTGCCGATGATGGCTATGTGGGTCGGGTTGGGTTGGGTCATGGATTTATTGGTTTGTTGGGTTCAGGGTTTGGAGCTTTCATGGTTCACCGTTTGCCGACGCCGCGGGTATGCGGTGGCGGCAGTCACGGTTGGGGCAGACCTGCTGGGTGCCGTGACGTTTGGTGGTTTTTTCCACCATGTAGCCGCTGCCGCAGATCGGGCATTGAACCGCCACCGGTTTGTCCCAGCTGGCGAATTCACATTTGGGGTATCGGTTGCAGCCGTAAAAGATCTTGCCCCGTTTGGAAGATTTTTCCACCACCGTTCCGTCGCAGCCGGTCTCGGGACAGCCGACCCCCGTGGAACGGGCGTGTTTGCCGCTGTTCAGTGATTGGGTATGCTTGCATTCGGGATATCCGGTGCAGGCAATGAAAGCGCCGTAGCGCCCACGCTTGATCACCATGGGTTTGCCGCAAAGGTCGCACACCTTGTCTGTGGCTTCGCTCTGGACCGGTGCCACCGGTGAAATAACACCTTTTTCGTCGCGTTCGTAATCGCTGGAGTAGGTGCATTCGGGATAACCGGAACAGGCCAGAAAGTGACCTTTCCTGCCCATTTTGATGCGCAATTCGTTTTTTTTGCATGTGGGGCAGGTCAGGCCCGTGGGAAGCCCCACGCCCTTGACGCTGAGCATGCCTTCGCCGGCCTCGGTGAGTTTTTTACTGAAGGGATCGTAGAACTGGTTGAGTATGGTCAGGGCCTCGATTTCCGATTGCTCCACCCGGTCCAAATCGTTTTCCAACCGGGCGGTAAACTCCACGTCAAGGATGTCCGGGAAGGTGTCGATGAGCAAATCATTGACGATGAAGCCCAGCTCCGTGGGCCGGAAATAGCGTTTGACCAGTTCGACGTAACCTTTGTCGCGGATGGTTGACAAGATGGCTGCATAGGTGCTGGGACGGCCGATACCGTTTTCTTCCAGTTCCTTGACCAGGGACGCTTCGGAAAACCGCGGCGGGGGCTGGGTAAAGTGCTGTTTGGGATCGATTTTTATCACGTTCAGCGCCGTTTTTTCAGCCAGTTCGGGCAAGGGCTGGCTTTTCTTGCTGCTTTCCGCCTCGTCATCGGCGCTCTTGTACAATGCCAGGAAGCCGGGGAATTTCACCGAGCTGCCGCTGGCCGTCAAGGTGTAATCGCCGGCGGCGATGGAAAGGGTTTTTTGATCAATCAGGGCCTGGGCCATCTGAGATGCCACGAAACGCTGCCAGATCATGGTGTAAAGGGCCAATTGATCGGCGTTGAGGAATGGTTTTAACGACTCCGGCGTATGCTCGACCGAGGTCGGCCGGATGGCTTCGTGGGCGTCCTGGGCCTTGTTTTTGTTCTTGAAAACACGCGGTTTGGCAATGGCAAATTCTTTTCCGAACCGGTTGCGGATCAGGGCCAGCGCCTCTTGGGCAGCCTCATCGGCGATACGCGTGGAGTCGGTACGCATATAGGTGATCAGACCCACCGGCTCGCCAGGCCCCAGGTCAATGCCCTCGTAAAGCTGCTGGGCTACCATCATGGTTTTTTTGGCCGAGAAACGTAGTTTGCGGATGGCTTCCTGTTGCAGCTTGCTGGTGATGAACGGTGGCAGTGGATTTCTCTTGGTGGTACGCCTGACGATTTTGTCGAGGATGAAGCGGGCCGATTTCAGTTCGGCCAGGATACTGGTGGCCGCCTGTTCGTCGGGGATCTCGATTTTTCGGCCCTGTTTGCGTACCAGCTTGGCCGTAAATGCCGGCGGCACATCGCCTTTCAGGTCCACGCTGATGGACCAGTATTCCACCGGCGTGAAGGCCTGGATGGCGCGTTCCCGATCACAAATGATGCGTACGGCCACGGATTGAACCCGACCGGCGGACAGTCCACCTTTGACCTTGCGCCACAGCAGCGGAGATATCTGATAGCCGACCAGCCGGTCCAGGATCCGACGCGCCTGTTGGGCTTCGTATTTGTCCTTATCCAGTTTTTGACAGTGCTGCATGGCTTCCAAAATGGCCTTTTTTGTCAGCTCGTGAAAGAGCACGCGGTGAAAGGTCCGTCCCTTTTTTTTCAGCACGTCCGCCGTGTGCCAGGCAATGGCTTCGCCTTCGCGGTCCGGGTCCGGCGCCAGGTAGATGTCCGTGGCATCGCCGGCGGCTGACTTCAACTGGCTCAACACCTTCGATTTTCCGGGAATTGTCCGGTATTTCGGTTTGAAATCGTTGTCGATATCGATGCCCAGGTCTTTGCCGGGCAGATCCTTGATGTGGCCCACGGTGGCGGCCACGTTGTAATCTTTGCCGAGATATTTTTTTATGGTCCGTACTTTCGTGGGAGACTCTACGACCACCAGGGGTTTGCTCACGGGGTACCTCACTTGATCAGGTTCGTATTCATTCTTTGACGGCTCGTAAAAAGCCCGATATCTGCGTTAGGCTTCATCCCTCGTCACTGCGGAGTACTTTCATGTACGCCTCATTCCTCGGGCTTCTAAGGAACAAATTTTTTTTCGTGTTTTTTCACCACAGAGGACACAGAGATAATTTTTTTAGCTCTTCCTCTATGGTGAATCCGTTTCAAAGCAAATCGTTCTTTCGGATGTCTGGCCATGTGTGGCCTGGAAAAGTTTTTTACGAAGCCGTTTGAAAAACAGTTTTCTGCGTGTACATCATCTTTTGGTCCTCAATGTAACGTCGTTGATTGGGTGTCCAGCCTCGAAAGCGCATCCGGGGCAAGTGAAAAGCGTTTGCCCGGCGATTGGCACACCAGCCCCTTGAGTTCCAACTGCAAAAGCAGGCCGGCCAGGCGGCCTGTGCCCATTGAAAGCCGTCTGCCCAGGTCATCAATATGGACCGGATCGGCTTCAAGGATATCGATAATCATCGCTTCAGGGTCCGTCAACGAGACTGGTTGTGCAGGTCGTGGCGCCGCCGATTCGTGATTGTGGCCGCATACATGGGCATATTCTTCCAGCACGTCGCCGGCATGTACGACCAGTTTGGCCCCCTGTTTGATCAATGTGTGCGTGCCGACGCTTTTGAAGGAGTGCACGTTGCCGGGAACGGCGAACACATCCCGGTTCTGTTCGGCCGCCAGACGGGCGGTGATCAACGATCCGCTGCGGCCGGTGGCCTCGACCACCACGGTTCCCTGGCACAAGCCGCTGATGATCCGGTTACGGGCCGGAAAATGGTGTGCGTCCGGACCCGCGTCCAACGCGAATTCACTGATGACGGCGCCGCTGTCGGCAATGCGGCGGGCCAGGGATGCATTTTCCTGCGGATAGATTCGGTTCAGTCCGGATCCCAGGACGGCCACCGTTGTACCGTTGGCCGCCAATGCGCCCGTATGGGCGGCCGTATCCACCCCTCTGGCAAGGCCGCTGACGATGGTTACCCGCTGTGCAGCCAGTTGTCGGCTGAGTTCCCGCGTCGTTGCCACTCCGTATTCGGTCGCATTGCGCGATCCCACTATGGCAATACTAAGTATGCCGGTTGGCAATGTGCCGCGCACGTACAAAAAAGGTGGTGGATCGGGAATCTGGCGCAGCAGGGGAGGGTATCGACGGTCAGTCTGGGTGATGATGGCGCAGCCGGATTTTCTGATGGCCGCCAGTTCCCGGTCGACACCGCGGCCTTCCCTGTATTTGTGGATGGCGGCCGCCAACCGGGCACTGACACCGTTGACGGACAGCAGGGCAGTGGTATTCGCCGACAGCACTTTTTCAGGAGAACCGAAATGTTCAAGCAGCCGGCGGAACAGCAGATTCCCGACCCCGGGTACGCTTTTCAGGGCGAACCAGGGGCGCAGGGGCGACATCTAACGTCTCCGTGTCTGCCAGGCCAGCAGTATGGGGCTGGCCACGTAAATGGACGAATAGGTACCGATGAGTATACCGATCAGCAGGGCGAACGAGAAATCGTGGATGATGCCGCCGCCCAGAACAAACAGGGCGATCACCACCACCAGGGTCGTCAGGGAGGTGAGAATGGTGCGGCTCAAAGTCTCGTTGATGCTCCGATTCAGAATCACGTTCAACGGGTCTTTGTGGTATTTGCGCAAATTTTCACGGATACGGTCGAAAACAATGATCGTATCGTTCAATGAATACCCGATGATGGTCAACAGGGCTGCCACGATGGGCAGGGTGAATTCCTTGTCGAAGATGGAGAAGATGCCCACGGTGACGGTCACGTCGTGGATGATGGCCACAATGGCGCCCATGGCGTATTTGAATTCAAAAAACCAGAAAATGACCAGGGAGACAACCAAGGCGGCCAGCATGAGGTAGGGAATCGGGACGTCGAAACGGGACAGGACATAAACGGCCCCCATGATGGCCGCCGCGACGACACCGCTTTTGGCCCATTTCAATTCGAACCGTCCCGAAATATAGACGGTGATGAAAAGCAGGGCATAGAACATGGCCAAAAGTGCTTTCTCACGAAGATCCTGTCCCACCTGTGGTCCGACCATCTCCACCCGCCGGATTTCCACGGGCACGCCGGTGGCGTCGGCAAGCTGCTGCTGAAGCTTTTCAGACAGGCCTTCCATGGCGGAGGTGGTGGCCTCGGTGCGGATCAGGTATTCATGGTCCGTCGCCTGGCCGAACTGCTGGACCGACGAGGCTTCGAGGGTCAAGGCCTGGAGTCCGTCCTTGATCCGGTCGATTTCTACCGGTGTGTCGAACTTGACCTGAACCAGGGTCCCGCCGGCGAAATCGATTCCGTAGCGGGGTCCCCGGTTAATCACCAGGGTGACAATGCTGACGATGATCAGCACCAGCGAGAGCATGAAAGCGATTTTTCGTTTTCCTATGAAATCGATGTTGATACCCGGTTTGATAAACTGCATATATCCGTTCCTTGATGGTGTAGTTGCTTTAACTGGTGCGACGCAACGTCGGCGTCAACCGGTGTGAGCCGTATCAGATGCTGATGGTCCGCGCTTTGCGTTTGATCAGCAAGTAGTCGAAGATGGCACGGGTCAAAATCAGGGCCGTGAACAGACTGGCCACGACGCCGAGGCTCAGTGTGACGGCAAACCCCTTGACCGGGCCGGTACCGAATTGAAACAGGACCAGGGCTGCGATCAATGTGGTGACGTTGGCATCCAGGATGGTCAACGTCGCCCGGTCGTATCCGGCGTCCACGGCTGCACGGGGCGTCTTGCCCAGGCTCATTTCCTCGCGGATGCGTTCGAATATCAACACGTTGGCGTCCACAGCCATGCCGATGGTCAAGATGATGCCAGCGATGCCTGGCAGTGTCAGCGTCGCGCCGAATGCCGCCAGTCCGCCGGCGATGAGCAGAATGTTGAGTACCAGGGCCAGGTCGGCAATGATCCCCGATCCCTTATAGTAACCCGCCATGAACAGGATCACCAGGATGCCGCCCACGCACATGGAGAGAAGCCCCATGCGGATGGAGTCGGTTCCCAAAGAGGGTCCCACGGTGCGTTCTTCCAGGATCTGAACCGGCGCCGGCAGGGCACCGGCACGCAGCACAATGGCCAGGTCACGGGCCTCTTCGGTGCTGAAATTACCGGTGATGCGTGCCTCGCCGCCGGCGATTTTTTCCTGGATCACCGGTGCGGAATAGACATTGTCATCCAAGACGATGGCCAGGCGTTTCTTGACGTTTTCGGCGGTAATGCGTTCGAACAGGCGGGCCCCTTTTTTGTCGAAGGTGATCGACACATAGGGCTCGTTGTATTGGCTGTCTATCTGCACGCGGGCGTCGGTCAGGTAGGCGCCGGTCAAAGAGGTGCGTTTTTTGACCAGATAAGGCGTCTTGTGGACCCGCTGGGTGGCAAGATCTTCCTTGGTTTCGTAGAGAATTTCGCTGGATGCCGGCACATTGCCCTTCAATGCTGCGTTGATATCGTTGGTTTCGTCCAGCAGTTTGAACTCCAGCAATGCGGTTTTACCGATCAGGTCCTTGGCCCGCTGGGTATCCTTGATGCCCGGGAGCTGGATCAGAATCCGCCGTTCACCCTGAATGCGGATATCCGGTTCGCTGACACCGAATTGATCGATACGATTGCGGATGGTTTCGAGGGCCTGGTCGACGGCCAGTTTGCGGATGTGATCGGTCTCCTGATCAGGGAGATCGAGGGTGATGGCCAACATGCCGTTGCCGGCATCGCGATCCACTTCCCGAAGGTCCCGAAACTCATTGTCCAGCATGGTTTCAAAACCTTCGATCTGGTCTTCGGCCACTTTGACGAACAATTTGACGCCGTCCACCTGTTCAATGCCCATGGTGCGGATGCGGTCTTTTTTCAATTGTGTCCGCATCTCCTGGGCCACCCGCTCAATGGTGTTTTCCACGGCCTTGTCCGCATCCACTTCGAGCACCAGGTGCATGCCCCCCTGCAAGTCGAGGCCCAGGTTGATCTTCTTATGAGGCCATACGCCGGGTTTGAATGTCGGTATTACATAAATCGCGGCTGCCACGATGACCACCGCAATGACAACCAGTTTCCACGAAAGATTCTTCAACGCTCGGTTCCTTTCATGATTTTCACATCAAAGCCCCACCCGCCGCGGCAGGCCGGTTCAAAACGGACAGGCACGCCTGCGTTTGAAAACAGTCGCGGTGCCCGTGGCAATGGGGCCTTATAAACAAATCGGTAAAAAAAGGCTCAGGGTTTTCCGCTGTTTGATTTGTCCTTTTTTTCTTTTTTGGGGGCAGGCGGTGCACTGCCGGTCGTAACCAGTGCGGATACGCTGGCCCGATTGACCTTGACGCGAACTTTCTCGGCAATTTCAACGGTCAGGTCGTTTTCCGATACACCGGTGACCCGGCCATGGATGCCGCCGCTGGTGATGATCCGGTCGCCGGTCCTCAAATTGTCGATCATCTGCCGGTGTTCCTTGGTCTTTTTCTGCTGGGGCCGGATGAGCAGAAAATAGAAAATGACGAACATGAGAATCAGCGGAACGAACGATGCGAATCCAGCGGACCCTCCTCCTGCGGCTGATGCGCCTCCCTGGCCCATTGCGTAAGCGATATCCATCTGTATCAAAACCTCCTGTTAAATGAAAAGTGGCGCTGATATACTGCAAATCACCGTCTCCGTCAAATGGTTCTTGTGTCTGACGCATGTAACCGCATTGGTAAGATTGAAAGTCCGGAAAGCCAACCGGTCTGGCAACCCGATATGGCGATTTCGATCCCGAAAGAACGGCGATTGCCCTATACCGTGATCCGGATCAGGCAATTGGCCGGTCTATTCGGTCTGTGCCTGCTTTCTTTCATAGCGCATGTCCATCTTGCCGGGAATCAGGTCGTCCCGGGGGGCGATGGTGATGCGGATGCCCCGTTTTTCTTCCAGATCGCTCAGTTCCTTGCGTTTACGGTTGAGCAGATAGGCGGCCACGGCCGGCGGCAGATCAATACTGGCCTGACAGACGCCATCCTTGAGGGTCTCCAGTTTCAGTTTGCGCAACACCCGCAGGCCCAAAGATTCGGGGGAAGGGACCTGCCCTTTGCCGTTGCAGTGTGCGCAGACCATCATGCTGCCGAAATCGATGGACGGGCGCAGCCGCTGACGGGACAACTCCAGAAGACCGAATTTGGAAATCTTACCGATTTTCACCCGGGCGCGGTCCTGCTTCATGGCAGCACGCAGGGCCTTTTCCACCTGGTTGCGGTGCTTCTGGTCGCGCATGTCGATGAAATCCACGACAATCAATCCACCCAGATCGCGGATCCGAAGCTGCCTGGCGATTTCGGCGGCTGCCTCCAGGTTGGTCATCAAAGCGGTTTCTTCGATGTTCTTTTTGTGGGTTCCCTTGCCCGAGTTGACGTCGATGGCCACCAGCGCCTCGGTGCGTTCGAGTACCACCGAACCACCGGATTTCAAGGTCACCCGGTTTTCGAAAATAGTGGCAATCTGGTCTTCCAACTGAAAGCGGGTGAAAATCGGCTTGTCCGATTTATGCTGCTTGACGATGCCGGTCTGTTTGGGGGAAATAATCCGGATGAAACGTTTGACTTCGTTGAAGACGGACTCGTCGTCGATCAAAATTTCCTTGATGTCCGGGGTGAAATGATCGCGGATGGATCGCACCGCCAAATGGCGGTCCTTATACAGCGTTGCCGGGGCAGGGGATTTGACGGCCATGGCGGTGATGTTTTTCCACAATCGCAACAGGTACTGGACATCTTTGGCCAGTTTGGTTTTGGTGCATCCTTGTCCTGCGGTACGCACGATAATACCGAATCCTTCGGGAAGATTCAGCTTGGCGACGATTTCCTTGAGACGTTCGCGTTCCTTTTCGTCTTCGATTTTTCTCGATATGCCCCGGCTGTCGCTGCCCGGCATCAGGACGGCATAGCGGCCCGGCAGGGAAATATAGGTGGTCAGCATGGCCCCTTTCTTCATGATGGGGTCTTTGGTCACCTGGACCATCAGTTCCTGGCCGCGTTTGACCATGTTCTGGATGGTTTTGCCGCCAGTGGGCAGGTCCTGAAAATAATCGCTGTGGATTTCCTGCCGTTGCAGAAAACCGTGGCGTTCGGCGCCGAAATCAACGAAGACGGCCTGGAGGCTGGGTTCGATGCGTGTTATCACACCTTTATAAATACTGCTGTGCAGGATTTCCCGGGATGCGCTTTCAATGTGGAACTCCTCCAGACGGCTATCCTTGACGATGGCCAGCCGGACCTCTTCGGGATCCACAGCGTTGATGAGTATTTTATCTGTCATGCTTCGGGGTTGCTTTTCCTTATTCAAAATTCGAAGTTGGCCGTTCGATGTTCAATGGTCTGGCTTATAGCCCCCTTCGGAGGAGGCTTCATCAAACCGCCTGCCAAGCCGGTGGTCGGTGATTTAACCGGCAATACATCGCCGGTACCATGACAGCCATCGGTCTCTTCATGTTAAATTCGCTTAAATAATGATTTGTTAGGATCAAGTCAACATATTTTCAGTGCCCGGCGTCCGGAGACCGGTGACCGGTCGATGAGCGGCCTGCGGCCGCATATTTTGATTGATGACCGGTCACCGGTCATGCATCCTCAATCAGCGAAGGCTTGATCTTTGCGGGGCATTGTGGCATGAGGATTCACTTGCTTCAACCCGAATCAATAATGTTCGCAAGAAGATAGGAAGATCCATGGAAACCCGTTACAACCCACAAAGAATCGAACGCAAGTGGCAGCAGCGCTGGCAGGCGGACCGCCTGTTCAACGTCGTCGAGGCCCCCGACCAAAAAAAATATTTTCTGCTGGAAATGTTTCCCTACCCCTCCGGGAAAATCCATATGGGGCATGTGCGCAACTATACCATTGGAGACGTCGTGGCCCGTTACAAACGCATGCGCGGATTCAATGTGCTGCACCCCATGGGGTGGGACGCCTTTGGGATGCCCGCGGAGAACGCGGCCATCGCCAATGATACCCACCCGGCCAAATGGACCTACGAAAATATCGACACCATGCGGGCCCAGCTCAAACGGTTGGGCTTTTCCTACGACTGGGAGCGGGAACTGGCGACCTGCCGGCCCGAATATTACCGGTGGGAGCAATGGTTGTTCCTCAAGATGGTCGAAAAAGGCATGGCCTACCGCAAAGAATCTTTTGTGAACTGGTGCGAGCCCTGTCAGACCGTGCTGGCCAACGAACAGGTGGAAGCCGGCATGTGCTGGCGCTGCGGCAAACCGGTGCGCCAGAAAAAATTGTGGCAGTGGTTTTTCAGGATCACCGATTTTGCCGAAGATCTGCTGGTCCATTGTGACAAGCTGCCCGGCTGGCCGGACAAGGTGACCACCATGCAACGCAACTGGATCGGCAAAAGTGTGGGCGCCGAAATCCGGTTTCCGGTAGCGGACAGCCCCCATGTGATCAGCGTCTTCTCCACCCGTCAGGATACGGTTTTCGGGGCCACCTTCATGTGCCTGGCGCCCGAACATCCGATGGTTGCCGAGCTGTCGGCAGGTACGCCTCAGGAGCGGGCCGTCGCCGATTTCGTCGAACGGATTTCCCTGCAGGAGCGTTCCAGCAAGGCCATCGAGAACTACGAAAAAGAAGGCGTCTTCACCGGCGCCTACTGCATCAATCCCATGAACGGGCGCCGGATGCCTGTCTATACGGCCAATTTTGCCCTGATGGAATACGGCACCGGCGCGGTCATGTCTGTACCGGCGCATGATCAGCGGGATTTCGATTTTGCCCGCAAATACGATTTGCCCGTCATCGTGGTGGTCAGTCCCGAGGATGAGGACCTGGACGGCAATACCATGGAGGCCGCATATACAGGCGACGGCGTCATGGTCAATTCAGGGGCGTTCGACGGGCGGCACAACCGTGAGGCCATGGAAGCCATCTCCGTGCATATGGAGGCTGAAGGCATCGGCAAAAAAACCGTCAGCTTCCGCCTGCGGGACTGGGGAATTTCCCGCCAGCGCTACTGGGGAACCCCCATCCCCATGATCCACTGCGACAGCTGCGGCATCGTTCCGGTTCCCGAAGCGGATCTGCCCATTGTTTTGCCGGAGGATGCCGGCATGCTCGACGGTGGCCGGTCACCGCTGTCCACCCTGGCGCAATTCACCCGTACCCGCTGTCCGCAATGTGGCCGGGAGGATGCACGCCGGGAAACCGATACCATGGATACTTTCGTGGAGTCCTCATGGTATTTCGAACGCTATTGCAGCCCGCGCTGCGATACGGGCATGTTCGACAAGGCGGCGGTGGCTTACTGGATGCCCGTGGACCAGTACATCGGCGGCGTGGAGCACGCCATTTTGCACCTGCTGTACTCACGCTATTTCACCCGGGTGCTCGAATCGCTGGGGCTGGTAACCTTCAGGGAGCCCTTCACCCGGCTGCTCACCCAGGGGATGGTGTGCAAGGAGACCACCACCTGTGAGACACACGGCTTTTTGTTTCCCGAACAGGTGGTCGAGGGCCATGACGGCGACCGCACCTGCGTTCTTTGCGGAAACCCCGTCACCGTCGGCCGCGTGGAAAAAATGTCCAAATCCAAAAAGAACGTCGTCGACCCCAACGTGCTCCTGGATCAATACGGGGCCGATACCACGCGCCTGTTTTGCTTGTTTGCCGCGCCGCCGGAACGTGATCTGGAGTGGAGCGACCAGGGGGTCGAAGGCAGCCACCGCTTCCTGCAGCGGGTGTGGCGGCTGGCCCACCGATGGCTGCCGGCCATGGACGGGGTCAAGGCGGATCCGGGGTCCGATAAAACCCTGAGCGGGCCGGTCAAGGAGCTGCACCGCAAAACCCATGAGACCGTAAAACGGGTCACCCAGGATATCGAAGCCCGTTTTCACTTCAATACCGTCATCAGCGCGGTCATGGAACTGGTCAACACCTTGCAGGGCATCGAAGAAAAAGATGCGGACGCAACTGCCGCGGCAACGGTGCGTTTTGCCCTGGAGACGGCCGTGCTTTTGTTGTCCCCCATTGTTCCCCATTTTTGCGAGGAGTTGTGGGAGGCGCTGGGATATGATCGAAGCGTTCTTTTGAATTCTTGGCCGACCTATGATGACGCCGCCACGGCAAAGGACGAGCTGGAGGTGGTGGTCCAGGTCAACGGCAAGCTGCGCAGCCGGTTTTCAGCCGTTGCGGATGCCGACACCGAACAGCTCAAACAGGTGGCCCTGGCAGACGAACGGGTTGCAAAATTCATCGCCGGCAAACCGGTGAAAAAGGTGATCGTGGTCAGGAATAAGTTGGTTAATATTGTTGTATAAATGACGTAAGCGTTCACAGGCCAAGGCATCTGCACTGACTCCCTCCGGCTTTTGCAGGGCTGGGGTAAACGCTTACCGGTTGGGCATTTCCGGATGGGCACCAAGCAGGAAGGCGCAATGAACCGCCAGGCCGTATCGATTATTGTGGTTGCCTGTTGTGTGGTGACCCTTTCCGCCTGCGGCTACCGCTTCGCGGGAGGCCGTTGCCTGCCGCAAGGTGTAACGCGGGTGTTCATCGAAATCCTCGACAACCGCACCGCCGAAACCGGGGTGGAACGGTTGTTCACCAACAATCTGATCGGTGAATGCATCCGGATGAATGAAGGCCTGCTGGCCCCTTCAAGGGATGTGGCGGACGGCATTCTGACGGGGACCATCGTGCGCCTGAGCGTGGGAAGCCTGACGCGTTCCAGCGTGTCGGCCTCAGTGGAGCGGGAACTCAGCGGTCGAATCCGGTTGCAACTGATTTCTATGGACGGGCGTATTCTCTGGGCGTCGGGCGATATGATCGAACGTCAGACCTTTGCCGTGGTCTCGGATGACAAATCGGCAACGGATCGGAACAAGAGCCAGGCGATATCCGCCATATCGAGCAAATTGGCGGAAACCGCTTTCAGCCGGTTGACGGCCGATTTCTGAGGCCCGAATGCGGACAAGAATGTGGAAGGAACGCAAAAAACCGGCAATGCATGTTCATTGCCGGTTTGGTAAGCTCGATAGGCCGGAAACCATCAGGATTGCTGAGCGTTTACCTGTTTGGTCAGCCGGGAAATCTTGCGGGCTGCG
Organism: Deltaproteobacteria bacterium; assembly: GCA_002747175.1. Classification (GTDB taxonomy): domain Bacteria; phylum Desulfobacterota; class Desulfobacteria; order Desulfobacterales; family Desulfosarcinaceae; genus Desulfosarcina. Next base: position 42,203 of record PDTK01000029.1, on the reverse strand, counting down.
TTTTTTTTGTGAAGGACGCCTTTTTTGGCCGCTGTGGCAATAACGGATTGGGCGATTTTGAGTTGATCAGCGGCGGTATCCGCATTATCCGCCACGGCCTGGCGCACATCTTTGACAACATTCTTCACCCGGGTCTGAACCGATTTGTTTCTCAACCGCCGACATTCATTCTGGCCGGCACGTTTCAACGCTGATTTATGGTTTGCCACCTTCACATACTCCTTTTCGGATAATTATAAGAAAAATAGAAAACTTCCCGATATCTCAAAAAAATGTCCAAGTCAATAAAAATATTCGCTCTGCGGGGGGCTGAAACCATATGAGTCCCCCGGTACACAGCCGCCCCGATGAAAACCACAGCGTAACCCGGGCTGCCGGTATCGTCGGTCTGGCGACCCTGCTCAGCCGCATCTTCGGTTATGTCCGCGATATGGTCCTGGCCTCGTTTTTCGGTGCCGGTATGGCTGCGGATGCATTCATCGCCGCATTCAGGCTGCCCAACCTGTTGCGACGACTCTTTGGCGAAGGGTCTCTCAGTCTGGCCTTTGTGCCCGTATTTACCCAGGCCATTGCCACCGGAGATCGGGATGATGCCATGCGTCTGGCCGTGAGTTCGTTGAAACTGCTGCTGGTCTGTTTGTCTATCGTCGCCATCATTGGCGTGGCGGCGGCACCACTGATCATCCAGGCCGTTGCCCCCGGGTTTGCCCAGCCGCCGGAAAAGATGGCGCTGACGGTGACCTTGACACGCATCATGTTTCCCTACGTGATATTTATCGGCCTGGTCGCCTTATGCATGGGGATCCTCAATGCCGTGGGCCATTTTGCCGCACCTGCAATTGCCCCGCTGCTGTTGAATCTTGCCATGATCGGTGTTCTTTTTACGGTCAGCCGATGGTCTGATTCTCAGACCGTACGTGTGTTGGGACTGGCGGCCGGTGTGATGCTGGGCGGTTTCTTGCAGCTGACGCTGCAACTGCCCTTTTTGATCCGGCAGGGCGTGCATTTTTGGAGACGGTCGGGGATCTGGCATCCGCGCATGCGCACCATCGGTCTGCTCATGCTGCCCACCATTTTCGGTGCGGCGGTTTACCAAATCAATATCCTGGTGGGTACTCTGCTGGCTTCTTTGCTGCCCGAAGGCAGTGTTTCCTATTTATATTATGCTGACAGGCTGGTACAATTCCCCCTGGGAATCTTTGGCCAGGCGGCGGCCACGGCTGTTTTACCCAGCCTTTCACGCCAGGCGGCGAGCAAAGATTTTTCGGGCATGGGAGACACCTTTTGTCATGCCATGAGCCTGGTCCTTTTTCTGACCATCCCGGCCATGGCCGGGTTGATCATTCTCAGAGAACCCATTGTGACCATGCTTTTCCAGCGCGGCGGCTTCGACGGCCTGACCACGCAATTGACCTCGGATGCGCTTTTATACTATGCTGTCGGCCTATGGGCATTCGCCGCCGTGAGGATTGTGGTTTCCACGTTCTATGCCCTGCAAGATACCCGCACGCCGGTGATCAGCGCAACGGCTGCCATCGCCGTCAATATCCTTTTGGGGATGGCCTTGATGGGGCCTTTGCTGCACAACGGGCTGGCCCTGGCGACTGCCCTTTCGTCCATGGTCAATCTGGTCTTGCTGGTGTATATGCTGAGAAAAAGACTGGGCGCGATCCGGTGGCACACGATCCTGGCCAGTTGTTTGAAAACCACGGCGGCATCCGCTGCAATGGCAGGTTGCGTCAGTTTGTTATGGCGTTTGGTGGATATTGATGCGCTTCCCGTGGGCGGCATCCAGTTGCCGGTGGCCATCGGAATGCTTATCGGCGTCGGTATCATTGCCTTTTGCGGCGTCGCCGTTATCTTGAAAATCCCGGAATGGGAAATGGTCATGGGAATCGTCAGGCGGAGGCTGCGCAGATCATGAGCGTGGGACAAAAATGGCTGATGGGCAGTGCGGCAATTGGGTTGTTAAGCCTGTTCCTGCTCAGCATCTTCGGTGACCATGGACTGATGGAAGTGTATCGGCTGCGGGATCGGCAACAATCACTGGCAGCCGGGAACCAGGCCCTGGCCAGGGAAAATTTGCGCCTGTATCGGAACATCGAACGACTCAACCGGGACCCCGCGTTTATCGAAAGCGTGGCCCGCAACGAGTTGGGAATGGTAGGGGCCGGCGACATCATTTTACTGCCGTCGGTCGAACGCTGACAGGGGATACAAGATGGAAGTTGATGGAGACAAAACTTTTTATACGGAGACCATGGCACGGGTGTATGCCGACCAGGGCCGTTATGAACAGGCGGCCACGATATACCGTTACCTGCTGGATCAGACACCTGATCGGGCTGATCTGCAGCAAGCCCTGGAAAATGTCTGCCGGTATCTTCCGGATACGCCGCCGCAATGGTATGCGGTGTCACTCACGATTCAGCGGTGGGTCCGGATGATAATGCGGCAAAAATCCCTGCGTGATCATCGACGGACCGCAATTAAATTCGACGAATCGGTAAAAAATACCATTATGGAATAAACCCCATGCAACCCAACCCGCTGAGAGGCAAAGAAATCGTTCTGGGCGTCTGCGGCGGCATCGCCGCCTTTAAAAGCGTGCAATTGCTCAGGCTTCTAATTAAGCAGGGTGCAAGGGTGCGGGTCATCATGACTCGCAGCGCCACCCGATTTGTCGGGCCGATGACCTTCGAGGTGCTTTCCCAAAATCCGGTTTGCATAGATCTTTTCGAGGAAAAAAGCGCCGCCGCCATCCGGCACATCGCCTGGGCCGAGGCGGCCCGGGCGGTGGTGATCGCTCCGGCCACGGCCAATATGGTCGCCAAAATGGCCAACGGCATTGCCGACGACGCCCTGAGCACATTCATGCTGGCCGTTACCAGCCCGGTAATGGTTTGTCCGTCGATGAACGCCAATATGTTCGAACATCCCGCCACCCAGCGCAACCTGCGCCGTCTGGCGGCGGACGGCTGCCATATCCTGGCACCGGGGAAGGGGGAATTGGCCTGCGGAACCACCGGGCCGGGCCGTCTGCCCGAGCCGAATGTGATTGTCGATCGTTTGTCGGCTTGTCTGACACCGGACGATCTGGCAGGCAGACACATCCTCGTGACAGCCGGTCCCACCCGGGAGCCCATCGATCCGGTGCGGTTCATCAGCAACCCTTCTTCGGGCAAGATGGGCTACGCCGTGGCCCGGGCTGCGGAGAACCGCGGTGCGCGGGTAACGCTGATCAGCGGGCCGGTGGATCAACCCATGCCGTTGAATGTGGAACCGGTCCATGTGGAAACCGTGGAGGAGATGGCCACGGCGGTGTTTGCCCGCCAGGAACAGGCCGATGTGGTGATCAAGGTCGCTGCGGTTTCCGATTATCGACCGGCCGTTACCCGCGATCACAAAATCAAAAAAGACGATGATCGCCTGCAACTGGACCTGGAGCGCACCACGGACATTTTGAAAACCCTGGGCGAACGCAAACGTGACGGACAGATCCTGGTCGGATTTGCCGCCGAAACCCGGGACATGGGGACCTATGCCCGGGGCAAACTGGCGGCCAAAAATCTGGATCTGATTGCCGCCAACCTTATCGGCCCGACGGATTCGGGGTTCGGATCGGACACCAACCGCATGAGCCTGTACCATGCCGATGGGCGTAAAACAGACCTGGATGTCATGGACAAGCATGCCGTGGCCCATTGTATCCTGGATCAGGTGGTCGATCTGATGAATGGACGATCCGGCCGATGACCATGGATCAAGCCCGCCGGGACATGTTGACGGCCGTCCGTGACAGCCTGCGCCATCTTCAGGTAAACGGTTGTACCGGGTTCGATTGTTCGCCCGAGGGATTGAAGATGCTGGAACGCTGGGGCCGGGCCGATGGACCCGAGACCCTTGAAAGCGTCCGCGGCGACCTGGGGGACTGCACCCGCTGTGTCCTGTGCCGTTCCAGAAACCGGATCGTGTTTGGCGAAGGATCTGCTGCGGCCGATCTGGTTTTCGTGGGTGAGGGCCCGGGAGGGGACGAGGATCGAAGCGGGCGTCCGTTCGTGGGTGCCGCCGGACAGCTCCTGACCAAAATCATCGCTGCCATGAACCTGTCCCGCGAAATGGTATACATCGCCAATATCGTCAAGTGCCGACCGCCCGGCAACCGGAATCCTTCACCGGAGGAGATCCGATGCTGCCTGCCTTTCCTCAAACGCCAGTTGGCGGCCATCCAGCCAAAGGTGATATGCGCCCTGGGCAATGTCGCCGCCCGGACCCTGCTGGAAACCGATGCGCCCATTTCACGGATCCGCGGCCGATTTCACGATGTCATGGGGGTGGCCGTGATGCCGACCTACCATCCGGCGTTTTTGTTGCGCAACCCGGAAAGTAAACGGGATGTGTGGAACGATATCCAGCAAATCATGAAACGCCTGGCCTGAGAACTTCAATCCGCCGTCCGATGAGCGGCATCACGGTTGACACAACCGGCGGGAAGGGGCTAAAAGTTTTGCTCCGTTCTAATAACGCGTTAATGGAAAAGACCATGATCGATCCTGCGACCCTGGCTTTTGATATAGACGGCGTTATCGCCGACACCATGCACCTGTTTCTGGACATCCTCTCCGATCATTATGGCGTGGATTCCGTCCGTTACACGGACATTACCTGCTACCAGCTCGACGAATGTCTGAACCTGGAAGAAGATGTGCTGATGGGGGCCATTGGCCGGATTCTGGAGGGCAACTACCGCGCCCGCCTCGCCCCCATGGCCGATGCCGGGATGGTACTCAAACGCATCGCCGTGGCCACCGGCCGGCTGCTGATGGTGACGGCGCGTTCCGAGTGCGGACCCATCGACGAATGGATGCGGCAACTCCTGGGCAGCCAGCACCATCGTTCACGCATCGTGGCCACCGGCGCATACGATGCCAAAACGGAAGTGCTGCTTCAACACGGCATCCGCTGGTTCGTTGAGGATCGTTTGGAGACATGCCACCTGATGAAAGCGGCCGGCATCGAACCGGTCGTTTTCCGGCAGCCGTGGAACCGGCAGCCCCACGATTATTTGGAAGTGGGCACCTGGCGGGAACTCGAACAGCGGATCGATTTTTCATGACAAGGCCGGGACTGACACAACAGATCGACCTTTTTTTGCAGGCATTGGATTCCGAAAAGGGGTATTCGGAAAATACGATTCGGGCCTATGGCCACGATCTTGCAGAGTTTGCCGTTTATGCCGCCGGTGATACGGACAAAAGGAAACTGCCCGCAGCGTCCGTGGACAGCCTCACCATTCGCGGTTTCGTGGCCGCGCTTTACCGCAAGAACGAGAAAAACACGATTGCCCGTAAATTGTCGGCGTTGCGTTCCTTTTTCAGGCACCTGGTGAAACACGGGGTGGTGGACGATGATCCCACGGCAGCCATCCTGACACCCAAGCACAATCGGCGGATACCATCCTATCTTTCCGTGGACGATATGTTTCGATTGCTGGATCAGGTCACCGGTTCCGGGCTGCTGGATCTGCGCAACCGGGCCATGTTCGAGACCTTATACGGGTCGGGGATACGGGTTTCCGAACTGACGGGGCTCGATGTGGGCGACGTGGATCCGGCCAGCGCTTGCCTGCGGGTTATGGGCAAGGGCGGACGCGAACGCATCGTACCGGCGGGCTACCGGGCAATACGCCGGATCCGGTCCTACCGCGACTGCCTCTTCGAGCACACCGGCATCGGTATGCAATCGGAGGGGGCCTTGTTTCTGAACAAAAACCGGGGGCGCCTGAGTGCACGCTCGGTGGGACGTATTTTGGAAACACTGGTACGCAAGTGCAGCCTGGCCGTGCCCATATCGCCCCACGGTATCCGCCACAGTTTCGCCACCCATATGCTCGATGCGGGCGCCGATCTGCGGACCGTGCAGGAGCTGTTGGGACACCGGAGTCTGTCCACAACCCAAAAATATACGCATGTGAGCATTGATCGGTTGATGGCGGCCTATGACAAGGCGCATCCCCGGAGATAAACCCCATGGTTGCATACCCGTTTTTGCAACGTTGGGGTAAACAATTCAAATGGCAAGTACCCAAGATGAACGGAAATCAGACGCATGATACACCCCCCCGCAGATAACAGCCTGCGTTTTCACGGCACCACCATTTTGGCGATCCGCGGAGCGGAAGATGCCATCATGGCCGGCGATGGCCAGGTGACCTTGAACAACACCGTGGTCAAACACACGGCCCGCAAGGTGAGGCGTATTTACAACGATACGATCCTGGTCGGATTTGCCGGGGCCACCGCCGACGCCCTGACGCTGACCGAAAAACTGGAAAACAAGCTTGAACGATACAACGGAAACCTGACACGCGCAGCCGTGGAACTGGCCCGCGACTGGCGTGCCGATAAATACCTGCGGCGTTTAGAGGCTCTGATGATCGCCCTGGATGATCAGACCATGTTGCTCATATCCGGAAACGGGGATGTCATCGAACCGGATGAAGGTATCGTGGCCATCGGTTCGGGCGGTGTGGCGGCCCAGGCTGCGGCGACGGCCCTTGCCCGCCAGACCGATCTCCCGCCGCGTCAGATCGCCGAGGCCGCCATGGATATCGCCGCTTCCCTGTGTGTTTTTACCAATAACCGGATAACCATTGAAATTCTTTGATCATGAACCATTTAAAACCGCGTGACATTGTCGTCGAACTGGATAAATACATCATCGGTCAGGACCGGGCCAAACGGTCGGTGGCCATCGCCCTGCGCAACCGCTGGCGCCGGCGCCAGGTGCCCGAGGGCCTCAAAGATGAAATCGCCCCCAAGAACATCATTCTGATCGGACCCACCGGCGTGGGCAAAACCGAAATCGCCCGGCGCCTTTCCAACCTCAGTGAGTCGCCCTTCATCAAAGTCGAGGCATCCAAATTCACCGAAGTGGGATATGTGGGCCGTGATGTGGAGTCCATGGTCAGGGACCTGGTGGAATTGACGGTCAACGCCCTGCGGGTGCGGCAGCAAGAGGCGGTCCAGGAAAAGGCCCGGCGCATTGCTGAGGAGCGTATGCTGGATCTGCTGCTGCCCAAGGCGTCCCCGGCTTCGGGAGATAACCCTGCCGACGGCGGGATGGAAATCGTGAGCACGAATACGGACAGCATGTCGCCCACAAGGGAAAAACTGCGCAAAATGCTCCAGGCCGGTAAGCTGGACAATCGATATGTGGATCTGGACGTGGCCGACCGCAACATGCCCATGGTTGAAATTTTCTCCAATGTAGGCATGGAAGAAATGGGAATCAATTTCAAGGATATGCTCGGCCCGTTGATGCCCAAAAATACCCGTCGGCGTAAAATCAAGGTGCCCGAGGCCATGCAGACCATGGCAGTCGAAGAGGCCCAGAACCTGGTGGATATGGACCAGGTGATCCGTGATGCGGTCGCCAGGGTGGAGCAGGCCGGCATTATCTTTCTGGATGAAATCGACAAGATCGCCGGAAACGGCAAGGGCCACGGCCCGGATGTCTCCCGGGAAGGGGTCCAGCGGGATCTTTTACCCATCGTCGAAGGGTCGACGGTCAATACCAAATATGGTCCGGTGAAAACCGACCATATTCTGTTCATCGCTTCCGGGGCCTTCCACACGGTCAAGCCATCGGACCTGATTCCGGAACTCCAGGGCCGCTTTCCCATTCGGGTATCGTTGGATGCATTGAACCGCGACGATTTTTACCGCATCCTCACCGAACCCAAGAATGCATTGCTGAGGCAATACGTGGCGCTGCTCAAAACCGAAGGCCTCGACCTGGTTTTTACCGACAACGCGGTGGCCCGGATCGCCGAAACGGCTGAAGGGGTCAACTCGCGCACTGAGAACATCGGTGCCCGGCGGCTGCATACGCTCATGGAACGGCTGCTGGAAGATATCCTGTTCGAGGCACCCGATTTACAGCCGGAACGCCTGACCGTGAATGCCGAATATGTCGACGAGAAATTGAAGGGGATCACCCAAAACGAGGATTTGAGCCGGTATATTCTGTAGGGAAGGGGGCCGAGACGCCAAACGCTGAAACGGACATTACGCGAACCCTCGAACCCCAGACCGTTGAACCCACAAACCAAGGACTTTCAATGACCACACAAACACCCCCCAAGGCCACCGTAGCCGATATACTCATCCAGGCCCTGCCTTATATCAAAAAGCTGTCCGGCATGACGGTGGTCGTGAAGTACGGTGGCCATGCCATGGTGGACGAACGACTGAAGATTGATTTCGCCCGTGATATCACGCTGCTTAAGCATCTGGGGCTCAATCCGGTGGTGGTTCACGGCGGGGGGCCCCAGATCAACGAGGTTCTGGACCGCATGGGAATTCAGCCGCAATTCGTGCGCGGTATGCGTCTCACCGACGAACCGACCATGGAGGTGGTGGAGATGGTGCTGGGGGGCAAGGTCAACAAGGCCATCGTGGCCCAGATCAACCGGCAGGGGGGGGCTGCCGTGGGCCTTTCTGGAAAGGACGGCAGGCTGATCGAGGCCAGGAAGATGCGCATCGTCCATCGCGCCGATGCGGACAGCCCGCCGGAGATCATCGATCCGGGAATGGTGGGTGAGGTAACCCGCGTCAATGCCCGCATTGTCAAGACCCTTTCCCAGGCGGGTTTCATACCGGTCATTGCGCCTATCGGTACCGGCAGTCAGGGGGAAACCTATAACATCAATGCCGATTTGGTGGCCGGCCACATTGCCATGGCCCTGTCCGCCGAGCGTCTGATATTGTTGACCGATGTGGACGGGGTGATGGATGCCGCCGGTAAGCTGATCACGTCCATTGATGCCGATACCATCGACCGCATGATCACCGATGGTGAAATTACCGGAGGCATGATTCCCAAGATCGAAAATGCGCTGAAAGCCATCCGCAGCGGGGTCGGCAAGGTGCCGATCCTCAACGGCACCCGCCATCATGCCATTTTGCTGGAGCTGTTTACTGAAGAGCGGGTGGGTACGGAGGTGACTGGATCTTAGTTGATGGCTCATCGTTGATGGCTGAAAGCTGAAAGCAGATGACGCCGAACCCCTGAACCAACGAACAAAAAGCGAAAACGAATCATGGCGGAAAAACTCTGGGACGGCCGTTTTGCCGAGAAGACCGATAAAAGTGTTGAGGCATTTACCGCCTCGCATGCCTATGACCGGCGTCTATACCCCTATGACATCGCCGGCAGCATTGCCCATAGCAAAATGCTGGCCAAGGTCGGCGTGATTACCCAGGAGGAGGCGGTCCAACTGGTGGAGGGACTCGGTGTGGTCAGGCGGGAACTGGATCATGGTGAATTCGTTTTCGACGACAGTCTGGAAGATATTCATATGCACATCGAAGCCCGGCTACTGAAGGTGGCCGGGAAGGTCGCCCAGAAACTGCACACCGCCCGCAGCCGCAACGACCAGGTGGCACTGGATCTGCGCATGTACCTGCGTGATGCGGTCCGCCGCACCATTGGGCTGCTCTCCGGCCTGCGAAAGGTGCTCGTGGAACTGGCTGCGGACCATATGGATGTGGTGATGCCCGGGTATACCCACACGCAGCGGGCCCAGCCGGTGTCTCTGGCCCATCACCTGCTGGCTTATTACGAAATGTTTACGCGGGATCGGGCACGCCTGGCCGACTGCCTGAAACGCATCGACGTGATGCCCCTGGGCACGGCGGCTCTGGCCGGCACCACCTATCCCATCGACCGCGCCTACGTCGCCGAGTTGCTGGGGTTTGCAGCGGTCAGCGACAACAGCATGGATGCGGTTTCGGATCGAGATTTCGCGCTGGAATACCTCTCGGCGGCCGGTATCTGCATGGTGCACCTGAGCCGCTTGTCCGAGGAGCTGGTCCTGTGGTCTACCGCCGAGTTCGGTTTCATCACCTTGTCCGATGCGTTTTCCACGGGCTCCAGCATCATGCCCCAGAAAAAGAACCCGGATGTTCCCGAACTCGTTCGTGGCAAAACCGGGCGGGTCATCGGCGCCTTGATGACCTTGCTGACCCAGATGAAAAGTTTGCCGCTGTCTTATAACCGGGACATGCAGGAGGACAAGGAACCCCTGTTTGATGCCGTGGATACCTTGACGGCCTGCCTGCATATCAACATTCAGATGCTTCCGCACATTACCATCAACCGGGATAACATGCGCCGGGCGGCATCCACCGGTTTTCTCAACGCCACGGACATGGCCGATTATCTGGTGGGGCGGGGCATGCCCTTTCGAAAGGCCCATGCCTGTGTGGGGGCGGCCGTGGCCCACGCCCTGGATCAGGGCAAGGAACTGAACGAACTCTCCTTAGACGAGCTAAAATCCTTCTCGTCGCTGATACAAGAAGACATTTTTACCCATTTGACTCTGGAGCACATGGTCGACCGCCGACAGAGCCATGGCGGTACATCGACAACCAATGTTGCCGTGGCCATCGAAGCGGCACGCAAAACCCTGGCTTTGGATGAATGACAGCCATCTATTGGCCAGAAAGGGCAAATCCCGAACACATCACAATTTGCCAACTTCCAGACGGGCGGCGATTGAACTTGTTTGAGGAATTCGATATTGTGATTTGAAATAAGCCGTTAGCTTTTAGCTAAGAGCTAATGGCTCAACATCGTTGTCTTTGGCTAAATTTCAGTTTCAATCATGCACACTTCATTATTGCAAAGATACATCATAACAGGATTCCTGCTGGCGGTGCTCTCAATGGCCGGTTGCGGTATCAAAGGACCGCCGGTACCTCCGGACCGAAGACTTCGGCTGCCGGCTGTGGCGCTCGACTACCGGGTGGCAGGTACGCAGGTCATTCTGACCTGGCGCCTGCCGGAAAAACGCGACACCCCACTGGCCAAAGAGATGATCTACGATATTTACCGCTCTCGCACGCATGTCAGTGAACCGGTCTGCGCCACCTGTCCCCTAGTCTTCGAGAAGGTCGCCGGCGTACCCCATCGGGATACCGGCGACGGACCCATGATGACGTCCCAGGCCCTGGACCCCGGATATCGATACGCCTTCAAGGTCAGGACGACGGCGCGTGGTGTGAAGGGCGTCGATTCCAATACGGTTCGTTTCATTTTTTCTCCAGGCAAACAGACATTGACAACGGAGGCCCCATGAGCCCCATCCCTTTTTATAAAATGAGCGGAAGCGGAAACGATTTCATCATCATCGACAACCGCCGGAAACAGGTGCCCGAAGATCGGCTGGCCCAGTTGGTGGTCGGGGCCTGCCGGCGTAAATTGTCGGTGGGGGCCGACGGCCTGATGCTCATCGAAGATGCAAAACAGGCGGACTTTAAATGGCGTTTCTTCAACGCCGACGGCAGTTTGCCGGACATGTGCGGAAACGGTGCACGCTGTGCGGCCCGATTCGCATTTCTCAACGGTATCGCCGGCCGGCACATGACATTCGAAACCCTGGCCGGCCTCATTCATGCCCAGGTTGGTGACGATGGTGTGCGAATCCGCATGACAGACCCCGGCGATGTGGCTGTCCGGCAGTCATTGAAACTGGATGACACGGCGGTCATGGTGGGCAGTGTAAACACCGGGGTGCCCCATGTGGTCATGATGGTCAATGACATCGAAGCCGTCGATGTGGTGACCACCGGGCGGAAGATCCGCCATCATGCAGACTATTCACCCCAGGGTACCAACGCCAATTTCGTGGACGTTGCCGATGACGGGCAAATCTTCATTCGCACATACGAACGCGGTGTTGAGGACGAAACCCTGGCTTGCGGTACGGGCAACGTGGCTGCCGCACTGGTATTGGCCTGTCAACGGAACATGAAGCCGCCGGTGACCCTGACCACCCGCAGCGGGAGCCGGTTGACGGTCCATTTCGACCGGCAGGAAGACCGCTTCACCAACGTGTTTCTCCAGGGAGACGCCCGGGTGATCTACCAGGGCCAATTGTGGGAGGAAGCATGGCAGAGCTGACAATGCCATCGACGGCCTGGCTCTCTGTGGGGGCCAACCTGGGGGACAAGGTGAATAACTGCCTGAAAGGGATTGCCGTCGTGAATGCATCGGATGGATGCAAAGTGCTCGATGTTTCGCGATTCTACCGGACCTCCCCGGTGGACTATCTGGACCAGGACTGGTTCGTCAATGCCGCTGTGAGGATCGCCACCCGATTGGCGCCCCTGGAACTGCTCGATTTGCTGCTTTCCATTCAGCGGAAAACTGGCCGAAAAAAAGGCGGTATTCGCTTCGGCCCCCGCCTGCTGGATCTGGATATCCTGCTTTTCGACAACCGCACCATGCGATCACCGCAACTGGAAATTCCCCATCCCCGTATGCACAAAAGGGCCTTTGTCCTGGTGCCCATTTGTGATATAGACCCCACGGTCACGCACCCCGTGTATGGTGACACTGTTGCCCATCTGCTGGAAGGTCTGGAGGATGACACCCAGCATGTCATGCCAATGGAAACCCAACCCACCTTGACAAGAGGCCGGATGCCATGAAATTGTTGATGTTTACCGCCATTGTTTACCTGGCTTACCGCGCCGTGAAATCGTGGGTGCTTCGCAATATCAAAGGTGTCGGCCAGTCCCGATCAACAGGTGCTGCAATCGACGACGTGATGATCAAGGACCCCGTGTGCGGGATCTACTTTCCCAAGCGCGAAGGGGTACAGGTTCAGCGCGGCGGCAAACAGTATTTTTTTTGTTCGAACCAATGCCGGGACCGTTTCATGGACGAAAAGGGCGTGTAGCAGATCGTCCGTAGCGAATAGCTGACGGATGACAGGAAAAAGATCATAAATTCAGGAGTCATTGAAGAATCAGGAAGGAATACCGGACAATGAAATTTTTTATCGATACCGCCAATGTGGCTGAAATCAAAGAGGCCCACGCCATGGGTATGGTGGACGGCGTCACCACCAACCCGTCACTGATCGCCAGGGAAGGCCGTGTACTCGAAGAGGTGATCAAGGAGATTTGCCAAATCGTCGACGGTCCCGTCAGCGCCGAGGTGATCAGCCTGGAAGCGGATGGAATGGTCAGCGAGGCTCGCGAACTGGCCAAGATCCACAAAAACGTGGTCATCAAGGTGCCCATGACCGTGGAAGGTCTCAAAGCAACTCGTCAGCTTTCCCAGGAAAATATCAAGACCAACGTCACCCTGGTGTTTTCACCCCTGCAGGCCCTCATGGCGGCCAAGGCCGGTGCCACCTATGTGAGCCCCTTTGTCGGCCGGCTGGACGATCTTTCCCAGGACGGCATGCAATTGATTGAACAGATTGCCGAGATCTTTGCCAACTATGCCTACGACACGGAAATCATCGTGGCCAGTATTCGCAATCCGTTGCATGTACTCGATTCGGCCCTGGCCGGTGCGGATATCGCCACGATTCCTTTCAATGTGCTCAGCAAACTGGCGGCCCATCCATTGACCGACAAAGGCATCCAATCTTTTCTGGCGGATTGGGAAAAGAACAAGGCATAATGGAAAAAAGAAAGCTCAAATCATTATTGACCCACCCCAACACCTTGACGCTGTTCAGAATCGGGGCGGTACCCGTGATCGTGCTTTTGTTGATGGTACCCAATCGTTTCACGGCGCTGCTGGCCGGTTTGATATTCAGCGCCGCGGCCATCACCGACTATTTCGATGGGTACCTGGCCAGGCGTTACGGACTGGTTTCCAACCTCGGCAAGGTGATGGATCCGATGGCGGACAAATTGCTGGTCTCATGTTCGCTGATTATGCTGACCGCGCTGGGATGGATGCCGGCCTGGATCGCCTGCGCCATCATCGGGCGTGAACTGGCCGTAACCGGGTTGCGCAACATCATCGCCCAGAACGAAATGGACGTGTCCGCCTCCAGCTTGGGTAAATATAAAACCGGATTTCAGATCGCCGCCATCATTCCCTTGATGTTTCACTATCCGGCCCTGGGATTCGATTTCCAGGCTGTTGGGATGTTTTTTCTCTGGGGGGCGCTGGTGTTTACCTTATGGTCAGGTGCGGACTATTTTCTCAGATTCAGAAAATTACTCATGGGATGAATTTTTCTGTTGACATTGTGTCCGAATCTTTATAGTAGTGGCCCTTCAACTGAGCGGGAATAACTCAGTGGTAGAGTGCGACCTTGCCAAGGTCGAAGTCGCGGGTTCAAATCCCGTTTCCCGCTCCATTTTTTTATAAGGGCGGCATAGCCAAGTGGTAAGGCAGAGGTCTGCAAAACCTCCATTCACCAGTTCGAATCTGGTTGCCGCCTCCACATTTCCTCCAAAGTTATTCTCGGAACTTCTTCTGTCTTGTTTTAACGAATCAATACTTCGTCGTCCGTGGCGACTTCTAATATTCAAACAGCTATCGAGCACTTGTTCAAACTTTTGAATTGCATCTGCAACCTGAACGGACGATAGTGTTTGGTATTCGAGGTATGTCTTCCGGCGGTCTTGATACGGTTTTGGGCGTGCGCATGCTCAAACAAACCCATGACCTGACCGACTACGAGGCCATCGAACAACTGGCTTTCAATATTCAATGGCACTATGCATTGGACATTGGATGTTGAATTGATAGGTTAATATCTTGCGAAAGAAAGGAATCCGAAAATGAAGGATGTGGTGATCGCCTCCGCCTGCCGGACCGCTATCGGCTCCTTTGGCGGCAGCCTGAAAGACATGCACTCGGCCACACTGGCCAGCATTACCATGAAAGAAGCTGTGGTTCGGGCGGGAATCGACCCGGCCGACATAGACGATATCCGCTTCGGTTGCTGCATCGAACCGGCCGACGCCCTGAACGTAGCCCGCGTGGGTGCGCTCTTGGCAGGACTTCCCGACACGATCCCGGCAGTCACAATCAATCGGGTCTGCATCTCCGGTATGGAGGCCGTTTTGTCGGGTATGGCCATGATCCAGGCTGGTATGGCCGAAGTCATTTTGGCCGGCGGGGTGGAGCACATGAGCGGAGTGGCCTACCATGTCCCATCTGCCCGCTGGGGCTGCCGTCTACAGGACCAGAAGCTCGTGGATGCCCTGACCCGATCGTTGCACTGCGGCTCAGATTTGATTCCCCATCCAGAGGAAGGCCCGGTGGATGCGAACCAGGCGCCCCTGAGCCTTTTCAGGGGGAAACCCTATATTATGGGACACACCGCCGAATTCATTGCCCAGCATCTGGACATCTCCCGGGAAGAAATGGATGCCGTGGCACTGCGCAGCAACCATAATGCCGAACGGGCCACCCGCGAAGGCGCCTTCAAAACAGAAATCGTTCCGGTATCGGTTCCCCGGCGCAAGAAGCCGCCGTTGATTTTCGACCAGGACGAGCATTTCCGCAGCGGGTTGACCCTGGCGGATCTGGAAAGACTCCCCCCCGCCTTTGTTTCCGAGACCGGCAAGGTGACTGCCGGCAACTCCAGCGGCATCAACGATGGCTCCGCGGCCCTGGTGATTATGTCCGCAGAATCTGCCAGGCTTTTTGGCGTACAGCCTTTGGCACGTATCCGGACCGTCGGACGGGGCGCCTGCCACCCGTCTGTAATGGGTCTGTCGCCAGTACCTGCCGTCAGACATTTGATGGTGACCGGTCACCTCTCCATCTCCGACTTTGAACTAGTCGAAGTCAACGAGGCCTTTGCCGCCCAGTACATTGGGTGTGAACGGGAACTCAGTCTGGATCGGGAAATCACCAATGTGAATGGTTCAGGTATCGGCTTGGGCCATCCCATCGGCGCTACCGGCGCCCGGATTATTGTTACCCTGTTACACGCATTGGCCAGCCGCCAGAAAAATCTAGGTCTGGCCACCTTGTGCGGCGGCGGGGGGGTCTCAATGGCTTGTGCAATTGAAATGATTTAAACCCCGGGCTATGCCGGAGCGGCCCGAAAAGGTTCGGACCGATCCGGCGAGACATGTAACCCGCAGAAATCCCGAGAACGTCGAAAATTGAACATCGGAGGCCCAACGTTGAATGTGGTAAAATGGCTGAGTGCCGAGGACTAAGGCGGGAAACCCGCAACCCATGTACCTCATCCAAAAAATTTAAAAAAAGCTTATTTTATTTTCTTTAATGCCGATAAAAAGAGGCAATGTTACTGGAAAAAGGTGTGAAAAAAAGCGCGTTCATCGTTTTTTATAGGAAAAATGGGGCGATAGGTCAATGAAGTGGATTAGGAATGTATCAATTAAGAAGAAACTGGTTGGTGCTTTTCTCTGGTTGCCACGAGAGTTCTGCAAAAATCCTGTCAAAAACGACAGCAGCACCAGTAGATTCGCCATAGACCCCTTTGGGAGATGCTGTTGCAGGCGACAGAACCAGGGCCGTTTTTCCAGCGCTCTGTCTTTTGTTACATCTGCATATACTTTTTGCAGGTTCTTGTGAAGAAATTAGGTATTAACGGCCTACTAACAACATTAAAAAAAGGAGATCACATGAAAAAAATCAAATTTGTTGTTTCCCTTCTCTGCCTCTTTTTTGCGACTTCAGCCGCTGCTACAGAACCTGCAACCCCGGAAGAGATCTACGAAAACGTGTTAAAAGGAGTGAAGGTGCTTCAATCTCTGGGAGCCGAGGGGCTGCCGGCTTTTAACGATCCAAAAGGTGAATTCGTCTGGAAGGATACCTATGTGCAGGTGTATGAGTGCGGTGCCAGCAGAATCGTTGGCCAAATTAACCCCGCCCTGCGCCAATGGACACCTGAAAAATTCAATAGTCTTGTGGATAAAAAAGGTAATCGGATTACCAAAATGATCTGTGATGCTTCCAAAAAACCCAATGGGGACTGGGTTGAATACTGGTGGCCCAAAGCGGGAGAGACTGAAGCCTCACGCAAGATCACCTTTGTCATCCAGGTGCCGGGACAACCCTACCAGGTTTCAGCAGGAATCTATGACGACGACATAAGCCTGGAAGAACTCAAAGCGATCAGCAAATGATAATCATGTCGAGTCCATGCGTACTTGCACGTCAGCATGTACGCATGGATTTTACGAAAATTTTTATCCTCGGAATATCAGCCATATGCCTGCGGTAAAAATAAGGCGAAAGCCTTGATATCGATCCAATTTGCCTGTTTCTGGACAGACACCGACATTGGCTCCAAGCCAATCAAGACAATAGAGAGATCCTATGTTTTTTAAAATCCGTAATAAATTCCTCATCCCCATGGTTATTCTCGTCCTGCTCGGTATGGGAGTCTCCTCATTTATATCTTACCGAATGGCTAAAAATGCGCTTGAGATGAGCAAAATTGAACAGCTTACTCAGGTGGTCGACAGTACCACTCACGCTATAATCGACTGGTTTGGCAACCGAAAGCTCGATATCGCCAACTGGGCAAAACAGGATATTTTAAAGACCGCACTGAAAAATAATTTTTTGGGAAAAGCAGCCAAAAAGACCCTAAACGATGATTTTGCCCGGATGCAAAACGAATATCAGTATTATAGCGGTTTTCATCTTTCCGATCTCACCGGAACGGTGGTTGCCTCATCGAACCCAAAGATTATTGGTACATTGAATGTGAAAGACCGTACGTATTTCAAAGAGGCATTGAAGGGCAACGTGAACGTGTCTCAGGTGCTTAAAAGCAAGACGGATGGAAGCCCGATTCTCATGATTGCCGCTCCGGTTGTTGACAAGGATCGTGTGATCGGCGTGTTTTATGTTTTGATCAGCATTCAAAAATTTAGTTCCAAGTTTATCGACTGGATTAAAATAGGTGAAACAGGCTATGCATTTATGGTTGATAAAGAAGGTACAACCTTAGCCCATCCCAATAAAAGCGACATCATGAATACACGCATCACTGACTTTGATTTTGGCAGTGATATGCTGGCTGCCGATGATGGAATTTTCCATTACCATTCTAACGGCGTTGATAAGGTTTCAGCATTACAAACCTTTGAGGAGCTGGGGTGGAAAATTGTTATCACTACCGATTTAGACGAGGCGTATGCTGCGGTCAACAAACTGGGTAAACTGAGCCTCATACTGGCAACTTCGGTGGTTGTCATTGCCGCCGTTGTCATTTTTCTTGTTGCAAACTCGGTGGCTAAACCGATTAACATGGTGGTAGAAGGGTTACGCGATGCTGCTGAAGGCGAAGGTGACCTCACCAAACGACTGCAGGTGAAAAGCCGTGACGAGGTGGGAGAGCTGGCTTCCTGTTTCAACACGTTTGTTGAGAAGGTGCAAACGATTATAAGTGACATCCAGTCCAACATATCCACATTGAATACCTCAGCCGTCAGCCTGTCTGATTTGTCTGAAAATCTTTCTGGCAGTGCTGAAGATTCATCCCAGCGCTCCAACACGGTGGCTGCTTCCGCAGAAGAGATGAATGCGAACATGAACTCTGTTGCCGCAGCCTGTGAACAGGCCTCGGTGAATGTCAACGTGGTTGCCTCGGCAACAGAGGAGATGAACGCTACGGTCTCTGAAATTGCGGGTAATGCCGGCAAGGCGAGGGAAGTGACCGGGAATGCGGTGGATAAAACCAACGCTGCTTCCCAAAGGATGGCTGAACTGGGATCTGCTGCTCAGGAGATCAGTAAGGTGACCGAAACCATCACTGAAATTTCTGAACAGACCAACCTGTTGGCGCTGAACGCCACCATTGAAGCAGCCCGGGCCGGTGAAGCGGGTAAGGGATTTGCCGTAGTCGCCAATGAGATCAAGGAGCTTGCCAGACAAACTGCTGAAGCAACCCTTGAGATTCGAAAGCGGATCGATGCTATCCAGTTTTCCACTTCGACCACGGTAACGGAAATGGCGCAAATCAATACTGTGATCAACGATGTGAACACGATTGTCACCACCATTGCTTCGGCGGTTAAGGAACAGGCGGCATCAACGGATGAAATTGCTTCCAATGTTGCCCAGGCTGCCCAGGGGATAGGCGAAGTCAATGAACATGTAGCCCAGAGCGCTTCGGTTGCCGGTGACATTTCCGTGGAAATCGCCGAGGTGAGCCAGGTGGCCGGTACAATCAGCCTGGATAGCGGAAAGGTAAATGATCAGGCAAATGAACTGCTCTCCTTATCTGACCAGCTCGCAAAAACCGTTGATCAGTTCAAGCTCCGGTAATTGCAGTGAATTAAACCTCGGGCTCAGCCCGAGAGACTCGAAAAGGATCCAAATCGACAGAATTCATTATTCAAAATTCGATGTTCGACGTTCATTGGTCTGGCCTATAGCCCTTTTGTGGAGGGGGGCATCAAACCGCCTCCTCGGCGGGTGGTCGATGATTCTGTTATATCCAAATGGGTTTGACTTTTCGGTCTCATCGGATTAGTTTCACATCTGTTCATCGGTCAGCCGAACTCGTGTCCGGGTAACGCAGATATCGGACAAATAGACCATGTGGGGATGGACACAAACTATGCCAGGAGCGTTTGCATGAAAACAAAGCTGACCTATGCCGATGCCGGCGTTGACATCGACAAGGCCGACAAACTGGTCGATTCAATCAAGCAGATCGCCAGGGGCACCCGGCGGTCCGGTGTCATGGGCGAAATCGGCGGCTTCGGCGGTCTGTTTTCCCTCAATACGGCCAACATGGAAAGCCCGGTGCTGGTCAGTTCAACAGACGGTGTGGGGACCAAGCTGAAAATCGCCTTTCTCATGGACCGGCATGACACCGTGGGCATTGATCTGGTGGCCATGTGTGTCAACGACATCGCCGTGCAGGGCGCCCGCCCGCTCTTTTTTTTGGACTACCTGGCCACAGGCAAGCTCAGAACTGGCACGGTTACCGATATTGTTAAAGGTATCGGCGAGGGTTGCATCCAGGCCGACTGTGCACTGATCGGTGGTGAAACAGCAGAAATGCCGGGATTTTACCGGAATAACGAATATGATCTGGCCGGATTTGCAGTGGGACTGGTGGACAACGCCAAGATTGTCGATGGCTCCGAAATCCGACCCGGTCACCAGATTGTCGGCATCGCTTCCAGCGGATTGCACAGCAACGGGTATTCGCTGGTGCGCAAAATCTGTTTCGACGTGTTGGGCCTGGATGTGGACAGCCATGTCGACGACTTGGGCAAAACCGTGGGGGAGGAATTGATCACCCCCACCCGCATCTACTCAGAGACCATTCAGCAATTGATTCGGGACCTGCCTATCCAGGGGCTGGCGCACATTACCGGCGGTGGAATCATGGACAACATTGTTCGCGTGATCCCCCAGGCCTGCGGCATTACCATCAAAAAAGGTTCCTGGGACATCCCTCCCATATTTCCGTTCCTCCAGGAAGCGGGCAATGTAGATGATGATGAGATGATGCGAACATTCAACAACGGAATCGGACTGGTTGCCGTGGTGCCAGATGAAAACGCCCAGGAGGTGCTCAACCGCCTGACCGGCAGCGGCGAACAAGCCTGGGTGATTGGGGAAGTGACCCAAACCAGTAAAAACGCCCGTTCCCGGTTTAAGTTGTTGGATTGATGGCAGGATTGGAAGATCGGAGAACAAGGGATTACACAGATCAGCGGGCCGTGAAGGCAAAAGGCGTGCGTTGGCGTTACCGACCGTATTCCGAGCTTTCGCCTTGTGATCCAAATCACCGGCCACCCGCCGAGCGGGTGGTTTGATGAAGCCCCCTCGAAGGGGGCCAAAAGCCAGACCAGTGAACGTCGAACTTCGAACGTCCAACTTCGACATTGGACGTTCAATGTTCGACGTTCTCAGGATTTCTACAGGTTACATGTCTCTCCGGAACGGTCCGAACCTTTTCGGGTCGCTCGGGCATAGTACGAGGTTTAATTAACTGCAATTACCCATCCAATAATCTAAGACCCTGAGCCTTTGCATCCAGGACCTTTGACCCCATGCCAAAAAAAATTCTCAAGTCCATCACCCGCTTCTTGGAATGGATTGCCGAAGGGCAAAAAAAACAGCCGGTGTGCAAATCATGAGCACCTGGTCCTCGGCGTCCCGGGAGGGGACAGCCTGGAAAGTAAAACCCAGCGTTAGGGTAAATAATGCACACGATTTAGCTGCGGTGACCGTGCCGAAAAGCAAGGCAGAAAGCATTCTATCGATTCACAAAACAACCCATAAACCCTAAGCCCCGGCCCCTGACCCCATCATGTACCTTCTAGGTATCGAATCATCCTGCGACGAAACCGCTGCCGCCGTTGTCGAAGACGGACACCGCATCTTGTCATCGGTTGTGGCCTCCCAGGTGGCGGTTCATCACCCTTACGGCGGCGTTGTGCCTGAACTGGCTTCGCGCAAACACATCGAAGCCATCGTTCCGGTGGTCGAGCAGGCCATATCGAAGTCCGGTGTTGGGGCCGATCGGATTGATGCGGTCGCCGTCACCCAGGGACCGGGACTGGTGGGCTCACTGCTGGTGGGGTTCTCTTTTGCCAAAGGTTTCGCTTATGGCCACGGCATTCCCTGGGTCGGCGTGGATCACCTGGAGGGCCATATTCACTCCGTTTTTCTGGAACCCGACCCGCCGCCTTTTCCCTTTGTCAGCCTGTTGGTTTCCGGCGGTCATACGAGCATCTATCTGGTCCGGTCCCCCAGCGCGTTCGAATTAATGGGCCAGACCCGGGACGACGCCGCCGGCGAAGCATATGACAAGGTCGCCAAGATGCTGGGGCTGGGGTATCCCGGAGGCATGGTCATTGATCGCCTGGCGGCACAGGGCGATCCACAGCGGGTGATTTTTCCACGTCCTTTTCTTGACCGGAACCGGTTCGATTTCTCCTTTAGCGGTATCAAAACGGCTGTAAACCGCTATATCCAGGCCCATCCGGACACCTGTCAGGCGGACCAGGCGCACATTGCGGCAGGATTTCAGGCAGCCGTGATCGAAGTTCTCAGCGGGAAAATCATTTCGGCGGCCAGGCGCGCATCCTGCCGTCATCTATGCGTGGTGGGCGGGGTGGCAGCCAATCAGGGGCTGCGTGCGGCAGTCGGCCGAGATGCCGCCGCCGAAGGCATAAGCGTCCATATTCCCTCCATTGACCTGTGCGGAGACAACGCCGCCATGATCGCCGCTGTTGGCTTTCACCATATCAAAAACGGTGCCCGTTCACGATTGAGCGATGATGTCTACTCTCGGGTAAAATTCAGACCACTGGACAGGTACCGAAAAGGGAATCGACATACGAAAAACATCTGACCTTTTGGAACCCAAAGAAGGATATTTGATTAATGCAACCCTTTTAAATTATAAAAAAATGGCGGAAGTGCATGGGAATCGAACCCACCCGGGACGGTATTAGCGCCCCACACCGGATTTGAAGTCCGGGAGCCTCACCAGTAAGCTGCGCACTTCCGCAAATTTTTCGAAATCATATGACTGGAATTCGTCATTTTGTCAAATGAAATCATATAAAAAAAAAATAGTTGCGTTCGTAGCTACCGGCGGCTGGATCGGCTACGCGCCAATCGCACCGGGAACCTTTGGTTCGATTGTGGCACTCCCATTATGCTGGATGATTGCATCTTTATCAACGCGCATCGCAATTATCGTGTTGCTTGTATTGATCGCCGCATCCACCTGGGTTTCCCATGAAGCAGAAAAAATGGCCGGGCAGGACGATCCCAGTCATGTCGTCGTTGACGAAATCTGCGGCATGGCCGTTGCGTTGTTTGGATTTTCGTTTGCCCCACCAAACATCATCTGTGGATTGGCATTCTTTCGCTTGTTTGATATATTGAAGCCTTTCCCTATCGGCTGGGTTGATAAAAAGGTGTCCGGGGGATGGGGAATCATGCTGGATGACCTGCTTGCCGGAATGATCGCCAATGCGTTGCTGCGATTCTTTCTCAATCCGGTCTGAACACAGAAACAAATCATTGCAGAGCAGAAAGGCCCATCAGTATTTTGAAAAAAAAAGTAGAAGATGCAAATATCACCCCAAAAAAAGGCGCATTGCGGGAAAATATCGAAGCCATCGTGGTCGCCGTCATTCTGGCATTGTTTATTAGAACCTTCGTGGTCCAGGCGTTCAAGATTCCATCGGGATCGATGAAGGAAACGTTGCTCATCGGAGACCACATACTGGTAAACAAGTTCATTTATGGAATCAAAGTGCCGTTCATCAAAAAAACATTGGTGTCTATCAATGAACCTCAGCATGATGATATTATCGTTTTTGAATTTCCCGAGGATCCCGACAAGGATTTCATCAAGCGGGTTGTCGGCATACCCGGGGACACCATCGAGATCCGCAACAAGAAATTGTTTGTCAATGGAAAACAAACGGAAAACCCCCATAGTGTGTTCAAGGATCCGAATGTGGTCCCGGCCCGGAAACAACCACGAGACAATTTCGGACCGGTTAAAGTGCCACCCGGCAAGCTTTTTGTCATGGGGGACAACCGTGACCATTCCTATGACAGCCGTTTTTGGGGGTTTGTGGATTTAATCGCGGTCAAAGGCAAGGCCTTTATTATATACTGGTCGTGGGACAAAGAAGAATTCGGTGTGCGTTGGGGACGATTGGGACACCTTTTAAAATAATCTCGCACAGGACGCTGGAGCGAAACGATGACGAAGAACCAATACCGAATCCTGGTCGTGGACGATGAACTCAGCATGCGCGAACTTTTGGAGTTTATGCTCGAAAAACAGGGGTACGGGGTCATCTGTGCCGGTAGCGGCAAAGAAGCCCTGTCCGTTATAGACAAAGAAAAATACGATCTGTTGCTGTGTGATATCCGCCTCGGAGACATGACCGGGTTGGAGGTGCTGAAGGCATCCAAAAAAAAGAACCCCCATGTAACGGTTGTCATGATTTCCGCCTATGCGACCACTGAAACGGCCGTGGAAGCCATGAATCAGGGGGCCTTCGACTATGTGCCCAAACCCTTCGAAAATCAGGAATTGCTCCAGACCATTGTCAATGCATTGGAGCGCAAAACACTGGAAAAAGAAAAACGGGTGCTCGATGATGAACTCAAAGAGAGCGTTCATTTCGGCAAGATTGTCGGCAGCAGCCCGCGCATGCTGCATATCTACGAAATGATCCGGCAGGTGGCCCGCACCAAAACCAGTGTGCTGATTACCGGTGAAAGCGGTACCGGAAAAGAATTGATCGCCAAGGCCATACATGACAACAGCGACCGTGCCGGCAAGCCCTTCGTAACCATCAATTGTGGCGGCATTCCCGAAACCTTGTTGGAAAGCGAGTTTTTCGGCCATCGCAGAGGGGCATTCACCGGGGCTTCAACGGACAAGGAAGGGCTCATGGAGATCGCCCACAAAGGCACCCTGTTTCTGGATGAAGTCGCTGAATTGAGTGTGCCCATGCAGGTCAAGCTCCTGCGTGCCGTTCAGGAACGGATTTTTCGGCCCGTCGGCGGGACGCAGGACATTGCCGTAGATATTCGCATCATTTCCGCCACCAACAAGAAATTGGAAGACGAAGTTATCGAAGGCAACTTCCGGGAGGATTTGTTTTACCGATTGAATGTGATTGAAATCAAGCTGCCTCCACTTAGGGAAAGAAAAGGGGATTTGTTGCCTTTGGCCCAGCATTTTCTCGAAAAATACTCCCGCGAGCTGGGCAAACAGGTAACCAAGTTTTCATCATATGCCATCGATTTGTTGAAAAAATACGATTTTCCGGGAAATATCCGCGAATTGGAAAATTTGATAGAGCGAAGCGTGGCCCTATCCAACACAAACATCTTGTTGCCGGACAGCCTGGCCATGTCGATTCATAAAAAACGCTGGATCGAAGGCATCCGCGGCCGGCGCTTCGACCTTGATGAAGTCGCCTATGGTGTGGATCTGGATTCGATTCTCGAGGAAATCGAGCGGGCCTATATCGAAAAGGCCCTGGAATGCGCTCAGGACAACAAGAACAAGGCCGCCGATTTGCTTGGACTGAGCCTGCGGTCCTTTAGATATCGGATCGGTAAACTCAATTCCGATTGATACAAACGCACCGGGTGAAAGACCATATATTCCGAACACCGCCTTTCAAGTTGCAGCATACGATCTGATTTGACCTGCCGCGACCTCCTGTATTCCCTTCATATGCAAAGCTGATCGACCTCGTCCTTAAATCAGCCCACTGACGCTCTTGCGCAAAACGAAAAAAACATAAAAATTGCTTAATGTTTGAAGGCTCCGTACGATAAGTATAAGTAGGTCCGCATAAACCGGATGCCCAAAATCAGGACATAGCCTGACAGATTTTGGCAGCGTTTAACAAAATTTGACTGGAAGAGATGGCCAAAGGCCATACAGAAAAGAATGAAAACAAACCAATGGAACAAAATTATCATATATCGACAGGCAGTTATAAATATTTTTGTTCTTTTGTCTAAAGTGGCACGGTAAGTGCTTAAAGGTATCTGCAAGAACGCACCAACAAAGCGGCCCACACCGTACAACGGTTTTCAAACAACAACTTTTTTTAATCACCATTAATTAACTTTTAGGAGGGATTACATGCTTAGCAAAATGAGAAAAATGGACAGCAAAGGTTTTACCCTGATCGAATTGATGATCGTCATCGCCATCATCGGTATTCTGGCGGCCATCGCCATCCCCAACTTCATCGCCTATCGTAACAAATCGTTCTGTACTGCCGCCGAGAGTGACGCCAACGGCATCGCTGCCGCCATCGCAGATTATTTTGCCATCCCCACTCACGTCAATACCCCGACAATCAGCGAACTCAACGACAGAAATGGCTTTGTGTTTACCCGGGCTGGCCTCGATAACGCAAACCATGGCGGCATCGCTGGTGGGGATCCCAACGCCAACATCACCATCACGGTCATTGACGGCAGTCAGCGTTGTCCAGAGTCCTATCGTAAAGCGACCCCGTATGATTCTGCTGCAAAACGTGACGGATGGGATACCACTACCGCTAATTATCAGTTTTTCAAATATATTTCTTTCTAACAACCCCATTGGTTAGTCGCTATAAAAGAAAGGAGGACAAAGTCCTCCTTTCTTTTTTATTGTCCTTGATTTTCATTCAGCAGTTGCATTAGGTATGTGATGATTTACTGTCATCCTGGCATGGTGAATCTTAAACTGGTTGTTCGCCATTTAGCCGGCCTTTTGAACATAAAATCAATGCCCGACAGCCCCCCAAAAAACAACTCAGGAAAGACCCTATTTCCGTTATTGATTGTCCTCATTGCGTGGGCCGTATATGCCAATACATTGTCTGCCTCCTGGCACATGGATGACACGCCCAATATTGTCAACAATCGTCCCCTTCATATTGACAACCTTCTTCCTTCGACCCTCTGGCAAACGTTTTTCGCCAAACCCGGGCATCCAGGAACCTTTTACCGGCCGATCCCATGCCTGACGTTTGCCCTTAACTGGTTTGCCGGACGAGATCAGGTTTCCGGCTATCACGCCGTAAACACAGGCATTCACGCCGCCACGGCCCTTGCCATCTATTGGGTGGTGCTGTCCCTGTTCGACACGCCGGTAATGGTGCGTAGACGGAGCGGTTTTATTTCCCCACGCCGGGTCGCTTTTCTGTGCGCCGTCCTGTGGGCTGTCCACCCCATTCAAACCCAGGCCGTCACTTATATTGTGCAAAGAATGGCGCAGTTAGCGGCCTTGTTTTATGCAGGTGCCATGATATGTTACCTGAAAGGACGCTTGGCTAAAGCATGTAAACAGCGATGGCTGAATTTTGCCGGCTGTGCCGCCTGCGGATTGTTGGGCCTCATGTCCAAGGAGAACGCCGCCATCTTGCCAATCTCGCTGGTTTTGATGGAAATCTGCTTTTTCACCACAGGACGTTTGGGCATCCAGAGTAAACGCGTGGCCGCAGCAAGTGTGGGTGCCGTTTTCATCGTTTATTTCGTTGGCGTCAATCTGTTCTTACACGGAGACTACCTTTTTTTTGTTAAAGGTTATGCCACCAGACCTTATACCCCCCTTCAACGTCTTCTTACGGAAGCCAGGATTATCTGGTTCTATCTTGCCCAGCTAATTTATCCGCTGCCAGGTATGTTTTCAATCGAGCACGATATCGTCGTCTCGACCTCCCTGTGGACCCCCTGGACCACATTGCCGGCTGTATTGGGAATGGCTGCTGTTTTATCAACGGGCTTGGCGATCATCCGGAAATACCCGTTGATCGCTTTCGGCATTCTTTTTTTTCTGCTGAATCATGTGATCGAATCCTCGATCATCGGCCTGGAACTCATCTTTGAACATCGCAATTATCTGCCGACAATGTTCCTGTTCCTTCCTTTGTCCGCAGCCTTCGAGCGCTGGCTGGGAAGCCGGAGGCCGAAGCATGACATCCATACGGTATTGGGTGGAATATTAATGGTGACAACCGTGGTGTGCCTGATGAGCAGTACCTTGCTGCGCAACCAGGCCTGGAAAGATGGCCAGACCTTGTGGCTGGATGCATTGACGAAAGCGCCAAAAAGTGCGCGGGCATTGAACACCTTGGGCATTCGTTTGGCATGGGCGCCCGGTACGACGCCGGTACAAATGGACAAGGCTATCGAATTGTTTAAACGCTCCCTTACCGGGCATAAGGCCCGAACGTTGATGGATGCGGATATTTTCGGCAATATCGCGAATGTTTACAGCAAGAAAGGGGACTTTGACAGCGCTGTAACCTATTTGAATAAAGCTGTAGCGGTAGATCCGAACAATATCAAAATCAATCTTGATCTGGCTGTTGCTAAAATCCGTGTGGGATCCTATATCGACGCGCTGGAGATAACCCAGGACATGCTGGAAAAAGATCCAAACCATGTCCGCAGCTTGAATACGGCCGGCTTCATTTTGCTGTGGCTGAAAAATCCACAAAAATCGCTTGGCTATATGCGAAAAGCACTGCATATTGACCCATCTGACTTCAGAGTATTGTTGAATACAGGCGCGGCATTGTCAGATCTTGGACATTACAGGCAAGCGGACTGGTTTTTCAAAAAAGCAATACAACAGGCACCTGAAAATCTGTGGCACTATCTCTTTCTTGTCCACAACCAAATTAAAGCCGGCAACCATGATCAAGCGATGCATTATTTGCGCGGCGCAGTCCGGGTGTTCTCTTTAGAAACAGTCATGAACGCCTTTACGATGCCACCGGAGATATACCCTCCCATATCACGTGATGATCTCCAGTCCGCTTTGTCGGAATTAACCGTCAAGGGCTGAGATGATGAGACAAGCGCCTTCACGGAACGGATTTTCCGGTATCCGCGTTGAATCATGACCATGCAATGTGAAACCCCATACTCTGGAGAAGACGGCTGATATGTCTGAAGCAACTTTTGTTAAGAGACTTCCTTTCAATGTCTATTTTTCTACCGTCGTTATGATCGGTCTCATCGGGTTGGCAGATTCAATCTACCTGTCAATCTCTCACTACCGTGTCTATACGGATATGACTTACCAGAGTTTTTGCGCCATTTCACGGGCCATCAATTGCGATACGGTCTCCCAAAGTCCCTATTCGATTCTGTTTAACCTGCCGTTATCCGTGTGGGGAATCCTGGGCTATCTGTTCGTTCTGGCGCTTATGGCCGTTGCCTGGAATCATCGAAATACAAAAAAAAACATTTGGCCGACCCTTTTTTTTATCAGTCTGGCCTTTTCGATCCATAGCCTCGCGCTTGGCTTGATCTCTTCGTTGATCATCAACAGCTATTGCATCATGTGCATTGTCAGTTACGCAGTGAATTTTGCAATGCTCTTTTATTGCTGGCTGATTTACAGGCGTTTCGAGAGCGATTCGATGATCAACGGATTTTGGACGGATCTGAAAGGATACGCCAGGCAACCAAGGCGGACCATCGTCTTTTTATCCGCCTTCGCCTTGTTGATATTGGCAGCCTATGCCATGATTCCGAGTTATTGGCACATGGATGTCAAGTTGTCCACGGCCGGGATGGCAACGGGCCGGACGGCTGATGGACACCCCTGGATCGGGGCTGAACAGCCCGAGCTGACCATCACCGAATTTTCCGATTATCAGTGTTTTCAATGCAAAAAAATGCATTTTTACCTGCGGCAACTGATCGCTGACAACCCCGGCCGGATACGGTTGATTCATCGCCATTTCCCGATGGATCACAACGTCAATCCGATTGTGAACGCCCCGTTTCATATCGGCTCGGGAAAATTGGCCAAGATCGCATTGTTTGCATTGGAAAAAGAAAAATTTTGGGAAGTGAATGACCATCTTTTTCATTTGAATGAAGAAAAAAAAACATTCAATCTGAGGAAAATGGCGGCCGATGTAGATCTTGATGTCGTCATGCTGGCCGCATCGGTCAATCATCCATACATCAAGGCCAGACTCAGCCAGGATATAAGAGAAGGCATGAAATGGGGGATGACCGGCACTCCCGGGTTCGTTATCGAGGGAAAATTGTATTCAGGGCAGGTGCCGGCACATATACTGGAACGTTTTTAGTTGTCTTCAAAGGATCCAATGACCGCTTCAAAGGTTAAGTTGTACACGGCCGTTTTGCTGGCGGCACTCATCCTGCTGATTGCATGCATAAGTGTTATGTCAGCCGTTCCACCGGTTAGCCGTGACGCCCTGACCCATCATCTGGCCGTTCCGAAGATCTGGATCGAAGCAGGTCTCTTCAAGGAGTTGCCATCGATTCCATTCTCGTATTACCCCATGAATCTGGATTTGTTGTACCTGCTTCCACTGCTTTGGGACAACGACATCATACCCAAATATATTCATTTCTCCTTTGCCTTGCTGACCGCTTTCCTGATTTACAGGCACCTTGAAAGACAACTGGGTCAAGTCTATGGGCTGCTGGGGGCGCTGTTTTTTCTTTCCATTCCGATAATCGTCAAATTGTCAACGATCGTATATGTGGATCTGGGGCTGATCTGCTTTTCCACCGCAGCTTTGCTCGCGTTGATCAATTGGATTGAAAACAGGTATGCCACCCGCTATCTGATCATATCCGCACTGTTTTGCGGACTCGCTTTGGGTACAAAATACAACGGGCTGATTGTTTTTTTTCTCATGTCATGCATGGTCCCCCTGTCATATCTGAGACGGCACCCTGGTAACGGTCACGAAGATCGAATTCGTACTCAATTAAAGGCTTTGGGGTTCGGATTATTGTTCATGATCGTCGCATTGGTTGTTTTTTCACCATGGATGATAAAAAATCTGCGTATGACCGGAAATCCTGTTTACCCGTTGTATAACGGCCTTTTCCACAGCAATGCCAATGATACGCGGGTGGAGACCAAACCGTCGGAAATAACCGCAGGCCGCCAAAAGACTGATCAACCCAAATCCAAATGGTCCAATTTTGCCATTAGAAAAATGGTCTACGGGGAATCTTTAATCGAAATTGCCCTGATTCCCGTTCGGGTGTTTTTTGAAGGCGTGGATGACAACCCCAGGCATTTTGACGGTCGATTGAACCCGTTTTTGTTGATTCTTCCCCTCTGCCTCATTCCCCTCGCAAGACGCCGGCATAATAGCCGGCATCCTGCGTACTGGATACTGTCGTCTTTTGCCATCGCTTATCTGATCTTCGTGTTTGTCAAGCAGGACATGCGCATACGCTGGATCGGTCCGATCATTCCGCCATTGGTGATTTTGGGCATGTATGCCTTGGCCGGCATGCGGCAACTGGCTGCAACCACCCATAAAAAATGGGTGCCGGCTGTAATTCAGGTGCTGATCATCGTCTCCCTGGTTATCATGTTTGCCTGGAATGCCGTGTATATTCAAACATTGTTTCGAAAAGTCGATGCGATTCCATATATATTGGGTCGGGTTGATCGCGATACATACATTGCGCGTTTTCGGCCGGAGTATGCCTTGATTCGACACATCGACACCCATTTTTCGGAGGAGGTTCTTATTCTGGGTCTGTTCATCGGTGATCGTATCTACTATTTTGACAGAGATATCCGTTTGAATAAGAATGTGCTGTTCGATGCCGTGACCCATGCCGGTTCCGCTGAAGATATTGGGAGAAACCTCAACCGACGTGGCATCACCCACTTACTTTTGCGCTTCGATTTGACCCAATCCTGGATATCCAGGGTTTTCGTTGACCAGGAAAAAACTCGATTGAAGACTTATTTTCAAAAACATGTTAAGCCAATAGCACAAAATGGCGGATACGGATTGTTTGAATTGAGCAAGGTCAATTGATATAGCTGTCATCAAATCGCAGGTGTTTATGCAACCAGAAATTTCGATAGTAATTCCAGCTTTCAATGAAAGCGAAAACATCGGCGGGGTTATACAATCGGTAAAACGGTATCATCCCGATGCAGAAATTATCGTTGTTGACGACGGGTCAAGCGACAACACAGCCGAAGTCGCCCATGAAGCTGGCGCCACCGTTTATTCACACCCTTACAACATCGGCAACGGGGCCGCAGTTAAAACGGGGATTCGTGTGGCAAGGGGGAAAATATTCGTTTTCATGGATGCCGACGGCCAACATCGCCCGGAGGACATTTCCAGACTGCTCGAATTTTTTCCAGAATACGACATGATCGTTGGGGAAAGGCACAGGGGAGGGCAGGCATCCGCTGGAAGGGCCTTTGGGAACAAGGTTTTCAACTGGCTGGCTTCTTATGTGACCAAATTTCCGGTAAGAGACTTGACCTCCGGTTTCCGTGCGGTCAAGGCCGAAATTGCCAAAAGCTATCTTTTTTTGCTGCCTAACACATATTCATATCCCACAACGATTACATTGGGCGTACTTCGCGACGGGCGTAGCCTGAAGTATATGCCCATTGACGTCAGGCAGAGAAAAACCGGTAAGAGTCGCATCCGCATGGTCAATGATGGTATCCGCTTTCTCATGATAATTATCCGGATTTGTACACTGTATTCACCCTTACGGATTTTTTTACCTGTCAGTTGTTGTATGTTTTCGCTTGGGTTGATCCGATATATTTACTCGTACATTTACCAGGGGCGGTTTACAAATATGAGCGCACTGCTATTCATTTCATCCGTGATTATTTTTATGATGGGCCTGGTATCTGAACAGATATGTCAGATGCGATTCGAACGTCGGGTTTCTGACCGACGGGTGAAAAAATACACAGTTGCAAAGGGATCAGATATCGGTGCCTGAAAAAGCCATTCGACTTAAGGCTTGAGATGCTCGTAACGCACCAGTATTTTTAAATAGTGCTTATCCAGAAATGCCCGATTTGCCCGATATCTGCGTTGCCCGAAAATGGATAGTATCCATGAGATCAACGCTCAAACGCCGGTCCGAGAAAACGGTACGACCGGTATCTTTTGCGCCGTTTGCAATGGTTTTGCGTAGTTTGTCATCGGCGATTATGTGTCGAATGGCTTCAGCCAGGCATGAGGAGGAGGCCGGGGGAATTAAATAGGCGTTTTTGCCATGTGTAAAAACCTCTCTGATTGCCGGTGTATACGCCGTAATGAATGGGCTGCCGACAAGGCAAATATCATAAATCTTGGATGGAATGACCCTTGACGTTTTAGAGGTTGATCCGAATATTCCCAAAGACAGGTCAAAGGAACCGATATAGGAATAAAGCGTTTCCGTTGGAACCCAGTCACGAAATATGATGTTGTCCAGTTTCCACCGTGATGCCAACCGTTGCATTTCATCGCGTAGTTGACCGGTGCCCACCAGCGTGAATCGAATCGATGTTTCTTCTTTGAGCAAACGTGCCGCTTTTAATATGACATCGATTCCATGCAGGGGGATGTAGGTGCCCACGAAGAGGATATTGAAAACATCGGATTCGATTTTGGGGCATGGGGAGGTTGTTGGGCGGATGGTCGAACCGACGAAGAGGCGGTTAATTTTCTTTTCGTTGATATCGTATTTGTGGGCCAGATATTGTCCGTGTTTTTTGGTGTCTACCCAAACCAAATCAGCAATTCGGCAACATGATTTTTCGAAATGATGAATCAATCTCGCAGAGAGTCCGTCGGGCCGTATTAACTGCCGATCCTCAATCAAGGCTTCATACAAAGGGATGAACGCATCGTAGACCAAAATGGATTCTCTTCGAAACAGTAGATTTAGCAACCATGCCCAGTGAACATGAAAATACCCCGGCGATCCAACGATGATGACCTGCGGTTTAGGCCGTCGAATCAACGACCATGCCAACACAGGGTAACTGGCAAAAATTCCAATACAAAACCGTATCCTTTGTGACAGGCGATTGACAGCACCGATCCTTTCGGAAAAAGATCCAGCCAAAGCGTAGTGCACTTCCAAAACGTCATGCCCTTGTTTTTTCAGTGCACGAATCATATTGTTGTTTCGTGGATACGCGACGCCTTTGGAATAAATGCCAAAAAACAGAAACTTCAATGTTTTTCCTTTGATACGACAGCAACAGGGGCGGCGGCCGGCTACGATTTACCTTTGGCCCTGGCGTACGCAGCAACCGTTTTCCGGTAAAAATGCAGCGTATCCCTGATCATGCCGGATTGTGTAAAGTTGCTAAGAACCCGATTCATGCCTTTGGTGATCAACCGGGTTTGTAATTGTCTATCGTTTAAAAGCAAATCGATTTTCTCTGCAAGTTCTGTAGGACGTTGGGGGGACACGATAATACCACAATCCCGGATGATTTCAGGGATGGCCCCCACATCGGTCCCAATGACCGGTGTGCCACATGCCATGGCCTCGACCAGCGGAAAACCAAATCCTTCGAGCAAGGAGGGCAGCACAAAAATGTCGGCCAACGAATAATATGCCGGAATCTCATGGTCAGGGACATATCCGGTCTCGACGATCTGATTTCGTTCTTTTCCCAACCCTTTGAAAACTTTATCTCTATACCCGCCTTCCCACTTTCCCACAATCACAAGTTTGACTTTTTTCGTTTTCAGATAACGAAGGGCATGGGTAAGTGTTTCGACGCTTTTTCGTGGTGTGGAAAAGCCGATATATAAAATAATTTTTTCATTTTTTAAATGATATTTTTGGCGAAGGAACGCGGTATCCATAGGCCTGAACCGATTGACGTCAATACCGTTGTATACACGGTGTATCTTCGATGGGTTGAAGCGGTAGTGCTGAGCAAATGCTTCACGGGTTGCATCACTGACAGCTATACATGCGTTTGCTTTGCGCAGAGCCAAAAATTCAAGATAATGGGAAAGCTGATAATAGGGATATCTTTTAATCAGATTTTGCATAGAAGAGGCGTAGGGCAGACCTTTGTCTCCGGTTATCCGTTGATGAAAGGACTGATGAAGTGTAGCGACAAACGGACCTTTATAGGCATAAGCGACATGGGCATCCAAAAAATGGATAATATCGTATTTTTTATGAAACTCTTGGTTATGTAAAAATGCCGCAGCCTGGTACCCAAATCCAATCCATTTGGATGGATCGAATTTTGGAGCAGGAATACGTTCAACAAAAAACTTTCCGATTTTTTCTCGTAATGGCGCTCCTTCGATTCTTGCCGTTACAACGATGACGTCATGCTTCTCTGCCAAGCCTGCTGCTAGTTTCTCAGCATAAACTGCTTGACCAGACCCGCGTGATGGAAGGAAATCAGCATTTACCAGGCATATTTTGAGCTTTTTCATGAGCGGGAATTAACCTAAACCATCGTCTTGAAAAGGGACATCAACTCAGAGGCTGATTTTTCCCAACTGAACTCCTTAGCACGCTCGAGTCCTTTATCGCGAAGGCAAATCCTGAGCTGTTTGTCTTCACCAATTTTTTGCAGAGCACGGGCAATTGCATTCTGATCGTTTGGATTGACAACTATGGCAGCTTTGTGTGCAATTTCCGGTAAAGATCCTGCATCGCTTACAATAACAGGTGTGCCGCATTGCATTGCCTCAAGGGGGGGCAAGCCGAAGCCCTCATCCTTTGAAATGTAAATAAACGCTGTCGCCAGGTTATACAGTAAAGGGAGGTCTTCATCGGGGACATATCCGATGAATTTCACATCATTTTTCAGATCGAAATTTCGATGTAACTTATGCAATGATTCAATATGCCACCCGGTTCCCCCTGCGACATATAAGGGATAAGGGATATTTTTTTTATACTGATGGTAGACTTTAAGCAACTGGGTGAGATTTTTTCTTGGTTCTATTGTGCCGACAAACAGATAGAACATTTTTGGTAATCCGTACTTGATTCTGATCTGCCGTAAAATATCAGTATTGGCGATAGGGCGAAATCTCTTATCTGCAGCTTCATGTATAACGCTTGATTGATGAACCATTTCAGGATAGTAGTGTATTAATCGTTTATGTGTATAATGCGAAACGCAGACAATATGGTCCGCCTTCGACAAGGTGTTTTTCAACAATAAACGAAAAAGCGTTTTCTTCCCTTTCTTATGATACTCAGGGTAGCTAAAGTAGCTCAAGTCATGAACAATGTAAATATGAGGACAGTTCATCTTCCCAATTGGATGTAGGAATTGGGAACAATTGAACAAAATGTCTATTTTTTTTGTGTGACGTTCTAATGCGGAAAGCAGAAAAAAATGCCAGAAGAGTTTTTTTCCGATCGGCCACGGGTTAGGTATCGAAATGGCATCGCTTGATTCCAAGTTGGTTAGTGATTTGATCGCGGCAGGGTTACGCCAATCGATGGGCACCATTAATTCACTCCACCGGCTTAGATGATGAAAGACGTTGGCCGCATAGCGCCCCACACCGGCAGATTGGTGACTGATTGAATCTGTAATGAAACCGATTCTCATGGAGACCGGCGCCTTAAAAGGTAGTTTGGGTTATTGAAAATTCTAATCAAAGCATTTTCTAAAATTTGTGTCAAACGACGCCCAAGACATATAGACAATGTAGACCAGAAAAATGCTCCGAAATATTTAAACAAGGTTGTATAGGGATTGGTTGGGATGCTGTACTTGCGCCTCAGAAAATACGAATCTTTAAATATTTTCAGCCTGTTACGTGGGTCCGTACTGATGCCTCCATATTGATGGCCTGCGATTACCTTATGTATATATTGACAACAATAAGGATTGTCGCTTAAAACACGCAATTGAAATTCATAATCAGCAATCACCTTGTAATTAAGATCATATCGACCATGGTCTTCGAAAAGTGATCGGTGGTGGAACAGTGCTTGATGATCGATAGGTGTCCGTGGTTCGTTAACTATGGATGGATTCCACTCACACCCTGTCGTCTTGATAACTCGGCCATCATCTGCAAGGTGGTGAACATTTCCATAGACAAAACGGATACGTTCAGGGATGCTATCTAAACTTTCTGCAACAGATTCGATAACCGTCTTTGACCATAAAAAATCATCACTTCCCAAAAAATAAATCCAATCATTTCGAGATTTCTTGATTCCTTTGTTAAAAGCATGATAGATACCTTTGTCAGGTTCAGACTCCCAATAGGCAACATTGCGATGATTTGCCGATATTATTTGCAGCGTATCGTCCGTGGAACCGCCATCGATAATGATCAATTCTATAAAGGGGTAGGTTTGAGACCGGATACTATCGATACATTTGGCTATTGTTTGCTGAGCGTTCAATGTGGACACGATAATACTGAATGTAGCAGGTGGCATGAATTATAACTATCTGTAATTATAGTTTTTTTATGTTTTGATGCACTATTTTAATCAATTCACGTATGTTTTGCAATACATAAGGTTCATCTCTCATGCAATGCGCAGCCGCCACAAGCTGATTGGGTTCAAGCGTTGCTTTGAGTATACCTGTTCACTGGGTAGCAAGCAGCATCCAATAGGTTGTAAAGTTTAACCTGTAAGCGATTACAGGGTGCCACGAATGCATGGCTTCAGGTGCACAGACGTATTTGTCATACCTTGGTGCCCGGTAACAAAGCAGATGCGGCACCCTGTGAACGCTTACCACAATAACTCTGGTATATATGATAAATAACCTCATATCATCATTAAAATTTTTCCTATTTTTTACATTGGATCTTTTTTTTATTTCTAAAAGTAAAAAATATAAAAAAAAATCAATAATGTTGGTGCGCGTTGATGCAATTGGTGATTATATATTATTTAGAAATTTCATCGAAATATTAAAAAAAAGTGAGAAGTATAAATCATATAGTTTGACACTTGTTGGCAACCAAGCATGGAAAGATCTTGCAGTTACGTTGGACGGGGCCTTTATTGATAGTTATATATGGATTAATCGTAAAAAATTTCGTAGAAACATAATTTATCGATATAAAAAATTGAGAGATATATCTTCAATTCACTATGAAATGCTAATAAGCCCGACATTCAGCAGAGAATTTTTTTACAATGATCATATTGTTAAAGTAGCATCTACTGATCAAAAGATTGGTTGTTTCGGAGACTTTGGAAATATTAGAAAATGGCAAAAGAGGATTGGTGATAAATTTTACAATATATTGATTTGTGTAAATGAAAAAGAAATATTCGAATTTAATAAAAATAAGCGATTATTTGAAATAATTATAAAAAATAATATTTTATTAATTAAACCAAAAATTACAACATCAGTTTGCACATCTTTTCCTTTCAGTAAACTAAACTATGCAGTTTTATTCATTGGAGCAAGCCATTCACAAAAAAAATGGCATATTAAAAATTTTGCAAAAATTGCTCGTTTTCTTGTCAAGCGATATGGATTAGAAATTGTCCTATGTGGGAGTTCTGAAGATAAGGTAATGGTTAAGAAATTTGAAGATCACTATAGACATAATTTTTATGACTTAGTTGGAAAAACAAACCTTTTAGAGTTGTCATATATTTTATCAGAAGGGAAATTACTTTTATCTAATGACACATTGGCGCCTCACATTGCGGTAGCTCATGGAAAGGGCCATGTTTTTGTTGTTTATAGCGGGAATCATTTTGGCAGGTTCATTCCATACCCAAAAGATATTTATGATAGATATGACGCCATATGCCATCCTGTTATCGAAAACAATCCGAATGAATATCTAAGATTATGCAAAATGTACGGGTATAGAAGCGGCTTGTCAATCGATAAAATAAGCCCCGAAACAGTAATCGAAAGGATAAGCAACCAGTTTAATCTGCTTGGATCGAAATCAAGTTTTTCGAAGTGTAATATTGACAAAACCTTAAAAAATCGGGAATGATCGTTTTTAGCCGCTCTTGAATATAATAATATAAAGTATTATTATATGGTTATAAATTTCTACCTGGCCGGGAATGACATGCCGGGTGTCTTTTTGCGAAACCATCAATATTGTGGATGTATAAAAATTTTCGTTTAATTAGTCGCTGATTGAAAAGATTTAATGGGACGGTATTGAATAGAAATGATTTTAAAATTCTTGCCTGCTATATTACAAAGAAAGATTGAACACAGGCGTGGGCTTTTAAGAATTCTCGATAATATTGGTTGGCTGTTCTTTGACAAAATTTTCAGAATGATCGTTGGATTGATCGTGGGTATTTGGGTAGCCCGCTATTTGGGGCCGATAAAATTCGGTCTATTAAGCTATAGCATAGCCTTTGTAACACTGTTTGATTCGGTGGCGTCCGTTGGGTTTAGCACCGGTATTATTGTCAGAGACCTGGTTCAGTATCCCTCAGTGGCTGATACCACCATGGGGACTGCATTCGCAATGCTGTTTTCGGGTGGAATTTGCGCCTTCGGCTTAGCACTGTTCAGTGTTCGTTATGTTAGACCCGATGATTTAATGGCTATCTTTGCCGTTACTTTGCTTGCATTCCGGCTGGTTTTCAGGGCAACCGATGTGGTAAAATTCTGGTTTGAATCGCAGGTTCAGTCAAAATATGTGGTCTGGACAGAAAATGGAATTATACTTTTATTCACCACGGTTAGAATTTTTCTTATCGTTTCGAATGCGACATTTATGGCATTCATATGGACCTTGTTTGCAGAAGGACTATTGTTAGCAGTTGGATTAATTGGTGTGTATGTTTGGGTCGGTGGGAAAATAAGCGCCTGGAAACTAAGCTTTACCCGTGCCGGCGACTTGCTGAAAGATAGTTGGCCCTTGATCCTTACCGGAATCGCATACATGGTCTATATGCGTATTGATCAAATTATGCTTGGACACATCTTGGGCGATGGATCGGTTGGCATCTATACGGCTGCCGTGACGATTAGTGAGGCTTTGTATTTTATTCCCATGACCATTACAGCATCGGTTTTTCCGACTATTATCGAAGCAAAAAAGAATAACGAAGCTATTTACTCACTGCGTATTCAACAGCTTTTTGACTTGATGAATGTACTGGCATTGGCCGTGGCAATACCGATGACGTTCTTGTCGGATTCGATAATTTCTCTTCTGTTTGGTCCAGAATATCAACGCGCAGGTACAGTTCTTGCTGTCCACGTTTGGGCCGGTATTTTTTATTTTTTAATGGCTGCTGGAGGAAAATGGTTTTTAATTGAAGGACTTCAGAGATACTCTTTTTACAGAGCACTCTTTGGTGCAATTGTAAATATTGGACTCAACCTGATTCTGATTCCTAAATTAGAAATTTTAGGCGCTGCTATTGCCACAATAATTTCACTTGCTTGGGCGAGTATGCTTTTCAATCTCTTCAGCAATAAGACCCGGCCAATTTTTTTTATGCAATGCAAAAGTTTTTTATCTACTTTTCGTTTCTTAATAACATTCACTAAATTAAAACAAATATAAATTAAACCGTCTAATCTCAAAATTATATTAATAAGTTGTAAGGAGTTCATAATAAATGTTGAAGCGGATAGTCCGATTCGGAAATATTCATATCCACATAAAAAAGCCCTTGAATTCTTTTTTTCAGAAAAAATTCTGAATATTAAAATAAGATGACAAGGTCTTGGACGCAGCCGGAGGCCGTTCTGAATACTTGTCGCTGGTAAGAAAGAGCACAGATTGAGAAAATCTATATTTAAATGACCAAATTTTTAACCCGAAAAAAAGGAAAATAGATGGATTGAGGGTAATTGGTGGCGACGTGTCGGCAATCAATCTACTTCGCGCTGATATAGACACTCGGTTTGTTTCTGAGGCAGCTCGTTTGTTGAAACCAAATGGAACAGCATGTATTATTATACCCCTGTTTCTGTCAAATACTTACGCAGAAGTATGGAACATTAAACCGGAAAACCATTATGATGGGCGGGCTATCATTCTTTTAGACCGGACAGCGTCTCTGCCCGGAGCAAAAGATGATGGACATTTTGCTATAATCTATGATCTCCAATCATTAACCGAAAAAATTTTAAAAACGCCGAAAGATTATCTCTGGAAAAATTTACAAATGTACTATCGATGGAAAACCTATTCCCGATATGTCAATGAACTCTGGATCCAAGATAAACTGCCCGTTACGGGCATTGGTATTCTATAAGGTATAACTATGGGAGAAAAAATAAACGATCTTGCTGAGTTTAATATTTCTGAAATGGGCATAACTGTTGAGTTGAATCGTCCTGTCTTCGAAGATGAATCTTCTATTGTTCATGTCCAAACAAAAGCATTCCGGTTTGAGTGTTCTTTCGAAGATTTTTTTTTGCTGGCCAGTGCTTTTCTTGTTGCAGAAAAAAATCTCAAGATAATTAAGGCGATGAAATGACCGTCATCCCGTCGATAAAGATATATCGTGTCCTATCAGTGTTAGCAGACTCAGGTGTTTCTTATCGGCTACTTCGAAATATCGATAACGAGCTACCTGAGAATCTTAAAGTCGGTAAGGATATCGACATTCTAGTGCGCTGGAAGGATATTGAAACCTTTGAAAATCTATTAAAGGAAAACGGATTCAAGAAGGTTCCGCATCCTTTTTTTGGGGACCAATTTCTTTATGGTGTTCATCCATTTAGAAAGTATAGAAACACATCATCAAATTTTTTCATTGACTGTCATTTTGAATTGGCATGCCGTAGTCTGAATCAAGGTGAGTGGATTCCCCTGGATCGTGTACTTCAAGAACGAGCATGGCGCTTTTTTGGATATCATCGTATCGGTAAAATAAATCTGAACACCCTGGACCCGTGCTGTGAGTGGATCCATCTGTTGACACGCTGCATTTTTGACAAACGTCTATTCAGTAAAGGTTATACGCTTCGAATAAGACAATTATCAACGCAACTCAGCGATGATGAACAGTATGAAACGGCTCGGCTTGTTTTCTTCAAATTTACCGAACCCCTTTTGAATCTTATCCGGACAGATCGCTTCTCCGATATTATCAGAGAACATCTGACGTTCAAGGACTATTAGGATGAGCAATCCTGCCGTAATCACCCTGGCCGAAGTGAAACAGGGCATATCAGGCTTTAAGCGACTGCAAATCGAAGACAATATAGGCGAAGCGATTCATTTACACCTTGGACCGATGCGCTTCGATTTTACCATCAAAGAATTTTTAGCAGCTTCCGAAGGAATTAAAAAAGCGCTTGAGGCCACCAAGCATTTTGCTCCCCATCGAATTGATCGTTTTGATCCAATGTTTCTGCTGGAGTGCGGCCCGCTTTTGGCCCATCTTAAAACGATTGATATCGAAAACAGATCAATCGATAGTCTACGATGTATCGTATACCATTCAAGATCGTTGGAGATTTATACGGTCAGGCCGGTTACACGGACACCCGCATACCGGTTCCTCGCCACCGGCGATGAAAGATTTATGCATTACCAGCAAAAAAGTTATCGTGGTACCGATAACGCTCGACGATTGATGGAGGTGGTGGAAGATCTGGATAAATTCGGTTATCCACATGATGGTAGACACATAATTCTATTCGAAGGACAAAATATTGTCCGGGACGGACAGCATCGAATAGCGGCGCTTCGCCATCTGCTTGGGAACGTAAAAATCCCCGTAATGATTTTTCGTTTTTCCAAGAAAGCGGCGATGCCGGTATTGCCTTGGAGATCGTCTGGTAAAATTCTATTCAAAATTACCAATACGGTCATTCGTAAGATAAAAAATCGGTATAAAAGCATAATTGTAAGATGAATTTGAATCACTTCAGACCGGTCTTAATATTTCTTGCGACTTGACAAGATGGATAGAATCATTTTAATGGATAAGGGAGTAATGCAGAATAGCAATATATATGACGGATAAACAATCCGCGGTCCGGTCCAAAAAGTAAATCCACCCAGTAGAATGAAATACAGAAAGGATAACACCAAGGCAAAAAGGGCATACCACTCATCATTTTGACCAGTATATTTATTTAAACCGATTTTCGAAATCCCCACCCTTTGGGTGGGGTAAAGGGGACTGGCTGCGCCGGTCCCGGATGGGTATGGCCGTAAAGGCCGCTCACTGCT